>CAZZYQ010000004.1:0-108834 GCA_964658395.1 uncultured Granulicella sp. | reverse complement strand
CATGCGGAAACGGCTTGTCTTCCCCCGTCTCGCTCGCCTCAATCCCCAGATCGTAAAAAATCTCCGAACAAGGCCCGCAAGGCCCGGTCTCGCCCATCTGCCAGAAGTTGTCCTTCGCAGACATCTCGAAGATGCGGTCCTTCGGCACGCCCGTCTCAATCCAAAGCTGCTCGGCTTCGTCGTCGCGCGGCACCGAAGCGTCGCCCTCAAAGATCGTCACATACAGCCGGGCCGGATCGATCCCGAACCACTGCGGCGAGGTCAACAGCTCCCACGCATACGCAATCGCCTCGCGCTTGAAGTAGTCGCCGAAGCTGAAGTTCCCGAGCATCTCGAAGAAGGTGTGGTGGCGACGGGTGAAGCCGACGTTTTCGAGATCGTTATGCTTGCCGCCCGCGCGGACGCACTTCTGTGAGCTCACCGCGCGCACATACTCGCGCTTCTCCTCGCCGCGGAAGACGTCCTTGAACTGGTTCATCCCCGCGTTGGTGAAGAGCAGCGTCGGGTCGTTCTGTGGCACCAGCGAGGATGAGTGCACGCGCCGATGCTCCTTCGACTCAAAAAACCGCAGAAAATCCTCACGAATCTGGTTGCCGGACTTGTATTGCATAGAGTTGAAGTTTATCAGCGAGTGGATCGACGCACCGGCGTAGAATCGGCTCAGAGGCCATCGCCATGCGCAGCGTATCCATCCAGGAGTTAGCCGAGGACACCGAAGCCTGCATCGCCGAGGTGGAAGCAGGACACAAGTTGGTTCTGATGCGCGGCAGCAAGGCCGTCGCCGAGATCTCCCCCACGCCGGAGGTAGACCAGACGCGGCAGCTCTGGAAGACGGAAGAAGAGCGCCGCGCCGCTGCCGCAGAATTGCTAGCAATTTTGGACAAGGGGTACGATCTTGGGGGGTTCAAGATAGAGAATCGCGACGAACTCTACGAGCGTGACTGAAACCTTCACAGTCGATACCAATATCTTAATCTACGCATTGGACCTATCCGATGCCGCGAAGAAGAAAATAGCCCGTTCATTGATTGCCAGAATGGACGCGTCCAACTGTATTCTGCCGCTTCAAAGCCTCAACGAGTTCTATAGCGCAACAACCAAGAAGCACCTGTTGTCTCCCCGTGAAGCCGAGCGTGTTGTGGCACAGCTCTTGCGTTCATTTCAGATAGTGGTGGCCCATCCCGACGATTTATCCGCCGCGATGGAGATTCACCGCGACAATAAAGTGCAGTTCTACGACGCGTTGCTTTGGATGACAGCTCGTCGTGCAGGCTGCGCCATCTTCCTGACAGAGGATGGGCAGTTCGAGCGCGACTTCGGCGGCATTACCCTGCACAATCCCTTCGCACCTGACTTCGATCTGGATCGCCTGATCGGCTAGTCCTGCACTCCCGGTCGCCACGTAATCCCCTCCAGCCGCAGGATCTTATCCTCAGTCGCCTTCATACCCCCAAATTCCCCCTGCCACCGCGCCATCTCGATCGTGCACACCAGCGCATCAAAGGCGTCTTCGCTCGCCTGAGCTTTGGCGACAACGGCGCGCGGCACCGCCGCATAGGCGGGGTCACTCTTGCGGCGCGCGAGCAGGTAGGTCGTGCGAGCCGCAGCATTGCTCTTCGCGACCGGCCCGGTCAGCAGGCGTGTATAGATCTCGACCAGAAGTGGTTTCGGTTCGGCTGCGACAAGCTGCGGCGCCTCGAACGGCCACGTCCGAAACCCGGCTTGGCGCAGTTGCAGCAGAAACGGCATCGCCCGCAGGGACCCGGTCCCGACGCTGCCTGAGCCGCCGATCTGGAAGGGAGACTTCGGCGTGATGCCAAACATCTTTGCCGCGCGTTCCGCATCAAGACCGGTTGCCTCCTGTGCCGCTTTGATCGCGATTCGCGGCGCGATCTTGTTGTCCCAGTCGGTAAGGCGCATCATGCGGCGCAAGCCGTCGCCGCAGAACTCGGCAGGCCGTTTGCCCGCGCGTTTCGAACCACCCTTACCCCAGAAGCGGTCGTCAGCGCAGTCGCGATGCAGCCAGTCTTCTCCTCTGCCCGCGGCGACCTGCTGCCAGAAGTCGAAGACGGTCCTGCAGCGGTGTTCCTGCAGGAACCATGCGGGATAGCTGAAGCAGCAGTCGATGCCGGCCACCATGCGTGGTGTCTCGCGCGCCAGTTCAATAAGCCAGTCGATCAGCTCCTGCCGGGTGCGGCCTGCTTCGAGCGTGATCGTTGCAGGCTTGCCCGCTGCGCCCGCGGTCCAAACGCCGGCCCAGATATGTCGGCGCTGGCCTGCAACGTCAACGCGACCCGACCAGTCGACGGCGACGACGCGGTCGACGGCGCTCGCCGCAGTGGCCGGGGGCAATGCTTTTCGCTGGTATTTTGTCGGGAGATTACTCAAAGCGAGACCAGGCAGCTGAGCCAGCGGTGATCCTAAGTATAAAACGGCGATCGAGTCTTCCTCGATCGCCGTCTTTTTCTGCTCGCGCTCCCGCTTAGAACTTCACCAGAAATGCACCGGTAATGCGGTTTTCACTCTTTCGCAGGTCCGGAGCCCAACCGTCGACCAATGCGCCTGGTGCGCCAAAGGTGTTCCCGCCGGGAGGCGTCAAACCACCGGGGCCGGTAAAGTACGGCACATTCGCCGCACGGTGGTTGTATTCCAGCCGATAGGTGAAGTACTGGCTTGGCATATAGTCAGTCGTTACAGAGGCGTCCCAAGCCTTGTAGGGGTCGCCGGGATTCTCGGTGAAATAGGGTGTGCCGGAGGCGGCGGTCGCGCCGTTGATGGGCGGCAGCAGGACCAGGTAGCGGCCCGGGTTGTTGATGGCACCACCGCCAAGCGTCAGAGCGTACTTGTCCCGGTTGAACCAGAGGCGGTTGTACACCATGAAGCCGAGAAAGCTCTGCTTCGGCCCCTGCTTCGAGTTGCCGAAGCAGCTTACGCCTCCGCCGCTCTCGCAGCCAAGGTCGACGGTTACAGTGCTGGCGGCCTTGCTCACGATTGCGGCGGGGCGGTCGTAATACTTGTACTCGATGCTGTCGTCGGTGTGGAAACGTGTTCTGCCCGTCACACCCAGAGCGTCGCGTCCTACGGCGTACTGATTACCAAGGATCGAGAGCTTTCCGTTTGGCCGGTACAGAACCTGGCCGCCGATGCCCGGCCGATTGTTGAAGCGCCCGTAGGACTGCCAACCATTCACAAACCATGGCTCGATCTTGAGTTTGGCGGTGGGGTACCACTGAACCCGCACGCCGTTGAAGAACCACGGCGTGTTCGAGGAGACATACGATGGCTGATAGGCCCAGTTGTCGAACTGGTAGTAGGAGAACAAGCCAACGTAGGACATGAAGATGCCGGCGTCGATATTGACGCCGTGCTGCACGTTCAGGTGGTAGCCGCCGTAGGCCTCGGAGAGATAGCGGTACGCGTCAGCCAGGTTCCACTGCCCGCGCGCTGGGCTGGCGTCGTTGCGCGGAGTGGTCTCGGAGTAAAGGCCGAACTGGGTCATCACGCGCGCCCGGACGTTGTCGTAGTGGAAGTCGCCCCCAACGCCAAGCTGAGTGAGCTGCACCTCGCTTGAGCGGAAGATCTCGCTCGAGCCGCCAATCGTATCGTCTTTCGGATGGCGGAAGTCGTAGGTATAGTTCACGTCTGCGCGAATCTCTGGCGAGAAGAACTTGGTCGCATACGGGGTGTCTTTGGTGCGCGCATTGCCGTTCAGCCAGGTGAAATCAGCGAAGGCGAATGGGTCGGAGTGGGGGCCGGTCAATGTTGGGGCGGGTGCGGCCATCGACGCGGTCTCGCTGTCTGAACTGGCAACGGGCGAGGACGTCACTGGAGCGGCTGCGACCGAAGGTTGAGCAGGGGCGGGAGCGAGCTGGCTCGGAGACGGGGAAGGAGTCACCTGCTTCAGCGTGCTCAACTCCTGCTGTATTTCATCCAATTGCCTTTGCAGGCGGTCGATCGTCTGCTGCCGGAGGGTTGCGGCATCGGTTCCGGTCGGTGCGTCGCTGGTCCCGGGGGATTGTGCGGCGACGGCTGTCGCGAAGAGCAATGATACGGCGGTAACAACTGCGCCCCTGCCTAAAAATCTCCTTAAGTACTGCACGAATGCGATCACCTTTTACTCTCGATCTGGAAGCGTGGACACTAACGTCGGGCCACTGCTCCGGTCATGAATATATTGGGATCGTCGTAAAGAAACGGTAATGAAGCAGAGACGACTCGATTGCAGTCTTCCAATCGCGGAAGACCGCCGCGGGTTCTGCGCGAAGTCACCGCAGCCAGGAAGCGATTCGGCGGCTTCACAGGAGGGGTGGTTCATGCCTCTAAGGGCAAGAACAAAGTGCTCGAAGGATCGCGAAGAGGTGGTGCACCCGAGAAGATTCGAACTTCTGACCTACAGCTTCGGAGGCTGCCGCTCTATCCAGCTGAGCTACGGGTGCCCTTGGTTAAGCCTAGCATGGTCTTCGCTCCGTACTGCAAGCCGGGTTGACAGCAGCGGCCCGCGACCTTGACCATCGGAGACGCTGGAAGAAAGAGAGTCAAAGCCGTTATGTTTCTACGTTCCCTCGCCTGCACCCTGCTCTTCGCAACCTCTACCCTGGCGGCAACTGCCCAGATGGACAGTATGAAGCCGGACGCGGGCAAGCCGCTTCCAAGTCCTGCCGCGACCGCGAACGCCACCCTGGGCTCCGATACGATTGCCATCACCTACAACGCACCTTCGATGCGCGGGCGCAAGATCATGGGCAAGCTGGTGCCCTTTGGACAGGTCTGGCGTACGGGCGCTAATCCTGCGACTACGATCACAACGTCTGCGGACCTGAAGTTCGGCACGCTTGCTGTGCCAGCCGGAACGCACACAATTTACACGCTCCCGGGAGAGAGCAAATGGCTGCTCATCGTCAATAATCAGACTGGCCAGTGGGGCACGGAGTACAGCGAGGCGAAGGACCTGGGCCGCGTGCCCATGCTGTCCAAGCCGGTTGCCACTCCGCAGGAGGTGATGTCGATTTCGTTCGAGAACACGACACCGACATCAACGGAGCTTCATGTGCGCTGGGAGAAGACTGATCGCTACGTGGTGATCACGAAGTAGCAGTCGGCCGGCTCTAAGCTCTTTGAGCTACTGGTCTTGGGCTGCAGCGGCTGCGCCCGGCCCGGCTGCTGCCGGGTTCAGCTTCTGCTCGGCCAGCTTACCGACCGCACCTTTCGCGTCTTTGTCCTTCAACTGTGCGTAGATCTTCTTTGCCTCAGCCGGCTTGCCCTCCGATTCATACAGCTCGGCGAGTTGAAGCTGGGCCAAACCAGCCGGTACGGTTGTGGTCGGCCGGGCGGTCAGTTGGTTGTAGAGATCGATGGCCTGCGGGTCGCGACCGGTCTGGCGGTAGAGTTGGGCAAGCGAGAGCTTTGCCAGGGCTGAAAGGTCCTTGTCCCAGCCGTCCGCCACTTTCTTCAGGGTGCTCTCGGCGGAGGCGTTCTGCCCGGCCTCGATATAGGTCAGGCCGGCAAAATATCGCGAGAGCTTGCCGCTTGCCGTCATTCCGTACTGATCGGCGACGGCGACAAACTGCGCGTTTGCGGCTTTAGCGCGGTCGACAACAGAAGGGAACGTCTTTACTCCGGGCGGCACTGCTTGACCCGGCTGTGCGAGCGGTGTCTGGTAGGCCTGCATGGCAGCGCCGAATGCCGTCGCCGCCTGTTCGGAGCGGCGGTTCCATGCGAAGATGCTACCAACGACGACAAGGATGACCACCAGGAGCAAGGTGACGGTGGTGATCACCGCGCGGCGGTTTTCACTGGCCCAGGATAGGCCGTGTGCGGTGGTCTCGACGAAGTGGTCTTGTCTCAGGGCTGCTTTGGTCTGCTGATCCACGTTGATCTGTCTTCCTTTGCAATTCTTTGGAGTTCACAGCGGCCGACGGTAGAAGCGGGGCGCGCTGTACGGTTTCGAGAAGCTGTTCGCGCGCGCAATCAACGCGAATCTCCAGTCTATCAGCCGAGTAAAAGGAAGACCAAGAACCATGCGCTTACCGGAAGGCGGTACGCTGAAGAAATGAAGCTCTGGCACGCCCTTCCTCTATTCTTTGCGACCGGGCTTGTTGTGTTCGCCCTGCCTATACGGGCGCAGAATGCGACGCGAGCCCCGCAAACTACAACGCCTGAGACTGCAGAGACAAAGCCTACCCGTGCCGACTTGTTGCGCGGGAGCTATGGCGAGTTCAGGGCAAACAACGACCTTCTGAGCTACCGGTTGGATGTGCGCGTCGATCCGGCGAGAAAGTTTATCCAGGGGAGCAATGCTATCCGGTTCCGGATGCTTGCCGACGGTCATCGCATCCAGTTGGACCTGAGTGAGACGCTCACAGTCGAGAAGATACTGCTGGGAAAGAGGACGCTGCAGTACGAGCGCGACTCGGGTGCCGTCTTCGTTAATTTTCCTAAAATGCTGAAGAAAGGCAAGACTTACACCGTCAATTTCTACTACTCGGGATACCCCATCGAGATCGGCAGGTTTGGCGGCTTGACGTTCAAGAAAGACCCTGCCGGGCGCGACTGGATCACAACGTCCTGCGAAGATGATGGCGCGAGTATCTGGTGGCCGAACAAAGACCAGTGGCGCGACGAAGTGGAGTCGATGCGGCTTCGTGTGGCCGTTCCCAATGGACTGATGGATGTTTCGAACGGCAGGTTTGCGGGCAAGAAGGACCTCGGCGACGGGTATACGCGGTGGAACTGGGACGTCCACTATCCGATCAACAACTACGACGTGGCTCTGAATATCGCAGACTATACGCATTTCGGCGACAAGTTGGGCAAACTGACGCTGGACTACTATGTGCTCCCCGAAAATCTCGCTAAGGCAAGGAGCCAGTTTGCCCAGGTAAATCCAATGTTGCAGGCATACGAGCACTTCTTTGGGGAGTATCCATTCTTCAGGGATGGCTACAAGTTAGTGGAGGTGCCGTATCTCGGCATGGAGCATCAGAGCGCTGTCGCATACGGCAACCACTTCGAAAACGGCTATCTTGGCCGTGACTGGGCTGGAGTGGGCATAAGCAAGAGGTTCGACTTCATCATCATTCACGAAAGCGGCCACGAGTGGTTCGGCAATTCGGTGACCGCGGCGGACATGTCCGACATGTGGATCCACGAAGGCTGGACTACTTACATGGAAGGTCTTTATGTCGAGTGTTTCTATGGAAAGGCCGATGCGATCACGTACCTGAATGGCCTGAAAAGCCATCTCAAGAACGATCGTGCGATCCTCCTGTCCGATGTATCCGGCCAGACAATTCATGGGACGAACCAGCAGCCTACGTCCGATCAGTATTTCAAGGGCGCTCTTATGCTGAACACCCTACGGAGCGTGATCGGCAATGATGAGAGATGGTTCAGCCTGATCCGTGGCTTCTATCAGCACTTCAAGTACCAAGAGATTCTTACCGAGGACGTGATCACCTACTTCAACAAGCAAACCGGTATCGACCTCACTCCTATCTTCGATCAGTATCTGCGACACGTAGCGGTCCCGCTCCTGGAGTTGAAGTTCCAGCCGGGGTCTGTAAGCTACCGCTGGAAGGTAGATGTGAACGGGTTCTTCATGCCGGTAAAGGTTGGGGACGGCAAGGAGTGGGAGACGATTCATCCAACGGAGAAGTGGCAGACGATGAAGACGCCGTTGAGCAGAGGCGAATTTCGCGTGGCAACTGACCTGTATTTCGTGGAGGTAACGGAAGAGTAGGCATCCGTTCCTATCGACTACTCTGCCGTGGCGGCCCTATCGAGATGGACATAGCCGCCGTCGACAAACACATGCTGCCCGGTGGTGTGGCTCGAAACAGGGGACAAAAGGAAGACTACGGTTGCGGCGATCTCCGCGGGTGTGGTCATGCGCTCTTCGAGCGGGATGTTCTTGACGATGGTCTCGAGCTTTGCCGTGGGATCTTCGAACGTGGCGAGCCACTCCTGATAAGCAGGCGTGTCGACCTCGGAAGGGACCACTGCGTTGACACGGATGCCGTATCGAAAGAGCTCAACGGCCCATTCGCGGGTGAGGGCGAGTTGCGCCCCTTTGGCTGCGGCGTATCCTGAGGTGCCGCCCTGGCCTGTATATGCGACTTTGGAAGCGACGTTGACGATCGTGCCGCGCGTCTGTTTCAGGTGAGGCAGGCAGAAGTGGGCCATTGAGTAGTGATGCCAAAGATTGTCCTCGACCGACTTGAGAAACAATTGCGGCGTGCCAGTCTCCAGGCCGACCTTGTCGTTCATCCCAATGTTGTTGACGAGGCCGTCGATGCGGCCAAACTGACGGATCGTCTCGGCAACAGCTAAGGCGCAGTCTTCGGGTGTCTTTAGCCACATCGGGAGAAAGCCGAAGGGCTGATCGCCGCGACGAAGACTGTCGAGAGTGGACTTGCAGGAGGCGCTCTCCGGATTGACGATGACAGGGATGGCACCCTCGGCGGCGCATGCGGAAGCCACAGCGGCCCCGATCCCGGAGCCTCCGCCTGTTATAAGGATGATCTTTCTATGAAGATTCAGGTCCATAGTTCCTGCCACACAGCTTACCCGTTTGAGCGGCTGATGACGGTAGCATTCGCAAGGGGCCTCGACACAGAGTGCCTTCTCGCGGCCACAGCTGCACTATCCTAAGAAGCGGCCGCGTCCAGGGCGATTCCGCTGCTCTAATGCCCGGCGCCGCTTTGCAGGAAGTAAGCGGCGTCGTTCCAGCGGAGTTCCTTACGAAAGGCTTCGATGGTGGTGTCCTTGCCGATGCGGATGAGTTCGATCCCGGCGATCTCTGCGAAATCTTCCAGATGCTCGAAGGTAAGGGCGCGGCTGTAGCTGGTGTGGTGCGCTCCGCCCGCGTAGATCCAGGCGGCGGCTGCGACCTTAAGGCTTGGCTTAGGCAGCCAGAGAGCACGGGCCACGGGCAGTTTCGGCAGCGCCTCTTCGGGCTGAATTACTTCGATTTCGTTGACAATAAGGCGGAAGCGGTTGCCGATGTCTACCAGCGAAGCGACGATGGCGGGGCCGCTGTCGGCGGTGAACACCAGCCTGGCCGGATCTTCCTTGCCGCCGATGCCGAGCGGATGCACTTCAAGCGAAGGCTTTTCGCTGGAGATGGAGGGGCAGATCTCGAGCATGTGCGCGCCTAGGATCGCTGGCGAGTCGCCGAAGTCGTAGGTATAGTCCTCCATGAACGACGTGCCGCCGGGCAGTCCCCGCGCCATCACCTTCATGGTGCGGACGAGGGCCGCGGTCTTCCAGTCGCCTTCGCCGCCGAAGCCATAGCCGTCGGCCATCAGGCGCTGGGTGGCGATGCCGGGCAACTGGCGCATCCCGTGGAGGTCTTCGAAGTTGTCGGTGAAGGCGCCGAATCCGCCCTGTTCGAGGAACGCGCGGATGGCAAGTTCGATCTTTGCGGCGACGGCGAGTGACTCGGGCTTGTCGTGCGCGGCGGTGATCGTGTAGGCTTCGCGGTATTCGGCGACAAGCTTGGCGACTTCGGCGTCGCCGATCTCGTTCATCACGGCGACCAGATCGCCAATTCCGTATGCGTGCACTTCGTACCCGAGACGCGCCTGGGCGGCGACCTTGTCGCCGTCGGTGACGGCGACGTTGCGCATGTTGTCGCTGAAGCGGGCCACCTTCAGATGCTGCGACTCATACCAGCCGACCGCGGCACGCATCCAGGCAGAGAGTTCGCCGATGACTATGGGGTCCTGCCAGAAACCGACCACCACCTTGCGCGCGAGGCGTAGGCGGGCGGTGATGAAGCCGAACTCGCGGTCGCCGTGGGCGGCCTGGTTCAGGTTCATGAAGTCCATGTCGATGCTCGACCAGGGCAGTCGCTGGTTGAATTGAGTATGAAGATGCACGAAGGGCTTGGTAAGCAAGCTGAGGCCGGCGATCCACATCTTGGCGGGCGAGAAGGTGTGCATCCAGAGGACCAGCCCTATGCAGTGCTCGGTGGAGTTTGCTTCGCGGCAGAGCGTGCGGACCTGGTCGGCGCTTTTGAGGACGGGTCTAAAGATAACGTTTACTGGTACGCCCGCACTTTTTGCGAGCGAACCGGCGATGATCTGGGAGTGTTCCGCAACGGTCGCAAGCGTCTCCGGGCCGTAAAGTTCCTGGCTCCCGGTGACGAACCATACTTCCAAAGTCTTCAGGTCGGTCATCGTGATCTGTTCTCTTTTCGTACTGCTCAGGTTCTTCGTACTGCTTAGGTAAGGAGCTACACTTGCTCTCGTGCGGCGGGCTGACCAACCGGTTCCGGCCCGTCTCTGGCGCATCTCAACGCGCTGCTAAAAGTATCACCTGCGAGCGGCTGCTATCAACAGCGGATCAAGGTTCTTGAGGTTTATTCACGACCGGCGGCTTGGGTGTGTCGACCGGCTTCGCGATGGTCAGCGACTTCGTAAGATCGAGCGAAGCCGACGACCCTCCCACGCGGATGATGTAGCTTCCCGGCAGCAGCTTCCAGGCGGCGGTGGCATCGTCGTAAATCGACAGGTACTTGGGATCGATGGCCACGCTGGCGCGGCTGCTCTCGCCTGCCTTCAGCGGCACCCTCACCCAGCCAACGAGACGCTTTGGCGGCTCGCCGGAGCCATCGGGGAGCGAGGCATAAACCTGGGCGATCTCTACGCCGTCACGGCCACCGACGTTGCGGACGAAGAAGCTGACGGAAGGTGTTGGCCCACTCGTGACTTCGAGATCGGAGTAGCTATAGTTGGTGTAGGACAGGCCATAACCGAAGGGGAAGAGTACCTTCTTCTTCTCCGCGTCGTACCACTTGTAGCCGATCTTCAGGCCCTCGTCGTACTTCACCTCGAACGTAGGCTTGGCTTCGCCGGACTTCATCACGGCCTCTCTGCCCTGCGCGCCGGGCGGAGGAACAACCAGTTGCGGGTGAGGCAGGTCGGCTTCAGTAAGCGGAAAGGTCATGGGCAGCTTGGCACTGGGGTTCACGTCGCCGAATAGGATGTTGGCGACGGCGTCGGCGCCTTTGCTGCCGGCGTACCAGGCTTCGAGGATGCTGCTTACGTCTTTTGCCCAGGGCATCGTAACGGCGGTTCCGGTCTCGAGCACGACGATGGTCTTCGGGTTCGCAGCGGCAACGTCATCGATCAGCCGGTCCTGAGCGTCTGGGAGGGACAGGTTGGGAAGGTCCATGCCTTCGCTCTCCCACTGGTAGGCGAAGACGATAGCGACGTCGGACTGCTTTGCGAGCGCCGCGGCGGCGGCGACATCATCTCCTGACGCGAATTTCACGCTAATTGCCGGGTTTTTCGCTGCGATGGCTTTCAGCGGCGATGTGGGGAACCAGACATGCTCCTGCCAGTGGGCCGGCGGACGACCGGGGGGATCAACCTGGGCCGAGCCACCGCCGGAGATCATGCCCATGTCGGCGTTCTTGCCGATGATAGCGATGGAGTGCACCTTGGCTGGGTCAAGAGGCAGGAGCTCGTTTTTGTTCTGGAGCAGCACGGTGCTTTGCTCGGCGATGCGGCGCGCCGTGGCGAAGCCGCCTTCAATGTCGGGAACACTCTTCTGCACGGGATAGTCGACGATGCCGCTGGCGAACTCGCCGCGCAGCATGCGGTGGGCATGGGCGTCGAGTTCAGGCATGGGCACTTTGCCGCTCTCGACCGCTTCCTTCAGCTTCGCGCCGTAGAAGTCGTGCAGCGGCTCTTCGTTGTCGAGTCCCGCGGCGGAGGCCTTGACCGTGCTATGCGTCCCGCCCCAGTCGGAGAGGACGAAGCCCTTGAAGTGGAAATCCTTGCGCAGCACTTCGGTCAGCAGATAATTGTTTTCACAGGCGAAGTCGCCATTTACGGCGTTGTAGGAGCACATCACCGCCGCTGGGTCGCCGACCTTAAGGCCAATCTCGAACGCGAGCAGGTCGCCCTCGCGCATGGCGCGCTTGCTGAGGATGGAGTTGACCTCGTTGCGGCCGCTCTCCTGGTCGTTGACGGCGTAGTGCTTGATGTCGCCGACGACGTGCTGGGCCTGTTCGCAGCGAATGCGGTTGCCCACCAGCGTGCCGGCGAGGACAGGGTCTTCGCCCATGTATTCAAAGGTGCGCCCATTGCGCGGCTCGCGGGTAAGATTCACGCCGCCGCCGAGGGTCATGTTATATCCCTGGTTGCGCAGTTCGCGGCCGATCAGCGCGCCGTAGTCGCAGGCCGCCTGCGGGTCCCAACTCGCCGCAGAAGCTAGGTTTGAAGGCAGCGCCGTGGAGTAGCGGCCGTTTTCGCCGCTCGAACGAACGCCGTACGCCGCATCGCTCATCTGGATCATGGGAATGCCGAGACGAGGCACACCCAGCACGAAGCCGGCGCCTCCATTGCCCAGGTAGGCGTTCGGCTCGGGTGTTCCCCAGCCAGGCATGCCGTTGCCGTGGAGAAGAGTGATCTTCTCGTCGAGCGTCATCTCCTTTAGCACCATGTCGGCGCGCTCGTCAGGAGAGAGGCTTCGATTGTCCCACGGGTGCGACACGGCCTCGGTGCCCATCTTTCCGTTATGCAGCACATGCTGGGCAGAGAGCGGCGAAACCGCCAGAGCGGCGGCAAGGGCGGTGGCGGAGAGCGACAGTTTCTTCATGGAGGCGAGGGGTCCCTGAGTGATCGGTATCTACGCAGCTAAGTCGTGTGCGCTCAGACCATGGTGCGGTGAGCAGCGGACACTTCTGAAAATACCTGCTCAGAGGCCTTAAGTCACTCAGGCCGTCAATAGCCTATGGTGAACCGCCCCCGCTCGTGAGCAGGCTTTTCCAACTCATCCACGAGCGCGATGGCGTAGTCCTCAAACGAGATACGGCTCTCGCCTTTGCTGTCGGAGATGAGTTGATCCGTGCCCAGGCGGAAGTTGCCAGTGCGCTCACCCGCTTCAAAGAAGGCAGCAGGGCTGAAGTACGTCCAGTTGATGCTGGAGGCACGGAGCAAGTGGAGGGCTTTATCGTGGGAGGCCGCGATGGCGCGCCACGCTTCAGGAAGGTGCCCGGAGGCAAGCAGCGTTACCCCGGGAGCTACTTCGAGAGAGCCCGCTCCGCCGACGACGATAAGGCGCGTGTTTCCCGCCTTGTTGAACGCCGCAATCTGCCGCTCCGTTACGCCGACCAGCGCGTCGGTGTTGTCCTGGGGCGGCGCATAGGCACTGATCACAGCATCCGCGCCCTGGATTGTCGAGGCGATCGTCTCGACATCGCTGAGATCGTCCTGCCTCGCCGTTACGCCGGGCGGCACTTTTGTGATGTCGCGAAGGGCGGCCGTCACTTTGTGGCCGCGTGAAAGGAGTTCCTGAAGAATGCGGCTGCCGCTGTTACCGGTTGCTCCGTACAGTACGACGTTCATAATCTCTCCTCAGACAGTTGTTGCAAAGCATTGCACCATGCATTGCACCACTACAGACGCTCGCGAGCGTTGATCGACCCAAGAATATTCGATTGCAATCCGGCTTCTCACCTAAAGCAGGCCCGACTTACTTCAGAAAGGCTGGTCTCCTTTCACAGTCCGGCTTACTTCAGAACGGCCTCGGCGATCTCGCACGCTTTTTGAAGTGAGTTGCTGCCGGCGATCTCCCCCTGCAGGCGCTTCGCGGCGATGCGGTACGATGGCGAGCCCATCACCTCGGTAACCGCACGTCGCAGCGACTTGGCATTCAACTTCTTGAGGCTAACAGTCAGGCCAGTCCCTGTGCCCACAATGCGGGCGGCGACTCCCGGCTGATCGTTCGTGATAGGAACCGCTACCATCGGAACACCGTGCGCCAGTGCTTCGAGCGCTGTGTTCAGCCCTCCATGCGTGATGCAGAGGGCGGCCCGCTCCAGCACTTCAAGCTGCGGAGCGAAGCGGACGACGATTGGATCGCCTGGAAGGCCGGCGAATTTCACTGGATCGAGGTTGCCGCCGAGCGACAAGACCAGTTGCGCATCCAGACCGGCGCACGCGTGGGCGAAGGCCCTGAACACCCAGTCCAGCCCATTCTGCAGCGTTCCCATCGAGGCATAGATCAGGGGCCGGCCATCCAGGCGGTTCCATGGGAAGTCAACTGCGCTGCGGCTTTCCCGTCTGTGCAGCGGGCCGACGAAGTAGAAGTTCGCAGGCAGTGTCCGTCGTGGGAACTCGAAACCAGCCGGCTCCTGGCATATCTGTGGGCCGCCCAGGAACCGTTCATTGAAGAACTCAGTGTAAGCGGACAGTCCCCACTGCCGCCGCTGTTCGTTGATGGTCGTTATAAGCGGAGGAAAAACGCGCTTGACCAGCATCATGGCAAGCCGATTTCGGAGCAGTTCGAATAGATTCTGCGCCGCGCCAAAGCCTACATTGATGGGAGGCACGCCGTCCTCGATATTCACCATCAACGCAGCTGCGACATGCACGTACGGAAGACGGAGGTGGTCGCCAACCGTAGCTCCAGCCATGGCGAACTGGTCGAGGATGAGAGCGTCAACCTTCGCCGCCTGGATCGCCGCAGGAAGCGCAGCGAACTGGCCGGATGCGTCGCGACAAAGAGTCTCGATGGTGTACCGAACGCCTTTGCTTCCGCTTAGTTCACTCAAAGCATCCGACACCCGCTTGGCATAGCCGCGCGGGAATTGTTCCTCGGCGATCGTCACCGCGGCCAAGCCAGCCTGCTGGAGGAAGTCGCAACTATCGGCGATGCAGAAGAAGGTGACCTTATGTCCTCTTCTTTGCAGCTCGAGCGCAAAGGTGGTCATGGGGAAGAGGTGCCCCATCACGTACAGCGTAAGAAAACCGAAGTGGGCCAAGTCAGGCACCTCCTGCGTCACACAGGAGATGATTCACGACGCAGGGCGGCCCGTAAAGCTTTTTTCTTGGACAGGAGCTGTTCTTCCAGCTACAGTCTGGGGTCATACCTCCCGTGCTAAACTCCCGCACATGCCTCTTATACTCATTCTCGTTATCCTGCTGCTCGTAGTTGGGGGCGGCGGCTATGCCATGGGTCCCGGCATCGGCTACTACGGCGGTGGAACTCTGGACATCATTATTGGCCTGATTATTATTTACCTCTTCTTCGGAAGAGGGCGTTCGCGGCTGTAGCTGAACGCGCTGCAGGTTTGGCTAAAGGCGGCGTTTGTTGGGGAGCGACGGCACCTTGTGCGCAGCAGTGTGTCGTCTTTAGCCTGCAAGGCACCTACACAAGGCGAAGGCTTCCTAAGGTCCGGACATTTCTGCACCCTTGCAGTCGATCGAGTTAGATCGTCGAACAGGAGACGAAGCAGGCCGAAGCAATCGCCTCGTTTCCCGAAGTCCCGAAGTTCCGAAGTAAGTTCGTCAGGACTCGACCGTATCTGATAACTCGACTACGAGACGTGGGAGCCGCGCGCGGAGTGAGTTGCCCGGCAGATGGCCCAGAAGAACAGAGACAGGAGCATCTCGGACAGGGATGGTCGCCCGGAGAACATCACGGCGAACGAAAGCAGCCGCGCCGCTGCTTTGAGCAGGAACTCTGCACCCGCGCGGACCTTTGCAGAAGCGGTTGCGCCAAGCGGCACCTCTAGAAGACCGGGTTCCGTCGTGGCGCAGGTACCCTGCTCAAGCTTAGGAGTAAAGACGCCCTGCGGCTTGTAGCACTGAACCCCGATGAAGACGACAAAGACGGCGACAAAGAGATCGAACATGGCGCGCTCCAGGGCAGGACTCAGGGGATCTCGAACGATCACCTTTGTCTGCTAAAGCGCAATTAGTAGGTCGATCGTGCCACTTGCCTAGTCTGCCTCCCGCCTGCTGCCGGGCTTGGCCATCGGTCTCAGTTCGTTGAAGAGCCACAGCCGCGCCAGGGACCAGTCTCGCTTCACGGACCGCGGAGCAATATGAAGAACATCGCCGATCTGCTCGATCGATAAACCTCCGAAGTAGCGCAATTCCACCACCTGTGCCTGGCGAGCGTTTTCAAGGGCAAGCCGCTCCAGCGCCTCGTCCAGAATCAAGACCTCGTCGATGCGCTCGATCGAAATCGCCAGACCATCTACAAGTTCCACCCGCTGCACACCGCCGCCTCGCTTGTCCGCATTGCGGGCCTTCGCGTAATCCACCAGTACCCGTCGCATTACGTGCGCCGCTACACCGATAAAGTGTTCGCGGTTCTTCCAATCGACGTCCTCGTGGGCCAGTCGAAGGTAGGCTTCGTGAATCAGCGCCGTCGGCTGCAGGGTATGTTCCGGCCGCTCACGGCGCATATAGGAGCTTGCGAGGCGATGAAGCTCCTTATACACCAGCGGCAACAGCCGCTCTGCGGCCTGTTCATCTCCATGCTGCATGGCTTGGAGTAACTGGGTGACCTCTCCTACAGCGGATTCGGTCGTCTTGTCAGGAACGGGCGGATCGGAAATTTTCATGGCACTCTTTTCCTGAAAGCTGCGCTTTAGATAGTAGGCGATGGATTGTCTGAGCGACCGATTATTTTCACGAGAGAAAGCGAGGAATGTGAGATATACTCACGCCGTCAGACTCGATTGTCGATCGAGTTCCGTTTCGGGGTAACTATACCGGACGAGGCCCTGGAATAACTAACACTTCCTTTCTTGTATCGCTCCGTACTTATCTTGTACCTGTCTTTAATTTCACTGGCGATCTTCTTCCGACCACGCCAGCGTAGTATTCGGCCCCATGGAACGGCGGTCATGACCAACGAACACCAATCCCCGGAGCACTTGTGCGCAGCGGCTGCGGCGCTGCCGCGCGAAGAGCGAGACGCCTTCCTCGACCGGGCCTGCTCGGGTGACCCGGCTCTTCGTCTGCTCGTGGCCCAGTTACTGGAGGCAGAAGAGCTTCCTGATAGTTTTTTGAGAACGCCCCTTGTTGCCGGTGCGACCAGCCAGAGTGGAACCTTCGAGCCCGCTGCAGCCCGGCCGGAGGAAAGCCCTCCCCGCTTTGCAGACGACGAAGTGATCGCCGGGCGTTTCCAGGTCGTGCGCTTCATCTCGCGCGGCGGCATGGGTGAGGTGTACGAGGTGCAGGATCGGCTTCTTCACGGTACCCGCCTCGCACTCAAGATCATCCGCCCCGACATCGCCGCCGACCCTTATGCCTCCAGGCGTTTTGAGCAGGAGGTCATGCTTGCGCGCCGAGTGAGTCACAGGAACCTCTGCCCGATCTATGACATCTCTCGCTGTGAACAACCCGCACCCCCGTTTCTGTTCTTTACGATGAAGCTGCTGGCGGGGGAATCACTCCATGCCAGGCTGAAACGCAGCGAACAGATTGCGCTCGAGGAGGCGTTGCTGATCTGCACGCAGTTGCTCGAGGGAATCGCGGTGATCCACAGTGCCGGGATCGTGCATCGCGACATCAAGCCCAACAACGTGATGCTGGAGCCGTCTGATCGGGGACTTTGCGTAACGATAATGGACTTCGGGCTCGCCCGGTTGAGCGAGAGCGGCCAGACCGTGTCCAGGATCGGCATGGTCGCGGGCACCCCAGGGTATCTGGCACCGGAGTTGCTCCGCGGCGCGACCCCTTCCGCTGCGTCCGATCTTTACGCCCTTGGCGTGGTGCTGCACCAGGTCCTCACCGGCTCTGTTCCGTCGCTCTCGAAGAGCGGAGGTGCGGCGGTCGCCTCGCCCGAGCTTTACCGGTCGAAGGCCCCTGCTGGGCTGGTCGCTGCGATCACCGACTTCCTTTCTGAAGATCCTGAGCGGCGATGCTTGGCGTTCGAAAAAGCGGTTCATAAGAATTCGCTTGCAGATCGCAACCGGCGGCGCCTTCCGACGCGGCGAAGCTTTGCCGTGGGCAGCGTCGCCGCGCTCGGCTGTTTAGGGGCCGGAACGCTGTGGAAGTGGCCTGAGTTGTACGACCTGATGCACCCGCTGCCGGCGAAGCGTTTTGTTGCCCTGCTGAACTGGCCGCCGCCCTCAGACGCAAAGGTGACTCCGATCCTGCTGGGCCTCATCGACTCCATGGTCAACGCACTCTCGCGCGCCGAAGCATTCGACCACAACTTCTATGTGGCGTGCCAGAACTTCGTGACCGAGATGAAGACGCCGGCGCAGGTGAACGACGTTTGCGAATCTTTGGGCGCGAACCTGATCCTGGCAACGTCGGGGTCGATCGTCTCCGATGGCATCGCGATTACTTTGCGGGTGTTGTCAGCGGATTCAGCGAAGGAGCTTCGCTCGAGGAGCCTGCATGTTCCCGCAGGACAGCAACTGAAACTGTCCGAACAGGTGACGCGGGCCGCGGCGGAACTGCTGAATGTCGCCTCGCTGCCGGTTAGTCACGGGACCAACCAGGTCGGCACCGAGGACCCGGAGGCGCTCGCCGCATTTCAGGCGGCCGAAGCTTTGATGAAAGAGCCGAACAACAGTGGGCTGGATGCAGCGATCGAGAAGTACAAGCTCGCAGTGGAGGCGGACCCGCACTTCGCAAATGCTCATGCGCGTTTGGCGTTCGCCTACCACCGGCTGTTTTGGCAGAAAGGCGATGCTGCGTCCTTATCCATTGCGCGCGCAAACGCCGAAACAGCGCTTGCGCTGGACACGGACTTAGTAGAAGGGCATGCTGCGCTTGCCAGCATATATGAAGATACAGGCGACTTGTCTGCCGCCTTTCGAGAGATTACTAAGGCGCTTTCTCCCGATCCTTCTAATTCTCCGATAATCATCCGCCAGGCACATATTTATTTTTCTCTCAATCAGTGGCAAGGGGCCGAAGAGGCTTGTAAGCGTATCTTGAAGGCACGGCCAAACTTTTGGGAGGCTTACAATGGGCTTGGTGCTATATACAGCTTCCAAGGGAAGTATCAACTTGCGCTCGAGGCGTTTAAGGCCGCTAGCGTAACCGCTCCCCGTAACGCGATGCCGGTCGCGAATGCAGCTCAAATGCTCTTCTTTCTGGGTCATCTTGAGCAGGCTGAAGCGGTCGTTTTGAAGAGTATAGCTCTGGCCCCTCTTTGTTGGTCTTTCGGCGTCCTCGCGGACATTCGGCTTGTTCAGGGTAAGCTTGCGGAGTCGCTGAAGTGCGCAATCGAGGCCACAAAGCTGGATGCAACCGAAGACACCGCCTGGCTCAAGACTGGCGACGCGTATGCCAGAATGAAGCACCATGACAAGGAAGCTGCAATCAGCTACAGGCGTGCTCTGGCGCTAAAGATCGAAGAACTTGCAAGCAAGAATGGTCAAGGTTCCGATTGGATTCGGCTCGCACTCTATCAGGCTAAGAGCGGTGACCAAGCTACAGCTTTAGCCTCAATGCGGAAGGCCGACAAGTTGAATTCTGCTGACATCTATTCGCTCATGACCAAAGCGCGCACGTTGGTAGTTCTTGGGCTCCACGCAGAGGCATCCGAAGTGTTGACCAAGTGTATCCAGATGGGCGCTACTTCGACTCAGATCAACTGTACAAACGACCTCGAAGCGCTCACATCAACAGCCGCAACAAACCCGACGGGCGACTTTGCTTGCGTTAATCAAGTTTTGAAGGGACTACTCACATGAAGAGCTTGGCCTTAAGATGTTTCGCACTTAGCCTGGCAACACTCGCGCTAACTTCTTGCGGAAGAAACCGGATTACCCTCATCCAAACCTCCTACCTGGTCACGCATCCTGCCGCGCACAAGGGAGACCTGCTGGTCTTTGTGTTGCCCGAGACAGGAGTTTCCGAAGCGACTAAGAACGAAGCTAGCTACGTTCATTTCGTCCCGGGAGAAAGCCCGTGCGGCGTAGATGAGTTATCGGCGTTACCGGGAAAACCTCTGCAATGTAGGGTTACCGTCAATCCTTCCGTACTCACGCACTACCTCTACTATATCGACAACGATGAGCATCCTAGCTCCAGAAAGGGCTGTGCTCCATGGTGTACACAAATCATCGTTGGGCCGGTACCGATGCCTAAACACGGCGGAAAAGTTGCGGGCCGCGTAGGATCCGGCTCCTATCCGGCAGTTGAAGTTCCAATTTTTAGTGATAACTATGCTGGACCCTATGCGAGCGATGCCTCTGCGTACGGGGGCCAACCAGTTACGTGGTTCACGACCGGACAAAACGAGAAAAGCTGGACCATTTCTTTTGCAGAGGACATATGTCAGAAGGAAAACAAAATCACGTCAAAAGTTGATACGGTTGCCTACTGTGTTGTGAAAGCAGATTCGGCGGTTGGGTATCATTCCTACACAATCACCGTTGAAGGAAAAACAGGGCCGCCGTCGAGGCTTTATGTGATTCCAACTTCCGAATCTGAACAAACGAAGTAGGACACAGTCCGGTCGGCACCGCTCTAAAGGTGCCGACCGGTCTGTTTTGATCCTTCTTTGATTTTTAGCTCGTGTGGCCCCTTTTCTCCGCATCCACGCTTTATCCAGTGAAGGCGTCAAGAAGACATCTTCCACAGGAGAAAGCAAATGAAGAACTTCATCGCAAACAGGAAGCTCACAGGGCTGTCGGCCATCGTTCTCGCTCTTGCCGTTGGCGCGGCTGTTCCCTCATCGCAGGCAATGGCGCAGACCGCCAAAGTGGCCGCCAAGATCCCGTTCGACTTTCAGAACGGTTCCGACCATCTTCCGGCTGGCCGTTACACCATCGGCGTCGATTCTGACCACTTCATGCGGCTGCAGAGCGGCACGGTAACCAGTGCCGCACTGAGCCGCCCGGAGATTGACGGCAAGCCTGCTGGCACCGGCAAGCTAGTCTTTCGCAAGTACGGGAACCGGTACTTCCTGCGTGAGGTCTGGCTGCCAGGCAAGTCCGAGCACCAGGTACTGCCGAAGAGCAAGGCCGAGAAGCGCCAGCAGAATGCAATGAACGTCGCCGAGCGCAACGGCACCGAGGTTGCGCTGCTTGAGCCTCTCCGCTAACACCAGCCAATAAGCCGCCGGGCGCGTCAGCCCGGCGGCTTTCTTATTGCTGGTGCGGCCACACGAACGCTCAAGCTTGCGGCCGTTCAGGTGCTCGGAATCTCGTGATCGCAGGTACGAAGTTCAGGCTCATTGCCGCCGCCGCACCATGGAGCGACGCTACGCCGTAGCTCCATCTTGCTTTCCTACGCGGAAACGTTCGCGACTGAGGTGCGCTTCCGGACCTTCGTGGCTCCGCGTGCAGAAGTTTCGCTCAGCGATCAGGTTACATATCCAGGCCGCGAGCACCAGAACATCGGCTATAGCCGGCAGTATGGCGAAGGTTACTGAAGATTGTTCCGACGGCTTACATGATTCCGTTAGACTCGTGCGGTCGCTGCATTTCAGCTTTCGCTCGAATCCAGCGGGTCCCATCGTCTTCTGCACGGAAACGAATCAATCTATTCCATTCAGTGACGGCCGCCGTGCCGTGCCACCATTAAGGGGTGTTGTCTTGCGCTTTCACGTAGCTACCCGGATCTTCCTGTCGTCCGCCTTCATCGCCGGCTCCTTTGTGTCGCTTTCTCTAAAGAGCGTTGCCGCCCAGGCATTACCCGCAGCGATGACGGTCGCATCCCGTGTGGTCGACCGCATTGATGAGAGCAGCGTTGTGAAGCTCACCGGCAACACCCATCCAATGGCCCGCGCGGCGAACGATCAGGGTCCGGCAGACATCAATCTTCTCCTGCAGCGCATGGTCCTGGTGCTGAAGCGAAGCCCCGAGCAGGAAGCCGCTCTGGCCGCGTTCAACGAGCGGCAGTACGACGAGAAGTCTCCAGACTTTCATCACTGGCTGACCGCCGAGGAATTTGGCAGGCTATATGGTCCTTCGGACGCGGACGTTTCGGCGGTCACCGGATGGCTTCAGAACCGCGGCTTCCAGATCGACGAGGTGAGCAAGGGCCGCGTCACCATCCAGTTCACCGGGACGATCGCTGAGGTGCAAAAGGCCTTTCATGTGGAGATGCATCGCTATCTTGTAAACGGCAAGGAGCATCTTGCAAACGACCGTGATCCTGAGATACCTGCGGCGCTTTCACCGGTCCTGACAGGAATTGCTTCGCTGAATGACTTCTTTCCGAAGCATTACTCCCACCCTGGAAATTACGTGAAGCGTGATCTGAAGACGGGCAGGTACTCCCCGGTGGCCACACCTTATGGTGTCGGTGCCACTTTGACCGGTACGGATGCCGGCGGGAAGCAGGACGCGCATACCTTCAAGCCGACGGGCAAGCAGCCTTCCGGCAACATGCAACCTGAGTTCGGCTATATCGACCCGGACACCGGATATCAGCGGGAAGAGCTTAGCCCGTACGATGTCGCGACGATCTACAACATTCTTCCTCTGTGGACCGCAAGCACCCCCATCAATGGCAAGGGCGTCAAGGTTGCGATCGTCGCGCTGAGCGACGTGAAAACGACCGACGTCAATACGTTCCGCAGCTCTTTCGGGTTGCCCGCAGGAACGCTGACTACCCTGCACAGTGGTTCGGACCCCGGGATAACGGACAGCCAGGCAGAGAACACAGAAGACGTAGAGATGGTCGCCTCGACCGCACCCGGAGCGCAGATCGTCCTGGTGTCAGACGTGGACAACGCAACGACCAACGGACTTGTTACCGCGGTCAACTACATCGTCGAAAACAATGTCGCTCCCATCCTGACCATGAGCTACGGAGCGTGCGAGCTTGAAAACGGAACGGCAAACAACAGCCTGTTCAACAAGATCTTCCAGCAAGCGGCCACAGCCGGCATCAGCTCGTTCGTCGCTTCCGGCGATTCGGGATCGGGCGTCTGCACCCGGCAGAGCGGAACGCCGCCGTACGCCGACCAGTACGGCCTGCAGGTCAGCGGCATGGCGTCGACGCCGTATGTGACTGCGGTCGGCGGTACGGACCTGCAATGGCCGTTTGTCGGAGCCACGCATCCGTACACGACGTACTGGAACACTACAAACGATTCCCATGGTGCAAGCGCGAAGGGCTACATGCCCGAAATGTCATGGAACGACACCTGCACCAACCCGCTGCTGCTCAAGGTGTATACGTCCTACAGCAGCAATGAGGCGCTTTGCAACGATGCAATCAATGGCGACCCCGGACTGGTAGAGATGGCCGCCGGCAGCGGCGGTGTAAGCCGCTGTACCACCCCCTCAGGGACGACCTCTGCCTCCTGCTCCGGCGGCTATGCCAAGCCGAGCTGGCAGTCTGGCGTGACCGGTATTCCAAACGACGGCAAGCGCGATCTGCCCGACGTCTCCATGTTTGCGGCGTACGGCTTTCAAAGTAGCACGGGCATTCCTGGCAGCGCGCTGCTGATCTGTCAAGCATCCGCATCCCCTGAAACGTCCTGCGACTACAGCAATCCGAACTACATCATCTACCAGGAGAACGGCGGCACCTCTGCCGCTTCTCCCTTGACTGCGGGCATCATGGCGCTGGTCGTGCAGAAGACCGGAAGCAAGCAAGGACTCGCGAACCCGGTCTTCTACCAGCTGGCGGCCAAGGAAAACTATGCAAGCTGCAACTCCAACACGGTGGCGAAAGGAAACTCGTGTATCTTCTACGACACGACCTCAGGATCGAACGCGGCAGTCTGCTACACCGGTGATCCAAACTGCGTCACCAAGACGTCGGGCGACCAGGCTGGCATCTTGAGCGGTTATAACGCAACCACCGGGTACGACCTCACCACCGGGCTGGGGTCCTTCAACGTGGCCAACCTGGTCAATGCGTGGCCGACGTCGACTGGCACCACCTCGGTGACGGTAACGCCAACGAGCGCGACGTTTCCCTCGACCGCGGTTGGGACCACCAGCACCACCAAGGCTGTGATCACGCTGAAGAACACCGGCACCACGGTTGAAACCATCAAGAGTGCTGCGCTGAGTGGGCCGAGTGCAAGCTCGTTCTCGGATACAACCACCTGCGGCAGCACCGTAGCGGCGAACGCATCCTGTACGTACGCCATCAGCTTCAAGCCGGTAAACGCAGGCAACCGAACAGCCACGTTCACCATTACGGACACCGCGGGCACACAAACCGTCTCGCTCAGCGGCACGGCTGCAGCCAGCAGCCTTACGCTTTCCTTGTCCCCCTCCTCTCTCACGTTTCCGAACACCGTAGTGGGGACGACGAGCGATTCGCAGACGGTTGCTGTAAAGAACACGGGTTCCGCGAGTGTCAGCATCACGTCCATTGCAATTGGCGGCACCAACACAACATCGTTCGTGCAGTTGAACAATTGTGGAACCACGCTCGCAGCGGGGGCGTCCTGCTCCATCTATGTCGCGTTCAAACCGTCCACCGCAGCAGCTAAGACTGCAACCGTATCAGTCACAGATACAGCATCAGGATCGCCCCAATCCGTCACGTTGAGCGGAACCGGAACGGCCGCACCTGCAGTGAAACTGAGCGCTACCAGCCTGACCTTCGCCAAGACCAAAGCCGGAACCACCTCGGAGGCGCAAACCATCACCATCACCAACGGCGGCACATCGACCCTGAACCTCGGGTCGATTGCCCTGACCGGAACCAACCCGAGCGACTTCCAGTCCGTGGACAACTGTGGCGCGACGCTGGCACCGAATGCGGCTTGTTCGGTGTTTATCGCGTTCAAGCCGGCATCTGCGGCAGCCTTCAAAGCGACCCTGAGCGTTACGGACAATGGGGCGGCCTCACCGCAGACCGTGGCGCTGAGCGGCACAGGAGACTGACCCGGAAAGCTCGTTCAAACTGCCGTCGCTACCCGGCCATGCACCCGGGCCAGGTGGCGACGGCCGTTTGATGATGGAAAGTTGTGAAGGCTGGTCCAGAAGAAGCCGGGAGTGTAAGGCGATTACACATCTTCCGCTATAGCTTGAGGCCTCTTAGTCGCAACGCGTTGGCGATGACCGACACCGAACTAAGGCTCATGGCCGCGGCCGCCAGCATTGGGTTAAGCAGCAGGTGGAACGCGGGGAACAAGACGCCTGCGGCGATGGGAACTCCTGCAGCGTTATAGAAGAAGGCAAAGAAGAGGTTCTGACGGATATTGCGCATCGTCCTCCGGCTCAACTGACGGGCCTTCGCAATGCCGAGCAGGTCGCCTTTGAGCAGCGTGATTCCGGCGCTTTCCATAGCGATGTCCGTGCCGGTGCCCATGGCTATTCCGACGTGGGCCTGGGCGAGTGCTGGAGCGTCGTTCACCCCATCGCCTGCCATGGCGACGATCTCGCCCTTGCTCTGAAGCTGCTCCACGATGCGGGCCTTTTGCTCAGGCAGTGCTTCCGCCTCGAAGTCGATGCCGAGCCGCCGCGCCACGGCTGCCGCAGTAGTCGCGTTGTCCCCGGTGACCATCAGGACTCTTATACCCATGGCCCTCATTGCGGCAACCGCTTCGGCGGCGTTCTCTTTTATTGGATCGGCTACTGCAACCATCCCGACCATGTCTTTGTCTTGAGCGACGAATATGACTGTCTTTGCGTCCCGCCGCAACGCGTCCGCCTGGTCGAGAAGGGAGTTGGTTGAGACACCCAGCTCCGCCATAAAGGCCGCGCTCCCGGCTGCAACTCTCTGGGCTCCATAGCTCGCCTCGATGCCCTTTCCGGGTCGCGAATGGAAATCAGTCATGGGCCGGAGCTCGACCTTTCTCGCTTTCGCCTCTGTAAGCACCGCCCGAGAGAGCGGGTGCTCACTTGCCTGTTCGAGGGCTGCGGCCAGCTCCAAGACGTGCGTCTCCCCAACTCCGGACGCCGGAACGATATCGGTCAACTTCGGCTTACCCTCGGTTAGAGTCCCGGTCTTGTCGACGATCAGCACCGATACTCTGACCAGCGTCTCCAATGCCTCTGCATCGCGGATGAGGATGCCGCTGGCGGCGGCGCGACCAGTTCCCACCATGATTGCCATGGGCGTTGCGAGGCCAAGCGCGCAAGGGCAGGCCACAATGAGAACCGCGATCGCGTTGACAAGACCATGCGCGAGCCGCGGCTGCGGGCCGTACAGGCTCCACACGGCGAAGGTGATGGCGGCGGCGACGAGCACGACAGGAACGAAGGAGCCGGCAACCTGGTCGGCGATGCGCTGAATTGGCGCCCGTGTTCGCTGCGCGGCGCTGACCATCTGGACGATCCGCGACAGCAGCGTCTCCGAGCCCACATGCTCCGCGCGCATGATCAGGCTGCCACTTCCATTCAGTGTCCCGCCTACGACCTTGTCTCCCGGCCGCTTCTCTACCGGCAGCGATTCGCCTGTCACCATCGACTCGTTCACGTCGCTACTGCCTTGCGTCACGACACCGTCGACGGGCAGTTTCTCTCCCGGGCGTACCCGCAGCTGATCCCCCGCCTGGACTGCCTCGAGTGGAAGGTCTTCTTCCGAGCCGTCCGCTGCGATTCGCCGGGCGGTTGTCGGGGCAAGGCCCAGCAGCGCTTTGATCGCGCCGCCCGTCTGCGCCCTGGCGCGCAGTTCGAGTACCTGTCCCAGAAGAACAAGCACAGTGATGACGGCTGCGGCTTCGAAGTAGACTGGAACGCCTCCGCGCGCGTCGCGCAGCGACACCGGGAACAGGCCCGGCGCAACAACAGCCACCAGGCTGTAGGTATAAGCGACTCCGGTGCCGAGAGCGATCAGCGTAAACATGTTCAAGCGCCGGTTCGCGATCGACGCCGCTCCACGCTGGAAGAAGGGCGAGCCACACCAGAGAACCACGGGCGATGCCAGCGCGAGTTCAATCCAGGCCACCGTTCGCGCGCCCCACAGGTGCAGCGGCCCGTGCGGTAGCAGGTCAGAGGCCATCAGGAAGAGCAAGGGCAGGACCAGAGCGACGCCGACCCAAAGCCTTCGGCCCATCTCCTCCAGTTCAAGGTTGGGCTCGTCGCCGGAGGCCTCGCGCGGCTCAAGCGCCATGCCGCACTTGGGACAACTGCCCGGGCCGAGTTGGGTGACCTCCGGGTGCATGGGGCAGATGTACTCTCGCTGCGACGTAGCCTTGCTTGGCGGCGTGGGAGCTGCGTCCCCTAATTTGTCCGTTAAGCTGGCCGGATGCGCAAAGCGCAGCGGATCTGCCCGGAACTTCATGGCGCAGCCTTTGCCGCAGAAGAAGAATGTCGTTCCCTCGAAGATTTCTGTGGCTGCTGCGGTCGCTGGATCGACCTTCATGCCACAGACGGGATCTTGAAGAACAGCCGGGCTCGGCGACTCCGCCAGCGATGAGTTAGCCATAGATAAATAGATGTCGTGGGGAGACGGGACGTACCATCGCACGCCGGATTCCGCGGTTCGAACGTCGCGGTCGGGTCAGCGATGGCGCTCAGTCGATGAACATCTCGAACACTTTATCAACGAGCTTTTGCGGCTCTGCCCCGACAAATGCGTCGGCCTCTGTTGCTCGGTGGTGACTGACGTTCGACTCAATCTGGAGGATCTTTAGGGCTTGATCGCTGCTTCGTACCCTGGAGATCACCTGCTGCCTGGTCTCCTCGCCCAAGCTGTGGCAAAGGATGACCAGGTCAAGCGGGTCTGACGGCCATTGGCGATCCAGATCGACGGGCTTGTGACAGAACGTCTGTGCGGTAAAGAACCGCGACAACACTTCTGCGCGTAGTTCAAGCAGCGACCGGTCTTCGCCGACCAGCAGAATGGTTCTCATCGATGTACCTTATGCTTTACCTCACAACGATAAGGCAAGGGCAACATAGGGTCTGTGCGCTGGCAGACAAATGCGCGATGCTTTTAGCGACGTGAATGGAGCAGGTCCCATAAGGCACATAGGCGCTCTTCTGCCTGGTCGATGTAGAAATCGACCTTCTCAGGATGCTCTTTCTCTTCCCTGATGAGAAACGTAAGGTATCGCAAGCTCTCGGTGATGCAAGCAGCTTCGACCAGGAAGCGATCGTCCTCAGGGAAGTGCGTTTCCATGTGGACTGTGATGCGGTTTTGTTCTGAAGCGCTGGCGCAGGCGTACGGTGCGCGCCCAATACCACAGGGACGGCGGTTCATCTGGTGAAACTAGATGCATATAAGAATGGAGCACCGAATGGGATTTGAACCCATGAATACTGGTTTTGCAGACCAGCGCGTTAGCCACTTCGCCATCGGTGCTTCTATTGGTTGCCTGCGCCGCCGGGCAGCTGAGCGCGAGACAAGCGCATGACCAACTCTAAACCTGAAGCAGGGGTAACAAGAAGCTAAGGTTGTTTTTATGCCCCTGTACATGGTCTACCTGGCCGCCACGGCCAGGTCTTTCTTTGCCAGATACCACGTTTTGACGTCGAGTCCGGCACCGCCGCCGTTGGTTCGTCTGGCGGCGTCAGCCATGGTTGCCGGGGCAGGAACGATGACCTGCTTGCCCGGGATCCAGTTTGCAGGACAGCTTACGCCGTTACTGTCCACCGTCTGCAGGCCCTCGAACATGCGCAGCAACTCCTGAACATTGCGGCCAAGCTGCATGGGGTAGTACGTCAGAGCGCGCACCCTGCGATCCGGGTCAATAGCGAACACTGCACGCACGGTCGCCGTTTCGCTCGCAACTTCGTGGACGAGGCCGTAGCTCAACGAAACCTTCTGATCGAGGTCGGCGATGACGGGGAACTTGATCTGGACGCCGGCCATCGCTTCAAGATCGCGCACCCAGGCGATGTGCGAGTAGATGGAATCGATGGAGACGCCGATGAGCTGCACATTGAGGCGCTCGAAGTCACTGCTGTGCCGAGCGAATTCGATGAACTCGGTGGAGCAGACAGGCGTGAAATCGGAGGGATGCGAGAAGAGCATGACCCACTTGCCTTTGGACGTGTAGTCGCTGAGGCGCACGATGCCGTGAGTACTGTTCGCCTCGAAGTCTGGAGCAGGCTCAAGGATTCTTGGAATGCGGTTCTCGCTCATGTCTCCTCTTTGTTGCGAAAGCTTGCCGTTTGCAGAGGCTTGTTGCACGGCTTATAGATCGCCTGTGATGAATTGCGCCACGCCATTGCCAAAGCTCCAGTCATCGTCCGTGTTGGAGACAATGGAGACCATTACGTCGCTTGGCGCTATGCCACAACTACGTTGAAGTTCCTCGCAGAGCAACTTGTAAAACGCCTGCTTCAGTTCGGCACTGCGAGCGCGGCTGACTACGTTGACCATAAGGAATTTGCTGGTCCGCGCGAAGCCGAGGCCGGTGTCCTGCATGATGAAGCGTGCAGACTTGTGTTCCTGATAGATCTGGTAGCGGTCCCGCTCCGGAACCTTGAACGCAGCCAGCATGGCCCGGTGCACGGCGTCGAGCACCGCGGCAATCTCCTCGTCCGTTCTTCCTTCAACTGCGTCGATGCGCATCAGTGGCATAGTCGTGCTCGCTTTCCTAACAGAAACTCAAAAGAACAAACCCACCCGCTGGGTCTCGTCGGGTGGGTTTATGGGTGCTTGTCGAAGTGCTGCTTCTATTTCGATTCACTCATCCCCAAGCCCCGGCGCGCGCGCAGCAACAGCAGCGGCAGGAGAGCAGGTTCGAGTTGGAGGTGATCTTCATAACAGGGCAAAGATGGAATAATCTTACTCACTGCAAGGCGAGGGGGCGCCTGCTGAAACCCGACTACTCAACCTTATGGCGCAGGAGTTTTCATGTCAATGCCGTCCCTGAATGCGTCTTCCGGTACTTCTGTGCTTCGCTCCTTCGATTACGCGCAGGTCGATGTCTTCGCTGAAGCCCCCCTTGAAGGCAATATGCTGGGCATCTTCGCCGATGCCCGAGGGCTGACAGACAGCGAGATGCAGGCCTTGGCGCGCGAGACGAACCTCTCCGAGACGACCTTCATCATCCCGCGGGAACCGGAGATTGAAGCGGAACAGGGCGTTCAGGTGCGCATCTTCACGGTGCAGGAGGAACTGCGCTTTGCCGGTCATCCGACCCTGGGCACGGCAAGCTGGCTCTACTGGAACCATCCTGTGATGCGCGGCGCCCCCACCGTTACCCTTGACCTTCCTGTTGGTCCTACGCCGGTACGCTTCGAAGGAGAAGACGCTAAGAGACCCGGCGTCTTCGGTACGATGCAGCAAGGCACACCGCTGTTCGGAAAGATCCACGATCGCGGCGATGTAGCCCGAGTACTGGGTTTGACGGTGGAGGAGATCATGGTCGATCCGCCGATACAAACCGTATCAACAGGGATGCCGTTCTGCATCGTGCCCCTGCGTTCGATCGAGGTGGTCGCGAAGCTGGCAATTCAGCAGCCCGCGGCGTTGGCTTATCTCAGCAAGTCCGATGCGAAGTTCTTCTACTGCATCGCACCGACCGCGAGTGGCAATGACGTGCAGTGGCATAACCGCATGCAGTTCTACAACGGAGAAGACCCGGCGACAGGTTCTGCCGCTGGCTGCGCGATCGCCTGGCTGGTGCGCCATGGGCTTGCAAGAAGCGGGCAGGCGGTGGTGTTCGAGCAGGGCATCGAAATAAACCGGCCAAGTAGAATTCATGCTCAGGCGGTATGCTCATCCCCCAAAAGTGTCAGTCCCGAAACGGTGTTTATTGGTGGCCGCACCATTCCAGTTGCAACCGGACGCTTTTTCCTGCCCTGACGCAAGCGCTTTCCCACAAGCGAAGTGAGAGGAACCCGAACATCTATAGGGGGTTCGGCAAAATGGTCAATATGCAACAGTGAATAAATCAAGAATTTCGCTTCCTCTTCGCCAGTTGCGCAGATGGTAAGACCTTCGTAGTGTTGGGGAGCGTTGACGAGGTCGATGAAGCAAGACGGGACATGTTCTTGGTCTTTCCTTCCAATCATCCCGCAATGTTTTTTGTCTTTCGCCTGATTTACGACAATTTGAGTTGAGAGAAGCTTCCGCCGCTTGACCGGTGTCTGCAGCCTTGCAGTTTGCAGAGCAGAGTTCAGGCAGGTCGGCGTCCAGCTTTCACTCGCAGTTCCTCTCACTGCCCGCGTGGCGGCGTTCTCGTCTACTTTAGAGACCCAGAGCGGCGGAGGAGACGTTCTGCGCTGTGAAGGCCGGAACGTTCGACTTGCAAACTCCGCAGCATTGGGGTGACGCCTCTCTCATACCCGCGGCCGGCCACTCTCCGGTTGGGGGCAACTGCTTCCCGCGGAAGCGGACAGGAGAGTCTCGTTTCCGACGAGCGCAACTGTCTTCTCCTCTCAGACGCAGTTGGCCTTTCTCGCCCACGCTCAGTTGGGGCGAGCGGGTTTTGCACTGAACGCCGCTTCGCTGATCTGTCTGCAACCAACAGACGAATCTGCAAAGCCCATTCCGCCGCCCGGCCCTACCAGCCGAGGGGCAGAGATTGTGAGCCCGCTATGCGCCCGAAGAAGTCCATCCTGTGTGTTGACGACAATGAGCAGCAACTCTCCGTTCGTAAGTTCCTTCTGGAAACACGCGGCTATCGCGTTCTCACTGCAACCAGTTCCAAGCATGCCCTCGAGATTGTGCTGAATACACTGCCGGGCGCATTGGACCTGTTGCTGTGCGACCTGATCATGCCAGAGATGGACGGCAATGAACTGGTGCGCCGGGTGAAGCAACTTCATCCCGGCCTGCCGGCAATGATCGTCTCGGGCACGGTCAACGCCTTCGATCGTGCATCGGCTGCCGACGTCTTCCTGCCCAAAGGGGCGTGTTCCCCGGTGGAGATGCTTGAACGGATACGGGTTCTTGTCGCACGAAAGCGCGGACCGAAGAAGGCAATTGCGGTTGAGCGTACCGGTCTTGCGATGGCGACGACCACGGTCTCGGCGGCAATGACGGGCTTTACACAGGCTGCGGCTGGGTGACGGCGGCAAGTATCGCTGGCCGGAAGAGCAAATGGAGAAGGACTGCAACAAACAACCAATCTTGCCATTTGCCGGTCAAAAAAGGGATTGGCTCCTGTCACTTTCAATGCAGTTGGCAGACACTTGATCTATAAGGAGAACTCCATGAAGAAGCTCTTGTTCGCATTCCTTTTGACCCTGTCAGTGACCGCTGCTGCTTCAGCGCAGGACTCAGACAAGGCGAAACTGACTCGTCGGATTGCGGCAGCCCACGCTGTGCTTCACGAGTTGATGGCGACGCCGGACAAGGGCATTCCGCTCGATATCGCGTCCAAGGCGCAATGCGTCGCGGTGGTACCCGGGTTTAAGAAGGGCGCGTTCCTGGTAGGGGCGCAGTACGGCCAGGGCATCGCCACGTGCCGTACCGGTAAAGGCTGGAGCGCACCTGTGTTCATCCAGCTGACGGGCGCGAGCTTCGGTCTGCAGGCAGGCGGGCAGTCGACAGACCTTGTGCTGGTCGGAGTCAATCGCCGAAGTATGGACGACCTGCTGAAGGACAAGGTCAAGCTTGGAGGAGACATCGCTGCTTCCGCCGGGCCTGTTGGACGCAACTCCCAAGCCGCGACGACGGTACTTGCAAACTCCGAGTTCCTGACCTACTCCCGCAGCAAGGGCCTCTTCGCCGGGGTGGATCTAACCGGCGACGTCGTGAACCAGAACACGAGTGACACAGAGACGTTCTACGGGAAGGATGTGCCTTACCAGAAAGTGCTAAGCGGCGACGTGCCAACCCCGCCAAGCGCGGCCCATCTTATCCGCACTGTCAATCAGCTCTTCCGGCAAGGCAAGGCCAACGCGGCGAAGTAGGGGACGGGGGTTCCTGGGCTTCCCCGAACGCCGGACCTCCGAAGCCGAACGCCCAAATCGCGGCCCCCGCGCAGTGGGCTGGAAAGCTCTGCAATGCTCTGTGGGTTTGGCGCTTACAAGTTGAAGAGATCGCGTAGCCGCTTCGTCTGCGAGCGGCTTACGGGTATCTCGGTTTTTTTCGCATCATCCATGCGCAGCTGGTAGCTAGATTTGAACCATGGAACTACCTCTCGGATGTGCTGGATGTTGACGAGGAAGGAACGATGGGCGCGCCAGAAGGTCTCTGGATCGAGTTGGTCCATCAGATCTTCAAGGGTGCGGCAATTCGATTGGCCTTCTACCCCGGCAGCCACAACATTGATGGTGCCGTCTTCGATTGAAGCAAAGCAAATCTCGCGCTGATCGACCAGGAGCAGCCGGTTCTGCGCGCGGACTACGACTTTGCCCGTCTGTGGTCGGATGGACTGACCGTGGACTTGCTCCGCCATCAACTTCAGCAGTGCATCCAGTTTTGCATCGCTTGCAGACTCCACGGGCGCCGCAACGCGCGCACGGGCCTTCTGGATAGTTCGTTCCACGCGGCCGCGATCGAAGGGCTTCAAAAGGTAGTCGACCGCATTGACTTCGAATGCGCGCACGGCGTACTGGTCAAAGGCCGTAGCAAAGACGATCTGCGGCATCTTTATCCTTTTATCCAGGAGTCTCTTGATGACCGCAAAGCCGTCCAGGCCCGGCATCTGTACATCGAGGAAGACCACATCCGGTCGGTGGCCGCGAACCAGATCGACCGCCTCAATGCCGTTTGTTCCCTGAGCAATTACGTCGACGCCGCCGGCTTGTTCGAGCAAATAGATCAATTCCTGGCGGGCAAGCGGTTCGTCGTCAATCACAGCAGCCGTGATGGGCACAGCCGAGGTAGGGGAAACTGCAGGAACGACTGAAGTGGAGCCGTGGGCCATGTTCGATTAGTCCCTGAACAGCCTGAGCCGCGCCGGCACCTCGTCTTCGGCGAGGTCATGGCCGCATTGGGTGCAATAGACATCGGTGATCTGCACGCCGCGGAAACATTGACCGCACACGGGGGCCATCTGAAACTGGCATTGCGGGCAGAAGTGATAGGTCGAGGCGATCTCCGTCGTGCAATGCGGACAGCGTGTGAGTACGGGCTGCCGCAGCAGGAAGTAAACCACTGCACCAACGCCGCCCGGCATGATGATGACGAGGAGCATCCACAAGGCAGCGGGCATATTGCGGCGTTTCACGTCGCGGCTTACGTAGCCGATCATCAAGACATAGCTGGCAAGCAGTGTGCCGCAGGAGTAGCTCATCATAAGCCGCATCGGCAGCATATCGGGCTTGTGGTGCGGCATCACGAAGTGAAAGACGTATTGCGCCGCTGCAAACACCACTATGGCGAGCACGATCGACCAGGCAGGAATGAGGCTCAGCTCATTATCTGGCTCTTCCGCCCGATCGCCCGCTCCATTGTTGCGGCTCCATATCGCCCTCATTCGACCGGTCTCCTCCCGGTGCCACGCGCTTGACGGAACCATACTACCGCCAGAAGTGCAGCAGAGATTGGGATCGACCAAAAAAGCGGCACCAGGACCTGGTAGCTGGCCACCTGAGTTCCGGACGCGACCAGATCATACTCATCGAGGAGCGTCCAGATGGCGACGCAGACGCTGACCAGAAGGGACGAGAAGAGGAGCAGCGGAACCCAAAGGCTGCGCACCTTCGAGCGGCGGGCGGCGACGCTCCGGGCGCGCTCCTGCACCACGCGCCGCGTACGGTTCACCAGGCTTGCCTTTGCTCCGGGCGCTGTTGTTGCCCCGGCATCGCGCAGGAGCGATCGCAGATCTTCGTCGTTGGACTGCTCTGAGGGTTCCCGATTGTTCATCTCCCGGTTATTCATCGGCCAGCCACCGCCATGGTGCCGGGAGCGCGGCGCAGGCGCTCCATCTCCGGCTTGAGCGCGGCGAGACCGCGATACAGCCGTGATTTGACGGTCGAGAGGGGTGCCTGAGTCATCTTCGAGATCTCGTCCAGTGACATCTCTTCGTGAAAGCGAAGCACGAGCACCTCGCGATAGCTCGGCTCCAGCTTCATCAGAACTTCAGCCACCTCGGCGGAGTCTTCGCGCGACCGAAACTGTTCGAGCGGCGAAGGGCCTTCCATCGCGATCTCGAAGGGGCGGTCGTCTTCTCCGCCTTCATTCATCTCATCGAGACTCGCCATGGTGCGTTTACGGGAAAGATCGATCACCAGGTTGCGGGCGATGGTGAAGAGCCAGGTGTCGAACCGGGCCTTGCCGTTGTACTGTGAGCCCCGAAGCAGGACGCGCATCCAGGTCTCCTGGAAGAGGTCTTCGGCGACTTCCCGCCTCCCGGTGAGGAAGAGAAGATAGCGCAGGAGGCGGTGTTGATAAAGCTCGATCAAGTGGTCGAGAAGTTCGGTGTCCTGCCGCTTCAGCCCATGCGCGATTGCCACATTTTCCCGCTCGTTCTGCACGGCAACTGCGGCAGAAATTGGCATGGCGAAGGGTTTCACATAGGTTGAGACGGCCTCAGGGCGGAAAAAGACGCTTTATGTTGCTCCTCCGCTCGATCTACAGGTCGGGGCGGTCAGGACGGAACCAGGCAAAAGGGGGGAGGCCGAAGCCTCCCCCCTTTTGGTTTCTGCACAGCACCGGTCAGTTGCCGGTGCCGCTGAGTGCGACGGTGGGGTTGGTACCGCCGCTGGTTGTAATGGTGAGCGTGGCCGTGTAGGAGGCTACCGCCGCAGGCGTGAACTGCACCGGCAACGTGCAGGTTTTGCCGGGTGCGATGCCCGTTCCGCAGGTGTTGCCAGTAGAAAGGACGGTGAAGTCCGCCGCTCCGGTACCGGAGACTGCGGTCTTGACCGTCATCGATGCGAGCGTGCCGACGTTCGACACAGTCACATTGACGACCTTGGTGGTGGCGTGCGTGATGGTCCCGAACGCAATGGAGGTGGGCGAAACGGCGTCATCCGCCAGCGCGGTTCCGGTAAGCGGAAGCGCCGGGCTGGAGCCGCCGTTCGTCTTCAGGGTGAGGGTCCCGCCGCTGCTGCCGACGGCCGTTGGAGCGTACTGGATGGGCAGAACGCAACTGGCGCCCGCAGCGAGCGACGTGCCGCAGGTCTTGCCGGTGCTGGAGATGGCAAAGCCAGAGCCGGTGACGGAAGGAGCGAGCGTAAAGGACGCCGTTCCCACGTTGGAGACAGTGAGGTTCGAAGTAGTCGCTGACCCGTAGTAGATGCTCCCAAAGGCGATGCTCGAAGCCGACGTCTTGACCTCGGTACCGGTTCCGGTTGCTCCGGTCAGCAGCGGACTGGCGGGATCGTTGCTGGTGACGACGAGCGTGGACTTCTTGCTGCCCACCGTTTGCGGAAAGAACGATACGATGATGGTGCAGCTTGCGCCCTTCGCCAGGGTTCCGCCAGCGGTTGGGCAGGTGCCGCCGGTGATGGAGAAGTCCGTTGTGCTGGTTAGATAGATCTTCTTCAGGGTTGCGGTCGCTCCGCTGTTCTTGAGCGTCGCTGTCTTTGTGATGGCTGCTTTCAGGGGATCGGTGCCGAAGGCAAGCGAGCCGGTCAGCGCGAGTCCTGTGGCCGTTCCCGAGAGACTGACCACATTCGGGTTGGAGGCGAAAAAGGCGTTCGAAGCGATCGTCAGGTTGCCCGTCACCTTCCCCGACGCTGTTGGCTGGAAGTAGACATCGATCTCGCAGGTATCGTTTGCGTTGAGGGTCTGGCCGATGCAGTCGTCCACCTCGCTGAAGCCGCTGCCGAGGGTGATGTTGCTGATGGAGGTAGGACCGACTGCGCTTACCGTGATCGGTTCATAGCCGCTCGTCGTCCCGGCCGCCTGGGTCTGGAAGTTGATCCTGTTTGTAGACAGACCGTAGCCCGGGAAGGGTGTGATCTTACGAACGCGGAAGTTGACCTCGTCCGCGACGTATATATTGCCACTACCGTCGCGGCTGATCCCTTCTGGGTAGTACAACTGAGCACTCAGTGCCGGACCACCGTCGCCAGAGAAGCCCGCGCTGCCGATTGCACTGCCTGGTACCGTGCCGGCGAAGGTGATCATGGTCCCGGCAGGCGTCACCCAGCGCAATAACTGATTATTGGAGTCCGAAAAGAAGACGTTCCCGTTGGGATCTGCCGCTGTGCCGCCCGGATAGTTAATCGAGTTGCCCGTCGCACTTCCATCACCGGTGTATCCAGCGGAAGAGTCGCCTGCGATCGTCTGGATGGTTTGGCTCTGGGCGAGGATCTCGCGAACCCGGTAGCTTCCCTGGTCCGCGAAGTACACGTTGCCGTTGCCATCTACCGAGATACCCTGTGGATTGGACAGCTTAGCGCTGATCGCTGGGCCGCCATCCCCTGAGTAGCCGCAGCCGAGCGTGAGCCCGCCAGCGATTGTGCTCACGATGTTAGTTCCCGCGGCGATCTTCCGGATCGCGCAATTGCTGTAATCGGCGATGTACTTGTTACCCGCTGCGTCGATCGCGATGCTATTCGGGCCGTTGAATTGAGCGTTGACCGCCGTTCCGCCATCGCCGCTATACCCGCATCCATTCAAAACTCCAGACGAACCTCCGGCGATCGTTGTGATAGTTCCATTGGTTGTAACTTCCCGAATGGCGCAATTGCCATAATCGGCGATGTAGAGGTTTCCAGTTGAGTCTTTCGTGGCACCTTCCGGGTAGCTCAACTGCGTAGCCGCATTGTTGGCCGCACCTCCGTCGCCGGCAAAACCAATCGTTCCATTACCGGCAAAGTCGCTGATCTTGTCGGTCGAACTGTCCCAGCGATAGACGGATTGGCCGTAGTAGCCGCCCACGTAAACCTGACTTGAGTTGGGGTCGGCGTACACAGCAGCCGGGTAGCTGAGAGACGGCGTTCCGCCGGAGCCGCTGAGGCCAACCGGATCGGAGTAGGAGGTATTACCCCAGCCAGCAACCGTGGCGATGTTCTGATTGCTTTTGCTCACTTTACGTACACGGTTGGAACCATAATCTCCGATGTAGTAGTTTCCACTGCTGTCGTACGCGAGGCCGACAGGGTTCATGCAGGCGTCCAGCACCGGGCCGGCATCTCCGCAGAACCCTCCATTGCCGTTGCCGCCGATGGTCGTGATCTTTCCTGGCTTAGGCACACCGGAAGCGTAGGTCAACGTGAATTGCCGAACGCGGGCATTGTAGTAATCCGCTACGTCCACGGTCGTCGTCGATCCGCTCACCGAGAGATGCAGCTGCCAGGGATACGCCAGTTGGCCGCTGGTGGCCGTGACGTTATCCGTAAATCCGCTCGTGTAGTTGCCCGCGACGGTGTAAATCTTGCCATTTGAACCAACTGCTTCACGAATGACGTAATGGGCGTAGTCGGAAATAAATACGTTGATCGGCGTGACCGATGTGTCGAGTTCGACATCCTGTGGATAGCAGAGGTTTGCCGAGGTTGCCGTGCCGCCATCTCCGTAGGGCGCGCTTCCCCCGCAGTTTCCACCGTCGGTTGTGCTGCCGCCGCCGCCCGCCACGAGCGAGATAGTTCCCGTGGCCGACCCGCCCTTGATCATGCGGACCGTACCGTTGAAGTACTCCGCGACATACACATCTCCGGTCTTCGTATTTACCCTGAGTCCCGAGGGGCCATAGAGGTAGGCCTGGTTCGCGGGTCCGCCGTTGCCCTGGTAGCCGCAGCTGGGATAGGGGTTCCCCGTTGTCGGAGTGTTCACGAATCCCGCAATGGTAGTGATGACGCCGGTGTTCTGGTTCACCTTGCGCACCAGGCAATTGTTGAAGTCGCCGATATAGACGTTGGGCAGCGGTGTGGCGTTGTCGACCGCAACACCATACGGCGAATATAGCTCCGCTTGGGTGGCTGGGATGCCGTCTCCGTTGTATCCTGCTGTGCCTGTGCCCGCCACGACGGTGATTAGGCCGGCGGTGCTGATCTTGAAGATGCGGTGTTGGCCCGCGTCCGCGACATACACGTTATTGCCGGCGTCCACAGCAACTGCGTAGGTCTGGTTCAAGTTAGCGTTGACGGCCGGGATGTTATTCGGCCCTCCGCCAACTACAGTGGTGATGACATCCTGGGCGTTCGCATGGAATGCTAAGGCACTCACAGCCAGGAGAAACATACCGACGTACTTCAAAGCGTTCATGGTGTCTCCGTTCTTTGGCTCGAGTTAGTTGGCTTTTACAAGGGGTTGAACGATGGGACGCGCCAGCACTGGAATGTCGCGGGCTCCGTCTGCACCGGGCACCAGGAAGTCGAAGCGCGGGTAGTGGCCCTGCTGCCATCGCGCGTACTCGGCGGCGGAGACGGTGAAGTCTTCGGAGACGCTCTTTTCGCCCTGATGCGGCAGCAGGTCGATCTCGGCGACCTTGCCGATCAGCTCACTATGAGGCTGCGAGTCCTTGAGGACCAGAATGCCGCCTTTGACGTCGTTGTTGTTCGGATTGAGCAGGGTGAACTTGACGGTGAAGTGGACCTCTGCGCCGGACTCGACGACGTTGGTCAACTGATACGAACCGGCGAACCGCGGTCGCGGTTCACTTACAGCGCGTTGCACCATGCCGAGACTTACCGCGGCAAAGCAAAGCACTGTGAACAGGCGTTGAAAACAGGAAAGCATAAGGGACTCCTCTTTGCGGTGAAAGGCGGCATGGGTTGGAGACGGTCGCCGAGGCGCGTACTCGAGACGAGCCTCTGCTGCACCGGACAGAAATGATTGCTTAGGAACGAGAATGCTTGGAAAGGGCCCAAATGCGTCGAAGAACAAAACAGGCGAGAGCCTTCGGGGCGGCCCGGACACAACAATGGCTACCAGCCATGAAACAAGTGACCTCTAGAAGTGAGAACACCTGGATTTCAGCACAACAAACAATGCAGCTACGGCAGACGGAACGAAATCAATGTGAAATTTCGTTGCTCGCGTTTGTGTAGTCCAACCGGAAGGGAAATACCCTAATGGGCCTTTCCCTTCCGGGCTGAACGCCGCAAGCGTTAGTTGCCGGTGCCGCTGAGTGCGACGGTGGGGTTGGTACCGCCGTTGGTTGTAATGGTGAGCGTGGCCGTGTAGGAGGCCGCGGCCGCGGGCTTGAACTGCACCGGGAGGGTGCAGGTCTTGCCGGGCGCAACCCCCGTTCCGCAGGTGTTCCCGGTGGAGAGGACGGTAAAGTCCGCCGCGCCGGTCCCAGATACCGCGGTCTTCACGGTCATCGATGCAAGTGTTCCGACGTTCGAAACCGTCACGTTGACGACCTTGGTTGTGGCGTGCGTGATGGTCCCGAACGCGATGGAGGCAGGCGAAGCGGAGGCGTTGGTCAAGGCCGTTCCTGAGAGCGGAAGTGCGGGGCTTGAGCCGCCGTTCGTGGTGAGGGTGAGTGTGCCCGTGTTGGTGCCGACAGCGGTGGGAGCATACTTGATCGGCAGCACGCAGCTTGCACCCGCAGCGAGCGACGTGCCGCAGGTCTTGCCTGTGCTGGAGATGGAGAAGCCGGTACCCGCTACGGTCGCGGACAGGGTATATGAGGCTGTACCCACGTTCGAGACGGTCAGGTTCGACGTTGCCAAGGCACCGAAGTAGATGTTGCCAAAGGCAATGCTCGAGGCGGATGTCTTCACCTCGGTACCGGTACCGGTCGCCTGGGTCAGCAGCGGGCTGGCTGGATCGCTACTGGTGACGACAAGTGTCCCCTTTTTGCTGCCGACTGTCTGCGGCGAGAAGGAGACGATGATGGTGCAGCTTGCGCCCTTCGCCAGAGACCCGCCGGTTGCCGGGCAGGTTCCGCCGGCGACCGAGAAGTCGGTAGCGTCGGTCATGTAGATCTTCTTGATGGTTGCGGTTGCACCACTGTTTGTCAGGGTCACAGTCTGCTTCAGCGGCGTCTTCAGCGGCTCTGCGCCGAAGGCCAGAGAACCACTGACAGCGAGTCCGGTTCCAGTGCCCGACAGAGTGATGGTGTTTGGATTGAGGGCAAATTGAGCGTTGGAACTTATGGTGACGGTTCCGCTCACATTGCCCGAGGCAGTCGGCTGGAAGTAGACGTCAATCTCGCAGGTGTCGTTGGCGTTGAGGGTCTGGCCGACACAGTCGTCCACTTCGTTGAATCCGGAGCTCACCTTGATGTTGCTGATGGTGGTTGGGCCAACCGCACTCACGGTAATGGACTGGAAGTCTCCGCTGGTCCCGGCTGGCTGGGTGCCAAAGCTAAGGCTGGTGTCGGAGAGGCCATACCCGGCAAAGGGAGTGATCTGCCGGATGCGGAAGTTGTAGTAATCGGCAACATACGTGTTGCCGCTGCCGTCACGGCTGATGCCTTGCGGATAATACATCTGCGCGTTGAGCGCCGGGCCGCCGTCACCAGAGAAGCCATTGCTGGGGATCGGACTGCCGGGCACGGTCCCGGCGTAGGTAATCATGGCGCCGGACGGCGTCACCCACCTCAGGATCTGGTTATTGCTATCGGAGAAAAATACGTTCCCATTGGTATCGGCGGAAGTCCATGCCGGTTGATTGATTGCGTTGGTTGTCGCGCTTCCGTCGCCGGTGTACCCGCCGTAGTAGTAGCCAGCGATGGTTTGAATGGTGTGGTTTTGCGCGACGATCTCGCGCACGCGGTTGTTCGCCTGGTCTGCGAAATACACGTTTCCGGCGCCATCCACAGAGACGCCTTGCGGATGATAGATCTTCGCGTTCACGGCCAAACCACCGTCACCGGAGTAACCGCAGCCGATTCCTCCTGCGACCGTGCTTACAGTGTTGCTCGTGGAGATCTTGCGGATGGCACAGTTGTTATAGTCGGCGATGTACTTGTTGCCGGCCGCATCGATGGCGATACTGTTAGGACCGCTGAACTGGGCGTTGATCGCCGCTCCGCCATCGCCGCTGTATCCGCATCCGCGCAAGTCGCCCGAAGAGCCGCCCGCGATCGTTGTGATGTCACCATTCGTGGTTACTTCGCGAATGGCGCAGTTGTTGTTGTCCGCGATGTAGACGTTCCCTTTGGAGTCTCTGGCGACGCCGATGGGATAGTTCAACTGTGTGGCGGCATTGTTTGCCGCCCCGCCGTCGCCATCGAATCCAGCAACGCCGTTGCCGGCCAAGTCGCTAATCTTGTTCGTAGAGCTGTTCCAGAGATACACGGACTGACTATAGTAGCCGCCGACATACACGTTGCTCGAGTTTGGATCGGCGTATACCCCAAGCGGGTAGTAGAGCGACGGCGTTCCGCCATTGCCGCTTAATCCTACCGGGTTGGAGTAGTTGACATTGGTTCCTCCGTTCGGACCCCAACCCGCGATTGTGGTCACGTCGGTCGTACTCTTGCCCACCTTGCTTACCCGGTCGGTACCGTAGTCGCCGATGTAGTAGTTTCCGTTGCTGTCGTAGGCAAGCCCGACAGGGTTCATGCAGGCAGAGAGGACCGGGCCGCCATCGCCGCAGAACCCTCCCTGGCCCTTGCCGCCAATGGTCTTGATCGTACCGGGCTTGGGAACGCCAGAGGCGTACGTCAAGCTGACTTGTCGAATGCGTGCATTATCGTAGTCGGCGATGGCCAGCGTCGTTGTTGTGCCGCTCACCGAGGCGTGCAGCTGCCAGGGCTGATACAACTGCGCAGTAGTGGCGGCGACGTTGTCTGTGAATCCGCAGGTGTAGTTTCCGGCGATGTCGTAGATGTTTCCGCTGGAGCCAACGATTTCTCGGACCGTGCAACGATTGCCATCGGAGACGAAGATGTTAATGGGAGTTACGGAGGTATCCAACTCAACATCGTGCGGGTAACAAAGGTTTGCGGACGTTGCTTTTCCGCCATCTCCAAAAGGTGAGCTACCCTGGCAATTTTCCCCAGACGTTGAACTTCCTCCGCTACCGGCCACCAGCGAGATGGTTCCAGTGGCCGATCCGCCCTTGATCATGCGCACAACGCCGTTGTCCAAGTCGGCGAAGTAGACGTCGCCCGTCTTTGTGTTGACCCTGAGGCCTGCTGGCCCGTTCAGATACGCTTCATTCGCGGGTCCGGTATTTCCCTGGTAACCGCAGCTTGGATAAGGGTTTCCAGTCGTCGGGTGATTGACGAACCCGGCGATGGTGGTAATGACGCCGGTGTTTTGGTTGACCTTACGCACAAGACAGTTGTTGTAGTCGCCGATGTAAACGTTGGGCAGGGGAGTGGCGTTGTCGACTGCTACGCCGTAAGGAGTGTTCAACCCCGCCTTGATTGCCGGACCCCCATCACCGCCGTAGCTCGCCGCGCCTGTGCCGGCCACTACCGTGATGACGCCTGCTGTGCTGATTTTGAAAATGCGGTTCTGGGCTGCCGCAGCGACATAAACATTGTTCGCGGCATCCACGGCCACCTCATAGGGTTGATTCAAATTCGCGTTCACGGCTGGAATGCCATTCGGACCTCCACCGACTACGGTGGTAATGATGTCCTGAGCATCTGCACTCGGTCTGAATGTGCTCACAGCCAGGAGGAAGGTAACGAGGTATTTCAAGTTCTTCATGATTGCTCTCTCTTCTTTCGCTGTGGTTCAGTTAGTCTTCTGCACGGGCTCGGGCATCTGCCGTGCCTGCACGGGAACGTCAATCGCACTCTTGCCTGCAGGCACCAGAAAGTCGAAGCGAGGCTGGTTGCCTTGCTTCCAGCGCGCAAACTCCGCTGCGGGAACAGTGAAGGTCTCGGAGACGCTCTTCTGGCCAAGGCGCGGCAGTGTGGTGATGGTCGCTACCTTCCCGATGAGGCCGCCTTCAGGCTGTGAGTCCTTAATCACAAGAATTCCGCCGCTGATGTCGGTGACACCAGGGTTGAGGAGCGTGAACTTCAGGGTGAAGTGGACCTGGGAGCCGTCCTCAACGACCTGGGTCAACTGGTACGAACCGGCAAAGACAGGGCGCGGTTCACTTACAGCACGATGGGACACTCCGAGAACTATCGCGAGCGCGCAAAGTGCCGTAAAAATGCGGTGCAAAGACAAAGACATAGCTTCCTCCTGGTTGGACCGGCTTTGAATACGCAGAGTGCTGACTTGACCGGCTGCGATGATGGGACACTCTTGATCTGGAAAAACAAAGCGCTGAACAAACGCTCATGGGCCCAAGAAAACAGCTCAACGCAGCCGGAATTGTTGAAGAGGCTGGTTCTATGCTGTAGCAGGTAATGGCCGTCAAACTCTACACAACGAAGGACAGGCCAGATTTCTGAGTGCGCAAATAATAGCATGCGGAAATCTATTCCTTGCCAACAATAAAGAGAGCGCCGAATTGTCTAGTTCTCGCCGACTTAGTAAGCGGATTACTTTGGGGTGAACTTAGATAGACAAAGCATTTCCTTAGCATTGAAGCTGTCTTACAACTTGCGCGGGGCACTGCGTAGGCCATCGCCTACTGAGCAGATGTGTCTCCTCGCCGACACAAGTAACCTCGATCAGAGATAAACTTGAACGATGGAAGTTTTGTATGGTCTGCATCCGGTCGAAGAAGCGATCCGCTCCGGTTCGCGACCGCTCGATCATGTGCTGGTTGCCCGTGACCGCAAGGACGAACGGCTGGAGAAGATCATTGCGTTATGTCGCACTGCAAATATCCGGGTCGCAACAGAGAGCCGCGAGCAACTGACCAGGCTGGCGAAGACAGAGACGCACCAGGGCGTGATGGCGGTGGTTCGAGAACGGCAGTTCCTGGGAATCGAGGACCTGCTTCGCACGAACAAGTCTGCAGCCGACGGCTACAAATTCTTCTTGGCCCTCGACGGTGTTGAAGACCCGCATAATCTCGGCGCGCTGCTCCGAACCGCGGACGCTGTTGCGGTTGACGGCGTCGTCATTCCGGAGCGGCGCTCGGCCCCGATCAATGCAACTGTGGCGAAGACGTCTGCGGGCGCGTCCGAGCATGTGAAGATAGCGCGTGTAACCAACCTTGTACGCTCGCTCGAACAGATGAAGAAGCAGAACATCTGGGTGATTGGTCTGGATGAGCGCGGCTCACCGGACTATGTGGACTTCGACTTTCGCGCCCACTGTGTTCTGGTGCTGGGCCGGGAAGGCGCCGGACTGCATGATCTCGTGAAGAAGACCTGCGACCACCTCTTGCGAATTCCGATGGCGGGAGCGGTCTCTTCGCTAAACGTCTCGGTAGCAGGTGCGATCGTCATGTACGAGGCAATGCGCCAGCGCCGGCAAACTCCTCCAGCCAACGCTGTGCCCGCCGGGCTGAAGGTGCGCAAGGGGCTGGGCTCTTGAGAGTACCGCTCCTGCTTCTCCTGCTCGCTGCTCAGGCTGCAACGCCCCCGCAGAACCAGCCGTCTTCCCCAGCGCCGGAGCAAGGCCAGCCTCCCCGCGGCACGGTCATCTTCCAGAAGGAAGAGAAGCCAGCACCAGCAGCGGAGGAGCAGCCTGCTTCCGCGCTGCCGCAAACTGAGCCGTCGAGTGCGCCGGTCACAACTTCGAAGCCGGACCCGCCGGACGCGGAGGTTTCGGTGCAGGACGCAGAGCGGGACGCCATCACGTTCACCGCCTACGATCTCGACCTGCATCTCACACCGGCCTCCGGGAGCATGGAAGCCCATGCGAACTTTACGGCGCGCAACGACGGCAAGCTGCCGCTTACGCATCTTGCCCTGCAACTTTCTTCCTCGCTGGTATGGGAGAGCTTGCGCCTCCGCTCTGATGCTGCCGCAGCCTTCGTGCAACACCGCATCAACACCGACGCGGACCATACCGGAGTCGCCCGCGAAGCCGTGTTGACCCTGCCGCAGCCGCTCGCGCCTGGTGCTTCGCTAAACTTGACCGCGATCTACTCCGGTCGCGTTCCGCAGTCGGCAGAGCGGCTGGAGCGCATTGGTGCCCCTGCCGAGCAGGCGGCGAAGGCTGATTGGGACACCATCGCCACGGACAATATCGCGCTTCGCGGGTACGGCAACGTGCTCTGGTACCCGGTCTCCTCGGCGCCCGTCTTCCTGGGTGAGGGCGCGAAGCTCTTCGATGCCGTGGGCCGCACGCGGCTGCGGCAGCAGGAGGCGATCGTACGTCTTCATCTCACCCTTGCGTATTCGGGCGATGCGCCGGACGCGGTGTACTTCTGCGGGCGGAGAGAATCGCTTACCATCCTGAGCGACACGGAAGGTCTCCCTGTGGCCGCCGGCTCAGGAGTCGCGACTGCGGAGTTTGCAGCGCAGCGGCTCGGCTTCCGCATCCCCAGCCTCTTTGTGGCGGACCGCGCGGTCACCATGACCGACGGCAGTCTGATTCGGGCAGTGACCGACCGGACCGACGCGCTCGATGGCTACGCCGCAGCGGCTGCCAAAGCGCAGCCGTTGCTCATGGAGTGGCTCGGAGACGAGCCGCTGGCTCCGCTCGATGTCCTCGACCATCCTGGCCAGCCCTTTGAAGATGGAAGTTTCCTGGTTACTCCCTTGCATCCGGCTGAACCGGTCGCACTCACTCCTGTGCTCGTTCACACGCTGGCGCATTCATGGTTTGCTTCGAAGCATGCGTGGCTGGATGAAGGGGTCGCGCAGTTCCTGTCGCTGCTCTGGATCGAGACCAATGATGGCAGACAGGCGGGGCTCGACCGGCTGCAATCGTCCGCATTGACGCTTGCGCTGGCTGAACCGGCTCCGGCAGATGCGAAGGTCGATGCACCTCCGGGTCAGGGTCAGCCGCTGGTTGAGGCCAGCACCGAGGTTTATTACCGCACCAAGGCGGCAGCGGTGCTGTGGATGCTACGCTCCATCACCAGCGACGACGCACTGAAGCAGGCGCTGCAACTCTACAGGCGCAATCGCACGGCGGACGCTACTGCCGAAGGCTTTGAGAAGGTGCTGGAAGAAACATCGCACGAAGACCTGAGATGGTTCTTCGACGACTGGGTGTATCACGACCGCGGACTGCCCGACCTGACGATTGCTTATGTTACGCCACGCCCCACGCCCGATCAGGGGGGCAAATCAGGCGGATATCTGGTCGGCGTAAACGTGCGCAACGACGGCGACGCAGTCGCCGAAGTGCCCGTGACAGTTCGCTCCGGCAACCTTACTGCCACGGAACGGCTGCGTATCCCGGGACACTCAAACGCCGCGACCCGCATCCTCTTTCAAGGCACGCCAGAAGAGGTCCTGGTGAACGATGGGAGCGTGCCGGAGGTGCGCGGAAGCATCCACGCGAAGAAGGTGGTCGTGCAGACGCAATAGCTGGCACCTGTGGTCTGCAAGTTCAGACATATTCAAGTCCCGAACTCTCTTGTTGAGCCCATCGCGGAGCACTCATCGATGCGCAAGGAAGGTTTCTCTAATTGGAATAGTTCCGGCTCGCGGACTAGGTGTGCTTCTGAGGCTTCGGCTTAGCGGGCGCGGCCACGGTCCTCGACCAGGTTTGGCCGCCGCTCCACTGCCGGGTTGAAGTGAGGTCGACGTGCACAGGAGCCTCCACTCGTACTGGCGGCTCCCTGGGTGCCTCCTCCTTCGCAGACGGGCGCAGCAGCGAAGCCAGTCCGTCGCCGAACTGGGGAAGAGCAGTCGCCAACGTAAGAAGCCTCGACGGTAAAGTCGTTCCAACTAGGTGTAAGGTGTAGCCAGTCCGATTGAAACGACCTTCGAGCGTAACCACTTCTTTGCCTCCAAGATCGAGCTTTGCCGGGGCCATGACGAATTCGGCCATAGCAGGAGGAGCAGTGCCTGGAAGCCGGATCTTGTGGCTGTTCTTCGGGAGTTCCTTCTCTGTCTTCCCGACGGCTCCGCTAGCAAGTGTTGTGTCCTCGAGCATGATGGGAGCTTCGCCGAGAACACCACCCGTAAGCGCAAAGTCCCTTAACTGCAACTGGCCCTTCACGCCTGCGGCGGACGCGCTTATCGAACCGGTCACTGTTCCGGAAGCAACTAGATCTTCAGGAACGCGGGGGCTGGAGATGCGCAACCAACTCAGCAGCACGGACGCAGGCAGCCCGGGCGTGCCTATCTCGAAGGCAGCGGTTTCAGGTCGGGCGATCTCTGGGATGTCACCGGTGAGGGCTATGAAGGCTGGCGCCGCGGGTGGCGGCCAACTACACCGGACCTGGTGAAAAGTGTGGAAGGTTGACGCGCTCTCGGCCTGACATTCCAGCCTCAGGTCCAGCGGTTGTTCCGGCACGAAATCTGCCTTGCGTGCATTGCGGAGGTCAACCGCTGCCTTTATCAGGCTGGCGCCGACTGTTCCTGTGACGCGAAGATTCAAGCGAAGTTCGCCTCTCAGGCCGGCGTCGCGTCCGGTGACCACTCTGCTGGCTTCGCCAAGCGGGACGTTCCTCCACTCCGCAGAGAGATCGATCGGGATCAGATCGAGGCGCTCGGCCCGGCCCAGCGACCCTTCAAACGAGACCCGGCCCGTGTCGGAGGCGCTGGTGTCAGTGCGCGTCGGCTTGCCTTGGACCCGGACGCGCCAGCGGTTCGGGCTTGGCAACCAGAGCGCGAAGTCCGCTTCGGTGAGGGAGAACGGAAGCTTCTCATTGCCTTCCTTCACGTTCACGCGCGCGTCAGTAGCTTCGATGTAGGGGAAGCGCGGTTCAGGGCCGGCCTTGGCTTGAGCGGTGGGAGCGGCGGAGATCTGGGCAGCTTGAAACAGAATCCCCTCTACATTCCATTTTCCTTGGGAATTATGAACGAGATTGATGCTCGGCTCGCGCAGACTGATGCGCGAAAACTCGACCTTGCGCCGCCAGAGAGAATCGAAGCGCAGAGTCGCCTGCACGTTGTTGGCGTGGATGACGGGTTCGGCGCCGAAGGTCTCATCTTCGGCAACGACAAAGTTCTCCAATTTGAATCCGGGCAGCGGGAGAAGAACCAGGCTGACGCGATCCAGATGCACGGGTCGACCCAGGCTGGCGCTGATGCTGGTTACAATGCGGCGCTTGAAGCGGTTAACGTTGACCAGCGGGGGCAGCACAGCCATCAGGACAACTGTCAGCAGCAGAAGGCCCACCGCGATCGATCGGCGCGAAGCTTTACCGCGCAACCGTACCGGCACAGCCTCCTGGGCGCTTTGGACGTTATGTTCGGAGCTTGTATCGGTCTCTGGCATGGGAGAAAGCAGCGGGTCTGCCGCCCACCGCCCATTCTAGCTGCTCGCTCACAGGACCCTACCGGATGATGTGCAGGGTACGCTTCCAACGGGTCTGGTCGAAGAGGTGCAGCACAATGTGGCTCATGAAGCTGAGTCGTTCCCCTAGACTGGTCTTATAAATCTGGTCAGCCGGAGTGTTGAACGACCAGTAGACGAACATGGGCCGCCCGACGATGTTTTCCTGGGGCACAAAGCCCCAGTAGCGGCCATCAAGACTCTCGGTGCGGTTGTCCCCCATGGCAAAGATCTTTCCCGGAGGCACGACCAGGTCTTCGCCCTCCACGTGGCTGGGCATCTCGAGCGACCAACTTGCGGTCGCCCCTTCTTCGATCGATGCCGGAATACTAGGAAAGTCGTCACGGTACGGGTTGGGAGCATGTTGTGGATCGCCGTCGTAGGCGGGTTTGCCTGCCTGTGGTTCGTTCTGGGCGACCCCGTTGAGGTAAACGATGCCTTGGCGGAGATGGATGCGATCGCCCGGAATGCCAATGGCGCGCTTCACCAGGAAAAGGTCTGGCTCCTCCGGATTGGGTTTGAGAAAGACGATCACATCACCGCGTTGGACCGGACGATAGTGCACAAACGGGACCCAAGACGTCTTTGGCGCCAGCGTCACGCGGTCGACCAGAACATGGTCGCCGATGAGCAGCGTCTGCACCATGGAAGCCGATGGGATTTCGAAGTTCTGGAAGATGAAGGTCATCACAAACAGACCGACTGCAAGCACGGTGCAGATGGACGCGAGCGACTCGAGCGGCGTCTCTGTCTGATCGGCAGACTTGGGCTCCTTAACCGGTGCACGTTCTGTCTTGGGGTCGTCGTTCGTGATCTCGGCGGTGTTCGTCAACTTCATCTCCAGTTCGCTTAGCCAGTGTATCGCCGAAGTAGGCTCCTGCAGCTTTCCGGAACCATTTCGGATGAGCGCCGGCCTTGGAGAGCTACCGCACGACGCGCATGGTCCGGTCCCAGCGGGCCAGGTTGCTAAGCCCGGCCAGGCGAGTCTCCTGCTTCTTCATGGACTTTGCCGGCAGTGCCGAGGCTTGTGGTGCAGCAGGATCGTCGTCGCGGCTGGCCTCGTTGAGGGAAAAGTAGATCAGCAGGGGCTTCCCGACGATTGCTGAGGCCGGAACAAAGCCCCAGTAGCGGCTGTCCTCACTGTCGTTGCGGTTGTCGCCGAGCACAAAGAAGCTGCCGGGAGGTACCGTCAACTCACCATGGTTGACGAGGGATCTCATCTGAATCCACCAGTTGGAGGAAACATCTGGATCAGGGTTTTGCAGCCGGGGAAAGTTGTCGCGAAAGTTGTCCGACGGTCCGGGAAGATACATGGCGTACGGTTCTGAAAGTGGGCGTCCATCGATGAAGACCCTTCCATTTCGCAGTCGCAGATGATCACCGGGTACTCCGATAACGCGCTTGACCAGGTGGACTAGAGGGTCAAGGGGATAGTGGAAGACGATTACGTCTCCGCGATGGATCGCATTGGAGGGAAAAAGCGGGTCCTGATTGGCGGATGGGAACTCCTGCTTCGCCACGAGCAGGAAGTCGCCAACCATCAGCGTCGGCTGCATTGACTCGGAGGGTATGCGGAAGGGCTGCACGTTGAAGGTGATGATGAAGACGGCAACGATGATGATGTAGAGCAGCGATTGGATCGCGTGCAGCGTACCCGGCATCTCTTGCCGTTGCGAGACAGGCATGGGGTGGGCCGCGACTCCTGGCTCTACCATCTGAGCTGGCTCAGGAGTTTCCATCCGAATTTGTTCGCTCATGGCTGCACCGCTTCCATTTGCGTTGTCAGCCGCGCGAAGGCGATGCGCGCGGCCTCCTGCTGTGCCTGTTTCTTTGTGGCCCCTTCTGACTCCGCGAGCACCGTGGCCACGCCGTCCGCGTCCTCCGTGCGAACGGCGACGCGGAAGCGTTTGCGATGATCAGGGCCGCTTTCGCCGAGCAGAACGTAGTGCGGCGGACCTGCGCCGATGGCCTGAAGATGCTCCTGAAGAGCAGATTTATGGTCTCCAATGGCATCACTGAAGCTGGCGGAACCTTCACCGCTCGCACTCTTCATCCCCGGCGCAGCCAGGGCGAGTTTCAGGTCAGGAAGTGCGGGCTCTAGAATCACACGCTCGATAAACGCCGCGGCGGCACCTAACCCGCCGTCGAGATAAATGGCGGCAATTACCGCTTCGAGCGCGTTCGAAAGCAAAGCCGGCTTCGAACGTCCTCCACTGCGTTCTTCCCCTTTGCCGAGACGCAACCGGCTTCCTAGGTCGATCCTTGAGGCCGTCGCGCTGAGATGGTTTCGATTGATAATGGAGGCGCGCAGCCGGGTCAACTCGCCTTCGCGGGACGCGGGAAACCTGTGGAACAGCGATTCTGCTATGACCAGGCCCAGGACAGCGTCCCCGACGAACTCCAGTTGCTCATTATCGGCCGCTGTATCGGTCAGGCTCTCTCGATCTACCTCGTAGGAGAGTGATCGATGGGTGAGTGCGCGTTCGAGAAGCTCCGGCTGCTTGAATGTATAGCCGAGTCCTTCCGAGCCGAAAGGGGCGTCGGGCGGAGGGACGAGCTGTCTCTTTACCTTGCGTGTCTCTCCGGGCTTCGCTGACCGGCCTGTATCTCTCAGGGTCATTTCGCCGCATGCTCCTCGGCCTCTATGCTAAACGCCGGTTAGCGCTGCGGAGGCGGCTTGTAGGCTTCCTTTTCGGCTTTGCCGGTTGGATCGAGCGGGGCGTCGTCATCAGTTTCCGGTTCAGACAGGGCGCTGTCGCGTTTGGGCGGCGCGAACGGTGTGCGCAGTCCGCTTTCGGCAGCAGCCTTTGTGTCTGGCCGGTCGTCGCGCAGATTCATCGCAAGACGATACTCCGCCAGCGCGTGTTTGCGGTCTGGCTGCTGCTGCATGTCATAGAGCCGGCCAAGGTAGATATGGCACCAGGCCAGTGTTCTTGGGTCCTTTGACGTATCCAGCGCCGCACGGAAATGGGAGACCGCTTCATCTGGATTCTGATCGAGAAGGTCGATCCGGGCGATCAGATAGTTCGCTTGAGCATGATCTCCAGCCGGGTCGGCCAACACCTTCTCCGCGATCTCGCTCGCCCCTTCTTTGTCGCCCTTGATGAGCTTCATCTCGGCCAGATCCAGGCCGGTCAGCTTTCTTGGGGCACGGCGGACAACATCGTGGGTCTCCTGCGGCAGAAAAGCAATGCGTTCATCCGCGTGTTGTTCCCGACTTACGTCCATGCCGTAGACCATCTGGCCGATCGCGTCTTTCAGGCTGGATCCGTCGCGCTGCATCTGGTCGAGCTGGTCGTAAAAGTATCCGGTAAGCACCCACCCGTGACGCATGCTGAGTTCAGCGGCGCGCCTGCGGACTGCTTCTGTCTGCCGCTCGTACACGACCATCTCCGTCGTGTACTTTTCCTGGTCCGCGCGGTCTACCTTCCCCTTGGAGGGATCGGGCTTTGCGGGACGAGCTAGCCCTGCGTCCATGGTGTGCGCTTCCACGGCCTTGATCATGCACTCTGCGATCAAAGAGACGATGTCCGACTTGTAATTGAAGTCGATAGGGGCGTCCTGGACCGTCTTGAGCAGCGGAACGAGGCGGTTCATCGCGGTCGCACGGGAGTACACCAGCGGTTCGATCTCAAAGTGAAGGTACGTGTGGCGAATCTGGTCCATTCGGACCGGATTCTGCTGGTCGCTGGAGGGTGACGTAACGACGATGAAGTCGTTCCCGTAGATGCGGGCGTTGGTGGCGGAAGGCGCGAGAAGCGGTTCCAGCAGCACCAGGAAGCGCCGTCCGTCGTAGCTGCTGGCGGGCTGCTTCAGGTAGATGTTGGTGTTGAGAATGGTGTTCGTGAGGGGATCGTGCACCCGTTCGACCAGGCCATCGTACTCCGGCCGGTACTTGATCCAAAGCGGGTGGAGAGGCACCTCCTGCGCAAAGGTGCGCAGCATCGGCAATAAGCCTAAAACCTGCGTGGAGTCGGGTGGGAGATCGCTTTCTTCCGAGGTGAGTGCAAGATCGGGCGAGAGAAAGAGCGAGAGCGAGATGTACTGCGCAAGATTGAGCCCGCCGTCCGTAATTTCATGCTTGTGGATGTACTCGCACAGTGCAGTCTGGCTCGCCTTTGTCTCCGGCGAGCGGGCAATGGCCGAGTCAATGTCAGCACGGACCTTGCTGCGGACAGGATCGGAGTGGCCAAGGTCATCATCGTATCCGCAGGCATTCAGCGCGGCCGCAAGATCGAAGAGCGGTTCGCTGGTCTCAAGCGTGATGGCTGAGCCGCCCGCCTCAATCTGAGGCCTTCGCGGAAGCGTTCGATTGCCGCTCGATCCACTTTGTTCCGTCTGCGTTCCCGTCTGTGTTCCCGGCTGGGACGAGGAGGACGAGGAGGTCTGCGCTACACTTTCACGCGGCGCGGAGATGTACGATGCGAAGCAGGCCCAAAGCGTAAAAGAGCCGCAGAGCAGACGGCGGCTCGATCTCTGGAGGAAGTGCTTGCATGACGGGGATAAACGGGTACGCGACAATGGTTATAAGACTCTCTGGTTAAGCTTAGGGCAGCGGAGCGCGTTCGGGCAACCGGTGCCTAAGCCCTGACAGAGATGCCGGCAAAGGTCATGACGACACGGCCCCGCACTGGCGTTCCGAAGACGCGTGCCGGCTCAAAGACCCCGAGCATGAGCTGCTCGGCAATCTGCTTTTCGACGTCCGCGCCAAGCGGACCCGAAACGACCTTGTAATCGTAGACGCGCCCGGCCGAGTTGACTGCAGCTTCGACCACGATCGTGGTGTCATGGTCCGTGACGATTGGACGCTCGTTCGCAACCGAATACAAGTAGTGCGGCGCCGTCATTGCGCCGAGCGGCACATCGTGGGCCATCACAGAATCCGGTACCGCGACCAGCCCGACCAGCATGAGGATGCTGCCGACCAGTACCAACGTTCCGGCAAAACCGGCTGAGATCTGGATGAGCATGGGCCGCACGGCGTTCTCCCATCGCACGGCGAAGACGTCTGCCCAGCGCCTGTTCTGGCGGGCTTTCTGCTGCGAGATAGCCACGCGAAGCTTCAATCCCATGTCGCCCGGCACCTTTGTCGCGCGCAGGGCAACCAGCGCCTGCTGCATGGACCGCCACAAGGCAAACTCTTTGTGGCAGTTTGCGCAGTCTTCCAGGTGATCCGCGACCCGGCGCATCTCATGTCCTGTAATTGCACCATCCAGGTAGCCTGAGAAGGACTCCCGCACTTCCAGGCAGCTTTCCGGTTCCGCCTCAAAGCCCGTGGCGAGATCCAAGTCCAAGTTCATACCTGCGCCTCCGCAACCTTTTGATACAGGGCAGAGGCGTTTCGACTCTGCTCCTTGGGCGGATTTGAGGTGTGCGGCTGCGAGGAAAGCAGAAGCGCCCGCAGCGCCGCGCGTCCGCGTGTAAGCCTCGACTTGACTGTACCGATGCTGATATCGAGTATCTCAGCGATCTCTTCATAGGAGAAGCCCTCGATCTCACGGAGCACGACCACTGTCCGGAACACCTCGGGCAACTCGCGCAGCGACGCTTCTACCCGGAACTTGAGTTCGCCCTGCGCCGCATGATCGAACGGCGAGTCGGCGTGGTCGGGCAAAGCTGACGCAAGCGTGCACGTCTCTCCTCCGTCCTCGTACTCGCTGGTGGCATCGATCGTGATCTCCTGGCGCTTATGCCGGGACCACCATCGCCGCTGGTTGGAAGCTTCGTGCAGAGCAATACGATAAAGCCAGGTGCGGAGGCTCGATTCACCATTGAAGCTGCGTATGCCGCGGAAGACCTTAATGAAGACTTCCTGGGTGATATCGGCCGCATCGGCAGGATCGTTTAAGCTGCGCGCGATCAAGGAATAGATCGGCTGGTGATATTGAGCGATGAGCAGGCCAAACGCCTCCTCGGAGCCGGCCTTGAGGTCGGCGACGAGAGACGCTTCTTCGGCGTGAATGCCAAACGCACTTGCTAAATCTGCCACCGCGGTTCCCGCCTGCATATCGGGTGCCCTCTACGTTACGGCTTCGTGAACCATCTGTCGAGTAGGACGAATTTTACGTCGGTAATGCCCGCGCCAATCGCCCCTTTCTTTTTAGACACCAAACCCGTGCCGATAAGTTCCCGCCGGCGGTCTCGCGCTGTGAACGCAAATCCGGACATGCGAGAATCGCCTCCGGTGACGGTAAATGCCTCTACTCGGATGATCTACAAAGCCATCTGGTTTGACGAATCCCGTCGGCTCCGTGAGAATGGAAGTGTCCCATTCCCGAGAGTGGGCCTGTGGCGCAGCTGGGAGCGCGCTTCCATGGCATGGAAGAGGTCATCGGTTCGATCCCGATCAGGTCCACCAAACATTCGAATCACTTGGCCCTCCCTCCCTTCCGCTACTTTGTAGCAATCTTGTAGCAAACTCCAAAACCCACCGCGAACCGGATTCGGCTTCGATGATTTTGTTCGTGCTGGAACCGCCACATTCCGAATCTCCGTTGGCCTCTTGTCCTCGGGAGCTCCCGGACTAAGCGGGTCTCTTCCTTCAGGTCCGGTCGTGCCATTGCCAACCAACTTGGCGTGAATCGAGTTGATAGTCGAACGCACCTCCGGTTCGAGCGATTGCATGTACACGTCCGTCGTCGTCGAAGCCTTCGAATGACGCATCATGCCCGGAATATTCTTGACATGACCTTTGGTCTTGCCAAGTGGGGCAATGGTGCGCCGGATTACCTGAAAGGTCAACTCTGCAACCCCAACTCGTCTGCCAACTTGTGCAGTACGCGTGGCGATAGTTGCTCGAGTCCATCGGACCGCCGAACCTCCCCGGGAATATGAAGGCATTGGGCCAAGTGTCTTTCCCTTGCTTTGTGAGCGTGTCGCGCCATTCCACAAGTTCGATATGCGTCCGTCCTCCGTTCAACCTCAGATCGCATTCCCGGATCGCCCCGAGATCGTACCCGAACAGACGGTGAGCCCCTTCGATTGTCAGCGAGTACATATTCGTTAGCTCGACTAACATACTCAGCGTGGGATGGTTTCCAGTGCGCCGCAGATTCGAGAGTACGTCTTGAAACAACTGAGCCACTTCATCCGGCCCGGCACTCGCCGTCTGGAGACTCGTGGCGGGTTTGACAGTGTTCTTGCATATCGCAACGAAGACGGAACGGTAGCCGTCGTTGTCGGCAATGACTCGGCCCAAGAGCTGGACCTCACGATATCTGTCGACGCTGCAACCCCCGTAAGAGTCAGACTTCCGGAAAGTTCTGTCAGCACAGTCCTCTATCAGGCTTGAAGCGAACTGCCCGAACATATATGTGTTCGCCTCAGAGGCCTTTCCTATGAGGAAGCCGGCAGGAGCCGCGCTCCTGTCGCACGGTCGATCAGGACAGTGCTTCGCGGATCAAGGCGGACGGCGATCGATCTGCCGTCCGGCAGTCGGATGACCCGCTCTCCTCCGGACTTGGTATGAATCAGAAGCAATGGCTGGCTGATGTGGAGGACGTCGCCGGCATCGCTATATATGTGGCACCCCGCGGACCTTAGAATCTCCCGCAGAATATCGGCGCTGTCTACCGGGACGGAGGAAAACCAAGCGGTGTGTTCGGCGAAGCGTCGCTTTGCGAGGCCGGCCGCTGTCTCTCCTTCGATCGTACCGAAGGTCTCCGCGGCAGTATCGGAGACAGCCAGGAGAGGAGCAAATGCAGTCTCTTTGGTCGGCACGAAAAATGCTTCGGCATGAAGTCTGACGTCTTTGACACTGCCGATTGTCGCGCGCACCACAGGGGGCGACTTTGGCGCCATTCGGACGAGCCTGAGACCAGTCAGGTCGCTGACGAGATCGACGGACAATCTCTTTCCGTCGCAGTAGCCCGGCATTCCGATCCAAACAACGTGGCGCCCGCCGACGGCCAAATTCGTGCGAATCCACTGCTTCTGCTCAGGCGTAAGCACCGGCGTGTTGGCGAACAACACGGCCTTGTATTTCCTGAGATCGGTGAATTGAATGTCGGACAGATAGATCTGATCGAAGGCCGCGCCGCAATGGTAGAGTTGCGAAGTCAGCCGATTCATCATTGTCCAACTGACGGTGTCTGCCGTTGTCTGCGATTGCGCCAGATAGAGGGAGACGGCAGTGTCGTAGACGACAAGGACATCGCTCGCCGAGGTATACGGGCGGCGAGCGTAAGTATCGAATACACGCTTCATCGTGCCGATCTCGCGCAGCAGTTCGGGATCGTTCCACCATCCGCTCTGGTTGGAGTAGCCGAAGTCATAGAACCAGAGGCCCATTCCATGCACCAGTATCTGCGCCACATTGCGGCGTAACACGGCAATGCCGTCCGCCATGGAGTGCATCTGTGCATCTCCGCTGTCGGCGAGGCTCTTGCGATCGTCGATATGCGGCTCCTGGTCCATCTCGTCGAGCCACAGCTTGCCATGGAGCCGGCATGACTCGAGCAGTCCGCGGGACTGGCCGGTTGCGCCAATGTCCCGGAATTCGGAGGCGTAGTAAGCCTGCGGCCCGCTGAGGTAGTCGACAAATGGCGAGTTGAGAACGATCTCCGGAGCGAGATGACCGCCGGCGGCTTCCCGCCCGAACACCGAGAAGAAGTAGCCGTAGAAGGCCCCGGTTATGATTTGTCGAGGCCAGCTCTGTTTCACGATGCGGCAGAAATCGACGATGTCCTGAGCTACCGTCTCATGCTGGCACTGGACGTAGTCGATGACATTCCGCTGGGCAACCGGATCACGAAAGATTCCGTCGCTCGAGGAGGCACGTTCGGCAGTCGAGGGTACGGTCGCCGCATCTATCGAAGCATTCGGATTGTCCCAGGCCTTCCGCAGGGACTCATCTGTGCCGTATCTGATTCGGAGCCATTGGCGAAAATGGCGAGTCATCGCTGCGCCGGTATCGGGCTCGTGGCCGAGAAACCCCCAATAATGCCATTCTCCAAGGACGCCGCAGGCAACCTGGATACCGGCAACGCATCCTCCCTCCGGCGCCGCGGCCAACTCCTTACAGAAGCGACGAAGCGCCTCTCCTGCATCGGTCCGCCATCTTTCGCTCGCCAGACTCGCTTGCGGGCTTGCATCAAGATCGTAGTCAATCAGCCGGTGAAGCCCTGCGGGCCTCGGCTGCTGCACGGCCCTATCAGAGAAAGCAATGAGCTCATCGGGATATCGCAGCTTCCACCACTCCGGAGCATTGACATGAACGCGCAGGAAGACAGCCGCGTCCCGGCGCAGCCGCAGAATTCCCTGCAACTGCCTGCGCGCCAGACGAATATCGAGCTTGCCGCTCTCGTCCCACATCTGCCATAGGAAGAGATCTACCTGAATGAGACGGAAGCCCAGATTGACAAAATTTGCGATACTTTCGGCCGGGAGTTCCTCCCGTGTCCATCTCCCTCCCGGGCAGTCAGTGAGAGCATAGAACATCGGATTCTCTACCTGGCCGTTGATGACGAGCGCCGGTTGCCCTTGGATCGTCTTCACTTCTCCGGTCAACTCGACGGGCGGTAGTATGTCGATGTCGCCCTGCAAGCGCGGTACTCCGGCGTCCTCCAACATGCCCCCGCCGAGGGTCAGTCCAAAGGTTTTCAAGAGCTCGCGGCGATTCAAACACGCCTCCTTAGATATTCGGTTCGTTGCCAGAGTTGTGAAGCGGGGAAAGGAAGCTTGATCGTCCTCTAGAGATGAACATCCTGCAACTGGGTGAGAGCCCGATGAATCAGCATTCGATATCGGTCGATCTTCTCCTTGGAGTCTTCGACCTTCACGTTCTGAGTGTTGAGCAGGTTTGCCACCGCCTTGTCGGAGTCGGCTTGCGCGACCATCGCCTCGACGGATGCAATCGCGTCGCGGAACGCTTGCTCTCTCCGACCGATCTCAATGGCCGCAGACTTCGGCTGGTAGGTGAGCCGGTCTCCGGTCTGCATTGCAAGGATCAGAGAGTCGGGAGCACCGCTGGAGGTCGCCTGATTGATGCTGTCATAGGCATCGCGCAAGCGGGCCATGGCACCGGCGAAGCCGTCGAGCTCCTTGCGTTTCATAAGCGCCCAACCGGGACGGCGAATGCGGACCTTCACCATTTCGCCGACCGGTCTTCGGGGCAGCGAGATGACTGTGGTGAGTGAGTTCCCCTGGAAGCGCCAGCCGGGGGCAGATGTCTTCGGGTCGTAGGGAAGATCGATACCGTTCACAGTGACGGATATCGGAGGCCAATCGGCGGGCAGTCTTAACTCATATCCGCGCTTGAGCGGCAACCCAGTGCCCTGTCCTTCGGCGGGCAAGATCTCCACTTCGAGATCCTCGCCGCGTTGCATCGCGTCGATCCGGGTACGTCTGAAGTCGCTGCGTTGGTAGGCCACGCCAGCGCTTGAGTCTTCGTAAAGCGTGTAGGTCGAGTTCTGCCCGTCCCCAAGCGGAGCGACCTGGATAATGAGCGGATCGACAGGTTTCTGGCCCGTGTATTCCATGTCGGGTTGCATGGGGATGATGGTCCCAGCACGCAGATAGACAGGCACCTGGCTTATCGAGAAGTTGCGGGTCACGCGTGTCGGTCCATTGAAGTGCTTGCCGGTGGCAGACTCGATCCACTCGCCGGGCGGAATCCAGAGGCTCTGGCTGGCCAGCTGGCTGTTCTTGTCCACAGGTGCGGTGATCGGCGTGACGATCATGTTGTCGCCAAATAGGTATTCGTTCTTGTGGGCATACGCTTCGTCGGCCTCTGGCCAGTTGTAATAAAGCGGATGGAGAAACGCGACGCCGGTGTCGTAGGTCCGCCGCGCCTCGGTGTAGATGTAGGGCTGCATCGCATAGCGCTGGCGGAAGGCATCGCGCATGATGTCGGAATAGGGCTCGGGATAGGCCCAGACGCGGCGCTCGGAGTCAGGGTTCTTGGTGGTGTGGGTCCGCAGGATGGGGCTAAGCGCGCCGAACTGAATCCAGCGTGTGTAGAGCTCCGGCTCGACCGCGCCGGGCATGTGGCCGCCGATATCGTGGCTCCAGTAGGCATAGCCGACATTTGCGGCGGTTGCGGTGAACCACGGCTGAAAGGCAAGCGAGTCCCAGACGGAGATGGTGTCCCCTGAGAAGCCTATCTGATAGCGATGATTTCCGAGACCACCCCAGCGATGGAAGAGCAAGGGACGCTTGCCCTCGCGCTGCTGATCGGTGAAGTGGACATAGTTCAGCCACCAGGTCGGGTTGACGCCGGGAAGTTCGGTGGTTGGCTTCTGTTGCCAGTCGAGCCACCAGAAATCGATTCCCTGGGACTCGAGCGGATGGTGGAGCAGGTCCATGTAGTTGATCGCGAATTTCTTGTTCGTGATGTCGAAGGGAACGTATTTCTTCGTTGCAGGGTCGATGTCCATCGCTCTGGCGAACGCCGGATAGGCCGCCTCCCAGGGCTGCACTCCAGAGGCAGGATGAAGGTTGAGCGTCGCCTTCAAACCCTCCTGATGGATGCGGTCGAGAAAGAGCTTCGGATCGGGGAACAGCACCGGATTCCAGGTGTATCCGCTCCAGCCGAGACCTTCGCCCGCCTGGTCCTTTTCGCCTCGCGCTTCGAGCTGACTGCGGCTGAGATGCCAGCCCATGTCGATGACCAGCACATCGAGAGGCACACCGTTCGCCCGAAAACCGCTGACGATGTCGTCGAGCTCCTGATCGGTGTAGTCCCAATAGCGCGACCACCACGCCCCGAAGGCGAAGCGCGGAGGCAAGGGGATCCGCCCGGCGACGCGCACATAGTCGCCCAGTGCCTGCTTGTAGTCATGACCATAACCGAAGAAATACCAGTCCTGGCGCTCGCGTGGGGACCTCAGCGCGACCCACGGCCACTCGCTCTTTTCGCCCTTGCTGAAATTGAAGTCGGAGGAGTCGAAGAGCGGGCGGGTTGAATCGTCGATCAGTGTCCAACCATCGCGGGAGATGAGGCCGGGATCCATCGGTTCCCCGGTTTGGCCTCCGCGCGCACCGTCGAGTGTGCGCGTCGTGCCTTGGAGGTTCCCGGTGTCGGCTGTACCGGGTGTCCACCTCTCCTGTATGCCGTTCAGCTCGAAGACGATCTTGAGGTCTTCGGGGCTGAATCGAACGTCGCCTTTGTCGTTGCGAATGTAAGTGAGCTTCAGGTCTCCGGTGTCGATGGTCAGTTGCTGCGATCCGGTACTTTGAGCGATCGATCGCGCGAAGCGCGGCACGGGCAATCTTCGATTCAAGAAGACAAAGGAGGCGCGGTCTTCGAACTTGCCGTCGGCGGACCATTCCATTCGCAATAATCGCGAAGTAAGAACGGTGAAGCGTGCATTGCCGAAGATGACGGTGGCCTTAGGGTCCGCGACCGGAGTGTCGGTCCTCGTGTCCTCCACGATTGCCGCAGCGCTTTCCGCCGTGCCTCCCCGCCATCCAGGTACGAACAAAAACGCGAACAGACTTGCGTAAATAGTGCGAAGTATGACTCGCCTGGGTAGTGCCCGGGGCCCTTTGATTGGCAATGGAACCTCCTCGCGGCAGTAAGCAGTGCCGCACAATGTAAAGTTACGAAACGAGCAAGGGGTCGGTTGGGAAGTTTTCTTTTCGGCATTGGAGTTACGTCCGCAGGGACACTTCGTCATCGTCTGAAACAGGACGCGTCCAAAGTGTCTTCTGTACTGTACGAACGGGTCTTTTTTACCAAGAAAAAAACAGGAATGCAGACGGAAGGGACCTGCATTCCCGGGAGACAAAGAAAAGACGAGACGATTACTAAAGCTGACAAATGCGAGGGTTGCGTTCACACCGGCTATAGACCAGATGAGCACCTCCCCGAGATGTCACGCCCTCAGCGTGAGGGTGTGACATCTGCGAACGCGGCACCGATGCGAATCTCGTCGAGCGATGAACTGTTCGTACCGTATCCGGCCTGCCATGCAAGGCTCCGGAATCCCGGGAGGTTTGTCGTCGTAGTCGCGACGTCGGCAACCGCGGGTTCGGTCCCGGGTGCCGGATTCACATAGAGGCTGATGGTATTGGTAGCGCCGAAGACCACCTTCACAACCAGCAAGGCGGGAGTCCCGACAACAACCGGCTTCGTCGAGTCCGTGACGTTTCCATTGACGTTTAGTCCCCAATGGGGCGTTGAGCCGTCGCCGAAGTACCCGGCAGCCACCTGCGAGCTGCCGGGAATCTCCTCGATCGGGGAATTGTGCAGGGAGATCCAAGCGGGATCCGTGGTGGTGATGTCCCTCCGAATGAGGAAGCTGGCGTAGAGCACCGTTCCCGGTGCGCCGATCAGCCCATTGTTGAGGTAGGACGCAAAGGCTCCGCCGCTGGAGATATCAAGGCCGCGGCCCGACTGCGCATAGCTATAGCCGCCGACAGCGTAGTTGCCGGCAGTCGCCAGTCCCGGGTACGAGAACGCGCTGGTATTCGCGATATCGTAGCCAGGAACCGCGGTGCTCCGGTCTGTTCGGACCAGGAGTCGGCCCATCCAGTGCCGTCGCTGACGCCCTGCAGCGCGCCAGCCGGTGTGTCGAACGGCTCATACGCCAGAGGCGGATTGCCTGCGGGCGGAACAGCCGGAGTAACCGACACCTCATTTGAGGGGCCCGCCAAGAGGGCCCCGTTCACTCCACGAACGATAAAATAATAGGTGGAACCGTCGGTGAGGCCGGTAATCGTCGCAGTGGTGCCAGTGATTCCAGTCTGAACCGGAGTTGAGTTTTCGGCACCTGCTGCCGAACCTTGATAGACGTTGTACGAGATTGCGTTTGAGGCCGCGGGCCAAGCCAGTGTGGCAAGCCCGTCGCCGCCCGTGACCGTGAGACCGTTGATCGCCGCTACACTCGTCAGCGGCGTAACCGTCAGGGTGGTCGAGGCTGACGTGCTGCTCGCGAACGACGTTGTGCCACTCAACCCACTGTAGACGGCGGTCAGGTTATAGGTCCCAACCGCCGGAGCAGTCCCGTTGTAGACTGCGGTCCCGGTCCCATCCAAGGCCACCGTCTGGATTGTGGAGCCTATCGTGAAGAGCACGCTTCCGGAAGGGACAGCCGTTCCGGAGGATGGAGCGACAGTCGCCGTCAGCGTGTACGCGCTACCTGTAGTCACCGTGGTTCCCGGAGAAACGGCCAGGGTTGTGGTGGTTGGAATCCCGGGATCGGCAACGCCGTAGCTCTGCGACAGCCGCACATTGTCGAAGTAGCCCTGCTTGATGTTGTTCCCGGCGTAGCCGTAGACCAGAGCGACGGTGATGTTCTGGCCGACGACTTCAGGATGGCTGGAGGTATAGAGGTTTACGCTGTAATCTGTGAAGCCCGCACCGGGAACGATGTTGGCGGGCGCGTAGCTTGCGACCACCACACCGTTCGCCAGCAGTTGCAGACCGAACTGCTTATTGCTCGGGTCGACACCGTCCGCCGGATCGGCAAGCGCCACCGTCAAGGTATAGGCGGTGTTGGCGGCATAGGGTCCCAGCAGGGCAGCTGTCGTCAGAGTCCCAGTGGAGCTGCTGGTAGGACCGGAGTTGATCGCGCCCGGGCACCAGAAATTCGTGCCGTCTACGCCTGGTATGGCGTAGTTGCAGATCTGCTGCAGCACGAAGCTGTTGTCGTTGGCCGTGGAGGTAAAGTTCCAACCCTGCGGGACGTTGTAGGAAGCCACATCGGCCTCGAACGAGTGGTCTGGGACCGCGATCGGAATCGGCGTTCCCAAAGCCACGACGGAGATGCCGGCTGCTGTCGAGACGCTGTTGGCGAAGTTGCCTGTCGCGACATAGGAGGCGGTGACGGCGTAGCTGCCGGCGCTGGGAGCGGTTGAGGCAAGTGACGCTACTCCACTGGAGTTGAGAGCGACGCTCTGGGTCGCGCCTCCGATCGAGAAGGTCACGCTTCCCGAAGGTGTGGCCGTCCCCGAGTTTGCGGTGACGCTCGCGACGTAGGTGACGGGCTGACCGGCGGTCAGCGTGCCTCCGGGAGTAATCGAGAGCAGAGTTGTGGTGGGAGCGCCGACGACGGTCTCGCTTAGTGTCGGCGAGACGCTGGAGGAGAACGTAGTCGATCCGGAGTAGGCTGCCGATGCCGAGTATGTGCCGGGAGCAGGAGCCGTTCCTGTGTACACTGCCTTGCCTGTGGCATCGAGGGCGACGCTGGTTGTCGTCGAGCCGATCGTGAAAGCCACTGTCCCGATTGGAATCGCGGTGCCACTGCCTGGCGATACGACTGCTGTCAGCGTCAACGTAGACCCGCTTATGACCTGGCCAGCAGGAGCGGCCGCAATGCTCGTAGCGGTGGGGATTGTCGTGACCGTCTCGGAGAGACTTGCCGAGACGCTTGCTGCCAATGTCGACGACCCTGAGTAGCTCGCCGAAGCCGCGTAACTTCCCGGAGCAGGTGCCGAAGTCGTGTACGTCGCTTTACCCGTTGAGTCAAGCGGCACGCTGGCCGTGATCGAGCCGAACGTGAACGAGACCGAACCGGTTGGAACCGCCGTTCCGGAAACAGGCAAGACCTGAGCGGACAAGGTGAGCGACTGCCCCGTGACCAGACCTCCAGTCGGAGTCACCGCCAACGAAGTTGTCGTAGGCGACCCCAGCACGGTGAACTGCAGCGCGTTCGAGTTGTTTGGATGGAAGGCGCTCGACCCGCTGTAGCTGGCCACGACGGATTGCGGCCCCACCGGAGGAACGACCCCGTTATAGACCGCCTTGCCGGTGGAATCGAGCGCGACCGTGCTCGTTCCTCCGGTCCATTTGAAGGTCACGGTGCCGGTCGGGATCGTCTTGACCGAGACAGGGGTGACAAGTGCCGTCAGAGACCAGGGCTTACCCGCGACCAGACCGGTTGCGGGAGTTTGAGTGAGCGTGACTTTGTCCTGAGCGACGGTGCCCACGATGGTCACAGAGGACGCCGCCGAGATGCTGGAGGCGAAGTCCGTAGCCCCTCCATAGGTAGCGGTGACGCTGTACGTCCCATCTCGGGGGGCAGTCCCGACATACGTGGCCGTACCTGTCTTGTCGACGCTGACGACCGCGCTTTGGGAGTTGGGCCCGACCACGTTGAACGTGACATGACCGGAAGGAGTTCCGTAGGACGATTTCACAGACGCGGTGAGCGTCCAGGGAGCACCATAGGCAAGGCCGGTTGACGGATTGATGGTGAAGGTCGTTGCAGTTGGCGTCGGAGCCACCGATACGGAGATGGGAGCCGAGGTGCTGGCGGCGAAGGTCGATGTGCCACCATAAGCAGCGGTAACGGAGTAGGTTCCAGGAGCAGGAGCGGTTGTGGTGTAGGTCGCGGTACCAGTCGAGTCGACTGCTACGCTCTTGGTCTTCGTGCCAATGGTGAAGACGACAGTCCCACCGCTCACGATCTGGCCTGAAGGCGCGGTCACCGTCGCGGAGATGGTCCAGGGATGACCATAGACCAGATTGCTGCCGGGAGAGAGCGAGAGCAGCGTGCCGGTTGTAAGGCCCGCGACCGCCTCCGCAAGTGCCGAAGAAGCGCTCGCGGCAAAGGTCGTGGAACCGGTGTAAGCGGCGGAGATGGAGTAGCGGCCCGATTTGGCCAGGCTCAGCGTCGTTGTCGCGCCTCCATGAGCATCCAGTTTGACGCTGACCGTCTTGGCGGAGGGCCCAGTGATGCTGAAGGTGACCTTGCCCGTCGGCACCACCGTGCCGGAAGCCACCGCTACCTTTGCTATGAGCGATACGGGCTCGTCGACGGTCAACGCCCCGGAAGGCGAGATGCTAAGCGCTGTTGTCGTCGCCGGCAGCGTTCCATTCGGACTGAGGACGAGCGGCCCCATCAGCGACGGGTCGGAGTAGGTGAAGTCGCGAGTTCCCCACCAGGCCAGCTTGCCGATGCGATTGTTCGGCGAGGTGGCGTCATTGATCATCACATCTAAACCGTATTGCTTACCCGCGACGGGTGTTGTGCCCAGCGTGGTCCAGGGGATGGCGATGGCAAACTGATAGCCGCCGGGGATATCGTGCTGGTTGAAGATGATGCCGGCCAGCGCGTTATGTTTCGATTCGAGCACAGCACTGGTTCCATAGGGAAACGCGTACTGGAAGTCAGTCGGCCCGTAGGAATTGCTCTTGTTGTCGGTTCCGGAGAAATAGACCTCGACGCTGTCGCCGTTGAAGGCAGCGTAGGGGCCAGTACTTATGGCTGGTGTGGTGTCCTGCACGGTCGCCAGGATGTAAAGGTAGTTGTTGTCCCACAGCGTCTTGTAGCTGGCTGTGTCGGGAGTGTAGGTGTTGAAGTCATGCAGCAGGGGCTGTGAAGGAACGCTGACCCACGCACCGGTATCCGATCCGTCCAGCGGCGGCTGAGCGCTGGCCAGAGGAGAGACGGCGACGTTGGGCGCACCGATGACCTCGCTCGAGTTGGGGCTTTCGCCGCCTACGTTGGCCGCGCTGACGACGTAGTAATACGTGACGCCGTTCGTCACGGTGCTGTCTGTGTAACCTGGCCCGGTGGGACTGGCAACAGTGGTGTAAGGCCCGCCGCTAACGGTGGCGCGCTTGACATGGTAGGTAGACGATCCGTCGACCGTGGCCCAAGTAAGTTGTACCTTACCGTTGTCGGAGACGGCGGAGACACTCTGGGGAGCGGCCGGAGCCGGGATCTGCGTCGACCACGAGCCGGCAATCGGCACCTGGAAGATGTAGATCGAGCCTGGAGGCATGGAGAAGGTGTAGTCCTTGGTCACTCCGCTCAGCGTCTGCGTGCCAATCGGGATGTTCAGCGCTGTGTTGTTGTCACTGCGGGGATCTCCCGTAAGCGTGTAGAGATTGCCGCTGCCGGTAGGGGTTCCCGGGAAGTGCAGAGTGACCGGGGTGGTGTTGTTCAGGTCGCGTGAGATGACCACGACATCGGCCTGGTTGTTGCCGGTGCTATTGTCGTGGAACCCGTATACGGAGATTGCGGGGTAGTTTCTCCCATCCGGGGCAAGGACGGTCGGCACAGTATTTCCAACCGTCCAGACCATGTCGCCATTGAGGTAGGTGTTCCTCATCTGCATTGCTTCCCAGACGGGATGGGGGAAGAAGCCGTTCGTAAAGTCGCTATGCGAGGAATACGGCCCGGTTCCGAGCGCAAAGAGGAACTGGTTGATCGGGCCAAAGCCGCGCAGCGAGGCATAGAGGTCAACATCCATCGTTGCGGTGGCGGCGGCGAGGGTCGGATCGCCCTGGTGGACGGGGGTGTCCTGACCGGGACCGCTTTCATAAGCCGCCAGCGTATAGGGGTGCCCATTGCCAGCGTCGACCTTCTGCTGCGCCACCATTGCATCGATGAGCGCCTGATTGGTTGCCGGCAACTGGACCAGATCCGACTGATAGTAGGAATCCCCAGTAAGCGTTTGATCACCGCCGTTGTAGAGCGCGTAGTCCACAACCGTGCTCTCGGGTGCCTGGGAAACCGCCGCCGATCCGAAGCTCGGCTGAAGGAAGAAAGAGTTAGTGACGAACTTAAGCTGATTTAGGTTGGCGTAGGACTTGCCGGACGTCGAACTGGACGCCACATAGTGCACCCACTGGCCGTAGGCAAAGTTGAGTGGCGTCTCCTGCGTGCCCCACTCCTCGTTGCCGACCTCAAGGTAAATCGTTGAGAAATCATCGGTGTATGGGCCGGGATGATCTGCAGGCCGCTTGGACGCGTATCCTGGGGTACCGGCTGGCGCTGAAAGGTAGTCGACCAGGTCGCCCCATTCTTCAGCGGAAAGCGACATGCTTACGATCAACCACGGGTTCGCGCCGATCTGCTTTGCGGTCTGCAGGGCTGTGGGCAGGTGCAGTGCATCCTCGCTCTGGACGTAGTAGTTTCCGATCTCTGCGGCGACTCGGATCCGGTTCTCCGGTTCCAGCCAGCTATCCAGGCTCCAGAATGCATACCCACCGCTGCTGCCGGCAAAGTTGCTCCAGATGCGCATCGTGGAGGGCTTGTAGTCTGTCCATGCCTGCAAAATGCGATTGTCCAGCGTGTACGGTGCGCTTGCTGTGTCGGAGACGTGCAGACCGTTCTCCCACATCGTCCCCGGAGCATTGAAGTCCAGGCGAACAGCGGGATAGGGCGTACCCGAAGGATTGCAAGGAGGCGCGGGAAAGTCGTAAGTAAAGTATTGCCAGTTGTTGGTTACGCCAGTAAAGGTATGCGAGACGTTCAAGAACAGCAACGAGAAGGTCACGCTCGCGTCGCCAATACCTGATTGCTTGAGCCAGACCCCGACCTCGTACGTGTGACCTTGGCCGAACCCCCCGTCGCCGCAGTAATAGGAGGGCCCGAGGTAATTGGTAAGTCCTTGCAGTTCGGTGTTCGAATCGGAAAGTTGGACACTGTACTGAGTCGTGGGACCGCCAGCGGCCGTTGGAACATCCGGCACAAGCGTATACGGGAAAGGAGCGGGGGCTGTTGTGGACGGTGTAGGATCGATAGGGTATCCGTTCTCCTGCTCTGTGTTCCAGTAGGGGTAGACATGGGCGTAGTTTGAGTTGCGATAGTAGTAATCTTGGAACGGCGGATTTGGCTGGCCGTCTAAATCGAGCCAGATCACATCGCCCTTCTTCGTTGCCGGGCCCGAACTGGCGAAGGTGACCGTGAAATCCGCTGGGTTCGTGCTGCCAGGCACAGCCGTATAACCGGAGACGGTGTCCTTGCGAAGAAGGCTCCAGGCGTTGTTCTGAAAGCGATACGTATACGAGGTCGCGCCCACAAAGAAGCCGCTGATGATGCTCTGATAGAAGTCCGTCCCCGGTCCGCCCGCATCGGTCGAGATCAGTGTTGTGTCCGTACCGTCGTCCGTCGCGCTGATTGGCAGCCGGGTATCGTACGGCGATCCACCCCCATTTGTGAGCACCCAGGAGTTGTTCGTACTCCCGTCGTTATATGCCTCATTGAACCCGAATCCCAGAGGATTCGGCGCGATCACCGGCGAGTAGATGTTAAAATCCGCCGCCGGGTTCGAGCCCGCCGTTGCAGCATTGGCACGCATTGCCTGAGGCTTGGCCGTAACATTTGGACGAACCGCGCCGGTCGAATTGCTACTGACGAGCTGGATCGGATTGGCAGGTCTAATCTCTATACCGCCAGCGTGTTCTGAAACTGAATTCGATCGAGCCAGATGGACGGTAAGGCTGGCCCCGGCTATCTGGCCGGTGGACAACTCAAATGTCTTCGTAACGGTCGCAAATCCGGGTGACTCGACCGACACGCTGTAGCGGCCGGGCGCGAGCGAGGACAGTGAGAAGCCGCCACGCTGGTCTGCTTCCAGGCTGTGGCTCTGCTGCGTGAGAAGGTTTTCAATCTTGACCGTTGCCGAGGGCAACGCGACGCCGGAGGTCTCTTGCACGACGCCTTGAATTCTTCGCGAAGACTGCGCAACCGCATCCTGGACCGCGAACGAAGCGACGAGGAACGCGACAACCGAAAGGAACAAGAGGTGAAGGGCTCTTTGAGCGCGATGAGATCCGGTTGATTCACTTCCGCTGGCGAAAGACGATCTGCACATAAATACCTCCGGCTCCCTGAGCCTCGTTTTACGAACTGAATGATGAACGGATTCCCTTTGGATCGAAGACAGGGGTGAAAGAGGCGGCCGCCTTGGATGGGAAACGATCAGAGCGGAGCGTTTGCCGGAGATGAACCGATAGATTTCGACTCGGGAGAGTGCGATCGGGTGGTCGGAAAGACGCCTCAAGTCAATTTCACGGTGAAAAGAATGTGCCATTAGAAACCTCAATTTCGCGAGCCGTTCTTTCTCTTGCTTTCCTCGGATAGCCGGTTCTACCGCTCGGGTGGACGTTCCGCAAACTAGTCGTGCCATTCGCTTCATTCACTGCTACCGTGGCGATCCAACGGTCGGGGAGAGCCTCAAGATCCAGGGCACCTGCGCTACCAACATCTGAGGAGCGTTTGCGCTGTTGCGGCCGGAGACAGTTATGAGAAGCAGCCAACAAGTACAGAAGGGATTGGAGTTTGGCAACAGTGAAACCGTTTCGCCCAGCTGTTACCTGCCGAGAAAGAGCGTTACATCGCGCCGGGCATGCGCGACTCACATTCGGCCTAACGGTAATAATGTGAATCAGTTACTCAGCGCATCTTGGCAGGCGTAGCATCCCGTCACGATAAGGAGAGGTGTACGTTACAACCGCGCCTTGACAAGCAGGGCCTGGAACGTTCAGCAGACTGCGCCCAGGCGCGTACTCCAAAATATCTGATGGAGGACCTTTTCCGTCGCAGTATCAGGTCTCGGTCTGGTAATCCGAGGACAGAGATTTACGCTTCCTGGGTGTCGTTCGGAAACAAAATGCCCTTATTCTGTTCACGATATGGCTGCATCAAATAATCACTCGCCCACTGGTCGGATCCAAGTCAAGCGAAATAACCAGGTCGCGCCCGCTTTTCGGAGCGATCCGGCACTTACCAGCGATGAAGTCTGGCCATCATCCATCGTCGTCGAGTTCCATCGGTTGCTGCCAGGCGAGTCCGAGGCTGCAATCGGCGAGAAGGCGGGTGCGCTCATCTTGCTGGACGGCCCAGCTATGTACCAATGGTCGGCAAATGGACGTCTACACAACGCGATGATGCCAGCCGGCAGCGTATCAACTGGTGACACCGGAGAACCGATTCCTTTCTTCCGGTGGCGCCAACCCATTCGAGTCGCGACGGTGCATCTCGAGCGTGGCTTGCTCCTTGAAGCGGCCGACTCAATCAGTCTGCCGGATAGCGCGTTTCAGCAGGTTCTCGGCTACCCCGTGCAAGAATGGGGTACCTGGATAGCGGCCGCCCAACAAGAACTGTCTTTGGGATGCCCTGGGGGCCTGCTGCGAGGCGAGATGTTGGGGAGTGCTTTTGCCTATGGATTCCTGCTTAGGTTTTCAAGGCACGGCCGCCGGCCCGCGCGACAGTCCGGGGGCTTGAGCGGAGCGCAAAAAAGAAGAACTTCGGAGTACATCCTGGGTAATCTTGATCGCGACATAACACTCGCCGAATTGGCCACAGTGGCCCGTATCAGTCGCTTTCATTTTTCAAGAAGCTTTCGCAGCAGCTTTGGCATACCGCCGCATCAATACCTGATGCAATGCCGATTAGGGATGGCAAAAGAGTTTCTGGCTACTTCAACCCTTTCTTTGCGCGAGATTCGCGAGCGCGTCGGCCTACGGAGTGCTAGCCACTTTGGTGCGGCCTTCCGAGCCAGACTCGGGCAAACTCCTGAACAATATCGCCGCGAACGCACTTCTCGGATCGCGCCGGTATTTTAGGTGTTCAGTGCTATCCGATCGATGTCGCAATCTTGCTCAATTGTTCCAGCAAACGCTTGGCGCGTCACTAGCATTGGTTTAGGTTGGCGGTATGAGCTCTCCAGCTGATTTGTCCGTCGAGCAAGCCGTCCAGGGTTTCTATTCTGCGTTTATCCCCGGGCAAAGCGAGAATCTGATGTCGTTCGTTTCCCCGGAATGGATCGACCGCACCTTGCCTCCCGACCGAGCGCCCGGGGTTGCAGGTCTCCACGAGGCGCTGGGCAAGCTGCACTACTTGCTTCCCGACTTAACAACCAAAATCGTCAAAACTGTGACTGATGGTGACAGCGCCGCGGTACATCTCCTATTTTCTGGCACACATGGTGGCGATCTTCCGGGTGTCCCGGCGACTCACCAGCCGATCAGCTTTATAGCCTTTGACATGCACCGGGTACAAGGCGGCAGGATCGTCGAGAGCTGGCACCTTGAGGACAATCTGTCCTTATTGACTCAACTGGGCATGCTTCCCACCCGCAAGTAGATACCACAATCGCAAGAAGAAGAGGCCCATGATGATGTGTGTCGCGATCTCTCTGGTTGCCAAGCCCGGCTGCGAGGAGAGCATGCTGAAACTGCTTCAGACTTTTATTCCTAAGACCAAAGGCGTGGCGGGCGCAGTCCGCTTTGAGGCCCACCGCTCGCGGAGCGATCCGCGGGCGTTTCTCTTGTACCAACTGTATGCGCGCTATGAGGATCTGCTGGCCCATCGCGCCGATTTGCTCTTCGCAGAATGGCGACCTCAGATTGCGGAACTGGAAGAGTCTCGTGACAAGCAGGAGTTCGACACCATCGCGATCTCATAAGAGGGAATCAGATGAACGTACACTTGCAAGGGAAGCGCGCTCTAGTAACTGGAAGCACCGCAGGGATCGGCCGTGCCATCGCTCTCATGTTGGCCGGAGAAGGCGCGAGCGTCGTTGTGCATGGGCGAAATGCGGCGACTGCGGAAGAACTGCGATCAAGGATTGTAGCCAACGGTGGAAAAGTCGAAGTGCTTCTGGGCGATTTGAGCCAGAGCCAAGATCTCGCGCGAGTCTGCCAGTGGGTCCAAGAAAAGCCGGTCGACATTCTCATCAACAATGCTGGCCGCTACGAGCGTCTGCCCTGGATGCAGACGCGAGTGGAAAAATGGCGAGAGATGTTTGACGCTGACCTCTTCTCGGTCGTGGAATTGACTCAGGCCGCTATTCCCGCCATGAAGCTTCGAGGTTGGGGGCGCGTGATTCAGATTGCGAGTATCGTCGGCTTGCAACCTTATCCGCTTGGACCAGACTATGGCGCGGTGAAGGCTGCCGTTCTGAACTTCACTGTTAGTTTGGCGAAAGACTTGGCGCGCTCTGGCGTGACCTCCAATGCAGTTAGTCCTGGTCCAACTCTTACTCCCAACTACGAATCTCTAATTCGTCAATTGGCCGGACGGGCCGGCCTGAATGGCACCGCTCCCTTCGACCAGTTGGAGGTCTGGGCTGCCGAACAGGTGGCAAGGATTCCGATGGGACGCTTTGCCCGCCCTGACGAGGTCGCCCACCTGGTCGTCTTTTTGGCAAGTCCGATCGCAGACTTTATCACCGGCAGCAACATGCACATCAATGGCGGGCAATATGGTGGCATCCAATAAGCGACAACCAATACGTCGCCCAGGGTGCCAGCTCAACGATTCAGTTCATACACTGCGTCTTCAGCGAAGCCACCTTTGGCGTTGCAGTCGTCAACAACGACAACGCCCAGCAGACCACTGGCCAGCATCCGACCTGCTTCCCGCCCGGCGCCATGAGGCTCACACTGCAATCGCCTAATCTCTATCGGCGCAAGAGCCATCCAGGTCGGGCGTCAAGAAGCGCGAGCGGAACTAGACCGTTCTGCCGGGCAGCTTCTACAGCTACAGCCGTGCGCTCTAGCTGCGCAATGTCTTGCCGAGTGACTGCCTTTCGCCGTCGCTCCCCCAAGGCGGCCGAAGTGCCGTAAGCGTCCATGTTGCAGTCATTACGATCACTTCACGGTGCCGGCGCCTGAAGAGAATCAGCGAAATCGGGAGATAGAAACGCCTCCAGGTTTGGACTAGAATTAGGTTTCATGTCCAAGACCTATCTCGTTCCGGCGATCAAGCGCGCCTTTGAAGTGCTTAATCTGATAGGAGAGACCGAAAACGGTTACACACTTTCTCATATCCATCGCACATTGAAGCTGCCTCTTAGCTCGGCGGCAACGATCATGTATACCCTCGAATCGCTTGGCTATGTTCGACGGAACGAAAGAAACTCGAGCTATGTGCTGGGGACCAAGCTGAGAACGCTAACGCGGCACCTTGAACGGGTCGACCTCGTCGAGCGATGTCACGGTCTGCTTTCCGAACTGGTGGGCCAAACCGGGCTTACCGGGCATCTGGCCGTCACCAAGGACTCCGACGCCATCTACGTCGATCGGGTTCAGTCGGAAAATCTTGTTCAGATCAACTCGTACATTGGTATGGCTTGGCCACTCTACTCTTGCGGAGTCGGGAAGGCAATGTTGGCTTATCTGGCTCCTGAAGCGCTCGAGGCGAGGCTCGACACAATTGCGATCAAGAAGTCGACGCCGAAGACAGTGGGGTCCAGGAAACACCTTGAAAAGCAGTTGGCGAACTTTCGCCACCTCGGCTATGCGTACGAAATGGATGAGAATGTGATTGGGGTCGGATGCGTTGCGGCGGCAATCATCGGACCGCAGCGGGAGGTTCTTGGAGGCATAAGCCTTGCCGGGACAACCCAGCAGATTACGCCGCACAGTGTCGTGGACTTGGGCCGGCTCGTAAGGAAATGTGCGGCCGAGATGTCGCTTCGGGTCGGCGGCGAATTCTGAACGCCCCATGGGGGGCAAGAGCGCCTCTCCCATCCGTCTATTGGAACCGAGAATGTGCGGTTGGTCCGGCTCAGCCTTACGAGCTCCTTATCGCGGTTTTCGATCAGGAACTGTGCAAAACTTCAGTCGCTCCAAGCTACTGCCTCAACGAGGGCGGAGAAACGCAGCCCCGTTATATCCCGACTTCCATCCCTTGTAGGCTTCGGGAGGTTGCAGACGTACATCCGTCCGCTCCGCATGGGCCGCTCACCGCATAAACCATTCTTCATCATGTTGTCTTAGCTTCCTTCCTATTGAAAAAGTTTCTCCAGTGGTCCGCTTTTCTGTTGACAGCGTCTTTCGAGAGAGCGCAGAATCTCGCTTGCACAAACACTTTGACTCGCCACTTCACTGACGTGCGCGTGGTTCATCCGCTAGAGTGCGGTGCAGAACTCTACTTCAATGGAATGAAAGAGGGACCGAATGAAACTGTTTAGAGGTCAGGTAAAGGCTGGTTTCGCTCTGCCGTACTGGTTTATCGTTCTTTTATGGCTTGCCCCGATGGCGGCTTTGGCTCAATTCAGCGGGAGTGTGCAGGGAACTCTTACCGATCTGCAAAGGGCCACGGTCGCTAACGCCTCGGTAACACTCCATAACGTCGATACGGGTGTTGACCAGACCCAGAGAAGCAGTTCGTCCGGGTCCTACCGCTTCAGCGAGGTCGCTCCGGGAAACTATGCGCTCCAAGTCTCGGCGACCGGATTCAAGCCGGAATCGGTCACCTTTACTGTGACTACCGGAGAAACGCGCGGCGTGGACATTGCTCTCTCAGTCGGGTCAACCGATGTCAAGGTAACCGTGGAAGCCGTCGCCTCGGCACTGAACCCGGAAGAGACGCGTCTCCAAACCACGGTCTCAGCCACTGAGATCAGCCAATTACCCTTGGCCAGCCGCGATGTGCAGAAGCTCATCGCACTGACACCTGGCGTGACAGGCTTTCAAAACCCCTCCCCGAGCGCGGGCTATGGGGCGTCGCTGTTTGCCGGCAGCTTCAATCCTCCCTATCATGCGAACGGTCTAAGTACGGGCAGCAATCTGTTCCTGATCGACGACCTTCCGGTAAATGACGCCATTACGCAGGGCGGCGCATTGATCCTTCCCAATTCCGAGATGATCTCGCAGGTCTCACTGCAGTCACAGACCTATTCTGTAGACAATGGAACATCTGCCTCTATCCAGACCGCTTTTACGACAAAATCGGGCACAAACAAATTCCATGGCAGCGTCGACTACGGCTACGATTCCGCAAACATAGCCTCGGCCAAAGATCCGGTGTCGCAGAAGGTCGCACCTTTTCATCAAAACCTGCTGCTTGCGTCGCTGGGCGGTCCGATCTTCAGGGACAAGACGTTCTTCTTTGGATCGATCGAAAAGCAGAACGCCGCCATCGGGGGTGCGAGCTCGGTCACTCCTTACTTCACGCCACAATTTGCGCAGTGGGCGCTAAACGCCTTTCCCAATTCCGGTGCGGCGAAGGGTCTCATTTTTGCGCCTCCCACACGCGATACGGGAGGTGTAGTCAAGCTTGCAAGCGATTACTATCCATCCACATGCGGTACAACGCAAACTGTACCCTCCGACGCAACGCTTTCCTACAATCTCCCATGCGACACGCCGGTTTACGTTACCGGAGCCTTTCTGTCTCAGGCCCAACCATTCAATGGGATTCAGTGGAACGTTCGTCTAGATCACAGCTTCAATAGCGGTAAGGACAGGATCTACGGTCTGTATGAACGTATCGACCAGACGCTGGGAAACCTTAGTGAGCGGCCAAAGCTTGATGCCGTGACTCCCAGCCAGAATAAGTATTTCTCGGTCAATTATGTGCATGTCTTCGGGTCGCGTCTCGTGAACGAGGCCCACCTCGGCAACCTCCGTGTCATTGGAGGATCCAAGCTGGGCGATCCGCGCGCTACGTCCATACCTTATCTGCCGATTCTCCTCGACTCCGCGGCGGGTTTTCAATTCACCTTTCCGTTCGGCACGACACCGTTTGGGGCTCAGACGAATAAAGAGCACACATACGCACTCCGAGACACCGTGAGCTATATGGCGGGCAAGCACAACCTTCGCGCCGGTTACCAGTTCTATCGCGCGGACACCTTCCAAGACTCAAGCCAGATTTACACACGCCCCTTTGTGCCTTTTTATCTCACCGACACATTTTCCTGGGTGAGCAATACGGCGCAGACGAGCTACAGCCTTTACACGATCGGCGGAGACGGAAAATACAAACCCCAATACTATGGAGCAAGTTCGCGCTACAACTCGGTGTTTGTTGACGACAACTGGAAGGTACTTCAAAATCTGACGTTGACCCTGGGCTTGCGCTACGACCACTTTGGCAATCCCGTTTCTTATGGAGATACCGCACAGCCCTTCGTTGCGATGTTCCCGGGAAGGGGGACAAGCTTTTCCGAGCAGGCCTGGAACACGTCAACGAAGCCTGTGAGCCAGGCTTTCACGCAGGGTCAAAATCTGAACTTCCTGCCTCGCGCCGGGTTCGCCTATACGCCAACAAGGAACAAACTTACATTGCTTCGGGGAGGTATCGGTCTCTACGAGAATGTGCTTACACCCTTCCAAATCGCGGCAAACCTGCCTACTCTGCCGCCGAACCGGATCAGCCTCAGCCCTTATGGAGTCGTACCTTACGGTGACTTTCAGACCACCTCGGCCCCATTTGGATATAACTACAGCTACCCGACGTACGGGTCCGACCCTTACGGGAACATCTACTCCAATCCTGCCAAGACAGCCGTCTTCTCGGCCAACTTGAACGGCTTTGTTCCGGAGTTGAAGCCTGAGAAGATCATTAATTTCTCGGCTGGCCTCGAACAGCAGTTTGGCGCCAACCTTGTGCTCGGAATCAACTACGCTGGAAGCCACGGAATGGACCTGGTTTACGGCTCAGCCAGCGGTTCGGGGGCCAATGCGGATTACAACTTGAAGGTAGGCTCGCCGAAGGCGAGACCGACATCCGAATGGGGAGTCCTCAATTATGGGCGGAACGGTCTATCTAGCAACTACAACGCTCTCATAGTGACGCTGAGGCAGAACTATAAGGGCCTTTCGTATCAGGCGAACTACAACTGGAGCCGCGCACTCCAGTACGCGCCGACTACCAACACGCAATCCGCAACCTACACCATATGGAAGGGTATTTACGATCCTAAGTCCTACTATGGCCCTTCGTCGTTTGACGTGCCAAATTCGTTCTCGTTCGCGGGAACGTACGAAGTGCCGAAGCTGCTTGAGAATAAGTTGGCGGATCAGGCGGTGAGCGGCTGGCGCGTCGGAACATTCATTGTCGCCCAGTCGGGTACGCCCTTTACGGTCGTGCGGCCAGGGGTTGACTACCAGAACGACGGCAGCGCTAACTTCGACGGGAACAATGGAACTCCGGGCTTCCCAAATTACACGGGCGCGACGCGGCGCGGCTTCGACCGGTCTAAAGCGTTATCCGGCGTCCTCTCCGCGTCGCAATTTACCGATCCCGTTGGGGTCGGAACAACAACGGTGACCAGTACGCAAGGCGCCAACACGTTCCGCAATTTGGGGTACTTTGATGTGGATGCCAGTCTTGCCAAGGCGTTCAACTTCACAGTCCCAAGCCGCGAGACCGGCTTCAAACTCGTCCTTCGTGGCGAGGCAATCAACCTTCTTAATCGAACCAACTGGCAGGGCTTCGTCAGTGATTTGACCAACACTGGTTCGTTCGGAAAGGTGCTGTCCGCGAATCAAAAGAGGTATTTACAGATTGGCGGCCGACTGGAGTTCTGAAGATGCCGGGCCTGACAAGATGCGGTGGACTTGAGTCCACCGCATCTTTCTGCTTGCAGCCACCCATCACTTGTCGAAACACGCTTAGGGTTCGACGAACCAATGGACTTACGGTCATTCACTTAGCAGGTGTATCGATGAGACCACGGAGACGAAGCCAGTCCTCAAGACGCGAGGGCCAGGAGCTCAGCACCGGATCGAAGGGCGCGAGGCCTACACCATGCGGCCCCTTCTGATAGATGTGCAACTCGCCCTGAACACCGGCCCTCTTCAATGCGAGATAGAACAGGGCGCTGTTTTCCGACGACACTCCATCATCGGAGTCGGTATGGAAGAGAAATGTCGGCGGCGTCTTTGCGGAGACGAAATGGTCCGTCTTCATCTGCTCGACAAGCGCTGCTTCCCGCGTCTTGCCAAGAAGGCTCTCATAGGAGAACGCGGATGCGTTTCAGATGGGCTCGATGACCGGGTAGGCCAGGACCATGAAGTCCGGCCTACTGCTGGCACGGTCTATGGGCTGCGGCGCGGCGGCATCTCCCTCGTCGAAGTGGGTGCCGACCAGCGAGGCGAGGTGGCCGCCCGCGGAAAAGCCCCAGATTCCGATCCTTGCGCGGTCGAGATTGAACTGCGCTGCGTGGCTGCGGATGTATCGCATCGCGTGTGTGGCATCGTCGAACGGTGCGGGATAGCGATAGCGCGGGGCCAGCCGGTAGGTGAGGACAAACGCCACGACATCGCGCCTGTTCAACCATTCGGCAACTTGCCGACCTTCATGGTCGGTGGCCAAACCAACGTAGGCGCCGCCGGGCAGGACGAGCACCGCTGTACGTGGGCGTGAGGCTGGAGTCTTGATGTCGAAGACCGAGAGTGTGGGCCGATCCCGGGGTTCAGTGCCAACGGCGCCTGGAGCCCCGTCGGGCCAAAGCACGATGGTAGCGGTCGCGCCGCGGAGAGGGTCGGGGGCGGGCAGGCTGTTGACAGCGGTCTGGGTCGCAACTTGACCTGAGGCCTGCTGCCATCCCTGCACGGCAGCGAGAACGACCGCCAAGGCCAGGCCGCCCGCGCAACGCTCACGAAATGCGGTGGTCGGCGATGAGGCAAGCGATCTCATTCTAGTTCCTCCCCGTGGCAAGTTTCAGTACCCGGACCCCGTGGCCCGGTATTGTTGTTCGATAATTGGATGCCGCAGCGGGGACGGCCCTATGCGACCAGAGGTCTCTGGCGGAATGGATGCGCGACACGCCCAACTCCTTCCAAGCCAGGTCGATCGAGACGGCTTCCGTTGTGGGGTTGAGCAGCAGAAACGCGGAGCCTCCATCGGCGAGAGGCTTGAGCCATACCTCCACGGCGCCGGGATGGGCCAGCCGCTTCGGCGCGGCCGCCAGGGGGTCCTGGTCGAGCGCGATGACTTCTTTATTGGTCAAGGTAGCCATAGTGGCCGGAGACATAGAGCGGGGATCGTTGCCCGCGAGCAGCGGCGCGGAGAGGAACGCCCACAGGCTGAAGTGCGTTCGATACTCTTCGTCGGTCATGCCCCCGTTGCCCACCTCCAGCATGTCGGGGTCGTTCCATCCTCCCGGCTCGTTGAACTGCGATATCTTCTGCTGCTCGGTCCAGATCCAATACATCGAGTTCCACCCGTCGGAGATGTCCGGGGTGGTGCGCCAGAGATTTCCGCCGCTGGACGGTCCCCACTCGGGCACCCTCTCCTTGCCGTACTGACAAAGGCTGTAGGCGATAGGACGGCCCGTCGCGACGAGCGCATCGCCCATCTTCTGGTAGAGCGCGTGCATGTCGGCATCCTTGTAGACGAATGTTGCGGCACACCAGTCGTACTTGAGGTAGTCCACGTCCCACGACGCGTAGGAGCGAGCGTCCTGCTCTTCACGTCCCATGCTGCCCAGGTGTCCCTCGCAGGTTTCGGGTCCGGGAGAAGAATAAAGCCCCAGCTTCATGCCCTTGCCATGGACGTAATCCGCGAGCGCCTTCATGTCTGGGAAGTTCCGGTTGGGGTGGATGTTGCCCTGCGCGTCGCGAGCGCCGGCCCATTCGTCGTCGATGTTGACGTAGATATAGCCCGCATCGCGCATGCCGCTCGAAATCATGGCGTCGGTGATCTGCCGGACAGTCTTGTCGTCGATGTTCTGCTTGAAGTGGTTCCATGCGTTCCAGCCCATGGGCGGGGTCTTCAGCAAGCCGTTGGACGGGACATGATGCAGCGGCGGCGGCGCGGGGGGATCGGGAAACATTGGAGTGCCTGCGGGAAGTCTCTGCAGTTCGACAGGTTCAGACACGTTGCCCAGGGTGACGGTGAGATGGAGACGGTCGCCGTCGAGGGTTCCAGCGTAAGCGGGCGGCGGGTCGCCGTTTCGCTTGAAGCGCACGGTCTTCCCGTCGACGGAGCCGTCAACGATGTCGGAGGTGCCGCCCCAGGCGAACTCCATCTGCCCCGTGAACGACGTTCCCGTCTGGTGGAAGGTCAGGTAATTGGTCGCAACAGTCCCATCGGGCTTCAGACGCGACCAGCGCCATAGGCCGCTGATGTCCGCCGGCGGAAGCGGCGCCCCCTGAGCATTCACCGGCGAGGGGAAGAACAAAGGGATGGCAACGGCTGCCAGCATTGCGACCCACGCAAAGGGAAGCGGTCTATATATAAATCGGGGCACCAGGCGGGAGGAACTAAGAGAGGCCATTGCTGTCCTTATTTCGCGATTTTATGTCTTTTGCGCACGCTTCAAGCAGCCGTCAGGGGGCACCAGCGGAGGATTGAAAGGTGACTCCAGTATTGCATTTCTTCAATTTGCTGGTAAAGTCTTCATCATGCAGAAAACCAGGTTGTCTTGGGTCGGGCGGACAGCGTGGGGTTGCCTGACCCTCGCGGCCGCTGTCGGCCAAGGTGCGCGGCTGCTGTCGCAGACCGCGGCGGCCAAGATGGACTGCTCGCTTTTGGAGCCAGCCGACAGCGAAGGGTTGCGCGCCGGTATGGCCACTTTGATACATGGCAAGGAGAGGCTCCAGCTTCGGTTCTGCGGACCGGAGATCGTTCAAGTGCATGATCAAGACGCAGCCCTGCCTGTCACGGCAAAGACGGAGATCGTTCAAGCTTCGAGCCTCGTAGAAGGCGGCTGCGCAGGCACCTGGGCACATCAGGGAGCGGTTCGAGTCGTATCGAAGTCATCGCAAGACGGCGATGAGTACATCTTCTCTACAAGGGACTTACAGGTCTCAGTCAGCCGCCGCTCGGGACGCGTCCAATTTCTGGATACGAGCGGAAGGATCCTCCTGTCAGAGTCCGGCGAGCCGGGAGCACGACAGATCCTCCGCGATGCGAATGGAACCGCCGAGCCGACACAGATCTTCCTCCCCAAATCGGGAGAGAAGTTCTACGGGTTGGGGCAGCACCAGGCCGGAGTCTGGAACTACAGCGGCGAGTCCGTGGATCTGACCCAGGACAACACCAACATCTCGATTCCTTTCTTTTACTCCAATCAGGGCTACGGAGTGCTTTGGAACTTTGGAGGAGCGTCGCGGTTCAACGCCCGCGTCGCTCAGCGCCTCTACCTTTCATCGCACGATGCGGGGGCGATCGATTACTTCTTTATTGCGGGTCCCGATGCGGATGAAGTGATTTCGAGGCTACAGCGAATTGACGGGGGAAGTGCCGCTCTTCGGGCTGTGGGCCTATGGCTTCTGGCAGAGCAAGAACCGCTACACGTCGCAAGCGGAGTTGCTGGAGGCAGCACGGCAGTACAGATCGAAGGGCATCCCGATCGACAACGTGGTCCTTGACTGGTTCTGGTGGACGAAGATGGGCTCACACATCTTCACCGACAAGTTTCCCGATCCGAAGGCGATGGTCGATACGCTGCACAACGAGCATCTGCACGTCATGCTCTCGGTGTGGCCGTTCTTCCAACCGGGTACCGCGAACTTCGAGTTCAAGAAGAAGGGCGAGTTCATCTACAACATCCCCGAGAGCAGTAGCTGGATGCCGGGAGCATCGCTCTACGACGCGTTCAGCGCCGATGGTCGCGCACGCTATTGGTCGCAGATAAAGGAGAGTCTGTACGGGAAGGGGTTTGACGCCTGGTGGCAGGACGTCACCGAACCTGAGACGCTCGACCGGGAGGAGAATGCACTGCAGACGGCCGACACGGCCGCGGGAAAGGGAAGCGGGGTTGCGAACCTGTTCCCGCTTATGACGACCAAGGCGGTGTACGAGGGGCAGCGCGCCGAGAGCGAAGACCGGCGAGTGTTTTTGCTGAGCCGCTCGGGCAGCGCTGGAATGCAGCGCAACGCGGCCGCGGCGTGGTCGGGCGATCTCTTCTCTACGTGGGAGGCGTTCCGGCGGCAGATTCCAGCAGGACTGAACTACTCGATTAGTAGCCTGCCTTATTGGACGACCGACATCGGCGGAATGGTTTCCGGGAATCCGGACGATCCCGCCTATCGCGAGCTCTTCCTCCGGTGGTTCGAATATGGCACCTTCTGCCCCATATTCCGGGTACATGGTACGCGCGACGGCAACCGGAACGAGCTCTGGTCGTACGGCCCGGAGGCGCAGCGCATACTTGCCAGCTACGACCGCCTGCGCTACAGACTGCTGCCATATATCTACTCGACTGCGTGGCAGGTGAGCTCAAAGGGCTCGACGATGATGCGTCCCCTGGTGATGGACTTCCGCACGGATGAGAACGCGGAATCGACTGGGGACCAGTTCCTCTTCGGTCCCTCGATCATGGTTTCTCCAATCACGCACGAAGGCGAACGCAGCCGCCATCTCTACTTGCCGGGCGGCACGGGTTGGACGGACTTCTGGACCGGAACGCACCATACCGGCGGCGGTTTCTTGGACGTTCCCGCAACGCTTGCCGGGATGCCGCTGAGCGTCCGTGACGGCAGCATCCTCCCGCTTGGCCCCGATGTGCAGTATGCGGCGGAACGGCCCCCCGACCCCATCGAACTGCGCATCTATCCCGGCGCGGACGGACGGTTCACCTTGTATGAGGACGAAGGCGACAGCTATCGGTATGAACATGGCATATACGCGACCATCCGGATCGATTGGGACGACCGTGCCGGTATTTTGACACTTGGCGCGCGTGACGGCAGCTTCCCTGGGATGCTGGCTTCGCGCACCTTCCGGATCGTGTGGGTACGCCCTGGGCACGGGGTTGGACCAGAGCCCGAGGCCGGTGCAGACAGAGTGGTGACCTACGACGGCCGCCCGCTGAGGATCGCGCGAGAGTGAGTTCTGAGCACTATTCGCTTCGGGCGATCAAGATACCGTAGGGGCCCAATACGACATGCTCCGTTCCATCCCCCGCGACGACCGCCGCTCGCTCCGCCAGGAGCGGCGTCTTGCCTGCAAAGTTTCGGGCAGAAGCACGACTTGTTGGGACGAGGCGAAGTTCAGCACGACTGCTATCTATCGGCCCTCCGTGATCGACCTGCGCAGATAACACAGGGCCCCATTCGCAGCGGCATCGGTATTCTCCAGTATTTCGAATGAGCCGAGGGTCAGCGCGGGTTCAAGTTGCCGCAGCCGAATCAGCGTCCGGTAAAGGTTCAGCAGCGACGACGGGTTGGCCTTCTCGGACGCCGCATTCACCGCTGCGCGATTGGACTGCACGGGAAGCCAAGGCGCGCCGGTGGAGAAGCCCGCCTGCGGCCCGTCCGTCCATTGCATGGGTGTCCGGGCGCCTTCCCGCTGGTCGAAGGGAGGCTGCGGGATACAGCCTAAGTGTTCCCCGCCCGCGCGAATCGCGTCAGCGTCGCCCTGCGCCATGCCGAGCTCTTCGCCGTAGTAGACGACGGGTGTTCCGCGCGCGGTCAGCAGCAGCGTTGCCAGAACACGGGCCATCGCGGCGTTGTGGGTCCCGTCACCCAGCCGCGTGAAGCTCCAGGGAAAGTCGTGATTGCTGAAGAAGAGAAGCGGCCAGCCGGCCTTCTGTCCCTCCCAAATGCCCAGTTCACGGCGGTAAGTCTCCGCCGAGAAGTCCGACCAGAAGAGGTTGAAATTCATCGGCAGCTGCACCTCATCGCCGGCCTTACCGTACATGGTGAGCAGCGCATCCATCTGGCGGATGTTCGTCTCTGCGATCAGCACTCCGTCCTCCGGGCCGCTCTCGACGACGCGGCGCATCGCGCGCAGTGTCTCATGCAGCTCCGGCAGGTTGAACGTGTACTTTCCCGTCGCGACCTCGTTGAAGTCGTCGGGATGGACGTACGGGTTGTCGCGCAGCTTATCGTCGACGTACATGTAGTTGACCGCGTCCAGCCGGAACCCTGCCACGCCGCGGCGCATCCAGAACGCCATCGAATCGAGCATCGCCCGCTTGAGTTGCGGATCGCGCCAGTTCAGCTCAGGCTGGTGCTTGTCGAAGAGGTGGTAGTAGAACTGGCCGCGCGAGCCGGTATACTGCCATGCTGTCTTTGTGGAACCGTCGAAGGAAAGCCAGTTGTTGGGCGGCCCTCCATTCCGTCCATCCGCCCGCTTCGGCCTTGTTGGCTTCAGCGATCAGCCCTGCTTCCTTCAGCAGATAGGCACCATCGACGAATGCGCGGTAATACTCGAGGTGGGTGGCACGCTCAGCCTCCATCGTCGGCCCGGCGAGGTCTTTGGACCAGTCCACGAAAGGCCAATCGCCGTTCCGCACTTTATAAAGTCCGCGCTCGTCCAAGTCCTGACTCATGTGGTCCAAGAGTGAGTTCAGGTGCGGAGCCATCTCAGCCAGAAATGCCTTCTCGCCGGTATGCCGATAGAAGTCCGCCAGACCCATCACCCAGAACGCCGAGTAACCGGGGATGGTGTTTACGTGGGCCTGGTCCCTCGGCGTAAACGCATTGAGCCGCCGCAGCGTGTCTTCCATCAGGAACCTGTCGTCGAACGCGGTCTCAATGACGCGGCCGCTTACATCGAGATCGCCCATCCAGCGGCCTCTATCGCGCTTCGGGGCGTCCCAGATGGAATCCTGCATACAAAGATGCGCCGTGTATGCGCCTACCGACCAGATGCGGTTCAGAACGGAGTCGCTCGATTCGAACGAACCAGTGTGCTCGACGGGATAATAGATTCCCTCAGCATCGAATACCGGGAAGACCATCTGTTCCGGGCCGCCGAGAAACTGGACCTTGACGTAGCGGAAAGCCGACTTTGGCCCATAGGCTGTGACCGAAGGCTGCAAAGTCAATTCGTGCTGCCCAAGGTAAGGTTTTCGGTCCGCCTCTTCATAGCTTTCGCCATATTGCAAAAGGATGCGCGCAGTGCCGTTCGAGGTGGATTTTACTCGCAGTCTTCCCGTCATCTCGCGCCCGAGGTCGAGGATGAGACTTGGCGCGGCGGAGTGGTCGCTTAAGGGAGTGAGGAGAGTGACCGAGAACGGAGCTTCCGCCGGTATGCCCGAGGTCAGCGCGTCCAGGTTCGAGAAGTGCGCGGTGCCCTGATCGAGTGCACTACGTGTGCAGCCGGCAGCGGGAGACGCCGCAAATAGGGTGCGACCCGTCATAACCAGGCCAGCGATATAAACTTGCGTCCCCGTTCCACTGATAGTTATCGATGTCTCCCTCGATCGGGTCGAGATCGCGCACCTTGGGCCACTGTGCGTCCTCGGTCTGCCGGTCCGCCCATCCCTGGACGGGCGAAACCTGCACGCGCCAGGTCTTGTCAGTGGCAACGACAGTGGCCGATCGATGCGTTCCGCCGCCGGCACTATCTTGGCGACCAGAAACTGTCCACGAAGCAGCAAGTATTCTTTCGGCATGCAAGACGGGATCTGCTGGGGCTTCGCCTCGATGGCCAGGACATTCTTTCCCGAATGAAGCAGCGTGGCGACAGGAACTGCGTACACCGTCGTCTTCAAGGTCGCCGTTGCATCCTGTTCAAAGTGCGCTATCTGCCGACCATCCAAAAAGACCGTAATCTCCTCCGGGCCATCGACGTAGAGCGTCGCGTGGGCTGGCACCTTGTCAAGTGAGAACTCCGTACGGAACCCGATTGAGGCGGCCTGGCTCGCATCGGCGGCCCAGATGTAATGTTCCGGCAGATTCGCTGGCGAGACCTTGGCCGTTGTTTCCTGCATCTTGGATCTTTCGGGGAAGGGGTCGACGACTGCGGCTGGGGACAACGGTGCAGGCGTCGTCTGCGCGGCGAGATAGGACGATGCAAAGATCGAACCCGTCGCCGAAAGCAGCAGAAGACAGAGTTTATCGATTCTCATGAGCCTTCTCCAACTGAAGGGTGTTTTCTCCGGGATGCACCGGGAGCGACTTTCCCTGCCATGTAAAGGTCCCGGAGAGGCCGGGCGGCAGCGTCACGGTCGCATCAAGGCGGCCAGCCGCAACGCGGTAGTGGACATGGATCGGGCCACCGTCGTGGGCCACCGACGCATCGAGGTCGGTCAAGCTGCCGAGATGCGGTTCGATCAGGACATCCTTGAAGCCAAAGCCGTCGGGCCGGATTCCGGCGACGATGGTGAGCAGGTCGTACGTCGGGTCGGCGCTCCATGCATGCGAGTCGGATCGGGTGTCTCCCGGCGTCTCCGGCCAGGTCGTGAAGTGCAGCGGAAGCAGCTTCCGCCACGCCTCCAGCAGAGCGAAGTAGCGGTCTCCCATCCCTGCGTGGTCTAGAGCACGGGCGATATAAAACTTGAAATAGTAGCTGGCCGGGGTGAGGACCGGTGCCTCCGGAGCTTTGCCGTCGTGCGCGTCGAGAAGGCGTGTCATGACTTCGCGCTGTCTGGCTTTCGGGACCACATCATAGAGCACGCCCAGGGCATTGCTGTGTTCACTGTAGACGTCTCTGGCGGGCGAGTCGGCGAGGAGTCCGGCCTTCGCGTTCCAGCACCGGTCCATGACACCTGCAGTCCCCGATGCGATGCGCCGACCGTAGTCCTGGGCTAGAGTGGCATCGCCGAAGCCGCGCTCAAGATCACGGGCCTCTTCAAGGGCTCCGATGTATTGCAGCGTCAGAAGACAAGACTGTCCCTGACTGTCATAAGTGGGCATCGGGCGGTCCTGCTCGGTCCAGTCGACAAAGCTCCAGTCGGGTAGCCGGGATAGAAGGCCGTTCGCTTGCTGGTAGCGAGCAAACCAGGTGAGCACGGCGCGAGTGCCGGGCAGCGTCTCCGCGATCAGACCGGGGTCCCGGTTGTAAAGCGCGAAGTCGTGCAGCATCCCAATCCAGAGCAGGGAAAAGGGCGGGATGCGCTGAGGGAGCGAAGAGGGATAGCGGCTGGCAGTAAGGCCGTCCGGGGTGCGGGAGTCGTCGATCGCGCGAATGGTCTGTGCGGCCAGGCGGGGATCTCCGGTGACGGCGTACGAGATCATCGCCTCGATGCGGGAGTCGCCTACATACTGCAGCTGCTCGTAGTATGGCGTGTCCATATAGGTCTCGTGGGCATCCAGTTCAACGGTGCGCCACCCAATCTTCCAGATCTTGTTCAGTTCGGGGTCGGATGACTCAAATGCCGCAATCTGCCGGAAGGGGTACGCGGTGTAAGAGGCCGTAAACGAATCAAGCGACAGAGGTTCCTCTCCGGTCGCGATCTCCAGATCGATGTACCGCCATGCCCGCCACCATAGCGGCTCGAAGCTGCGGCCGCGGCCGCCGTCCGCGAGCACTAGGTCCTTCACGCCCAAGGCTTGTCTCGATCCGATCTCGTCGCGATCGCCCTTCTTCTGCTGGGCGTCGTAGAGCGCCTCGGAGTAGGTCAGTTCGATGCTAGCTCGCTTGCCGCCGCTGAAGGTGAGCCGCGGATATGCCGTGGTGAGCGTCGGCCGGGCGAATAAAAGGTGTCCATGGCTGTGGGCGGGAATGGTTATGGGGCCGCTCTTGAAGGTGCTAACGCCCGGTAGATCGCTTCTTACAAGTTTCCCGGCTTCCGTCGGCAGATACGTCATGGGGGGGAGCGTATCCGGGACGAGCGCCCAGTCGGTCCCGGAAGTGTGGCCGCGCGACGCAGCGATTCCAGACTGCGGATAGATGCTCTCCCGAATCGCTGTTGCCGCCGCGACCCATCCGCCAGACGAGGTGTCTTCGGTCTGCCAGCTCCAGTCGTAGTCCGCCGCGACCAGCTTTTCACCGGGGCCGCTTGCGGTATAGACCCAGAAGCCGCGAGGCTGACGGGGATACACCAGGTGACCGCGCTCTACCATCACACGCCACTTGTCATTTGTGTCGACGATGGACTCCGCCGGCGTATCGCCCTGCACCAGAAAAGCGGTCCGGTCGGACATCTGGGCCGTGGGCGCGTAGACGCCGAAGTTCCAGACGCTCGCGCTCAGGATGTTCTCCCCCGGTGTGAGAAGGGGACCAAGATCGAAGGTCTCGTAGCGCCAGTGCGCGAGGTCGCCGCGCGCCGGACCTTCGCCGACGCGCCTCCCATTCAGGAAGAGGAGAAACCTGTTATCGGCACTGACGTGGATGACAAAATGCCTGGTTCCGGGGACTGGCTGAAAGGAACGCCGGAAGTGAAGCACGATCGGATCGCGAAGTGGAGCGGAGGGATGCGATATCCATAGTGCCGTCCAATCCTGCCGAGGCGACGGCGAACCCAAAGCTGGGGCGATCTGGCTCCGGGCGCGTGTCCCCACTGACAGAATCGCCGCTGCGAGCAGCACTGCGAAGGCGAAACGTACTGCGTTCGTTCGTTCGTTGTACATCGCGCCCTCAGCCTTGTTTCCCGTTTCCATGTAATGTACTGTCAAACCTTATTTCGTTAAGTGGAAGTATATTTCATCATAATGGATTCAATTTGCGCGAACAACGGGCCGGGGAGTTCGGGCCTTTGCGGATTGAAATGCCCGGGGCGTGTCTCAGCGCGGTCTGCGACAAATTGGCGGGCTTGCATTTTGGAGAACGAAATCTTTATGGGTTCATCGAGGTATGTTTTTCCAAGCATGGTCTGCGTGTGCCTGTCTCTCGTCCCGGCGCTCGCCGCGCAAGCTACCGCGTCTGCGGCCAGTGGATCCAAAGCGTCGGCATCGGACGCGGAGCAACGCCGGTTCGTCGCCGGCCTGGTATCTCGTATGACGCTGGAAGAAAAGGCCGGACAGCTCAACCAGCTCAACCAGGACCCCGGCACCGACGAGCAGGCACGGCTGGGACGCGTCGGCTCCTATTTGTGGGTGACCGATGTGGAACGGATCAACCGGCTCCAGCATCTGGCGGTGGATGAATCGCGCCTCCATATTCCGTTGATCTTCGGCTTTGATGTCATCCATGGCTACCACACCATCTTCCCGGAACCGCTGGCGATGGCGGCGTCTTTCGATCCGAAGGCGGTAGAGGCGGCCCAGGCAGCGGCGGCGGCGGAGGCAAGCGCGAACGGGATCAACTGGACATTCGCTCCCATGCTCGATATCGCCCGCGATGCACGCTGGGGCCGGATCGTCGAGGGCGCGGGGGAAGACTCCTATCTTGGCGCAGCGATGGCCGCTGCCCAGGTCCGCGGATTCCAGGGAGAGCATCTTGGATCGCCCGGCCGCATTGCCGCTACGGCAAAGCACTTCGCTGGATACGGGGCGGCGGATGGCGGGCGGGATTACGACTCGTCTTACATTCCGGAAGAGCTCCTGCGCAACGTCTACTTTCCGCCCTTCAAGGCTGCAATCGGGGCTGGCGCCGGCGTCGTGATGAGCGCCTACATGGACTTGAACGATGTGCCCGCGACCGGCAACAGCTTCCTGTTGCGGGATGTATTGCGCAAGGAGTGGGGCTTTCAGGGCTTTGTCGTGAGCGACTGGAAAGCGGTGCCGGACCTGGTAACCCACGCATTTGCCGTGGATGAGGCGGACGCTGCCAGGCGCGCGATAGAAGCCGGTGTGAATATGGACATGATGGGCAAAACGCTCGTCGATCAGATACCCTCGCTGGTAAAGGACGGCAAAGTTTCAGTAGCGACGCTTGATGCGGCCGTCTCGCAGATCCTCCTGGTGAAGGTAAAGCTGGGACTCTTCGAACATCCATATGTTGCATCGGTCCCTCCTAAAGGGATCACCCCCGAGATGAAGAGCGCCGCGAAGGCGGCTGCGTTGCGAAGCGCGGTGCTCTTGCGCAACGAAGGCAATGTTCTGCCGCTGAAGAAGAGTTCTTCGATTGCCGTGGTGGGTGCGCTGGCCGATAGCAAGCAGGACACGCTGGGCTCCTGGGCGTTCGTTGCGGACGTCGCCTCGACCGTAACGCTGCTCGCGGGACTGCGGAACAAGCTCGGTCCGAGCGCGAACGTTCTATCCATACCCGTACAGCCCTTGCCTTACGATCCGGGATTGAACAAGGTCGTCGATGCGACGGATGACGAGATCGCGCGCGCGGTCGAGTCGGCGGAGAAGGCGGATGTGATCGTCGCGGTGATGGGGGAATCCGCAAAGATGAGCGGAGAGAACTCGTCCCGCACCAGCCTCGAGTTGCCCGGGCGCCAGTTGGACATCCTCAAGGGACTGGCCGCTACCGGCAAACCAGTCGTGCTCGTCCTGATGAACGGCCGTCCGCTGGCGATACCGTGGGCGGCGGAGCATATTCCGGCGATCCTCGAGACGTGGTACATGGGTTCGGATGCGGGCGACGCGGTGGCCGACCTCCTCTATGGCGACGCCAATCCCGGAGGCAAGCTGCCGGCAGCGTTCCCTCGATCGGCAGGCCAGGAGCCGCTCTACTACGCGCACAACCAAACGCACGTCCCCGAGACGGGAAAGGACTTCGTCTCACGCTATTGGGACGCTCCAAGCAGTCCGCAGTTCCCCTTTGGGTTCGGTCTGAGCTACACGCGGTTCGCGCTCTCCAACCTGAAGCTCAGCACGACGGAGATCTCCGCCAATGGGAGTCTGCAGGTCTCGGTGCGATTGGAGAACCAGGGAAACCGCGACGGCGATGAGGTCGTGCAGCTCTATATCCATCAAAGGGCCGGTCGTGCTTCGCGCCCCGTGCGTCTGTTGAAGGGCTTCGAGCGTGTGACGTTGAAGGCCCACACCTCCAGCGAAGTGACGTTTACCGTCTCCCCCGCGGAGCTGCGGTACTGGGCGCAAGGGCGCTACGCCGTCGACCCCGGAACCTACGATCTCTACGTGGGACAGAGCTCGGTCGGCGGACTGCAAGCGACCTTCAAAGTGCAACCCTGAGCCGACTCGGCGTCAGGGCGCGGGCGGAGCTGCAGCCGACGCCTCCGCCATGGGTATGACGACCGAGCGGACGGCGTCGCCGGAACCGTCCGAGAGCTGTACCAGAGATACGACGATCAGATCGTTTGTGGGGTCGATCCAGCCCTGAGTGCCGAAGGCCCCGCCGTGCCCGTAGCTGCCCTTGCCTTGCAGGTGGAGTGTGCCCTCCGGATCGCGCACGACCTCAAATGTAAGGCCGTATCCAGTGCCGCCGAGCCACCCGGAAGGCTGCACGTTTGGAGTGAAGATCTCCCGCATGACAGCGATCGAGCGTGCGGAGAGATAATGCCGTCCCTCTTATGTGCCGCCGTTCGCAAGCATCTGGTAGAAGTGGAACAGGTCTTCCGTAGTCGAAAAGAGGCCGAATTCTGGTGCGGGATAGACTGCGCCGGCGCGGTGCAGTACCGGGTCCCCCGCGAGAATCTCCGCGCCTGAACGGGCCAGCTTGCCGTCGACGTGCTTGTAGACAAGGGCGATGCGGTCCGCCTTGTCCCTGGGCGGAAAGAAGAACGAGTCGTTCATGCCCAGCGGCTGGAGGATGCGTCTTGTCACGAAGTCGACATACGACTGTCCCGACACGATCTCAATGATTCGTCCGAGCGTGGCGATGCCGAGATTTGAGTAGACCCACTTCGTACCCGGTTCATACCGAAGATGCATCTTCGCGTAGCCGCTTACAGCCTTGTCGAGAGGAACATCCAACCTGCGATCCAGCTCGGCCAGGTGGCCCCTCCGGGTCGGAGGCCAGTCCGGAGGTGTGGTCCATAAGCTGCCAGACTGTCGGATGAGAGCGAGGTTTGTGCGTGACTGTGGTGCCATCCGGCAGCTTCTCCTCAACCAGCAAGTCCTTGAACTCCGGCACATAGTTCTGTACCGGCGCGCGAAGATCGAGGCGACCCTCCTCGACCAGCATCATGGCGGCGACGCCGGTAACGTTCTTGGTCATAGACATAATCTGGAAGATAGAGTCTTTCTGCATCGGCTTGCGGCCTTCAACATCGGCATAGCCGACTGCGTCCGAGACAAGGACCCGGCCATGCTGCGCCACCAGATAGGAGGCACCGGGGGCCTTCCGCTGATCGACCAGGGTTTGAAGACGCTCGTGGATTGCCGCAAGTCGCGCCACGTCTACATCCTTCTTCGCGGTTGGTGCCGACCGGCCTGAGGCAACGAACGGCAATGCCAATTGCGCTGCAAGGAAGGTATAACTCCGAATCGCATCATGGAGGATCGCATTACGACAAGGTCCTTTCGGCTGGATCGCGGCCTGGTTTAGTGTTCTGCTCTTTATCGGTCTCGCCGTCCACGCCGGGAACCGGTTGGCCGGTGCGCGCGGAGGCCGGTGACGCGCGCTTGCGATAGGTCGTTTCCGCTGGTGAAGATGGGCCCGGCCACTTGTTCCATCTGAAGGAATCTCCCGGCCCCCTTGCGCGCCGTGCTGTTTCGCAATGCGACCGATTGTCCACGCGCGAGAAAAATCACCGCCGCAGTAGATCTTGTCGCCTGGCTTGCCTGGACTGCATTCAGGTCGAGCGTCTCGAAGTCTTCGATGTCGAGCGCGCTCGAGAAGTAGTCGCGTGGCGCGTCTGGCCAGGTCACCGAGAAGCCGTCGATGGCGATCGTTCCAACGTTTCGGCTGTACAAGGCCGGGATTGCATGAGCGAAGAGCGCGCGATCAAGGGAGGTCGCTGTCCAGCGAAGATCGAAGTTCCCTCCCTGAGCCGTGCCAGAATCCTCCGGCGGATTCCGAATGGACATGCGAATGTTCCGCAGCAGGATGTCCGAGACCGCGCCAGGCTGCGTCGCGTCCAGAACGATGCCACCCTCGCTGTCCGCGGCGATATCGCTGAACTCGACGTTGTGGATGCCCGCGTCGCCGGACGATGGAGTGGAACTGGCAAGGAAGATGGGTTCTCCCTTCCCCCACCAGTGTCCATGCCGCAGATGGGTGTCGATAAGGATGTGGTGAAACAAAATATCGCGCGTGTTGGTGCCCTCGCGGGCGAATACGCCTATGCCCGGGTTTGCATGCATGACTAGGTCACTGAACGTCGCGTCGCGGGAGTCCTCAAGCCTGACCGAAGCCGAATAGGAGTTCAGAATGCAGTTCGACACGCTCAGGTCGGAGCTGCCGACGAAGGTGAAGTCGTCGTCACCAGCCTTGAAGAATGAGTCGCTCAGACGGACGTCGTGGCAGTCCATGCAATCGAATCCGTCGTTGTTCGGCAAGCGCGGGTTGTTTTCCATCCGGAGGTTCGTGACGGAGATATGCTGCGCGTGCTGCAAGTGCAGGGTCCAGTTCGGCGAGTTACGCAACGTGATGTCGCGAAACGTGATGTTCTTTCGCATTCAAGAAGAAGACCATGGTGCCTGGCCGGCCCGTCGGCCGCAACTCCCAAGGCCCGTCTTCGGTCCGCCGCATGTCCTCGACGAGTGCCTTTGGATTCCGGGCAATCCGGCGGCCGAGCCAATCACAGGCCAGAGGCTCAGGATCACGATAAGGCGGGCGACAAGATGAGCGGCGCACCTAAGTTGGAGTGGCGCTTGATTTCCTCTCGGGGTTGCGCAAGATCGATGGCACCCCCTCGTGCCTCCGGGAGCTTGAGGCGCGGCGAACGGATCGTTCTCGATGCATGACGGAATGAGTCGGTTAGCCACGGTCTCTTAGACCGGCGTCGCAAGCAGGGAAAATTCCCCGAGGCTGAGGATGCGATTGAAGAACCGTTTACCCGGCTGCTGAAGGGCTTTGCTCTCTTTCAACGATCCGAGGTCTACCGGGGCGAAACCGATATCGCGGATCAGACCGGAGACGATCGACTTCGAGGCCGGATTGTCGCCGCTGAAGAAGATCACCTGACGGTAGGCCTCTTCTGAGTTTTTGTCCCAGTGCTCGGCAAGTTCTCGATAGTGAATCGTATTGAACGCCTTTACGATCGAGGCCGGGCGAAGTTGCTGCTGAACAAGAGTTGTGGAGGGCCGACCGCCGAGATTTTCAACCTGGGTGCCGTCGGCAAAGGGGTTCATGGCATCTACCACGATCTTGTCCGCAAAGTGAGTGTGATCGGGGAGTTGAAAGCGCTCCGTCCAGGGAACCGCCAGGAAGACGATGCTGGAGGCTGCGATCACCTCTTCAGAGCTGGCAGCCCGGGCTCTGCCATCGATGCTCGCAACCAACGGCCTCAGGGATTCCGGCCCTCGGCGGTTGCTTATGGTAACGTCGTGACCTGCCCAGTCGAACAGCCTGGCCAGCGTGCCTCCTACCTTACCCGCGCCAATGATCCCAATCCTCATGGTTGCCTTCCCGCTAAAGTTCGACCCTTAGGCCCTACAGCTTCGAACCTGCGGGCCGAAGCACTGATCAGGTGTCAGTTCCAAGAACTTGCCCTTCGCGCCTTGTTGCTCTAAGCTTTCCGTGTCGCCAGGTGAAAGGTGGATAAACAGAACTACCTGACTGCCGACTAGAACTACGGCACACCTATACGTGTGGCAAGAGTGAAACTGTTTCACTCGAACGTTACATCCTGGACATCCGGCTTGCGGAGGAGACATGTAACGTGGACTAAATCATTGATAAGAAATGGAATGTGCGCCGAGTAGGGGTTGCTGTATGATCCCGTGTGGGAGTAGATGGGCATGTCTGTTACCGCTGAAAAACAAGGCGAGATTCACAGCCAGCCCTCTACTGAAAGTGTTCGTGAGGCGCTGTCTCATGTCGTCGGTTCTGACCTCTTCGCCCGGTCTCCGCAACAATCCAAGTTGCTCTTGTACCTGTGCGACCAGGTTCTTTCAGGGTCTGAGAATGAGCTGAAGGAGTATACGATTGCCGTTGAGGCTATGGGGCTTCCGCACAATTACGGGCAATCGGAGGCGTCTACTGTACGGGTCGCCATCCACCGGTTGAGAAAGCGTCTGAAGACCTACTACGATCTCGACGGAGCCAAGGACAGGATAGAGATCTGTCTCAGCGCGGGAGAGTACACGCCCAGATTCTGCTTTCGCGATGTCGGGCATGGTGTGTTGGGCGATCGTGCGATGTCGGAGGCAGGTGATGCCGCCCGCGGGACGGATTTGCCGGCCGTCAAAGAAAGTAGCCGGACTGTAGCAGTAGAGTTGCCTCGTGTTCCTGAGGGTATCGAGTCTACCGACCTCGGCGAGAAGGATGCGGTAGACAAGGGCGCTTTCTCTGAAAAGCCAAGTCCTTCGCACGTTGGCGTTCTTGCTAAACCGCGCCGCCGATGGCTGGCTGGCGCTGGAGTTATCGCAGCGTTGCTGCTGGTTTCCTACATCCACTCCCGCTTGCAACGTCAGGAGGCAAGGACTGCAAAGTCTGCAGAGGCCGACCGCTCAACCGTCGCCGCCGCGCCGCCAGCCGTCGTGCAGGGTGCGCCGGTCCGGATACTTGCAGGGGCAAAAGGCCACGAGTATACCGACGCGAATGGAAACCTATGGTCAAGCGATCGCTACTATAAAGGAGGCGAAGCGTTGGACATTGCATCGCTCCGACCCGGGAACAAACTCCCTCTCATTCGACGCGCCGGCGACCAGGCCCTTATACGGCACTATCGAGAGGGCGACCTATTTTCCTACGAGATTCCGGTGCAGCCGGGAACCTACGACCTAATCCTTGGATTCGCAGAGACGACCTTCGGCCCGGAAGATCCACAACGAGGCGGGGAGAACGAACGGATATTTACTGTTAAGATCAACGGGAACAACGCCATCGATCGTTTGGATGTGTACTCCGATGCGGGTGGCCCCGACATCCTGGACACGAAGCGCTTCGCAAACGTTGTTCCATCGGAGGACGGAAAGGTCCACCTGCAGTTCGCCAAGACATCCAGCAACGCCGCGATCCTGAGCTTCATTGAACTGTTACCGCAGGCGGGCGGGCGTATCAATCCAGTGAGGATCAGCACACGCGACCAAGGGATCGTAGACAATATGGGACGAGCCTGGGAGGCAGATACCTACTACCTCGGGGGACGTTCGGTGGTTAATCGAAGATGGATGTCGGGCACTTCCACGCCCGAGCTCTACGTGGGTGAGCGTTTCGGAAACTTCTCTTACGATATTCCAGTTCCAACCGGCCGGCGATACCGGCTCGCTCTTTATTTCGCGGAGAGATACTTTGGGTCCGACAAAGCGGACGATAAGAGCGCTGGATTGGGCGCCCGGGTCTTTGATGTAACCTGCAACGGCACCGTCTTGCTCCGTAACTTCGACATCCTGAAAGACGCGGGAGCGAAGGACAGGCCGATCGTGAAGACTTTCTCGGGACTGAATGCCTCTCCTCAAGGAAGGCTCTCCGTGTCGTTTGTGCCGTCTCACAATTACGCGGTCGTCAATGCGATCGAGGTGACCGAGGACGCGCCATAACCGCACCCCCAGCTCGGGAGATGTTCCCGCTGACCGAGGCGCAATACCTATTGAGCCGCCCAGAGCTGACGACCGGCCCTGCATCACACACTGAATTCGATAGACTCTCCGGCGTCCAGAGCGATCTGTTCGCTGAAGGTCCAAGTGGTGACGGACCTTCCATCAAGTTCCTGGTGAGTACGGTTTGCGGGAAGAGCGCTTCCGCCGCGTGTAGGAGTTCCGTCTGACTTTCCGGTGATGGAAAGCATCGCGAAGGAAAGGCTTCCACTTAAGCAAGCGAGGGTGATAACTCCCGACTCGCGGCTGAAACGGGCGGTCGCCGTCGAGGTTGCGAAGAAGAGCTTATAGGACGTTGCGGGAATTCGCGGATCGAAAGAGAGATGTTTGCGGTTCACCGCCAGACCCAGCAAGCCGTTGAGAATGCCCCACGCGGCCATGGGGCGGAAGTAATGCCCGCCAAACTCCTGGTGGTCGAAGTAGAGGCCGTTCTTGCGATAGCGATCGTCCACCGTCCGAATGACTGCGAGCGCTTCGGAGTGCATGCCCTCATAGAGCAGGAAGGAGGCGAAGGCGAGTTCGACACCGCTCCAGCAGGTGTTGCCCTGGTCGCCCCAGATGTCGCGGTCCACGTCGGCAAAGAACTTAGCGCCGGGCCAACTGCAATTGCGAAGCCCAAAGTCGGGCGCATAGCTCTGTGCGAGCACCGCTTTCAAGGAGGATTGGACCTTCTCTCTATCGAGGATGTATCCAATTCCGACCTGGTGGGCGCTCCACTGACCGACCAGTTGATCGGTAAGGCAGCCTTCGCTGCGGTCGCCGTGGCCAGCCGCGCGGCCCAGGTCGTTGTACAAGCTGTAGTAGTTGCCATTCCAAAGATTTGAGTTGATCGCGGTGCGGGTTTCGCTGGCGATCCTGGTGTAGCGGGCCGCGGCGGCTGTGTCTCCAAGGGCTTCCGCTGCCCGGGCAGCGCAGAGCGTTGCCGCTATCCACTGCGAGAGGATGTAGGACGCGTAGCCGTACATGGGAAAGTTGTCGTAGCTGCATTCGATGCCCTTCATCAGCGGCACGGAGCTTCCGGGAAACGACCGGTTCCGCTCGATGTACTCGATCGCTTTTTGGATGGAGGGATACATCTCGCGCAGATAGTCGAGGTCGTCGGTCCACAGAAAGTCCCGGATGACAAGCAAGACATATTGACCCGGCAGATCGAGCCGGTGAGACACACCAGCAGTGCCGTCCTCGGAGGTATGAAACCCCTTCTGTAAACCGTGGGCGATCTCGCCTTCAGGGCTTTGTGCACGCATGTGAGCGCGCACGGTGGATTTTTGAAGCTCGGGAAAGAGGGCGATGATCGGAACCGTCCCGTAGAGCATGACATCGATCGTGCCGATCGGTCCCCAGCTCCAGGTCGAGGAGAGGCCTTCGAGTACGCCAAACTCTCCGCTCTTCACCAGCCTTCCGTTTGTGGCGAAGGTATTGAGCTGCGAGTTTACCTGTTCGAGGACGAACACGTCGGCGGAACTGTCGAAGAAATCATCGAGAAACTTCCTGCTGCGTCGATGCAGGTCGTCTCGTTCGACCGTTGCGTACTCCGCCACGGCTGCGGCGGTAGGGAAGAAGTTGGAATAGAAGTGGCCTTCGATCTCGGACCCCATCTGGCGAAAGGTCTTCTCGGCGTATAGATTGGGGAAGTTCCAGGTGTAGGCGAAGCTGTGGATTACGGACGCTCCGGCCCGCAGTTTGAAGCTGCGGGCGACGCTCGATAGGATGCGGCCGTCGCTGATCTTCAGCCGGCCCGACTTTTCGTCGATCCGGTTGCGCCCTTTGGTCCTGGGCATCCAGTCCGGGACGGGGCCTTGAATGCTGTCTGTGCCCTTCGTGTCGTCGAGGTCCGGCAGCTCGGCATGACGGAGAACGTATTCGAGGTAAGGGTGGCGATGGGCCCATCCTGCGTAGTGGGTCGAGTCGGGGTGCAGGGAGCAGAGCGCGATCTGCCCCCATGTGCTTGCCCTTTCGTCCATGCCTCCAGCGCTCATAGAGACGGTCTTGGAGCGCCCGTCCTGTTTGATCTCCGTCGTGTAGAAGCGGTCCGGGGTGTCGTAGCCGACGTTGTTCTGGCCCGTCATGATCAGCATCACATCGCACGGTTTCGGTCCGGCCGGCTCGATGCTGAAATCGAAATAGGCGAGCGGAAGCGAGGAATTTTTCACGTCATGGGGAATGAACGGCGTCCAGGCCTGCATCGTGACCGTAAACGGCATATCTTCGGCGGAGAAGACAAAGGTCGAGAAGGGATAGCTGGCAGTATACTCAATGCGATCCACGGGCTGCATCCAGGGAAAGGTGAAGGCGATCCCCATCTCGGCGCCTTCGTAGAGACCGTCGGGCAGTTGCAGCAGCTTGATCTTTGGCGCTTCGTCCTCGACCTGGAAGCGCACGAGGAAGAAGAGATTGGCCTCCTGAGGATCTTCTATCTCGCCTTCGGGCAGCTTGAATTCGGGCCCCGTCTCCTTGGGAAAGTTGTTGAAGATGTTCCAGTTGTAGAAGCAGCCGTTCTTGCGCAGTTCGAAGGTCCCGGCGCCGATTCCTCCAAGCGCCATGCCGCTGCGGACCCTGTCGGACGCCGTGTATCGCTGCGGGGACGATGCGAGTTCACGAGGAGCGGCTTTGCCGGCAGTATGCGGAGCGGACGTTTCCCGCGTCACCTGGCCCTCTGCGAGGTGCCTCGGAGCCGCAATGCCGGCCACAGTCCCTGAGGCAAGGCCCTTAAGAAATTTACGCCGCTTCATGACGACCCGGTGCTCTCCAGTTTACGGCTGCATATGTTTGCCTAATGAAGTATACTTCAGCCTTCTGAAGCCCATGAGCGAAAGCGGGGGAACTCTATCAATGAGGCTGAGCCAAAGACGTTTTCTGTGGGAAGGAACTGCAGCCATGGCGTCCGCGGTGCGCACGGAGCGTCGAAGCCGGACCGGAGCGGGGGACCGCTGCCTTGCGGCTGCATTGCTTGTCCTGTGTTTGGGGGGCAGCGCGCTACCCTGCGTCGCCCAAGAGGATGTCGCTCCGCGGCCGCCCATGGGATGGAGCAGTTGGAACAAGTTCGGCATAGCGATCGACGACCAGACCATCCGCGCCCAGGCCGACGCAATGGTGGCGAGCGGTATGCGCGACGCTGGATATCGATACATCAACATCGATGACGGGTGGCAGGGAACGCGCGATACGCAGGGCAACCTGCGCCCCAATGTCCACTTTCCGGACATGAAGGCGCTGGCCGATTATGTGCACGCCCGCGGCCTGAAGCTCGGAATTTACACCTCGCCCAACCGAGTGTCCTGCGCTCAGTTCATCGGCAGCCTGGGACATGAGCTGCAGGACACCCGCACCTTTGCCGGATGGGGCATCGACTTCGTGAAGTACGATCTCTGCGGCTACAACCACTACGCACGGACCCTTGTCGCTTCGGACGAGGCCGCCGAGAACATTGTCATCGAAGCCTATCGCTCCATGGCGGCGGCGATCAAGGCCAGCGGCCGGCCCATGGTCTTCAGCATGAGCCAGTATGGTCACAACCTCGGATGGCGCTGGGCGACCTCTGCCGGAGCGAATCTCTGGCGGACCACGGGAGACATTGCGGATAACTACGAGCGAATGGCCTGGATTGGCTTCGGCCAGGCAGGACTGTCGCGCTACGCCGGTCCGGGCCACTGGAACGATCCCGACATGCTGGAGGTAGGCAACGGTGGCATGACGGTGGAGGAATATCGCACTCACGTCACGCTCTGGGCCATGCTAGCCGCTCCCCTGATCGCGGGCAACGATCTCACTCGCATGACCCCCGACACCATCGGCCTGCTCACGCAGCCTGAAGTCATCGCAATCGACCAGGATTCCGCTGGCATCCAGGGAGACCGTCTCTCCGCGGAAGGCGGCTTCGAAGTATGGACCCGTCCGCTCTCCGATGGGTCCAAGGCAGTCGCATTTTTCAACCGGCAGGGACCCTGGCTGAAGGGCGAATGGATGTCGCTTGACCTGAAGGGCCTCGGTCTCGGAGACGGCGTGCGCGTCCGGGACCTCTGGAAAAGAGAGGATATCGTCGTGGAAGGTTCCTTGCTCAAGAGATGGGTGCCGGCTCACGGAGCCATGCTCTTCCGCGTTTCACGCAAGTAACCTGTTGCCAATGCAGATGTCGACTCCCGCGAAACGGCAAGTCTTCGCGCGAAGTAAGGAATCTTCAGAGACGGTTTGAGGAAGATGATCGACAACTGGCAGAATGTGCGCTCTTCGATCGCATCGGAAGCTCCCGCTGCGGGCAGCAATGCCCGCCTCTTCCGGCGCATCTCCTGGCGCGTCGCTCCACCTCTGGTTCTGCTTTACTTCGTGGCGTTTCTGGACCGGATCAACATCAGCTTCGCGGCGCTCACGATGAACCGCGATCTGGGAATCGACGATCGCCTCTACGGGCTTGCGGCGGGAATTTTCTTCGTAGGGTATCTTCTGTTTGCGGTGCCGAGCAATGTCCTTATGCTGCGCTTTGGAGCGCGGCGCTGGATCTCGTTTCTCATGGTCGCCTGGGGCGTTTGTTCCGGCATGCTGGCCTTCGTCCACTCGGCAAACGGATATGTCGCCCTCCGTTTTCTCGTCGGTGCAGCGGAGGCGGGCTTCTTTCCAGGCGTTATCTTCTATCTCACCACCTGGCTGCCGGGTTCCGCGCGGGCGGGAATCGTGGCCCTGTTCACCTTCTCCATTCCCGTCTCCGCGACCGTGGGAGCACCGATATCGTCCTGGATCCTGAGGACGAACGGAACGGCGGGTCTCGCGGGATGGCAGTGGCTCTTTCTGCTCGAGGCCCTTCCGGCGGTGCTGCTCGGACTGGCCGTGCCCTGGATATTGGAGTCCGCTCCGGATGAGGTGGGTTGGATCAGCAAGGCCGAGAAGGCCGCGCTTCGGCTGGCATTCGAAGAGGAGTTTCGGCAATCTGAAGCATCCGAAGACGCTCACACCAAGGCAGGTGCTCAGGCATCCGCGTCCTCGCGGCCCGGTGTCTTCTCCATCACGCTGATTATGCCTTCGGCGATCTACTTCACGTTGATGATCGGCCTTTACGCTTTGGGTTTCTGGATACCCAAGTTGTTGCAAGGCTACGGCGTCCGGTCGGCATGGCTAGGATGGGAGACTGCGGTCCCTTTCGCCTTCGGAGCGATCGGAATGCTGCTATGGAGCGCCCACTCCGACAAGAGGAAGGAACGCCGGATCCATCTATCGGCCTCCCTTCTCAGCGCTTCGCTTGGGATACTTGTCACGGCGATCGCGCCGAGCGCCGCGGTCGCGATCGCGGGCTTGTCAATAGCGGCGATCGGTGTCTTCGCTTCCATGCCGGTCTTCTGGGCCCAATGCAGCCAGCAGCTCGCCGCACGCCGCCTCGCCACGAGCATCGCGGTCATCAATTCGGTTGGGAATCTTGGCGGATTTCTCGGACCGTATGCCAGCGGATGGCTGCTGCACAAGACGGGCCGATTCGGAGCGGCACTCTTCGCCACGTCGGCATGTCTTCTTGCCGGCGCCTGGCTGGCCTTCACGTTCGTTCGCGCCCCCCACAATCTTCACTCCGGCGTAAAGCGATGAACGATCTGATGAAAGAGGCCCGCGCCGTCTTTGCCGAGACACTGCAGGCGATCGATGTGCGTCGCGCCGTCGAGTTGGCCATCGCGCTTGAAGACAACCGCCTGCGGCTCGGTGAGGCGAGTGTCCCTCGCAGCGAGATCGATGAAGTGGTCGTTATCGCCGTGGGCAAGGCGGCGGTTGCAATGTATGAGGCCGCCGCAGGCTCGCTCGACCCATGGATACCGGTCCGCGCGGTCGTGATCTCCCCCGAGCCGGCCCGCACCATGCTTGCCGGACCGCGGAGTTCGACAGTGCATCTGCGCGGCTCTCATCCCTATCCTGACGAGCAGTCGAGGGCCGCCGCAGCGGCGGTCCTGCGCATTCTCGAAACCGTCCACGTCCGCTCAGCCGTTTTATTCCTGGTCAGCGGAGGCGCGTCCTCCATGATGGAATGCCCCATCGATCCGAACATCCCGGACCAGGATATGGCCGATTTTCACCGCTCGCTGGTCGCGTCGGGATTGCCGATCGCGCGGATGAATGCGCTGCGCAAGCACTTTTCAGCGGTCAAGGGAGGGCGCCTCGCGAACGCCGCCGCGAAAGCGCGCCTTCAATCCACCCTGCTTGTGTCCGATGTCCCATCCGGCCAAGCGGACGCCGTAGGCTCCGGTCCGTCGCTGCCCGACACCACGACATTGCAGGACGTACGCGACACGTTCAGTGAAATTGCCGGGGCGCTTCCGAGTCGGGTCGTCGAATTCTTTGCCAGCCCCGCCTGCATCGAAACGCCGAAGCCGAAAGACCCCGCATTCCAGCGAGCGCATTGGTCCGTCATTTTGTCCAGCGATCACCTCGCCCAGGCCGCCGCCGCTTCGGCTCGCGCGCGCGGATTTCGTGTCTTCGTCGATAACGCATGCGACGAGTGGGACTACCGCGATGCCGCCCGCTATCTGCTGGACCGCAGTCGCGAAATATCCCGCATGCGTGACAGGACATGCCTCATCTCGGTGGGCGAAGTAAGCGTCGCTCTCTCCGCCTCTCCCGGTACAGGCGGGCGCAATCAGCAGTTTGTGCTCTTCTGTGCGGCGGAACTCGCGCGCCGAAGTCAGTCCGCCACAGTCCTCAGTGCAGGATCTGATGGCATCGATGGCGTGAGCAGCGCGGCCGGTGCCATCTGCGATGAGCGAACAATAGAGAAAGCCGAGGCTCTCGGTTTAGACATCGATGCGGCATTGGCTGGCTTCAACGCGTCCCCGGCCTTGGAGTCACTCGAATTGCTCGTAGTGACAGGGAGAACTGGAAACAACTTGCGAGATATCCGATACCTGTATGCCGAGCCCCGCACTTGATAATTAGTCGCCTGACTTGCTATGGCACTGTATGGCCGCCGCATGCGCTTCCGCAGGGCGCGAAAGACCCATCCCGCCTACAACTTCACATGGCGACCAAAAAACCTCCGAGGAAATCGCAGATTGAGACCGACGTATTGATCGCAACGGCCAAACGGCTTTGTGTGATGTAACCAAGTTGCGCAAAACCGTGAAAGCAAGGATTGCCTCCAACTACCTGAACCAGGCGGTTCATTTAGCCCAACAGAAGTTGGCGGCGCTAACGAATCCGTCCGCCAACGCCACCTTCGATTTTGGACCGGGCAAGGGACATTGATATACAGGAGAGCCGGACAAACCCGTCGATACAGGGCGACTAGATATGTTGAGCGCATTCTTCCGGAGAACCTGGTTTTTCGTGCCCTTTATCACCTTTCCGATCTGGGTTCTATTTGCCCTTCTAGGGCAGTTCGCAAGAGGCGAGATAGTGTGGCTAATCGTGACTGTCGCCGTATTGTTCATCAGAGTGCGGTGGAAGCTACCAAGCCAGCAATGGTTCTGGGCAGTCCTGGGTATTTATGCGTTGGCTCATGCTCCTCTCCTGTGGTGGAATCCATTGGAAGGAAAGCACGTAGTAGGGGCCATGATTGTACCTTCATGTTCTTGGATCACTCCGTCCTTTATGGCGTGGTGTTCCTGATGGGGAAGCTCTTAGGCAAGCCATCCGAAAGTTGAACTATGTGCGTTGCTGTAGATACGATGCTGTCGTCCATTTGTGCATTTCGTCTTGCCCCCGAATAAATCTTCGTGTACTGCACAGCGAATTACTCCGGCCTCATGGGAGCGGCGAACCTTGGTTTGGCGGTCACAAAGGGAGTCGGCCCTGGAGCTGCTGTAGAAGGACTTGCCGCAACCGGAGCAGGTAGCGGGTGACCTATCCATGACAAGCTTCCGGTCATGGATGGCTTAGGCGGCACGGTATCATCTAGGCCTGCGGTTCTGAGCTAGCAACCGTTGTGCCTCCGGTGAGAACTAAGAAGAGCCTGGCACAGCATGTTGTGGACCTGGGCCGCTAGAATCTGAACCTTGGCGAACCTTCGTGAGCGGTGCGGTCGACTTGGTAAGAACCCGGCCTGGCGGTGCCGCGCGGCTCTAACGCTCTTATTTTCTCGTTATCAGGACGACGCCCACAATAAGCAGGAAGGCTCCAGCCAGTTTGGTCAGATTTACGGGTCGCAAGTCCATACGGAACCAACCGAAGTGGTCGATAACCAAGGACGTGATGAGAGCCGCACATACGGTGAGTGCCATGAAGTTGCCCGTGCCAACTTTTTGAACGAAGCTAAGACCCGCGAATACCTGTACTGCACCAACTAGGCCGCCAAAGACTGCCCACCATGGCATCTGCCGCAGGTCCTGCATCGTAGGCAGCGGGTGCGGCACCGCAAAGAATAAAGCCAAGAAGAAAAACGTGATGATAAGGAACGAAACGGCTGAGGCGAGGAAAGGATTCAGCAGCGACTTATTAAGCTGGCCGTTCATAGCTGCACCACAGGTCTGCAGAGCTCCGCCAAGAATAATGAAGGGTATGATCCATGAAGCATTCATAGAGTGTCTCCGGGAAATCTAGGTGGTTGGAAAGATCGCGGACATGAGAAAGACGCCCGCCATGCTGGCAAGCAGTGCTACGGGCATTGCAAGGGCCCCTACCTTAAGAAAATCCAATGCGCTGACATCAAGCTTCTCTTTACGCAGGGCAAGTAACCAGAGGATGGTGGCGAGCGAACCGGTAACGGAGAGATTAGGCCCGAGATCAACCCCGATGAGGATCGCGTTCGCCATGAGACCGTGAGTATGCGTTGCTGTGAGCGTTCCTCCTGCGATCAGACCAAGAGGGAGATTGTTCAGGAGGTTGTTGCCGACACCAACCGCGAACGACGTGGCAAGCGAGCCCACATACGGCCCAAACGCCTCTGCGTAGCGGATGCCGGCTTCGGTGACATGGAGAGCTCCAATGCTCTCCACGGCGTCTACGATGACGAAGAGCCCCGCGACAAGGCCAAGTGTGGCCCAACTTATCTCCTGCGCGAGCGGTAGCGCGTTGCTCTTCTTCCGTAGACAGACGGCTGCCGTGACGCAGAGCGCGGCAATGCAGGTCGGCAGACCAAGATCCTTGTTGAGCGATGACACCGCCAGCAACACGATGAAGACAAGACCAAGTCCGTACAGGACCATCTTGCCGCTGGACGTCAACTCCACCGTCTCATTACTAAGAGGCAGCTGTAAGCGAAGGTCTTTGCGGAAGTACCAACGCAGGACAAGGAACGTCGCACCGATCGAGAGAATGGAGGGCAAAAGGAAGGATGCCAGCCATTTACCAAGCGGCGGCATCCCGGCGTGAAACACCACAAGGTTCGCCGGATTGGAGATAGGTAAGACAAACGATGCCGCATTCGCGATCATCGCGCATGCAAAGAGGAATGGAAGCGGCTGAGCCTTCGACCTTCTTACCGCTGCGAGTACAGCTGGTGTAAGCACAACTGCAGTCGCATCATTCGACATGCAGATCGTCACGATTGTGCCTACGCCGTAAATTATGGCGAAGAGCCGGCCAGGAGACCCGTTCGCGGCCCTGATGGATACCGCAGCAACCCAGTCAAATACTCCATTGTCGCGTGCCAGGGCTGACAGCAGCATCATTCCAATAAGAAAGAAGTAGACATCGGTGCCTTCCGCAACCGCTTTGCCTGCCAGGCGCAGCGGTATCAGCCGAAGGAGCAGCAGCAGGAGTGCACCTGCGCCAACCCAATAGACCTCGGGCAGGTTCCTGGGCCTGATCAGCATGAGCAAAATGCTCAAAGCTGAAATTGCAAGAATGAGTACGATTGACACGGGGTGAGACACGTTCACCATTTCTTTCCGTTCTTGTTAGGCCCAAGCTGTGTTCCCAGCAGGCCCCGCTCGCTCCACTCGCCAATCGCGTTTTCCTGGTCGATCTCTGCAAACGAACGCTGCGGCATGGGACCGACGCGGACGCGGATTGAGCAGCGGCGTTCCAGGCCGCCCTCGGACACTGCAATGGCTTTCAGCTCACGCGTTTCTTTGGATGCACCATTCAAGTCGAGCGAACCCTCCCACATAAGCCCGTTCGGGCAAGAGAGGGTTGCCTCCGAGTCACCGGACTGCACGCGTACGCTGTGGATTGGCTTTGGTCCCCAGGTTTTCACGCGCACGGGAACCATCCGCTCAAGGACCGCCTTGTTCGATTCCGTTAGAAGTCGTTCGTCTGGGGGTTGAGTAATTACCACGAGCTCTGGGCAGCCGACCTCTACGAAGTGCCAGCTGACTGTATCGTCGTCAATGGTCGTCACGGAGTAGCCAACGGGTCCTTCTTCGATCTGGCCGGTTGACCGGGTAGCGCTGTAGAGAGTGTGCCCGTCGTTGCTCAGTTCGTTGTAGTGGGTGTGGCCCATGTCTACGAGCAGGACGGGGTATTTGCGAAGCAGCCTCTTCAACTCCGCACCGCCCTGCTTGAGGTCACTCGGGTAGCAGTGGAGGAAGAGAACAGCGCGGTCCGCAGCCATCTGACACGACTCGAGCTCCTGCTCCAGCCACTGCAACTGTTCTTCACCCAGAGAGAACGCGTCCGGCCGTGGAGTTGAAAACGCATTGAGTCTGAGGAAGCGATAAGGCCCGATGGAGAAACTGCCAAAAAGATCGGGTGCGATGTACGTGCGGAAGTTGTCGAAGCTCCTTTCGTGCACGTCGTGATCGCCGACGATTCCACACCAGGGAATCTCCAGCCTGTCCAGGTGGCGGCGAACTGTTTCGTAAGCGAGAACGCTTCCATCATCGGCGATGTCCCCGGGGATGAAAACGAAGTCGACGCCGCTTTGGGCAAACACAGCGTTGATCTCGTCCACGATGCGACCGAGGTCGATCTCATTTTGCTCACCCGGGCGAGTCATGTGGAGGTCTCCGATATGTATCCAGGTAACGGTGCGAGAAGGCGAAAATGGTAGCGAGTCAACGATTGGTCTTGGCATAGAACAGTTATCCCTTTACAAGCTGCTTTGATTCAATACGGCCATGCGCCGTTTCGGGGAACGCCAGCAGGAGGAGCAGAAAGGCAAGACAAGCGACACATCCAAGGGCGAGGAATGAGGCACGGTAGCCAGCCTTCTCCATCAGCGTTCCACCAAAGCCGTTACTCAGTGCAGCCCCAGATCCAACTGCTGTCGCAAGTGCTCCTTGTGCGAGGTTGAAGCGTCCTGTGCCCCTAGTCCGATCGGCGACTACCAGGATGGACACAACCCCGAAGATCGAGTTGGCTACCCCATCCAGAAGCTGAACAGCCAGCAATGCCGGAACAGAGTGGAGCAAAGTGTAGAGCACCGCGCGAATCGGCAGTACCCCAAAGCCCAGCAACAGTAAATTCTTGCGCCCGTGCCGGTTAGCATATCGACCAATGGAGACTGCGCTGCACAACATTACGATCTGTGTGACGGCAACACAAGCTCCCATAAACGGCGCCGCAGCTTTGACTGAGCCGTTGGCGAGCAACTCACCGAGCTGAGGGAGCATGGCCGCATTCGCGAAGTGAAACAGGAAAGCGCAGCCGAGAAAGATAAGCAGCACGCGGTCTGTTACCAGCTTAGCTATTCCTGCTGCGACACCTGCGCCCTTCTCTTCCTCGCACCCGCCACGCGCAAGTTCGAGATTGATATCCTCTCGCTTGATCCTCACTGTGGCCCAGATAGTCGGCACAACAAGGAGCGCTACTGCGTAGAAGATGGCGCGGCCATCCATGAAGTGACTTACTCCGGCGATGATCGCAGCGGCGAAGAGATTGCCTGCGGCGTTGAAGCCTTGATTGCGACCAAACTGGCAATCAAAGAGACGTGCGCCTACCAGTCCCATCGTGATCGCCGCGATCGTGGGTCCTAAGAAAGGGCCAGCGAGGCCTATCAAGCCTTGTGCGGTATAGACCACCCAGGCACCGCCTGAAAAAGCAAGAAGCACGGAACCGAGTGCAAGCACGATGCTGCCAGCAACCAGAATCGACCGCTTCCAGGCCACATGATCGACCACCCATCCGGCCGGGGTCTGAAGCAAGACGGTGATCACGCCACCGAACGTCAGCGCGCGTCCAACAGACCCCGCCTGCCAGCCGATGCTTGCAAGGTAAGCCGCCACAAAAGGACCGAGCCCAGCCTGTATATCTGCCAGGAAAAAGTTGGTCCATTCGAGAGCATGGATACTTTGGCCTTTTGCCGGTTTTCCGTCCGTCGAAGGTTCAGCCTCGCCTGACATCTCTAATCCTCTAACTGTTTCGGACTGGATGAAGCTGGGAGAAGGCTTGTATCGAGATGATGTACATGCGACAGCGCCTCAGCGCCCCGCGCAAATTCCAGAGCAGAGCGGTACGAGCCACGCCGGAACGCATCCTTGCCGGCCTTCCCCATACGAGCGAGAAGTGCGAGAAGCATTCGCGGTATGTCATGGTGCGAAGTGTGTTCCATCGAGCGTTCCGTCAGATGCTCACACTCTTGTTGGATGACCTTCCTCATCTCTGCGGGAACCGTCTCTATGGCTTCGGCCTGAATTGCTGCGAAGGACAAGTGCTCTGCCGCACGCAGCAGGTCCGCGGCTTCCTTGTACTGCCGCGATCGACAGGCTCTATCCGCCGTCTCCACGAGGAGAGTAAGGGCGTCGTTTTCCCTTGAGGCAAGGTCCGAGAGCACCTGAACACGGCCCAGATGTTCGAACATGCGGCGTGCATCTTTGGCTGCTTTGAGCGGGTCCGGTTGACCAGCGGCTTTCTTTGCAGCTTTCTTCGC
>CAZZYQ010000003.1:0-149024 GCA_964658395.1 uncultured Granulicella sp. | reverse complement strand
CGGCCATCGTTCCTGGCACAGCAGCTTGCGAATGAGGCCATCCGGCCAACGATGCTGGCAACAAGCATTAGCGGAACCAATCCAACCTGGAACCAGCCGCTGAGCGCGAACGACAAGATAATGCTCAACGGGGCACACGAATTGCAAAGTTTCGCGTTTACAGACAAAGCGACGACCTCGGTAGTGCTGTTCAACCTCAGCCGGACAGAGACGCGGTCGCTCAGCATGGCGGGCGCGTGCGCTCCAGAGGGAACGGTGCAGGTAAAGACACTGACTTCCGCAAAGATTACCGATTCGAACGAACTCGAAGAGAAGGTGAAGATTGTGAAGCGGGAGCAGCCGGCAGTCGTTGCGGGGAAGACACTCTTCTCGCTCGCTCCGTTTTCTATGACTGTAGTAGAGGGTCAGAACGGCGGATGCTTGGCGCGCTAGGGGATTGGATCGATACGATCTGATCGCGGGAATGCATCGTTGCCTGGTTCTCATTTGCTGCCTGGTCCTGACTTGTTGTTTGCTCCGCGGCAGCCCGGATCAGCAGGATGCCGATGGCGAGCAGCAGCCAGCAGGTGTGTCCGCCCACGGTCGCATCCCACAGCCGCGGAGCACGTGCGGCTATCGCTTGAACGAATGCGGGACGTCGAAGCAGGGCGCTGGTGTTCGCCAGAAAGCCGCAGAGCAGAAACAGAAGCCATCGCGCCGATTCAAACCGGAGGTGCCGGAAGCACCACAGCACGAGCGGAAGCAGAACGATCGCCGAGTAGATGCGTGAATAGACCGGAAGAAGGCCGAGCGCCATGATTCCTCCGGCAGCAAGGAGCGGCATCTCTGTTGTCCGTCGCAATGCCGGGGATCGGAACCAGCCGCTCCCTCGGAGGAAGGCGGCGAGTACGAGGGCGTAGATACCAGCGGCGATGGCGGAGCTGAGACCGCGGTCACCGAAGATTGCGAAGAGCACGAGTTGCAGATCGATGTGGTCAGTACGCTCGCTGTTTTCGAGCGAGACATCGGCGTTACCGCCATGCGTGAAGAGCGTAGCGACATTGGCGCGATAGCTGGCGATCCAATCCAAAGTATGCCGAGCCAGCAGCGGCCAAAGCGAGAGTGCGGCAATCAGGGCGCACGCAGCGCAGACGCCGGCAATAAGCCGCCAGCGGCGCTCCCACCCCAGCCAGACCAGCAGGAAGAGGCCTGTGGTGGGTTTTATGCAGATCGATGCAACAACAAGCGCGCCAGCAATCCAAGACGCCATGCCGTGCTCTGCTCCTGCGTCGGCCTGCAGCAGTGTAAGCACGGCCAACAAGGCTGCGCAGGCCGAGAACAGGACGATGTTTTCCGAGTTGATCGCGGTGTGCGCAGGTGCGAACCCGAGGGCGAAGGCCAGAAAGAAGACGGCAAGCGGATCGTGCGCATAGTTTCGCCACGACCGGTGCCCTGACCAGCCCAAACGAAGGAGTTTGTAGAGGACCAGCCCATAGAGAAGTACCCCGCAGACCACAAATGCATGCACCGCATCGGGCCATCGCAGCACCGCGAATGGGACCATGAAGGGAAGCGTCGGGGGCGGGTAAACCGACGGAATGTTCGTGACCGCTGAGCTGAAGCCGAGCGAAGTGGCGCCGGCGGCGTACCAGGAGCCGAGAAAGTGATGGGAATCGTAGGGGTTGGCGCCGCTCATCCACAGCCGCGTGCTGATGTAGGGCGCGGCCAGGTCGCTGAGCCAGCTTCCGTCTGTCCGGCGCAGAGCCCGGAGAATGAACTCCGCCGCCGCAAGCAAGACCGCCAACCAGGAGAGAGGCAGCATGGTTGAAGTCTTCGTCGCGGAAGCGCTTGCGCCAGGCGCGGCAGTCATCATTGCTGGATCCGGCGCAACGGCCGTGGCAGCAGAAGCCGCGCCCGTGCCCGAAGACAGAGGTGCTCTCGTGTCTGGCTGGATGCTGTCCATCTCGATCCTTATTCTATGCAGGCTGGCCGCCGTGTTAATCTGACGAAAGTCGTACGGCCCTGCCGGTCGTCTCTAGTATTCTGTAGCTGCCGGAAGTCGTGCACGTCAGTCGTTCATTTTTTGGCGGCAAGCTGCCAAAGCGAAACACGCTTCAGCAAGCGGCACCGTCTGCATCGATTTGCTCCCCAGACGGGACGACCTTGGTTCGAAGCTTATCGGTTCGAATCGTGTCAAAGCTGTTCGATCGTGTGCCAGAGCTATGGTTGCTGCACTGATTCTCATCCCCGCCCTGATCGCACTGGGACTGATCCATACCAGATCGGCTGCCCGTGTCGCCCAGTTGGTGTACATTCCATGTTTGATGATCGTTCCGGCGTACCTGGAGTTCCGGGTCGGCGGCCTCAACATGAACGTTACCTCACTGGTATCGCTCCTGGTGGGCAGTATCGGCATCGTTGCGGCATATCGCACGTTGAAGTTTTCCGCGATGGACGCCTGCGTGGTGGCCTACACAATCAGCGCGTACCTGGCTGACGCGCACACCCACGAGTTTAAGGTCGCACTTTACGCCTTTCTCTGGAGCCTGTCGAAGTGCATCTTTCCCTACCTGATCGGGCGCACGCTGATCGAGCAAACCGGTTCGCGCGTGGACTTCGCGAAGACCCTCGTGGTCTGCCTTGCGGTCATCGGGGTAGTAAGCATGTGGGAGTTCCGGATGGAGACCAATCTCTTCCAGACCTTTGTCGACCGGGTCACGCACACCACCTCATGGTGGGGGAGACAGGTGCGCTGGGGGTTCGGGCGCATTGCCGGCCCCTACGGCCATGCCATTACCGCCGGAATGATCTTTTCAGCGGGCCTGCTGCTCCAACTCTGGCTGGTAGGGACAAAGAGCTGGACGGTGAAGGCGGGGCAGGTAAAAAATTCCAAGCGGTCGCTCTGGTTGACGTTAGCGGTGACGGCCGGCTTGCTGATGACGCAATCACGCGGTCCCTGGATCGGGTTCGCCTTCGGCCTGATCGTGGCGTCGATCGGTTTCGCGCGCAACCGGAAACGGGCAGCCATCCTTTCGCTCACCGCCATGGTCGTCGGTCTGGCGGTAACGAGCGTCATTCTGGACAAGTATACGGACGCAAAGTCGGCGAAGAAGGGTGATATCGACCAGCAGAACGCCGAATACCGGCGCAACCTGTATGACTCCTACAAGCCGCTCATCGACAAGGGTGGGCTTCTAGGATGGGGAACTCCGTCCCTGCTACCCGGCGGCATCTACGCCTGGGCGCCCAACCAGCCCTCGATCGACAACGAGTACCTGCGTATCGCGATGCTGCAGGGCTATCTCGGCGCATTTATCTTCGTTTCCATGTTTGCCCTGGGATACAAGCGCCTCATCACGCTGTGCATTACGATGCGGGCGCGGGAAGACATCTTGTTTGCCTACTGCATGTTGGGCGCACTGATCGCGATGAGCTTTACGCTGACTACGGTGTTCCTGGCCGATCCTATGATGCAGATCGTCTTCCTCTTCCTCGGTTGGGTGCAGTCCATGGCCCCCAGCAGAACCCAGGACGCGCTGCCGGCGGCTGTTGCCGCACCCCCGTTCGTCTTCGAGCGGGTGTTTGTATAGGGCAGCTTTGCCGTTGCCGAGGCTGCGTTCCTGAAATGACCCATTGGTTGCAGCAGGCGCACAGAGTTCACTGTTCTTCTTGCCTGCGGTAGGCTGTACCCTTGCCTTGCGGATTAGAAACTAAGGACAAAAAGATGAAGGCGCACGACGTTCTGCTGGTCACCGGTGGTGCAGGGTTCATTGGTTCCAACTTTGTGCTTGCCGCGGTCGCGGCCGGCTCCACCGTGGTCAACCTGGATGCGCTTACCTACGCGGGCAATCTGGGGAATCTCGCTTCTATTGCTGCAAACGAGAAGCACATCTTTGTACATGGGAACATCAATGACGCAACGCTGGCAGAGCAACTCCTCGCAAAGCACAAGCCGTCTGCAATCGTGCACTTTGCCGCCGAAAGTCACGTCGATCGCTCTATCGTCGGCCCGGAAGCGTTTCTGAAGACGAACATCGACGGCACCTTTACACTTTTACGCGCGGCGAGGGCCTACTATGACACTCTTTCTGGCGGGGAAAAGACGCGCTTCCGCTTCCTCCATGTCTCGACCGACGAGGTCTACGGCACCCTCGGCCCCGACGACCCCGCATTTCACGAGAAGACGCCCTATGCGCCCAACTCGCCGTATGCCGCTTCGAAGGCATCATCGGACCTGCTCGTGCGGGCGTGGGTGCATACCTATGGGCTGCCCGCACTGATCACGAACTGCTCAAACAACTATGGGCCTTTCCAGTTTCCAGAGAAGCTGATTCCGCTGATGATCCTGAACGCGCTGGGGGGCAAGCCGCTGCCGGTGTACGGAGACGGCCAGCAGATTCGCGACTGGCTGTACGTGGCCGATCATTGCAGCGCCGTCCAGGCCGTGCTTGAGGGCGGCCGGATCGGCGAGACTTATAACATTGGCGGCGGAAATCAGCGAGCGAACCTGGCCGTGGTCGAAACCCTGTGTGCGCTGCTCGACGAGCTGCGTCCGCAATCGAAGTACGTGCCGCACCGCCAGTTGATTACCTATGTACAGGACCGGCCCGGACACGACCGGCGCTATGCGATCGATGCGCGCAAGATCGAGAGCGAGCTTGGATGGAAGGCGGCCGAAAGCTTCGAGACCGGGCTGCGGAAGACGGTCGAGTGGTACCTTTCCAATCCGCGGTGGCTCGAAGATGTGACCAGTGGCGCATACCAGCAGTGGGTGGCGAGGAACTACTCCAGTCGCGGCGGCAGTGCTGCTCCGGACGCCCCGAAAGAGACAGCCGAGTCGGCTACCGTCATGGTCGAAGCAGGTGCCCGATGAAGGGCATTATCCTTGCCGGCGGGTCGGGGACCCGGTTGCACCCAGTCACCCAGGCAGTGTCGAAGCAGCTGCTTCCGGTGTACGACAAGCCCATGATCTACTACCCGCTGTCGGTGCTGATGCTCGCCGGCATCCGCGACATCCTTATCATCTCTACGCCTTCGGACACTCCGCGCTTCGAGCAGCTGCTTGGTGACGGGACCCAGTGGGGGCTGGCGATCCAGTACGCGGTGCAGCCCTCGCCGGACGGCCTGGCGCAGGCGTTCCTGATTGGCGAAGAGTTCCTGGCGGGCGAAGGCTGCTGCCTGGTTCTGGGCGACAACATCTTCTACGGGCACGACTTCGCCAAGACGCTGCGCGAGGCCGCAGCGCAAAAATCCGGCGCAACTGTCTTCGCCTATCCGGTGATGGACCCGGAGCGGTATGGGGTGGTGGAGTTCGATGCCGAACGCCGGGCAGTCTCGCTCGAAGAGAAGCCCGTGAAACCGAAGTCGCGCTACGCCGTGACCGGCGTCTACTTCTATGACCACCAGGTGGTTGAAGTGGCCAAGAGCCTGAAGCCGTCGCCGCGGGGTGAGCTTGAGATTACCGACGTCAACATCTGCTATTTGAACCAGGGCACGCTGCGGACCGAGGTGTTGGGCCGCGGCCTGGCGTGGCTCGATACCGGAACGCACGACTCACTGCTCGAAGCGGCGAACTTTATCCAGACCATTGAACAGCGGCAGGGACTGAAGGTGGCGTGTCCGGAGGAGATTGCGTTCCGCCTGGGCTACATCGACGAACTGCAGTTGAAGGCACTGGCCGCGGGAATCGCGAAGAGCAGCTACGGCAAGTATCTGCTGCGGCTCCTCGAAGAGACGGTGTACTGAGGTGAAGGCGCAGCGGCTGCGCTTTCTGGTGACAGGAGCGTCCGGCCAGGTGGGTGGCGAGTTGGTCAAGTCGCTTGCCCCGCTCGGCGAGGTCGTCGCGCCGCTGCGAGACGCTCTGGATTTGTCGAACCCTGAATCAATTCGAACATGCACGCGGGAGGCGCAGCCAGATTGGATCATCAGCGCCGCAGCGTACACGGCGGTCGATAAAGCAGAGTCGGAGCAGGAGCTTGCCTTCGCGATAAACGCCCTGGCCCCGCGCATCTTCGGGGAGGAGGCAAGAGCGTCAGGTGCGAAGGTGCTTCACTTTTCCACCGACTACGTCTACAGCGGGGAAGGAACGGTGCCATGGGTCGAGACCGACCCGACCGGCCCGCTCGGCGTTTACGGGGCAAGCAAGCTGGCTGGAGAAGAGGCCCTGCTGGCGACCGGCGCCCCCGCGCTGATCTTTCGCACAAGCTGGGTCTACGGTGCGACCGGCAAGAACTTCCTGCGCACCATTCTGAAGCTGGCACGCGAGCGGGAAGAACTGCGGATCGTTGACGATCAGTACGGTGCGCCGACGTGGAGCCGCGATCTTGCGCGGATGGCTGCCCACGTTGTCGCAAGCTCTGAAAGCGGCGGAGGTAAGCCTCACGGCATCTATCACGCCGCAGGCGCAGGCGAAACGACATGGGCGGGGTTCGCGGCAGAGGCTATCCGGCAGATGCAGTCGCGGGAGCCTGAGACTACGTTCGCGCGGGTCAAGGGGATCGCAACCACGGAGTACCCGACTCCGGCAGCGCGGCCTGCGAACTCCCGACTCAACTGCGCCAAGCTGGAGACTACGTTCGGGTGGAAGATGATGGACTGGCAGAAGTCGCTCGGCGAAGTCATCGACGAGATACATCACTGACCCCTCATCGGTCGGCGGTCCTCCCGGCCAGACGCGGAATCTATGGGCGGATCCTTCTCTGCTTCTGGGGGTGAATCGTCCTAAAACGCCCCGTGCCTCTGGATGACGGCCCGGAACGTCGAGAGCAGGATCTTCAGATCAAGCATCAGTGACCACTGATGGACGTACTCGCAGTCCAGGGCGACCCTCGCCTCATAGCTGAGATGGCTACGTCCTGAGACCTGCCACAGTCCGGTGATCCCGGGCTTGACCTTGCAGTAGCAGGAGAAGTGATGACCGTAGCTTTCGATCTCCGCTTCGACGATAGGCCGAGGTCCGACGAGGGACATCTCGCCGGTAAGAACGTTCCATAGCTGCGGCAGTTCGTCGATGCTGTACTGGCGAAGAAGGACCCCAATGCGGGTGACGCGCGGGTCGTGGCGCAGCTTGCGGGTGGAGCTCCACTCCGCCCGCGCTCCAGGTTCACGCGAAAGGTGTTGTTCAAGCACCTCAGCCGAGTTCACGCACATGGTGCGGAACTTCCACATGGAGAAGAAGCAGTGGTTGCGCCGGATGCGGCGATGCGAAAAGAAGACTGGCCCGGGACAGTTGATCCACACGACCAACGCCACCATCGCAAACACAGGCAGCAGAAACGGAAAGGCCATCAGCACCAAAGCAACATCGAGTCCACGTTTGACGACGCGATAGCAGAACCTCTCAGCCACTTCGAAGCCGGCGGCACCTGAGTGGACCACATGGAGACGCGGCACTCTTTGCGGAGTGAGGCGGTCTGTGCCGGAGTTTACCTCGCCAAGAACGCCGGCACGAGATGACTCGTGTGACTCAAAGAGCTGCATCATTCGTGTCAGTCCGTGACCCGCTCATTGAAGAGCTGTTTCGGTTGGGCCGGTCTTTACAGACGCAGCCGTATTGAAGGAGAAGACTGTGGATGACGCAAGAATTCCGCTAGAAGAACTGCTGCCTTGCACTGAGACTAAAGTTCATGTCGGCGGGCGGGAGCAGAAACATTAACATTGTCCTGACCCGTTCCCGTAATAGACCGTCTCCGGGCTGAACTCTACAATCAGGCTGGAGGTTGAAATGGAAGTGATCGACACCGCGCTGACCGATGTCAAGCTGCTGCGTCCGCGCCGGTTCGGAGACGACCGCGGATGGTTCGCCGAGGTCTTCAGCAGCGACAGCTTTCCTAAAGCCGGAATTGCCTCCAACTTTGTGCAGGACAACCAATCCTTTTCACGCAAAGGTGTTCTACGCGGCCTGCACTATCAGCTGGGTCGACCACAAGGAAAGCTGCTGCGGGTGCTTTCGGGCACGATCTGGGACGTGGCTGTCGACCTGCGCCCCGGTTCGCCTGATTTCGGCAAGCACATGGGCATGACGCTCGAGCGAAACGGCCCGATGGACCCGATCGAGATGATCTGGATCCCTCAAGGCTTCGCGCATGGTTTCCTTGTGCTCTCAGAGACGGCCGAGGTGCTTTACAAGACGACGGACCTCTACCATCCGCCGGGTGAACGATGCGTGATGTGGAACGATCCATCCCTGGCGATTCCCTGGCCGCTCGAGCTTCTCGATGGACCTCCGCAGGTAAGCGCGAAGGACGCGCAGGGGGTGCTGCTGGCTGAGGCGCAGCTGCCGGAGCCGGTTCGATGAGGCGTTAGAAGAACCTCTGCCGCTCTCCTGCTGTTCCTATCGCTCTTCCTTTATCCATTGCTCCACTTCAGCGAGTGAGGTCACAGGCAGATAGCTGCCGCCGCACTCCGCCTCCGTTCCTGCAAGCAGAAAAGCCTGTCGCAATCCTGCCGCGTTGGCCGCGGCGATGTCGGAACAGCGATCGCCAACCATGACCGAGTCTTCCAGGGTGACGCGAAACGCCTCGGCTGCCCGGCGCAGCATCCCCGTTCCCGGTTTGCGATCTTCATGGTCACGTTTGTACTTGCCGACACCATGCTCGGGATGAAATGGGCAATGGTAGACCGCATCGATCACTGCACCTTCTTTCGAAAGCTCGCCGAGCATCCAGCTCATCAGCCGGTTGAAGTCAGCTTCGGTATAGTATCCGCGCGCGATGCCCGCCTGGTTGGTCACGATAAAGATGCGGTAGCCGATCGCGCGGGCGGTTCTACAAAGCGACGTGATCCCAGGAACGAAGCGCACGTCTTCGCGGCGAAACAGATAGCCAGTCTCTTCGTTCACGACTCCGTCGCGGTCAAGAAAGAGTGCGGGGCCGAACGGCGCGATAGACATGCCCTATCGTATTACCCTCCATTAGAAGCCGGAGCGTACGCCCATACCCAGCCCCTGCGACCTCAGCTTCTACTCGCCGTCTCCAAAGCTGCTACAGTGCCGATTGTGGCGATGGAATCGATGAGAACAATGCTGCGCGGAACTTTGGGGCGCAGCCTCGGCGCGCTGGAACCGATCGATCGCCTGGCGGCGGCATGGCCGGTGGCCTGCGGTCGAGCGATGGCCGAGCGCGGTGAGATCGTCGCGTTCTTCGAAGGCACGGTAACCGTCGCCGTCTCCGATGAGATATGGCTGCGCCAGATGATGGCAGTGCGGAGCCAGTTGCAGCAGGAGATGGCTCGCATCGCCCAGGTGAAGCTGACCGGGATACACTTTGAGATGAAGAAGAGGGAATCAAGATGAGCGATACTCAGGCCGTGACGGTCGAGGAAGTGCTCCGTGTCGCAGAGTTGGCAAACCTGGAGTTGACCGCGGACGAGGTACCTCGAATGCAGCGCGACCTGAACGCGGTGCTGGGCTACATTGCGCAGCTGAATGAGTTGGACACCGCCGGAGTCCGACCCATGGCGCAGGTCGGGCAGATGCTGGGCGGAGAAGTACGCCAGGCGGGCGAGACGCTCCGTCCGGATGCGGTACAGCCCTCGCTGGACCGGGCCGCGGTGATGGCTGCCGCGCCGGAGTCGGATGGGCGCTTCTTCAAGGTGCCCAAGGTCATAGAGCGATAAGCTTTTGTTTGTCTGCGACGAGTCTGGAGCGAGGATTGAAGGGTTTGACGATTGATGAGGTTCGCGCCGGAGTTCAAAACGGCTCAAGGGGCGCGGTTGAGACCGCGGAGTCGCACTACGCGAAGATCGCTGCGGAAGATGGGCCGGACGGCAAGGGAATCAACAGCTTTCTTGCGCTGAGCCGCGAGCGAGCGCTGGCTCAGGCTGCAAAGATCGACGATCAAGCAAGATTGGGCGAGCCACTGCCGATCCTGGCCGGCGTCCCAGTAGGCATCAAGGATGTCTTAGTGATGCAGGGCTCTCCGGCGACGGCAGGGTCAAAGATACTCGCCGGCTACCTGCCGCCCTACGACGCGACGGCGGTAAAGAAGCTGGAAGCGGCCGGGGCAGTGCTGCTGGGCAAACTCAACTGCGACGAGTTTGCTATGGGATCATCGAACGAAAACTCCGCGTATGGCGCTGTGCGCAATCCCCGGGCTCTTGATCGCGTGCCGGGTGGGTCGAGCGGAGGTTCGGCAGCCGCAGTCGCCGCCGGGTTTGCGGTGGCGACGCTGGGAACGGACACGGGCGGCTCGATCCGCCAGCCAGCGGCTTTTTGCGGTGTCGTGGGCGTGCTTCCTACCTATGGCCGCGTCAGCCGCTATGGTCTCATTGCATTTGCTTCGTCGCTTGACCGGGTTGGACCCGTGACCAGCACGGTGCAGGATGCGGCAACGATGTTGGGCGTTCTGGCCGGACAGGACGCACTGGACGCAACCTCGTCGGACCGGCCGGTCGACGATTACGTCGGCGCGCTTGCACAGCCGGTTGCCGGACTCAGGGTTGGCGTGCCAGCGGAGTACTTCGGCGAGGGACTCGACGAAGAAGTGAAGGCCGCGGTCGAGAAGACCATCAATCAGTTGAAGGTTGCGGGCTGCCTGATCAAGCCAGTCAGCCTGCCGCACACCAAGTACGCGGTCCCCACGTATTACGTCCTCGCCACGGCAGAGGCGTCGTCGAACCTTTCGCGTTTCGATGGCGTCCGCTTCGGGCTGCGGTCGGAAGAGTCAAAGACCCTCTCTGCGATGTACAAGAAGACGCGCGACGAAGGCTTCGGTGCGGAGGTAAAGCGCCGCATCTTGCTTGGCACATACGCCCTGAGCGCGGGCTATTACGACGCGTACTACAAGAAGGCGCAACAGGTGCGTGCGCTGTTGACGCGCGATTTCCTTGAGGCATTTGCGGAGGTCGATGTGATCGTCGGTCCCATGACGCCGACCCGCGCGTTCAAAATCGGCGAGAAGGCCGATGATCCCATGGCCATGTACCTCGCGGACATCTATTCGGTAGCAGCAAGCCTGGCCGGCATCTGCGGTGTGTCCGTCCCCTGCGGGACAACAGCAGAGGGTCTGCCGATCGGCGTGCAGATCATGGGGAAGCACTTCGACGAGGCCACCGTGCTGCGGGTCGGCGCGGCGGTCGAGGCGATCTCCTAGAAAATCTAGCCACCTAGACCGCAGCTTTGCCCCTCGGGGGGCGTCAGAGTGAGTGATGACGAGCAGCGTTGAAGCACCCGACTGGTCCACAATCCCGCCGCCAACCGACGACGGCGGCGCGCGACACCTCATGGGTATGCGCCTGCCTTCTCTTTCGCTTCCCGCGACCGACGGCAGGATGGTCGACCTCTCCTCACTTGATGGTCGCACCGTCGTCTACGCCTATCCGCGTACTGGCGTGCCGGGTGTAGAAAACCCGGAGGGATGGGACCTGATTCCGGGTGCGCGCGGTTGTACGCCGCAGTCATGCGCGTTTCGCGACCATTTCGCGGAACTAACCGCGTTGGGCGTTACTCACCTGTTCGGCCTATCAACTCAGGATTCGACGTATCAGCGCGAAGCAGCACAGCGTCTGCACCTTCCGTTCGCGGTCCTGTCGGATTCAGACTTGAAGATGACCCATGCTTTGCAGCTGCCGGTCTTTGAGAAGGACGGTATGACCTTACTGAAGCGTCTAACGTTTGTTTTGGACGCCGGAGTGGTAGAACACGTCTTCTATCCTGTGTTTCCTCCTGACCGAAATGCTTCCGAAGTCATGGTCTGGTTGAAAGAAGCAAAGCATGAGCGAGCAACATGACTCCGCCTGAGAACAAGACGCGGCTCTGGTGGCAGGACGGCGTCGTGTACCAGATCTATCCACGCTCGTTTCAAGACTCAAACGGTGACGGCATAGGAGACCTGCCGGGGATAGAGTCGCGACTCGACTACCTTGTAGAGCTGGGCATCGACGCGATCTGGATCTCGCCGTTTTATCCCTCGCCAATGGCGGACTTTGGCTACGACGTTGCCAACTACACCGGTGTCGATCCGATCTTCGGTACACTCGAGGACTTCGACCGGTTGATCGGCGCAGTCCATGCGAAGGGGCTGAAGCTTGTTCTCGACTTTGTGCCAAACCATACCTCTGACCAGCACCCCTGGTTTCTCGAGAGCATGTCGTCACGAGAGAACCCGAAGCGCGACTGGTATCTCTGGCGTGACGCGAAGGCCGATGGCAGCTATCCGAACAACTGGATGAGCAACTTCGGCGGCCCAGGCTGGACCTGGGACGACAGCACACAGCAGTTCTACTACCACTCGTTTCTGAAAGAACAGCCCGACCTGAACTGGCATAATCCGGACGTGCGCGCTGCGATCTACGACGCGATGCGTTTCTGGCTCGATAAAGGTGTCGATGGCTTCCGCATGGACGTGCTCTGGCTGCTGATCAAAGACCCGGAGTTCCGGGATAACCTGCCTAATCCGGAGTGGCGGGAAGGCGAGTCGAGCTTCTGGAGCGTGCTGCCAACCTACACCGCGGACCAGCCCGAGACGCACGCGATCGTGCGCGAGATGCGGCGTGTGCTCGATCAGTACGACCAGCGTGTCCTGATTGGCGAGATCTATCTCCCGCTGCCCGACCTGGTCCGCTACTACGGTGCAGCCGACAACGGCGTGCTCGACGGAGCGCAGATGCCGTTCAACTTCCGTTTGATCCAGACGGACTGGAATGCGGACAAGATCGCGGCGTTGATCCACGAGTATGAAGGCGTCCTGCCTCCGGGTGCTTGGCCGAACTGGGTCCTGGGCAATCACGACCAGCCGCGGATCGCCTCGCGCATCGGGCAGCTGCAGGCGCGCGCTGCGGCAATGCTGCTGTTGACGCTGCGCGGAACGCCGACCATCTACTACGGCGAAGAACTTGGCATGACCAACGGCCAGATCAACGCCGACCAGGTGCGCGATCCGGCGGAGAAGAACCAGCCCGGCATCGGCATGGGCCGCGACCCGGAGCGAACACCGATGCTTTGGGACTCGTCTCCCTACGCTGGATTTACCCGGGGGACTCCATGGCTCCCGTTGAATGGCGACTGGCAGATGACGAACGTTGCGAAGCAAACGGCGGACGAGCGCTCGATGCTTACGCTCTACCGCAGGTTGATCGGGCTGCGGCGGACGTATCCTGCGCTCCATGCAGGTGATGTGCACGAAGTGCACGCCAAGCGCGGTGTGCTCTCGTATGTGCGCCAGCTTGGGAGCGAGCGCTTCCAGGTCTTGTTGAACCTGACGGATGAAGTCCAGACCTCGAGCTGCTACGACGGGCATATCGCGCTCACCACCATCCTGGACGGCGACGGCGGTCGAGTTGGCGGCCCTACCGTCATTGAAGCAGGGGAAGGTCTGCTCGTCCGCGTGGATTAGCGCGGCAGGGCCGCTTACTGCCTCAGCGGTGGGAAACGGTGCCGGACTGGAGTTTCACCAGCTCCGGTTGCGGCAGCCGGCTGGGCCCGAGCACTGCCATCCTGGGTAACGGGCCGCGCACCATCGCGACCTCGTCGCAGGCGTACAGGCGCGGGCATGTCTGGCAGTCTTTGTAGATCTTGTCTGGAAGCGCGGTGCGCTCGGCAATGCGAAAACCAAACTGAAAAAAGAAGTCCGGGATGCGGGTAAACAGGCAAACCGACGAAACGCCTTGCTCTTCCGCTTCGGCAAGCAGCGCCTTGAGGATGCGGCCGCCCGCGCCCTGACCTTTGGCCTCCGGCTTCACGACAATGCTGCGAACTTCGGCAAGGTGCGGGCCGTAGAGGTGCAGGGCGCCGCAGCCCAGGAAGACGCTGGCTTCGGATTCAGCAATATGGAAGTCGCGGACGTTCTCGCAAATCTCCGCATAGCTCCGACGCAGCAAGGTACCGTCGCCCGAGAGTGAGTTCACCAGTTCGAAGATGTTGACCGCGTCCTGTAACTTGGCCTGGCGCACCAGCGCGCCGCCAACCCGTGGCCGCGACGAGTCAGTGGAAGTCGAGTCGCTGATGGCCGCGACCAATGTGGAGAGTACAGACATCTGCTTACTTGCTACTCCCTTTCTCTTGCGTGCTTAGATCCCTGCTCATCTGCCCCTAACCTTCTTGTTGGTCATCTCCGAAGGAACCTGCGTTCGCGGTCTGTCCTTCAGATTCGATGCGCGACCGTGCGGCGCGAAGCGCTTCCGCCACGCGATGGCGAGCAGTTCCGCCAACAACATCGTGACAATCCAGTGTAGCTTCGAGCGTGATCGCAGCAAAGAAGTCTTCAGCGAACGCAGGTGACAGTTGTTGTAGTTCCGGAAGCGTGATCTCGCCAAGTTCGCGCCTTGATTCGATCCCAAGACGCACCGCGTTGCCGATGATCTCGTGGGCCTTGCGGAAGGCGATGCCCTTGTTCGAAAGATAGGTCGCAGCGGCCATCGCGTTCAGATAGCCCGTAGTAGCGGCAGTCTTCATGCGATCGAAGTTGAACTTCAGCGCGCGCGTGAAGGCCGGAAGGACGGACAAGATCCCGGCGATAGTGTCAGCCGAGTCGAAGACCGGCTCCTGTCCTTCCTGCAAATCTTTGTTGTACGCGAGCGGCAAGCCTTTGATAAGTGTGGCCAACGTAGCGGCATTGCCCTGCAAACGACCGCACTTGCCTCGGATGAGTTCGGTCAGGTCAGGGTTCTTCTTCTGCGGCATCGCGGAAGAGCCGGTGGAGAACGCTTCGGGCAGGTCGACGAATCCAAACTCCGCGGTCGAGTAGAGCGTGAGTTCTTCGGCAAAGCGGGAGATATGGATGCCCAACGTGGCAACAGCCTGGGTGAAGTCAAGAGCGAAGTCGCGGTCCGAGGTAGCGTCCATGCTGTTGGGCGTTGGTCCTCGGAAGCCAAGGGCTTCTGCAGCGATAGCACGATCGAGAGCGAGGGTTGCGCCTGCGACTGCGCCGGAGCCAAGCGGGCAAAGGTTCATCCGGACACGCGCGTCGCTGAGGCGTGAGACGTCGCGCTCGATCATGCTCCCGTACGCAAGCAGCCAGTGCGCGACGAGCACCGGTTCGGCGCGCTGAAGATGAGTGTAGGAGGGGATGACGTGCTCGCCGGCGTCTGCGGCGAGCCTGGTGACGGTGCTCTGCCATTCGCGCAAGCCTGCGATGGTGCTGTCGATGGCGTCACGCACGAAGAGACGCATATCGGTGGCAATCTGCTCGTTGCGGCTGCGTCCAGTGTGGAGCTTCAGAGCCAGGTCGCCGATCCGCTTTGTGAGTTCGAGTTCGACGAAGTGGTGAATGTCTTCGGCGTTGGCGGCCTTGGCGAGGATGGTCTCCGCACGCAGGGGATTGCTGGTCAAGATGCTATCGAGGCCTTCGTGCATCTTCCGCAGCTCTGGCTCGGTGAGGATGCCTGCAGCGGCAATGGCTTTGGCATGCGCCTTCGATGCGGCGACCTCTTGCGGGAGGAGGCGCCAGTCAAAGGGGAAGCTGCGCTGCCACTCTTCGAAGGTGGAGTTGAGGGACTCGCGGAAGCGGCCCGACCACATCTTGGTAGGTTCGTTGAACATTTGTACTCTTTCTTTGTACCGAAACTCGGCAAGTGCAACTCAAAAAACGCAGGTTCCATTCAGGAAGGCCAACCAGGTAGTTGAAGGCTGCCTTCCACTTTGTCATTCCCGAGTGGAGTGGTGCGTTGAAGAACGCGGACCCAGATTCTATGGTCATCCGGTCTTGCCACGTTGGATTCACCACTTCAATCAGAGAAAGCGTGGTTCAGGAGGTGACCTCGCCGTGGGAGACCTTCACGAATGAGCGCCGTTACCGGGGCTTCTCCGCCCACCGCTACTGTGGTGGTGGATCGGGAGGCGTTCCAGACGGAGGTGCCGCCTTTTTGTCCCCTCCGCCAAAAAGCCGGCGAAAGATGTTCTTCTTCTGCTGCGGCTGCGCAGGCGGCGCGATCTCTGGGGCTGAATTGCCGTCGGTGTCTGGTTGTTTGGTGTCGCTGCCGCCCGGCTCCTCCGTATGCTTCGATCCACCCAGGCCAAAAAGCTTCTGCAGAATGTTTTGCGGTCCCTCGTTCATCTGGCTGCAGGTATTCGGAGGGATGGTCTCGTTCAGGAAAGCGACCGTAAAATCGTTGGGGCAGGTCGCATCGGCGGGTAGGTTGCTCTCCTTATCGATGCGGATGATCGAGATGCCTTCAGGCGGTGTAAAGCTCTTTACGTCGGAGTATTGCGGCAGCTTTATGGCGCGATTCATGAACTCCGCCCAGATCGGTGCGGCAGCGTCTGCACCCTGCAGCGGCCGCGTCAATCCGCGCGAAACGTCAGTATAGTCATCGTTGCCGACCCAGATCACGCAGAGAAGATTTGAGGAATAACCAGCAAACCACACGTCGTGCGACGTGCCTGTCTTGCCCGCTGCGGGAGCGCGAAAGCCGTGGGCACGAGCCGCCGCGCCGGTCCCGAAGGCCATAACGTTCTCCATCAGCGACTGCGTCAGGTATGCGGAGCGCGGATCGAGCACCTGCTTGGCTTCAGGGGCATAGTCAGCCACGATATCGCCGCCCGCGTTCCGCACGCTGGCTAGCATCCATGGCTTGAGATGCACTCCGTTGTTGGCGAATACGGTGTAGGCGCCAGCCATGTCGATCGGAGTGGCGTTGTACGTGCCGATGGCGACCGACGGTGTGCCGCGCGCGTTCACGATGCCTGCGGAGCGGGCGAGCGCGGCGACGTTCTCGTAGCCGACCTTCTGCGCCAGCGCAATCGTAGCGATGTTCAGCGAGTGCGCGATCGCCTGCACCGCCGTAACCATGCCGGGATACTCGCCGCGTTCGAAGTTGCCGGGCGTGTAGGACTGGCCATTGGTGCCGAAGTCCTGAGGATCGTTGTTCAATTTTGTCAGCGCGGTGAACACTCCTTCACCATCCAGGTCGGTGCCGCTCAAAGAGGTGTTATATGCCGTCGCATACACAAAAGGCTTGAAGATTGAACCGGTAGGTCTCTCCGCCATGGCGTGGTCTAGCTGCGAGGTGCTGTAGTTGCGACCACCAACGAGAGCAAGAATCTGACCCGTGTGGGGATCGATCGCGACCAGCGCCACCTGCGGGTAGGTGATGTTTGTGTCACCAGCCTTATGCCGTTTGCGGACCAGTTCGTCCACGTTCTTGATTCCGACACCCACCGCCTCCGTCGCTGCCCGCTGCAGCTCAGGGTCAAGCGAGGTGTAGATGCGCAGACTCTGGCTGCCGAGATTCTGCTCCCCGAGCCGCTGCACCAGCTGGTCGTGCACCAGATCCACGAAGTAAGGCGCTTCGCCTGCTTCCACTGCCGCATTGGCCAGGTGCAGCGGCTCCGCCTTCGCGTGTTCAGCCTGAGACGCGGTAATCGCTCCGGTCTCGACCATCGAATCGAGCACCAGATTCCGGCGTTCGAGCGCCCGTTCAGGATGGCGATACGGGTTGCGGAAGCTGGGGTTCTGGAACAGCGCGGCCAGAGTTGCGGTCTGCGCCAGGTCCAGTTGGTTCAGGTCTTTGCCGAAAAAGGTCTCCGCTGCCTCGCCCACGCCGTTGATCTCGAAGCTGCCCTGGTGCCCCAGGTTCATCTCGTTGGCGTACATCTCAAACAGCTGCTGCTTGTTGAACCGCGCCTCCAACTGAAAGCTCACCAGCAGCTCGATCAACTTGCGCTTGTAGCTCTTTTCCGATGAGAGAAAGATGTTCTTCGCAAGCTGCTGGGTCAGCGTCGAACCGCCGCATGCCTTGTGGCCGCTCAGCAGGTCAGTGAATGCGCACTTCGCCAGGCGGCCATAGTTCACGCCGCCGTGCTCAAAGAAGCGGCGATCTTCAATCGCCGTCACCGCCTGCACCATCCGCGGCGGAATGTCGGCGTACTTGACCACGCGCCGCTTGCTCCGGGCCTTGCCGGTAGAAAGTGACGTGATCAGCTGCGGCTCCAGCTTATAGCCCTGTAGCGCCGCTCCGTTGTCGGCGAGGATCGATTGGACAACGCCGTCAACGGTCGTAATGGTTGCGCCGTCGGTTGAGTGAAACGACTGCGGGCCCGGCTTGATCTGGATGTTGTCGCCGGTAAGATGAAAGGTGCCCAGCTCCGGGTTCGAGTTGTAGCCCGCCGCACGAAGTTCAGCGGCAATCGAATCAGCCGTCAGCTTCTGCCCGATGCGGACCTCTTTTGAACCCGCGTAGATCTGCGCTGTGCTGGCGAACAGCGGTCCGGCCGCGAGGCGATCGTCCACCACCTTCTGATAGGTGAAGTAGTAGTAGCCAAACACCCCCGCGAAGAGGAGCGTGCCAGCCAGGACGAGCAACAAAACTCCGCGCATAAGTGTGCCCGAAAAGGTGGAGCGGGATTTCGCGAGTTTGAGTTTGACGGGCAACGGTTTGTGTCAGCTATGAGATGTCTGTGAGGGCGACAGCAAGGACCGCATGCGTTCAGTAAGACCCGTCAGCGGAACGTCGTGAGTTTCACGGGCCAGCCGGTCGACGAGTTCAACGCTGCCGTCGGCCAGCTTCTTCCCGATGTTGATGCGATACGGGATCCCAATCAGTTCGGCATCCTTGAACTTGACGCCTGCTCGCTCATCCCGATCGTCGAGCAAGACATCGAAGCCCGCGGCTGCAAGCTCCTGGGCCACCTTCTCGCCGGCAGCGAAGAGTTCCGGTTCCTTGACGTTGGTAATGGTGATCACGACCTCGAAGGGAGCGATTGCGGGTGGCAGGGCGAACGAGTCGCCGCTCGCGTCTTTCTCCTGATTGGACGCGAACCGGGCGGCGGAGGTCTCGATGGCAGCGGTAAGAATACGCTCAATGCCGATGCCGTAGGAACCCATGATCGGGGTCACCTCTTTCCCGTCTTTGTTCAGCACCGTGGCACCCATGCTTGTCGTGTACTTGCGGCCCAGCTTGAAGATATGACCAATCTCAACTGCTTTGCCGAGTCGCAGCGGCTGCCTGCCGACAGGATCGAGTTCCCCCTCGAGCACGTTGCGGATGTCCGCGACGGCAGTCACGGAAAAGTCGCGTCCTGGTGTGACGTTGCGGTAGTGGAAGTCAAGCTTGTTCGCCCCGGCGACCAGGTTGCGGCGGTTTTCGAGTCCGCGATCCATCACGACAAGCGTCTTCAGACCTTCAGTCGCGTTCTCGCGCTCTACGCCTTTCAGCTTGTCCAGGGCCTTGCCTGACTTCAGGCCGTTCAGCGAGCCCTGCGTCATCACCTCGGCAATGCCGACCGGTCCTAGAAACCCGGCCGGTCCTCCGATATGCAGTTCGAGCTCCTCGGGCTGCATGGGGCGCAACTCAGAGACTCCTGCCACGGCGCAGAGTTTGGTCTCATTCACCTGATGATCTCCACGCAGAAACGCCGCGATCGGCCTCAGCGGAGCTCCCGCTGCAGCGGTGCCCATGAAGGCAACGCACTTGATGTCCTGCGAGGCCTGGATGCCGAAGAAAGCCGTCACATCGGCAATGGAGGCCTTGCCGGGAGTTGAGACAAGTTCCGGAAGGCCGTCGCCGCTCGGGGCGAGATCTTCAACAGGATCAAGGAGCGACACCGCCTTCTCTAGATTCGCGGCATAGCCGGATGGCGACGATGCAATCAGGTCTTCCCCTGCATCGGTATAGACCATGAACTCCTGTGATTGCGAGCCGCCCATCGCACCCGAGTCCGCTTCAACAGCAACATACTCCAGCCCGCAGCGATCGAAGATGCGTCGATACACCGCGTCGTGCCTCTCGTAGCTCGCGTCCAGCCCGGCCTCATCGATGTCGAACGAGTACGCATCTTTCATGAGGAACTGCCGTACCCGTAGAAGGCCCGATTTCGGCCTCGGCTCATCGCGAAACTTGGTCTGGATCTGGTACCAGATCTGCGGCAACTGCTTGTAGCTGCGCAGCTCGTGCCGTGCAATGTCCGCTACTACCTCTTCGTGCGTCATGCCCAGGCAAAGGTCCGCCCCCTTGCGGTCCTTCAGGCGAAACATGTTGTCGCCCATCCCTGTCCAGCGTCCGCTTGCCTCCCAGATCTCGCGCGGATGGAGGGTGGGCAGCAGCATCTCCTGGCCGATCGTGTTCATCTCTTCACGGACGATGGTGACGATCTTGTTGATGGACCGGCTGCCGAGGAATAAGTAGCTGTAGATTCCGGCACCAAGCTGGCGAACATAGCCGCCGCGCAGAAGCAGTTTGTGGCTGGCGACCTCGGCGTCTGAGGGAGCTTCCCGCAAGGTTGGGATGAAAAGTTGGGACCAGCGGTGGACTTGTTGCATGTCTGGGTGAAGAGCCTTTCGGCCGCAATGCGACCCTGCATTTCATTCTAACTTCCCCAAACTCCCGCTTGTCCGCTGCCGGCGACGCTCCTTCCGGACATCAGCCTCACGGCCTCCTCAAGGACCATGTAAACCCTCATAAACCTTTCCATTTATGTAGCTTAGCCGACAGACACCCGAAGAACAACGCTATATCGTTAGTTCCACAACATAGCGACCGTGCAACTTCTTAGGTCTCGCTCCCGTAACCTAACGGGCTGACGACGTGCAAAGGAAACAAGGTTAGCGATGGAAAAGTGGTCTCCCGCAGAGCGTAAACCGGTACCTCAGAACTTGATCCTTTCGCAGCTGCCGGAAAGCCAGCTTGCGGCGTTGTCAAGGCACCTGACGCCAGTTGACCTGCCCCTTGGCATGCGACTCTCAGAACCGCACCAGCCCGTTGAATACGCTTATTTTGTGCTGTCCGGTCTGGTCTCCACCGACGCGCTTACGTCGAGCGGTGAATCTGTAGAAGTCGAAATTATCGGCAGGGAAGGCTTCTCTGGTTTGGCCGGTCTGCTCGGCCACGTTCAGTTGCAACATACGGTACAGATGCAAGGCGCGGGCCGCGGGCTGCGCATTCGGATGTCTGTCCTTCGCGAAGAGTTCCTGCGCGGTGGTGTCCTCGCTCGTCTGGTGCACGACTTCATCTACCTTCAGTTTGTTCAGACCTCCCAGTCCGTCCTATGCAACCGGCTTCATCCGCTGGAGGCCCGGCTTGCGCGATGGCTGCTCACCTCCGCAGACCGGTCAGAGACCGAGCAGCTGATGTTGACCCAAGAGTTTCTGGCGGAGATGCTGGGTGCGCGCCGCTCCACGGTCACTGTGGCGGCAGGCGTGTTGATGCGGCGCGGCATCATCGATTACAAGCGCGGAAAGATACGGATCGTCGACCGTCCCGCGCTGATCGGGGTCGCGTGCGAGTGCTACCACATCGTCCGCGCCGCGTACGACCGTGTGATGCCTGCAACGACCCAAGAAGCAAACGAAGTCGCCGTCCGTCAGTAGCAGCGGCCTACTCCGAGATCACCTCGCAGTACTCCGCCGTGGGCGGGCAGGAGCAGAACAGGTTCCTGTCGCCGTACGCATTGTCGACACGGTTTACGGGTGCCCAGTACTTGTCCTGCCGCCGCGATGTCGGCGGAAAACAACCTTGCGCGCGGGTGTAGACGCGGTCCCAGACATCGTCGGTCAGGTCGAACACCGTATGTGGCGCAAAGCGCAGCGGGCTTTCGGCCGCAGTGTGCTGGCCCTCTTCAATGGCGCGGATCTCATTCCGCATCGCGATCATGGCGTCGCAGAAGCGATCGATCTCTGCCTTCGACTCCGACTCGGTCGGCTCGACCATCAAGGTTCCGGCCACCGGGAAGCTCATCGTCGGTGCATGGAAGCCATAGTCGATCAGGCGCTTGGCCACGTCGTCGACGGTTACACCGCACGAGGCCTTCAATGGCCGGGTGTCCAGGATGCACTCGTGCGCCACGCGCCCGTGCTCGTTGCGGTAGAGCACCGGAAAGTGCGGCTGCAGCCGCGTGGCAATGTAGTTTGCGTTCAGGATCGCAGTCTCGGTCGCCGCCGTAAGGCCTTCGCCGCCCATCAACAGGATGTATGCCCAGGATATGGCAAGGATCGAAGCAGATCCGAACGGTGCAGCAGAGACCGGCCCCACCGTGCTGCTCGATTCGAGCGCAAAGTGGTTCGGCAGAAAGGGAGCGAGATGCGCCCGCACACCGACCGGGCCGACTCCAGGGCCGCCGCCGCCATGGGGGATGCAGAACGTCTTGTGGAGGTTCAGGTGCGACACATCCGCGCCGAACTTGCCGGGATACACAACGCCAACCTGCGCGTTCAGGTTTGCGCCATCAAGGTAGACCTGCCCGCCATGCGCATGGATGATCTCGCAGATCTCGCGCACGCGCTCTTCAAAGACGCCATGCGTCGAAGGATACGTAATCATCACCGCGGCAAGAATGTCCGAGTACTTCTCCGCCTTCGCGCGAAGGTCGTCGACATCGACGTTGCCGCGCTCGTCGCATAACACACCGACGACCTCCATTGCCGCCATCTGTGCGGATGCCGGGTTGGTTCCGTGAGCCGACGCTGGAATAAGGCAGATGCGGCGATGCGACTCGCCCTGGCTGGCGTGGTAGGCACCAATCGCCAGCAACCCGGCGTACTCGCCCTGCGCGCCAGAGTTGGGCTGGAACGAGAACGCATCGTAGCCCGTTATCTCGCAGAGCCGCTGCTCAAGCGCGGCGATCATCTCGGCGTATCCGGCCGCCTGATCGGCGGGAACAAACGGGTGAATGTTGGCAAACTCCGGCCAAGAGATCGGCAGCATCTCCGTGGTCGCGTTCAACTTCATGGTGCAGGAGCCGAGGGGAATCATGGCGCGATCGAGCGCCAGGTCGCGGTCCGCCAGCCGGCGCATGTAGCGCAGGATCTCGGTCTCGGAGTGATACTGGTTGAACACCGGATGCGTAAGGAAGCTGCTGGTGCGGGCGAGCGCCGCCGGCAGGCTCTGTCCGGCAGCGTCCGTGTAGAAGATGGGATTCTTGCCCGGGCTGAAGGCCTCCCACACCGCCTTGATGATCGCGTCCGTCGTGGTCTCATCGAGCGATATGCCGATCTCCGTCGCGCTCGTCTTGCGCAGGTTGATGCCGGCCTCAACTGCGCGCGCATGGATGGCCTCTGTCTCTGCCTCGCTGGTCAGCGACACGGTGAGGGTGTCGAAGTAAAACTCCGGAACGATCTTGAAGCCAAGCGCATCGAGACCAGCAGCCAGCTTCGCCGTCTTCGCGTGCACGCGATTGGCGATCGACCTCAGACCTTCAGGCCCATGGTAGACCGCATACATCCCGGCCATGACCGCAAGCAGCACCTGCGCGGTACAGATATTCGAGGTCGCCTTCTCGCGGCGGATATGCTGTTCGCGGGTCTGCAGCGCCAAACGAAACGCCCGTGCGCCGCGCGCATCGATGGAAACGCCAACCAGCCGGCCGGGCAGGTTGCGCTTGAAGTCGTCGCGGGTGGCAAGGTATGCCGCATGCGGTCCGCCGTAGCCGAGCGGCACGCCGAACCGCTGCGTGGAGCCGACCGCCATGTCCGCACCCAAGTCGCCCGGTGAGGCAAGCAGGGTAAGCGCAAGAGGGTCGGCAGCCATCACAGCAACGGCTCCCGCTGCATGAAGCGCCTCAATGGCCGCCCGGTAGTCGACGATGTCGCCGCGCGTGCCCGGATACTGGAAGATTGCGCCAAAGACTTCATCAGGTTTCAGGTCGCTCTCCGCATCGCCAACGACCAGCGCCCAACCGAGCGGCTTTGACCGCGTCTCGAGCACGGCGATGGTCTGCGGATGGCAGTTCTTGTCTACGAAGAAGCTGTTCGACTTCGACTTGCTGCCGCGCTTGGCCATGGCCATAGCCTCCTCCGCCGCCGTCGCCTCATCGAGCAGCGACGCGTTCGCGATGTCCAGGCCGGTCAGGTCGCAGACCATCGTCTGAAAGTTGATAAGCGCTTCCAACCGTCCCTGGCTGATCTCCGGCTGGTACGGCGTATAGGCCGTGTACCACGCAGGGTTCTCCAGGATATTGCGTTGGATCACCGCCGGAGTCAGCGTCCCGTAGTAGCCTTGGCCGATCAGCGACGTCAGCACTTTGTTCTTCGCCGCGACCCCGCGCATGTACGCGAGCGTCTCGGTCTCAGTCAGCGCGGGCCCGAAGGTAAGCTGGCCCGGCGCGAGGATCGACGCCGGAACGGCCTGCGCGATCAGTTCCTCTACTGAGCTCGCGCCGACGGTGTCGAGCATTGCGTTCACATCTTCCGCGGACGGCCCAATGTGGCGGCGGGCGAACCCTTCGTCCGAGTCGATGGCAGCGGGGCTGTTTGTTATGGGCGGTGCGGCGATTGCAGCGGAACTTTCGGCGGCATTTCCTTCAAGGGCGGTCGGTGTCATCTGGCGCAATCCTTCGGGGGCTGAGTCCTCAGCCTCCCTGGTGCGCCCCCTCTGTTGCTTTGCCTGAGATTATTATCCCGTCGGCGGACACCGAAGTGCCTCTCTCCAGAGGTCGATACAGCATGTCGCGGTCCTCTTTGCCTGAGAGTTTCCGGGGCGGTTGCTCCTTCGGCGCCGAGCTCTACTCATTACGAAAGAAAGCCCGTTCTCTCCCGCGACAGCATCGATCAAGTTCGACGGCAAACCTTGCAGTTTGCCACTTAGTTAATGGTAGACGGAAACGGGTGGGAGTACAAACCCGCTGACCATGCGTCCGCGTCAACTCCTGTCACCCCCCGGGCGGAGCACCCTGCGAGTATTACGCTTTCACACTCCCTTCTTCAGCGCGCAAGCCACTTCTGGTAGCTTGGAACGGTCGTGCCGCTCGCGGCACTGTACCAGGACAGTCAGAAAGAGGTCGCCCCATGGGCAACGCATACCGCAGAGCAGCCTGTGCATCGCTGTTTGTTTTGCTTCTGTTCGTTCCCGTGCGCATCTGGGCCTGGGGAAACACTGGCCACGAGGCCATCGCCTATATCGCCTGGCAGCAGATGACGCCGGCCGCGCAGACCCGCGCTCTGGCCTTGCTGGCGCAGGTGCCGACCCTGCACAGTCCTGACAACACGAAGATCGTGCCGGGCTTTGCCGAGTGGAAGGCCGATTTGCCTGCGGGTCTGTCGCAGGACGACCAGAACCTCTACCTCTTCATGCGCGCGGCGACCTGGGCCGACACGATCAAGCATACGTTCCTGCAGGATTCGGACACGCCGCCACCCGGCATCACGACCGACGTGAACATCGGCTTCTCTGACCCCGCCAGCCATGGCTACTGGCACTTCATCGACACCGGTTTCGCGTCCGACGATTCAACCGTTCCGCCGACGCCCGTGCCCAACGTCGCCACCCAGATCGTAGCGCTGCGGCAGGCGCTTAGCTCGAGCGAAGACGACGCGCTGAAGGCCTACGACATGATCTGGCTCGAGCACCTGGTCGGCGACATCCACCAGCCGCTTCACGGCAGCAACCGCTACTTCAACAACTCAGCCGATATCGGCGGCAACCTGGTCAAGATCAGCCTGACGGCGGCGATGAAGAAGAAGTTCGAAGGGACACTCTCAAAGAGCGCACCGGACGAGCTGCACGCCTTCTGGGACAGCCTTCCCGGCGAAGGCCAGCCTGCTCCCGCGCTGCCGCAGGCGGCCAAGTACGGGAAGAGCCTCGCCAGATCCACCGGCGCGGCCGCCGCGGACACCGATCCGGGAGACTGGGCAACGGAGTCCTTCAGTCTGGCGAAGCAGACCGCCTACAGGAGGCCGATCGGCGCCGGCCCAACGCCGCCGGTGGCGGATCCGCCCTCCGCGACCGCAGCGGGGTCTTACCTCATAACGCCCGCATACTACACCGCCGCAAGAAGAGTGACCAACAAACGCATTGCCCTTGCAGGTGCGCGGCTCGCGGTTCTGTTGAACGCCGCGCTGCAGTAAGAGGAATAGGCTTGAGCCCTCGCCGGAAGCAACTTTCTCTGTTTGTCATTCCTCGAGGAGGAATTTGCTTTTAGTTTGAGTCTCCGGCCACACCCGAAGACGCAGTCGCTGGTCTATTCGTCGCCGGCGTCAAGTGGTCGAAGTTCATAATGGCGTTGAACACCAGATCGTAGCTGCCGATGGTCTCCCCGCGATACACCGGGTTATTGGCGAACAACAACACATTGCCTGAGCCAAGGTGAGCGTCGACGACGATCGCCCGCTCGGCAATCGCGTTTGCCTTGTCCAGCAGCCCGGAGAGCAGCAGGCTCTTCGAATCGTTGAAGCGGAGGATCACCTCCGGCCGCAAAGCAGTGGGGATGAGCAGCGGATTGTTGCGCATCTGTTCTTCGTTCAACGGGCGCGGTTGCCATGGCTGCTGCTTCGGCAGAATCAAGGGGTCTACGGATGTGCGGCCTTGCGGCGTGTCCGCTTCGTCAGGGCCGCCGCGACCGGTTGGCCGGCTTTCGTACGGGTCGAAAAGAGTGCGGCCTCGGCTGCTCCCATAGGTATTCGAAACATTGAAAGCCATGCCATTGGCGCTCATCACCGGAAGCGTCTTGCCGTAGCCATAAGCGACCGGACTGGCAGTCGAGACGAAGATGCTCGACAGGACCGTGCCGGTCACGCGCACGTCACTGGTGTTGGCGACCGATACACCCGGCGCAAGACCGGTCTCGGCGGCGAACTGCGCAGTGTCTTCGCAGGTAATCAGCAGGCCGCCCTTGCTTACGAAGTCCTTGAGATGCGCGAGGCCGGTGTAGCCCAGGCCCGGACGCGTGTCCGCCGTGTTGTCGATCGTCATGTTCGGGGTAAGCTGGGTCTTCTGCCATGGCATCGCATTCCCGCCAGGGGTGATCGGAATCCCGTCGATGATCTGCTGCGCAGAAGCCCGGCCGATCGGCGCAAACACGATGACGTCATACTTGCCGCGCAGGTCGGCGTCCGCTGAGGCGGTCTGCGTATTGATATAAGTGAAGGGCACGCCTGCCTTATCGAAGGCGAGACGCCACCAGCCTTCGGTCTGGGTGCCAAGCCAGCTGTGCATGAACGCAACGCGGGGTGCGGCAGCGGTATGGGCGGGACCGGGCGGAATGGTACTTATACTTATTGCATTTAGGAAAAACTTTTGCAGGAGAGGAGAAATCTCTTCCACTTTCATTCCACGGATGATGAGGGAGCCAGCCGGCAGCTTCTCACCGTCTGTGACCGTGTCCTGCTCCGTGACGTGGATGTGCGCCGCGTTGTTGCTTTTAGGATAGGCCGCATAGAGAAAAGGGAGCAGGCTCGTCTGGCCAGTATTCGGGATAGCGTAAATGGGGCCGCCGCCGTCGAGGACATCAGTCGGCTTTGGGCCCGTATTAAAAACTGGCCCTGTTTCGGTTACATTTCCGGCGGCGGCAGAGAGGTCGGCAACAGCAGCCATCTTCGATTTCAGGACGACGGGATCGACGACGCGGTAGCTCTTGACGTTGAAGAGCTGCGAAAAGCTCCATCCGGTGTCGTCGTAGGGATGCTTCTGCGGATCGTCAGGCGCCCAATACTGCTTGTCGAGCAGGGCGTCGGCGATGCGCGAGTAAGGCTGATCGAGCCGGATTACATAGCTGCCCGCGGGGAACGTCTTCTGCTCGGTCTTGTTGTGCGCCGTCTCCGGCTTTTCGTCTAACGTGTCTTCCGACTTGTTCGAAGGCTTGTCGGTCTTCTTCGAGATGGGTACCGCCACCGTCACAGGCTCGCCAAGCTGGGAAATCTCAACGTGCTGCAGCTGCATTACGTTGAGCAGTTGAAGCTGCCGATTCAGCTCTTCCGGCGAAGCGGGAAGCACGTAAGCCGCCGGTCCTTCCACGGCGGGCTTCAGAATGCTGCGCTTGCTCTTCAGGTAGTAGTTCTCGAGGAAATGGTGGGTGTTATGCGAGAAGTAGCTGAGAGTGGAGAGCAGAGCGGACTGCTCATAGTTATTGTTATCGCGCTGCGACCACGTCACGACTGGCTGCGGCGGGTTCTGACGGTACCAGGTGCGGCTGTATTCCTCCGGGTCGAGGATGCGCTTCTCGGTGTCCGCGCCGCCGTTGCCGAAGGTCTCGTAGAGGCGGCTGATGCCATTGTGTAACCCGGCGAGGAACATAAGGTAGCCGGGACTCCAGGTGTCGAAGTCGCCGTGGGTGAAGACGCCGGGCATCGCGAACGACTGCATCTGGGCGACGTTGTTCCATCCCAGGTCAGCCCACTCGTCCGCAAGCAGGGGATCGATCCACGCGTTGTAGGGGCCGTCGCCGACGGTGTTGTCATAAAGGAACGGGACCGACTCGTGGAGGTCGTGCAGCACCTGCGCATGGTTGTCGAGATACGCATTCAACACATTACGCGTCAGGTTGAGCGTCATGCCCATGGCGTCGCGGTTGTTATCGTGCGCAACGTAGTGACCCCAGTAGGCAAGGCGCGGGTAATTCTCGCCCGGGTGCGCCTTGTGCCACTTGTACAGATCGACCATGCGGTCGCGGCCATCAACTTCCACCACCGGCGTGATCAACACGACCATGTGCGAACGGATGTACTTGATGTACGGCGAGTCGTCGACGGCAAGCCGATACGCAAGCTCCATCAGCGCCGTCGGTGCACCCGTCTCCGTCGAGTGGATCGTCCCCGTGATGTAGTAGACCGGGTACGAAGCATCGATGAGCGGCTTGGCCCTGGCATCGTCAAGGCCGATCGTACGCGGGTCAGCGAGCTTGGCCAGCCGCGCCTCGTTTTCCTTGTACGACTTCAGCAGCGCTTCGTCCGCCACGGCCACGGCGATCATCTCGCGGCCTTCTTCAGACCGGCCGATGCTCGTGACCTTTACCCGAGGTGAAGAGGCCTCAAGCATCCGCATGTACTTGTAGACATCTTCGGCATACGGCAGCATGTCCGGAGCGCCGGCGATGTTGCCCAATACCTTCTCCGGCGTTGGCACTGTCTTCGATGCGGGAAGATAGTCGACGAGGTGTGAGGAGAAGTGCGGGTCGGTGGTGTACTCGTGGATCTTCGCGGTGTACGCCTCATCGATCGGCTGCTTTGGATCGCGCGCGAAGATGTCGTTGAGGGTCGTCTGGGCGGCAAGTGAAGTTATCAGAGCAAATAGCAGCGACGGAGCTACGATCTTGGGAACACAATTCATCTGCATGGCCTCTGTCATAGCCTTTGCAGGCTTCATCGATTTGTTCTTCGGAATTTTCTACTCCCGAAGCGGGTTAATCTTGTTCGGTCCTATCTTTTGCGGTTCCCGACGGGAACCTGCCTCTCGTCCGCCACGCGAACAAACTTCCAGCCTTTGTCTTCCCCCAAAGGACTCTACTTCGCTCACGCCACCCACAAATCAGAAGGGAATATCGTCGTCCGTGATCCCGGTGTCGCCATAATCCGGTGCACTCACAGGCGCGCGTTGGTCATAGCTTGCCGTGTTGGACTTGGTATAACCACCACCGCCCGACTCGCCGCCGCCGGATTTGCTCCCAAGCAGCGTCAAATCGTTCACCAGAATTTCCGTCCGGTACTTCTTCTGGCCGGATTCCTTATCGTCCCAGGAGCGGGTCTGAATCTTGCCCTCGATGAAGAGCTGCGTACCCTTCTTTACGTAGTCGCGAACAACCTCGGCCGTGCGCTGGAACGCGACCAGGTTATGCCACTCGGTCTTGTCGGCCCAGTTGCCCTGCGCGTCTTTGGCGCGATCGGCGGTGGCAAGCGTAAAGGTCGCAACGGTCATACCGCCTGCGGTGGCGCGGATCTCCGGATCTTTACCTACATTGCCCAGCAGAAGAACTTTGTTGACACCCTTTGCCATGCGATTCACTCCAGGTTGTTTCTCTTTTTAGAGGTTGAGGATAGCAGAAAGCGCTGTTTCGACGCTGCGTTAGCGCCGCCGGTCGCCAAACGCCTTTGCCAGCCCCAGGGCCAGCGTCAGCGTTCCCGTTGGCAGACAACCCATCGCAAGCATCAGGGCCAGCCATCCCGCATTGGTGTGCGGGCCCTGCCGCCGCGTTATCCCACCGAACGCGACAAAGATGAGCGTCGCCGAAATGGCACCAACCGCCACCAGCGAGAAGCCGGTGCGCAGCAGCGTGCGGGTGTCCTGCTGCAGCGCCATCAGCGGCACGCCGACTGCATCACGTAAACGATGACGCCCGTTATCGAAACATAAAGCCAGATCGGGAAGGTATATCGCGCCAGCTTGCGATGCGCCGGAAACCTGCCTGTAAGCGAAAGGAAAAAGGTAATCAGGATCGTCGGCAGCGAAATAACGGACAGCAGGATGTGTGAGGCCAGCAGCTTCCAGTAGAACGGCCACCATGGGCTCAGCCGGTTGAACCGGGTCTCGCCGTGCAGCGTGAAGTTGGTCAGATACGACACCAGGAAGATCGACGAAAAGAAGAACGCCGCAAACATTGCGTTCCGGTGCAGAACAAGTCGCCTCCGCCGGATAAAGCTATAGCCGAACAGCAGCGCAAGGGTAGAAAGTGCGTTCAACACGGCATTCAGCAGCGGCAAAGATTTTAACTGGGTCCCAGACACATCGCTTGGGGCGTGAAAGTAGACCAGGTAGCAGATCAGTGCACTGGCAAGCGCACTCACGACGATGATGGTCGCAATGATCGCGGGTGGGGTTCGAACGGTGTTTGGCGTGGGCAGCGTCGCTTGCATTTAGAAGAGAAGTCGTCCTTTGGCGTCCAGCATCATGGCTCCCAGCAGCAGCGGCAGAAAGATCACCGAAGCCCGCAACAGGTCGCGCGCATAGGTTCTTGAACTCTGCGACAGCGGCTCCCGCAGTATCCTTGCGAATCGTACTGTGTAGGCGAGATAGCCGAACGAGAGTATCCCCGCAGCCGCTCCATAGAGATAGCCCGCGGTCCCGAGCGCGACCGGCCACAGGCTTGCCGGGATCATCAGTACGGCATAGAAGAGTGCCTGCGCAACCGCCATCTGCGCGGCAGACTTCGCCGGCTGTTGCGTCGCCGTCAGCTTGATGCCTGCGTGGGCGTAGTCGTCGCGATACATCCAGCCGATTGCCATGAAGTGTGGAAACTGCCACACGAACAGGATGGCGAACAGGGCGACGCCGGGCCACTCAATGATGCCTCGCGCTGCGGTCCAGCCAATCAGCGGCGGCAAGGCGCCCGGGAAAGCGCCGATGAAAGTGTTGATCGTCGTCACTCGCTTCAGCGGCGTATAAATCGCCACATAGCCCACCGCCGTCAGCAGGGTCAGTGTGCCGGTCAGAAGATTGGTTACAAACGCGAGGTACAGCGAGCCAAGAAAGATGGCGAGAAACCCGAGCACCAGGCCATGCGCCAAACCGATCCGTCCCGCAGCCATCGGCCGGGCTGCAGTGCGGCGCATCAGGGTGTCCGTCTTCCGTTCCAGCGCCTGGTTCAGAACGCTGCTGCCGCAGGTAACGACCGCAATTCCGGCCATCGCCTGGACTGCGCCTAGATTGAACGGGCTGATACCTGACCGCAAGCTGCCGAGATAGAAGCCGCCCGCAGCCGTTATAACAACCATGGTCGAGACACGCGGCTTGAACAATACCGCATAGTCGGCGAGCAGCGAAGGCATGCCCGGCGCAATCGTCTCGTGCTCTGCGCTGGATGTCACCGATGTCGCCACCCGTTTAGGATACCGCGTCCGGCAAACCGCAGATCGTGCCTGCGCAATGAAACCCGCAGAGCTTTGCCGCAGTAAACAAGGGTTAAGGCTTCGGCCTCAACGCTTCCATAAAGCCTTCGAAGGGCAACGTATTCAGCACGTCTCCCGCCGTAAGCCAGGCGCGCCGTAACTGCGTGATCCCGAAGCGCATCTGATCGAGTTCCTCCGTCGCATGTGCGTCCGTGTTCACGACGATCTTGCAGCCGTGCCGCTTCGCCAGCTTCAGATGAAGATCGTTCAAGTCAGCGCGGGCCGGCGAGGCGTTGTGTTCCACCGCTACCCCCAATTCCGCTGCCCGCTTCAGAATGGCGTCGACGTCGAGCGCGTACGCATCGCGACGCAACACCTTGCGCCCGGTCGGATGCCCAAGAATGCGCACATGCGGGTTCTCGATCGCCTTCAACATCCGCTCCGTCATCTGCTCAATCGGCTGATCAAACCGGCTGTGCACGCTGGCCACAACCATGTCCATCTCCGCCAGAGTCTCATCCGCCAGATCAAGGGACCCGTCGGCAAGAATGTCTACTTCTATCCCGGCAAGGATGCGTATACGGCCTTCCATCCGCGCATCTGCCTCCCGAATCTTCCCGATATGCGCCAGCGCACGTGCATCGTCGAGTCCATTAGTCATGGCCAGATTCTTCGAGTGGTCCGTAATCCCGATGTAGCTCAAACCTCGTGCCAGCGCTGCTTCCGCCATCTGCACGATCGAGTCCCGGCCGTCGGTCGCATGCGTGTGCATGTGCAAATCGCCGCGAATATCACTCTGCGAAATCAGATTCGGCAGGGTATGCGTCGCCGCGGCTTCAAGCTCGCCGCAGTTCTCGCGCAACTCCGGCGGAATGTACTCCATATCCAGTGCTTTGTAGATGTCCGTTTCGCTCGCCGAGGCAACGATCACATTGTCTTCAAGCCGCAGCAGAGCGTACTCGCTCAAAGTCAGTCCGCGCTTGATGGCCCTTTGCCGCAGTGCAACATTGTGCATCTTCGATCCCGTAAAGTATTGCAGCGCCGCGCCGTAGCTGGTGCGGGGAAGCAGCCGCACGTCAACTTGCAGGTTGTTTCTCAGCGTAAAGCTGACCTTGTTCTGCCCCTTCGCAATCAGCTTGTCGATCAGCGGCAACGCCGCCACGTGCTCCACGGCTGCGCTTACCACTCCGGCCTCGCACGCCGGACCGGTCGCAAGTAAATCGAGATCGCCTACCGTTTCCCTTCCTCGGCGTAGCGATCCCGCTGGCGTGACCTCATCAATCCCCGGGAACTGCAAAATCAGCTCACAGATTCGCGCTGCCTGCTCCTGTGCCTGGTCGATGCGAAAGCGGCTGGAGTTCTTACGGTGGTCTTCGATCCCCTTCAGCAGCTTGGTCGTGAACTTCTCGCCCGTTCGGGGCAGCTTGTTCAGATGTCCCGCCTTGGCTGCTGCTTCCAATGCGTCAATGTCTGCGACGGCAAGGGCCGACCATAAGAGCGCCACCGTCTTCGGTCCCATGCCCGGCAGTCTCAGCAGCTCCAGCATCGTCGGCCGATACTTTTTCAGCAGCTCATCGCGCAGCGGCATGGAGCCGGTGGTCACAAGGTCGCGAATGTTTGCCGCCATGCCCTTGCCGATCCCCGCAATCGCGAGAAGCGCTTTAGGGTCCGCGTCTGGCGCAGCCAAAGTTGCCAGCTGAGTCGTCTGCTGCTCTACTGCCTCGGCGGCGCGACGGTATGACCGCACACGGAAAGGATCGGCTGCATCAATCTCGAGCAGCGTCGCCGTCTCGTCGAGCAGGCGGGCGATGGTGATGTTGTCCATAGCGGTTGAGCTTAAAAGTCCAAGCCGGGACGGAGTCCCGGCCTCATCTGCCATCTTAGGTCAAATGTAAAAACGCTGCAGGAATGTGATCGAGAAGATTGTTGGCTAAGCCTCCTTCAACCGACAGACCTGGTCTGCCTGCGGGCCTTTGGAGCCCTGGATGATGTCAAACTCGACCTCATCTCCTTCTTTCAGACTCTTGTACCCGTCCAGCTGAATGGAACTGTAATGAACGAAGACGTCGGCTCCCCCATCACGACCCAGAAACCCGTAACCCTTTGCGTTGTTAAACCACTTCACTGTGCCCTTGTACTGTGCCATGTCCCCTGCTCCTATGGCTCTTAAGCCGAACCTGCTTCTGTACGCTAGCCGCTCATTTTGGCCGCGCTGCCTGCTTTACGCACTGAGACGCATGACACTCTGGTATGGTTTGCCGGAGATTCGGCCACGATAAGGGGCGTTATCGAAGGTTTCGTCACAGGGACCGACTTAGGCGCGGCTGTCTCTCAATTGAGCATCCAGCAAAGCAAGAGCGATCATGGTCTTACCGTCCTGGATCCTGTTCGATCGCACGAGAGCCATCGCTTCAGAGAGCGGCATGCGGATCGTCTCGATCTGTTCGTCCGCCTCAGGCTGCGAGGTGCCTTCGCGAATCTCCCGTGCCAGGAAGATCTGCATCTTCTCGCCCAGGAAGCCCGGGCTGGCGAAGTACTTCGTCAGAGGCGTCCACTTCTTCGCGCGATAGCCGGTCTCTTCAATCATCTCGCGCTTCGCGGCGGCAAGCGGAGATTCATTGGGCTCGATCCGGCCGGCGGGAAGCTCCAGAAGAAAGGCGCCGACCGCGTGGCGGTACTGCCGCTCCAGGATGACGTCCGGATCATTCGCGTTTTTTGACTCATCGATCGCGAGAATGACGACTGATCCCAGATGATGGATCACCTCCCGCGTCACGACCAATCCGCTCGGCTCCTCTACCTTGTCTTGATACACATTGAAGACCAGCCCCTTGTAAACGATCTTTGAGGAGAGCAGCTTCGACTTGGCCCCCTTCTTTACAGGGACTGATACACCGGCAGCAGCAGGAGCAGCGATAGGAGCGTTCCCACGCTTTGCTGAACGCACCTTTGTGGTCGAACTGGCCATCTCTCTACGGTATCATTCAGAGGCGCCAGAATCTGCATCCCGCGCCGTCTGCGCAACATCCTAAGTTTCAGTTCCACTGACGCCCAGACCTGAGACAAGCGGCCCGCGAATGAGTGCAGAGTGTTACCCCATCACCGTTCTGCCCCACGTGACGCAGCTTTACCGCGAGTTCTTGGCGATGCCCGAGGGTTCGCCTGTATGCGAGTGGTACGGGGGCAATCCGTTCTCGGGTGAGTGGATGCGGCTGCCATCTGCACCCGCCTCCGGAGACACAATCACGGGCGCGGCCCAGAACACAGCCCATAACATAGTTCTGGACCCAAACAAGCTTGCCGACGCGCTGCATGCGCAGAGCCTCAACTTTCACGCCAGCCCGCTTACGCTTGCCAACATCGAAAAGCTTCGGCACGGCGCGCGCGCCGTCGTCACCGGTCAACAGGTGGCGCTCTTTGGTGGTCCAGTCCTTACCCTCCTTAAAGCCGCAACGGCGATCGCGCGCGCCGCCGAAGCGACTGCTGCCACCGGCCTCGATCACGTGCCGATCTTCTGGCTGGCAAGCGAGGACCATGATCTTGCCGAAGTCGACCAGGTCAGCCTTCTCACGAAGACCTCAGTCGAAACGTTGAGGGCAGGCGTAAAGGTTGCAGGCTCCGTGCCAGTTGGCAGTGCTCGGCTGGGTGCGGGAATTGAAAAGGCGCTGGAGCGGGCAAGTGAACTGCTCGCCTACGCTCCCATCTCGGATCAGCTCCGCGAGTTTTACACGCCCTCGGCCACGCTCGTTGGAGCGTTTGGCCGCTTGATGGCGCATGTCTTTCGCGATCAGGGCCTCATCGTGATGGATGCTGCGGGTCGTGACTTCCACTCGCTTGGCGCACCTGTGCTGCGCGAAGCTATTGAGCGTGCTGAGGAGCTTGAGCTTGCCCTGCTCGAGCGCAGCAGCGAACTCGAGCGCAATGGCTTTCACGCGCAGGTGCTGGTGAAATCCAACTACTCGCTGCTTTTTCTCCTGCATGAAGCGACGGAAGAACGTCTTGCCCTTCGCCGTCTGCCGGACGGCGCATGGAAGAGCGGCGGAACCATATACTCGACTGCTGATCTGCTTAGCATACTTGACCTCGCGCCCGAGCGCATCAGCCCGAATGCGCTGCTTCGTCCTGTCTTTCAGGATGCGATTTTGCCGACCGCAGCCTACGTCGGCGGTCCGGCTGAGATCGCCTACTTTGCGCAGAGTGCGGTGCTGTACGACCGCATTCTCCATCGAAGGACCCCCGTGCTGCCACGTATGAGCGCCACGCTGATCGAACCAGCGCTTAGCGACGTGATGGCGCGCCATGAGCTCTCGCTGCCGGATGTTCTTACCACCAGAGAAGCGCTTGCCCAGCGGCTCGGCGCCCGGGCAATGCCGATTGCGGCGAAGCGCAAGCTGGCAGCAGTAGGGAACGCAATGGAGGCGGAGCTCTCGGCCTTGACCGAGTATCTGGCTGGTATGGATGAAAGTCTAGGCCGCGCCGCCGCCGTCTCCGGCTCGAAGATGCTCTACCAGATGAACCGCCTGCGCCGCCTGGCTGCTACCTTCGAGTTGCAAAAGGAAGCCGGGCTGCGCAAACACGCTGACGCGCTCACCCTGAACCTTTTTCCAAATGGTCATCCGCAGGAACGCCTGCTGGGAGCGGTGTGGTTCCTCGCACGCTATGGCGACGGCCTGACCGAACGGCTGGTTGCGGAGGCGAAGAACCTCTGCCCAGGGCATGTTGTGATCCGGCTTTAGTCGATCTCTGGCTCAGCGGCGGCAGTATCTGTCCGCTCGGCATACCCGAGGCGTCGCCACAAACACGGCACCACCTTACTCTTCCACCGCAATCGTCCACTGTCTAGTTGTCTTGGCTAGGCCGCTGATACGGCTTCTGCATTGAAGCCCGCGCCTCGTTCACCGCGCCCTGAGTATTGTCATTCGTCTGTACGGCAAGTCGATACTCATTTACAGCGCGGTCCCGCTGGCCGGTCACGTCGAACACCCGGCCCAGCATAATGTGGCTCCAAACCTCGGTCCACTTCGGCTCGCCATCGCCGCGCAGCGCATCGCGAAACGAGTTTGCCGCGGACTGGTAGTTGCGCTGCGTGAAGAAGATCTCCCCGATCCGGTAAGCAGCCAGGGAGCTTGTTTTATTGATATCGAGCGCCTTCTGGTACTCACCGAGTGCAGCAGTCAGATCGCCTTGTGCAGCCTGCTGCTGCCCGCGCAGCACGGCCACGCGTACCGCCAGGTCGGGCGTGCTCTTCAACAGCCAGTTATCCGGATCGATCGAAATCTTGCGCGGACGGCCAAACGTCTCGATGGTGTACTGGGATTCGGTCCCAGACACATCTACGCGTCGGATCTCGGTCTTACCGTCCGTCTCGATACGAAGCGACACCGGCATCCGGAACAGGTCCAGGTCCTGGTCAACTGATCCAACTGTCCGGAAGCCCTTGTTGTTTCCCAGCCTGTAGACCGTGAACTTATTGGTAAACTGCGGCGCTCCGGTCCCGTCCGTCCACTGGGCGAAGAATGTCTGCAGCTTCACGCCCGACTGTGCCTCAGCAACGGTCTGAACGTTGGCGCTGCGAATTCCCTGGTCCGTGTATTGTGACAAAATACCGCGCAAGAACTTCTGAAAGGCGTCGTCGCCAAGCTCCCAGCGGAGCATGTGAAATACCATTGCGCCCTTCTCCAGCGTCATGGACTGGAATTGCGGTGAGAAAGGATCGATCCTGCCCAGCATAGTCAAAGGCTCCGTGTCGTAGGCGAGCGCGCCCGCAGAAACATCGCTTACGGCAGTCTGGAAGGCGGTCTTGCCAGAAGTTTCCTCGACATACATCAGCTCGGCGTAGCGCGACATGCCATTCGTGATCCAGGCGTCGTTCAGCGTCGCGGGCGATACCTCTGATCCCCACCACTGGTGGGCAATCGTATTCGCAAGCAGACGATTGCTGTTCTTCTCGCCGATGCGGTTGCCGGCGATTGCAACGATACCCGGAGCCCACGCGGCCGAGACCGCATCATCAGGCAGCTCCACGATGTTCAAGCGGCCTGTCTCCGGCTGGCCAAAGATAGAGCTGAAGTACTCGAACTGCTCCGCCGCCGTGCCGGCGTAGGCGGCTGCGTTCGCCTTGTGCTTGTCGGTCACGAAGATGCGGACGTTCGGAATGCCCGCCGCTGCGATCGGGGGCAAGAACTTGCCCGCGATGATGGTGCCGGGGAATCCGGGCTTGTCCCAGTTGAAGCTGTACTCCGACCGGTTGCCCGGCAGGCTCTTCGGGCTTAACTCCGTCGTCGTGCTGCCTACAACGCGATACTCCGAAGGCACCCGCACATGCATTTGTGCAGTAAAGCGGTTGGTAAACAAGCCAGGAGTGGCCAACGGGAACCAACGCCCCGCATAAAGCAGGATCGAAACCGGGTCGGCCACGGCAGCCAGCTTGATCCCTTCCACCGGACTTGTGTCAGCTCCGGTAAGCGCACCGGCGTAATCGAACGTGTACGTTGCACTTGCACCCTTCGCCAGCGGGGTGGTCAACGGGAAGCGCACGGTCGAGTTGGTGGAAAGCCGCTCCGGAACCAGCGGGTGATTGGCCGCGTCGACCAGTCTTGTGATCTGAAGCCCGTTATTCAGCTCCAGAGTGATCGTGCTCAAGTCCTCCAGGGCGGTGAGCGTAACCGAAGTGGTGGCGGTCAGTTTGTTTGAAGCAGGATCAAGATCGGCGTTGATCAGGTAGCTCGTCACCTGCAGCTGCGGACGCGTTGGGGCGGCAAATGCTGGGACGACACTCAAGCAGGCGGCTATCAGAGCAAATACGGAGCGGCGGTGGACCATTACGGGTGAACTTCCTCAAAAATGCGTAAGCAGACATCTTTCGTCATCTTATTAGACGCGTGAACCCGGCTAGGGAGATTGGCGTGCCCCTGAGCGCGTGCTTTACTCTTCGATGAAACTCCCGCTGCGTAGACACTCCAGCACCACCTGCGCGGCGCGCGCAACAGGTTCGAGAACCTGGTCAGGGTTCAGGGCGGAAACCAGCAGCCGCCGTCGAACTTCAGCCAACTCGGCGATCATCTGTTCGCGTTGTGGGCCATCTACAAGCAGCGGCGCTATGGTCTTTACAAGGTTCTCAGCCGTGAAACGGCCCTGAAGCAGCTCAGGGACGATGCGGCGGGCCGCCACCAGGTTCACCATGGCGATCGGCAGGTTCCCGGCAGCATCTTCAGCAGTATCGTCCCGGTCAAAAATCTCAGGCGGGTACTTCACCAGCAGCTTGGCCACGGCGAAGGTGACCGGAGACACCCGGTAGACGACGACGAATGGGTTACCAATCACTGCCGCCTGTACGGTCGCCGTGCCGCTTGCGACCACTGAGGCGCGGGCGTGATGCAATGCCTCGCGCGCATCGGAAACCAGGTGAATGTACGGCAGCGGTGTGCTCGAGACCGTCGGCTGAAACGTGATCCAGCCTTTGATGAACTCTTGCAGCCGGGCGCGGTCGATCGTAGAGGCGACAGGCAGAACGTACTCGCACGGGAAGGGAAGCCGCCCCGCCATCTCGACCATTGCCGGCAGGTTCGCCGTGACCTCTTTCCACCGGCTGCCCGGCAGCAAAGCGATCCAGGGCACATCGGGCCTGAGTTTGTAGTGCGCGGCATACGCTTCGCGAGAGATCGAAGGCGCGGGCAGCGCCGCGAGGGGATGACCGACGAACTCCGCATCTACCCCGCGATTGCGGTAGAACTCGGCCTCAAACGGGAAGATGCACAGCATCTTGGTCACTCGCTCCTGCACCCAGCGCAGACGCTGACGCTTCCACGCCCAGAGCTGCGGGCTCACCAGATAGACCACGGGTATGTTCAGCCGCTTCAAGGCGCGCGCCAGGCGAAAGTTCACGTCCGGAAAATCGATCAGGACTGCGAGGTCCGGCCTCTGCTCTTCGATCGAGCGAATCAGCTTCCGGTACTGCGCGTAGATGAACGGCGCGTGCCGGATGACTTCGGTGATGCCCATATGGGCAACATCTTCGGCGCGCACCACGCGTCGCAGGCCTTCACGCTCCATCTCGCGTCCGCCCAGCCCGAAGAACTCGGCTTCCGGAAGAGTCCGGTTCAAAGCGCTGATGAGCGCAGCGCCATAGTGGTCTCCGCTCGCCTCGCCAGCCGAGAAGAACAACCGCGGATTGGAGGTGCTGGCAATGCTTTCAGTTTAGACGTTCGACATTTCGAAGATCTGGCTCGTGACAAAGCTGGCTATGGAACGAACGAAACTTAGCTTCTGTTTTGGCGGCGACAGAGTCATGGTCACGCTGTAAGATAGGATCACGCGAAGGGAAAGACGCTGTTGTCTGCCGCTGCCTGTGGCCGACATCAAAGCGGACCGGCGGGCAAATCAAATGGCAACGGAAAACATTGCACTGAGCAGTCCAGTCGTTCCCGATGGGAAGCGTGTGATCCTGCACATCTGCCGGCGTGAGATGTTGCGCCCCCTACGCGACCAGATCCTCAGACTCTCTGGCTTCGAGGTCGACTCCACGTTGGATGCGGCGGAAGGCCTGAAGATGTTCTGGGGCCGCCATTATGATCTGGTTCTGATCGACGTGGACGGTGAATCTGCGATTGAAGGTGCCGAGCAGATGTGCTCCGCCATCAAGACGGCGCAGCCCGAGCAGCTTGTCGCCTTCGTATGCAACTGGCGTGTCGCTCTCATGACCGACTGCCCGGACGAGATTCTACGCACTGAGTTCGACCCAAAGCAGTTCGTCTCCGGCATCGCCTCGATGATGCCGGTTCCAGCGACGACACAGTAAGTTGCGTCCCCGCGGGTGCTGTGCTATAACCAATTCATTCCAGTCTGCCTTCGGGCAGATTTGAATTTCATGCAGAGTGGTTGAGGGACGAGCCCTGAGACGCCACGACAACCGGACAGACCATACGTACCGGTGTCAACTCTCTCCTGGAAACAGGGAACATGAGATTCGGAGCACGCCGCCGCTGATTCACGGCCGGCATCCCCGCATTCTCTCCTCCCTGAATCAACTCCAGAAAAGAGTACGTCGCAGATAGCCGCACCCCTCCTCCCGGGAGAGAAGCGCGATGGAGTATTCCTGTAGAGCGTACCAGTTGAAGTGCAACGAGTGCGGCAAGAGCTTCGGTAACCAGCCCCTCTCCGCCTGTGACGATTGCCTGGCACCCCTTGAAGTTCAGTACGACCTGGAAGTCGCCCGCCCACACTTTACCCGCGAGAAGATCGCCGCGGGCCCGCAAAACATCTGGCGCTATGCCGCCCTTCTCCCTCTTCCCCAGGGCTTCGAACCGGACCTTCCCGTAGGCTTTACGCCCCTGGTTAAAGCCAGGCGGCTCGGCCAGCGGATCGGCGCGGCCAATCTTTACATCAAGAATGACGCCGTCTGCTTTCCTACGCTGTCCTTCAAAGACCGGGTCGTCTCAGTGGCGCTCGCAAATGCCCAGGCCTTCGGTTTTGAGACGGTCGGCTGCTCCTCAACAGGCAACCTTGCGAACTCAGTCGCCGCGCAAGCCGCGCGCCTGGGCTTGAAGTCCTGCATCCTCGTTCCCGCCGATTTGGAGCCAGCGAAGATTCTCAACACACTCGTCTACGGCGCGCGACTGGTCCGCATCGACGGCAACTACGACCACGTAAACCGGCTCTGCACCCTCATCGCCGACGACTATAAGTGGGGCTTCGTGAATGTCAACCTGCGGCCCTACTACGCCGAGGGCTCGAAGACTGTCGGCTACGAGATCGCAGAACAGCTTGGCTGGAAGCTGCCCGACAACGTCGTCTGCCCCATGGCGGGCGGCTCGTTGATTCGAAAGATCCGCAAGGCCTTCAATGAACTGATCGCCCTTGGCCTGGTTGAAGACAAGCCCGTCCGCTTCTTCGGAGCGCAGGCATCTGGCTGCTCGCCCATCTCGACCGCCGTAAAGTCTGGAACTGACTACATTGAGCCCCAGCGCCCCAACACCATTGCCCGCTCCTTGGCCATTGGCAATCCAGCCGACGGTCCCGCCGCCGCAAAGATGATCGCCGGAACGAACGGCTGGGCCGAAGATGTCTCGGATGTCGAAATCGTCTCCGGCATCCAGGAACTCGCCGAGACCGAAGGCATCTTTACCGAGACCGCGGGCGGCGTTACGACCGCCGTCACGGCACGCCTTTACGCCGACGGCCGGATCGCACACGATCACACGACCGTAGTCTGCATCACCGGCAATGGCCTCAAGACGACGGATGCAGTCGCGAACCGCTATCAGCTCGATCGTGCGATCCGTCCGCGGCTCTCGGACTTCGCCGACTACATCCAGGAGCTTGACGGTGTGCTGGAGCCGGAGTTCGACCTCGTCGCCGCGGACTAGGCGGTTTGTCCATCCCGCCCTGGTCCCTCGGGAACTGCTGTCGCTTTCAGGTCCCTTTGCCCGGCGGAAATCGATCGGAACTCCCAACAAACGCACCAGCCATGAGGAGAATCGCAGAAGATGTCAGTCAAAGTAGTGCTTCCAACCGCCTTTGTCCGTCACACGGACGGTACAAAGCAGTTCGCCTCCTCTGCCGAAGATCTGCCCAGCCTGCTCGCCGATATCGACCAGACCTTTCCCGCGCTCGGTACACAGATTAAGGGAGAGGACGGCAAGCTGCGCCGCTTCATCAACATCTATATCAACGATGAAGACATTCGCTTCCTGGGTGGGGAAGCCTACGCCTTCCAGGACGGCGACGAGGTGATGCTTATTCCGTCCATCGCTGGCGGAAGGTGCTGACCTGACGGCTGCAGGCGACAGCTTCCTGCAGAAAGATGCCGCCTGAGCAACGAATTGTATGTAGCTTGTCTCTCATAAGAGGAAGCATTTACTTCGCCTCAAGAAAGAAGACAACCATGTACCTTATTCTCGCTGTCGTTCTCGTACTTCTGTGGGTCGGCAGTTTCACCGTCCTGCATGTAACCGCGTTTGCGATTCACCTGCTTCTCATCTTCGCGGTCATCTCGATTGTCATGCACTTTATCGGCGGCGGTAAGAGTACAGCTTAGTCCTTGCTTCAACTTGAGCACATAAGAAAGGCCGGGCTTCGCGCCCGGCCTTTCTTATGCCTGCGTCGACTCCTACTGATGCGCCGTTGGCTGTGGCCCGCTCATCTCCGGGAGAATGATCGTCGCCAGCGCGTCCGGCGTCTCCTCGGTAAGCGCAACCAGCTTCTCTTCCAGCGCGATCTGCAGCACCTCGTCCATCTGCTCGACAAAATGCAGTTTCATCGAAGACTTCAGTAGCTCTGGCAAGTCGGCGAAGTCGCGCCGGTTGTCCGCGGGCAGGATCGCCTCGAAGATGCCCGCACGATGCGCCGCCAGCAGCTTCTCCTTCAAGCCGCCTATGGCAAGCACTTTGCCGCGCAGCGTGATCTCCCCGGTCATGGCGATGTCCCGGCGCACCTTGATCTTTGTCAAAGCACTGGCCAGCGCCGTCGCAAGAGTGATGCCAGCGGACGGGCCATCCTTGGGAATAGCTCCTTCGGGAACGTGTACATGGATGTCCAGATTGCGGTAGAAGTCCTTCTGCAGCCCCAGGTGGTGCGCCCGTGAACGGATGTAACTCAGTGCGGCCTGCGCCGACTCTTGCATCACATCGCCAAGCTGACCCGTCGCGGTCATCTTGCCCTTTCCGTCGAGCACCTGGACCTCAGTCTGCAGAATGCTCCCACCGACCTCCGTCCATGCCAGGCCGGTGACCAGCCCCACCTCGCTCTTCTCATGCACCTGCGAATCGCGGAACTTTGCTACACCCAGAATCGATTCCAGGTTCTCAGCCGTGATCTCTTCCTTGTGCTCCGGACCGTTCTGGACGACCCGCCGCGCCACCTTGCGGCACACATTCCCAATCTCGCGTTCGAGGTTGCGAACGCCGGCTTCGCGTGTATAGCCGCGGATGATGCCCTTCAGTGCATCGTCGGTGAAGTTGATCTGATCGGTCGTTACGCCAGTGCCCTCAAGCTGCTTCTTCACCAGATACTGCTTGGCGATCTCAAGCTTCTCCACCTCGGTATAGCCGTGGAGCCGCAGGATCTCCATGCGGTCCTGCAGCGGCCCGGGAATCGTGTGCAAGACGTTTGCCGTCGCAACAAACAACACCTGCGACAGGTCGTACTCGACATCGAGATAGTGGTCCTGGAACGAAGTGTTCTGCTCCGGATCGAGCACCTCCAGCAGAGCGCTGGCCGGGTCGCCGCGGAAGTCCGACGCCATCTTGTCAATCTCGTCCAGCATGAACACCGGGTTCTTTGTGCCCGCCTTCTTCATCGACTGGATGATCTGCCCGGGCAGAGCGCCGATGTACGTCCGGCGATGGCCGCGGATCTCGGCCTCGTCGCGCACGCCGCCCAGCGACATCCGCACGAACTTGCGCCCGGTCGCTTTTGCAATCGACATGCCAAGCGAAGTCTTTCCCACGCCCGGAGGTCCGACGAAGCAAAGGATTGAACCCTTCGGGTTCTTCACCAGTTGACGGACTGCGAGAAACTCAAGGATCCGTTCCTTGATCTTTTCCAGGCCATAATGGTCTTCATTCAGGATCTTTTCCGCATGCTCGATCGACCGGATCTCCTTCGATCGCTTCTTCCACGGAACTGCCAGCAGCCAGTCGAGATAGTTGCGCGACACGGTCGATTCCGCCGACATCGGGGGCATCGCTTCAAGCTTCTTCAACTCCTGCGTCGCCTTCTCATGAACGTCCTTCGGCATGCCCGCTTCGTCGATCTTCTTCTTGAGATCGTCGAACTCTGATTTCTCGCCGCGTCCAAGCTCCTTTTGGATCGCCTTGATCTTTTCGTTGAGGTAGTACTCCTTCTGCGCCTTCTCCATCTGTCGTTTTACGCGCGACTGGATGGTGCGGTCCATATTCAGCTTCTCGATCGCGACGTCAAGCACGTCGGCGATGCGCGAAAGCCGCGTCTCCGGGTCGAACACCTCAAGCAGCTGCTGCTTTTCTTCAATCGAGAGCTGCAGATTGGCGGCAATCGTGTCCGCCAGCTTCGTTGGTTCGTCCATGCGAACGCTCGCGGCGATCGTCTCGTAGTTCAGCGACTGCTGCAGCTTGATGTACTGCTCGAACAGCGTGTGCACGCGCTGTGCGAGCACCTCGACCTGGGGCGTAAGATCCAGCCGTGTCTTGCCCACGCGTACGGTCGCCACAAAGAAACCGTCTTCGTCGTTCACTTCCGTGGCGCGTGCCCGCTCGACGCCTTCGACCAACACCTTGATGTTGCCGTCCGGCATCTTTACGCTCTGGACGATGTTGCCGATGGTGCCTGTTTCGAAGATGTCGTCCGCGTTTGGCTCGTCGACCGACGCATCGTGCTGTGTCGCCAGGAAGATCTTCCGGTCTCCGTTCAGCGCTTCTTCAAGCGCTCGTACGCTGGATTCGCGCCCCACGACAAACGGAGTCATCATGTGCGGAAAGATCACCATGTCGCGTATAGGCATCATGGGCAGCTTGCGAACTTCGCCGCTCAGAACTTCTTTAGGTCGTGTCGTCATATGTCCCCATTCGACGGGAGCGGGTGGCCGAAGATTCAGCGCCGCCCGCCCGCGTTTACGTGATTGTAATTCCTGACGGGTCACTTCGCGACCAGCCATTCTCGTGCGCTCTCGCCGTATCAAAGCTTAGATCTGGCGGCCGCCCGCACCCTGCGCAATACACTCAGCGTCCTGCTTGTCAATGCCGCCTTCGGGTAACCTGCTGACGGTACAATCGATCCATGATCAAGGGAATGACACTCGTTGCCGCCGTGGAGACGGGTGAGGTTGGCGCCGCCGCGGGCGCTGGCGACTTCGACAAGCTCGCTGGCCTCTTCTCTGCATTAGGCTTTGAACCCGGTAAAGGGTGGCAGGACTCCGGCGGACGCGGCGCAGCGTTCCTCGCGCCTGTGGGCAACATTGAGTTCGTAACCGGCCGCATACCCGCAGTTCCATCCATCTTGGTTGAGGTCACCCAACTCGATGCCGTGCATGCAATCCTTCACCAGTGGTTGCTTTCGAGTTTCGACAGCACCAAGGCCGCGGAAAAGCTTTCGCCGGTCGCCGCCACGCATTGGAACTCGCGCATGCTTACCGTGCAGCTGACCGATACCCTGACAGTCGGGTTCTGGGAGTCAGAAAATCCGGTCCACGGACGGCCGGTTGCCCTCGAAGGCGACCTTTCCGCCGCCGGCATGCGCTTCGCCATCGTAGTTGCTCGCTGGAACGCCGTGATCACGGACCGGCTCCTGCAAGGCTCGCTCGATGGTCTCCGGCGCAGTGGCGCCAGGAGCGCCGACATCGAAATAGTCCGCGTCCCCGGCGCGTGGGAGATCCCCTCCGCCGCACGAACGCTTGCCGAATCGAACCGCTTTGACGCAATCATCACGCTTGGCTGCCTCTTGCGCGGCGAAACCGCCCACTACGAGGCGATCTACACCGAGGTCGCGCGCGGCATCGGCCAGTCCCAGCAGGAGACCGGCGTCCCTCATGCCTTCGGCGTCTTGACCTGCGAGACGCTGGAGCAGGCGCTGGACCGTGCCGGGGTCAAGGCCGGAAACAAGGGCTTTGAAGCCGCCATCGCTGCGATAGAAATGGTGTCGATCCAGAAGAAACTGGCGGCGGCAGCGCCCGGCAAAATCGAAGTGGTGGCCTAGTGGGGACGCGCCGCAAATCCCGCGAACTTGCCATGCAGATGCTCTTCCAGGGTGACCTGGGCAAGCAGACGCCCGAGGAGGTTCGTAAGCTCTTCTGGCCTTCCCGCGACGATGTGGACGCCGAAACACGAGGCTTCGCGGATGACCTGCATCGCGTTGCCGCTGCACGTCGGGCCGAGATCGACGGCATCATCGAAAGTCACTCGCAGAACTGGCGCATCGAGCGCATGCCCATCGTAGACCGCAACCTCTTGCGAACCGCAGTCGCCGAGATGCTTGAGTACCCGAACACACCTGCTGCGATCGTCATCAACGAGTCCCTGGAAGTAGCGAAGCGCTACGCCGCCCCCGAGTCGATCCACTTCCTGAACGGCGTTCTCGATGCAATCGCACGCGACCTCTTGAAGAAACGACTCGCCTGATCGTCAAAGGCAAGCGTGCTGTCAAGACCGGGCTCTAATGAGACCAGGCTTTCATAGCACGGCACTAGGTGATCTTGCGCGGCTTCTGCACCAGCAGGTTGGGCACTGCAATCGTTCCCGTCGCTCCCGATATGCTCGGCAGGTTTGGCGCGATTGTCTTTGTGTCCGTCAACGAGGCCGTGCTGACGATGTGGACCAGGCCGTCGCCAGACGTTCCTACGAAGATCGTCGTGTTGTCGGCGCTGATTGCCCCGCCAACCGGAGCGACGGCAGCGCCCGAGAGTGGAATGTTGGTCAGTGTGCCCGGGATCGCCGCCCCGGAGGTGTTTCCGGTTGGCCCGAGGCTGGGCGGAGCATAGACGGGCAAAACGCCGCCGGTGCCGGTATAGGTTACAAAGGCCAGCTTTGAGTCGGAAGTTGGCAGTACGCCAGTGATTGCAGTGGGCGCAATCCCCGGAAGTGCCACTGGAGCGATGGTGTTCGCGAACGTAAGTCCGGCGCCGTCCGAGGGGCAGACAATCCCGCCCGACGCGCTGCGCGAGCCGCTGTTTGCATCTGTACTCGTTGCCAAGAGCACCTGGATGTCGTTCAGTGTCGCCGGTGCCGCACTCGCTCCAAGAATATGAAAGCCATCGTTTGTAGCCGTGATGCGGTCGGTTGCAGCCGCCGCAGTGTCTGCAAGCGGATAAAAGACATTGGAGACTGGCGGCGGGTTTCCTTCCGCTGCCTGCGTTGTGGCCGGGCAGTAGCCGCGGGCCGTAGTCGTTGTTCCAGCAAAATAAGCACCGACCGCCGGCTGGGTCACCGTGACGTCGGTCACTGCAGTGCCGTCCGCCGTCGCCGGCGAGATGCTCTTCCAGCCGCTGAACTGCGAATACACCAGGATCTGGTTCCCCGCAGCGATGTACACCGTCTGGCTGTCGGGCGAGAAGGCCGCATGGTTGCCCACTCCGCCATAGGTTGAGGAGATTACGCCTGCGGAGGTGTACAGGTGAATCTGGCCGCGGGCCGTGTCCGAGATCACGATGGTGCTGTTATCCGGCGACACCGCTAGCACCTTGCCGGGCACGCTCACGTCCTGCCGGGAGATTGCACCCGTTCCGGCGCTCACTACCATCAGCTCCGTATCGCTCCCCATGTAGATCGAGCTCCCGTCGTTGCTGATCACCATCGAATTAGGAACGTAGGGCAGCCGGACCGGCGCTCCAAGCTGGTTCTGAGTAAAGTCCACCGGCACCAGGTACTGCGAGTCCGTGCTGGCGATATACAGGTTTGAATTGTTCGTGCCCGGCGTAGTCACCGAGACTGATTTTGAGGTTACTGGCTTGCCGTTTCCGAACACGCCGAGCAGGCTCTGCGGAGCGGTGTTGCACGTCGGCGGCTGGCAGATCGCCGTAATCGACGCCTCGCCTGGGTACACCGGCGTCACCGAGCCGTTCGAGGAAGCCGGAATTGTGATCGGCGTCGTCGACACATATTCAAGCGACAGACCGGTCAGCGAGACGCCATTCTTGTCGAGCACGGTCGCCGTAATCGGCTGCGTATTGTTCTGGTTCACCAGGATGTTCGTCGTGCCAGTGGCGCTACCGGGATAGCTCAGGGAGATGTCGGTCGGCGGGCAGGTGGAGAAGAAGCCGGCCGAGCTTCCCGCCAGCGCGACGGTGGCGTCGATGATGGTCGCGCCGGGCTTCTGCGCGGTCGCTACACCGTTCTGGTCGATGGTCACAACGGCGGCCGTCTGCGCTGTGTAGGTAAGGTGCCCGACCTGGCAGCTGATGTTCTCGGTCGTTCCGCCGCCCGCGTAGACGCGGGCCGAAAGTTGTCCGGTCTGGCCCTGCGAAAGACAGCCGTCAGCAAGGTAGGGTGTGACCGGCGTCACGGTGGATGCAAGTACGTCGCTTGGCGGATGTGTGCAGCACCCGGTTGAAGGGATCACCGGATTAGTCGTGAATGTTGCCGATGTCGGGCAGCCTGCGATCGCGCTGTTGGCAAGCGCGGAGTTGATGGACGCGGGGCTGCAGTTGGTCGCCGGGTCAGTCGCGCAGTCCGTAGATGCAGAACCGAGCACAACGCTGGTCACGATGGGGTGCACGTACACCGGCAGAGGATTGCTGGTCGCGCCGTTGGCCGTGGCCGTGATGTAGGCGACGCCGGTCTTGCCTGTAGCGTTGCAGGTAGTAAAGTCGGGGATGCCGCCACCGGTGTTCCTGTTCCACGTGCCTCCGCAGAGCTTACCAGTCGAAGGCTGTACGTCGACGATCGTCATGTCCGTGGTGCCGTACGTAAAGCCGCCCACCGATACAGTAGTGCCTTTGCAGTCGGTGGCCGCGGGAGCGGATGTCTGGCCCTGCTCGGCCTGGTTCAGCGATATTCCGTAGATCTTCGGCTGGAGCGTGATCGTCGTGACCTGGCCGACAGCCACTCCGGTACTCCCGCCGTTGCAGTACTCCACCGTGGTCTTCTTGCCGCAGCCGGTAATCGAGATGCCAAATGGAATCGTGAAAAAGAGTAGAGCGAGTACCGAGACAAACCGACGCATTGAACCTCCCCGTTCAACCGGAATTCAAGCTGAACGGTCTTGCCGCAAACGCTGAATTACAGAGCCTTCAGTGTAAAGGAAAACACGGTATAGGGGGTAGGGGACAGGGTGTAGTCGAACTGCCTTCCGGGCACGCCCGACACCGCATAGCCTTCAGTCTCACAACAGCCCCTTGTCTCGCGAAAACAGGAACAAAGTCACCGCGTCCGCCGGAGTCAGGCTTGCCGCCCTGCACCCTCTTCCCTAAACCCTAACCCCTTGCCCCTACGGCATCTCCGTCGCAAACCACTCCACCATCCTCTGATCGCGGTCGCGAACATGCTCCGGATCTACAAAATGATGTCCTTCATTCGGGTAAACCACCAGCTGCGTCTTTACGCCCTGGGCCCGGAGTGCATGCCAGAATTCAAAGCTCTGCGGCGCGGGGCACTCGCCGTCCCGGTCGCCGACGATCACCAGCGTCGGCGTCTTCACGTTCTTGATGTACTCGATCGCCGAGCTCTTCGCATACACGGCGGGGTCGTCGTAGACGGTCTTGCCAAAGAAGGGAATCATCCACTGGTCGATCGAGTTCTCGCCGTAGTAGCTCTTCCAGTCGCTGATGCCCGCCCCCGCGACTGCCGCCTTGAAGCGGTTCGTCTGGGTCACGCCGAACATGGTCATGAAGCCGCCATAGCTCCAGCCGGTCAGGCCCTCGCGGTTCCTGTCGATCGGATACTTCGCTTCGAGCATGTCGATGCCCTTCAGAATGTCGCGAAGGTCGCCGTAGCCGAAGTCCTTCACGTTGGCCTGCGTGAATCGCTCTCCCTGCCCATAGCTGCCGCGCGGGTTCGGCGAGAAGACAAAGTAACCCATCGCTGAGAACAGCGCTCCGCCTCCGCCCCAGCTTGAGCCGATCGCCGCAGAAGGGCCGCCATGAACCTCTACAATCAGCGGATACTTCTTCGCCGCGTCGTACTCTGCGGGATACAGCAGCCATCCCTGCACATGGAAACCTTCGTTGTCCCACTCCACTGACTCCGACTTTCCCCAGACCGGCTTGATGCCGTCATTGAGATGAGTAATCTGCTTCAAGCCGCCGAGCGGACCTGCAAACACCTCGGGCGGAGAGTCGAACGAGCTTCGAATAAAGGCGACGCCGCTCGCGTCCGACGAAAGCGAGATACGCATAGCCAGGCCGCCCGCACGGACCGTATCCGGGTAGGTCACGTTGTATTGCGACGATTCTCTTTGGGATGGAACGTCGTAGGCAAAGAGATGCGACTTGCCCTTCGCGTTCTCGGCGACACCAATCGTATCTGCGTTGACCCACGAAAACCAGGCGGGCGACGCCTCACGATTAGGGGTGATGTTCTTCGGCTCACCTCCCTTGCTGGAGATGGTGTAAATGTCGCCACCTGTAGAGCCTTGATCCGACATAATGCCGCCGATGAATGCAATCTGCGAGCCATCAGGCGAGTATCGGGGCACGGCGATCTGCAGGCCATGGAGGGGACCGGAGACGGTGGCAGGATCGAGAAGCACTCCCCCGCCCAGGGGCCCTTTCATATCCAATCTTTCTGAGTTGTATGAATCTTGCCCATTGATGCCATGCATAAGGGAACGAACGTAAAGCTTCGCGACCCACCAGTTGTTCTCGCCGGGAGGATTAGCAGCAACAAAAGCGACTCGTTCCGAGTCAGGAGCCAAGTCGAACTCATAGACGTGAAGCCCCGCCGGTGTCACAAACGCACCTTTGCCGGTCGCTACGTCAAGCGCGTAGACCCGCTGCACTTCAACCCCATCTTCCCCGATCACGCCACTCCAAGGCTTCATTGCCGCCAACGCTCCAGCAGTACGCGTTGCATCCTCTACAAATAAAAAGGCGATCGACTTCCCATCCGGAGACCAAGCGAGCGAGTTGATATTGCCGGTAAGGTGCGTCAGCTGCTTCGTCTTTCCTGAAGACCTCTCCCAGAGAAATACCTGCTCCTGGCCCACCTTTTCAGACTTCGGTGTACATGTCGACGTAAACGCAAGCGTCGCTCCATCCGGCGACCACACCGGAGCCTCGCTGGCACAGCCCTCGGCAGCACCCACCTTCAACACGAAGTCCTTGGTTGGATCTGCGACCTGCGTCAGGTGGATCTGTGTCCCCTCGCTCCTGCGCAGCGTCCACGCGACCGTCGCACCATCTGGCGAAAGCGCCACCCACGTCGGCGACTTCGACTGATGCATTGCGGTGGTGATCTTTTCGAGCCTCGGGTCATGGCTCTTCAATGGCTGCATTGGCGCAGGCGTGCCGCTCTGGGCCATGCTTCCGGTGCCAGTGAGTGCCACCAGGCAGATCAAGCAAACGGGTGCGGTGAAACGGAAAAGGCCGGGACGCATGAGCAAAAGCCTAGCATGTACCAGTTCCGTTGCCTCGTCTCGCGCTCGGCAAACTTGAGGCAATCGACGGCCCGATCTTAGAGTTCTCTAATGTCCTAATCCCAATTCCGAACCTTCGTTGGTTCAACGTTGCACACATTCTTTTTTCTCCACGGCGGCCAGTGGGAGAATGACACCTACAAGGAGCTTTCCCCGTGGCCAACTTCTCTGACGACCCCATCCGCATCCACTTCCACGAAGACATGCCTCGCGGCGCGCGCATCAAGGTGATCGGCGTGGGCGGCGGCGGCAACAACGCCGTGAACCGCATGATCGCCGCAGGCGTCGAGGGCGTCGAGTTCATCTCCGCCAACACCGATGTCCAGGCGCTGCAGGTCTCGAACGCTCCCATCAAGCTGCAGCTCGGAGTCAAGCTCACCAGCGGCCTCGGCGCAGGCGCAAACCCCGATGTCGGCCGGCGCGCCGCGCTCGAAGACTCCGACAAGATCATCGAGGCGCTCGAGGGCGCGGACATGGTCTTCGTCACCGCCGGCCTGGGCGGGGGCACCGGGACAGGTGCCGCTCCGGTCATTGCCTCGCTGGCCAGCGAGATGGGCGCGCTTACCGTCGCCGTCGTCACCCGTCCCTTCGCCTTTGAAGGCAAGCGCCGCATGACCCAGGCCGACCGCGGCCTGCAGGAGCTGCTCGACGCCGTAGACACCGTCATCGTTATTCCCAACGAGAAACTCCTCGCCGTCGCCAAGGACGCGGGCTTCTTCGAGTCCTTCCGCATCGCCGATGACGTTCTTCGCCAAGGCGTCCAGGGCATCTCGGACATCATCACGATTCCCGGGGTCATCAACCGCGATTTCGCCGACGTGAAGACCACCATGGCGGGCATGGGCTACGCCGTCATGGGTACCGCTATCCGCTCTGGCGAAAACCGTGCCCGCGAGGCTGCGATGGCCGCAATGGCCTCGCCGCTGCTCGAGTCGGGCGCAATCGACGGTGCCCGCGGCATCCTAATCAACATCACCGGCTCCAGCTCGCTGCGCCTCAGCGAGGTCAACGAGGCCTCGAGCATCATCCAGAGCGCCGCGCATGAAGACGCCAACATCATCTTCGGCGCAGTCCTCGACGAACGCCTTGGTGAAGAGATGAAGATCACGGTCATCGCCACCGGCTTCCGCGAAGAGCACTCCGAACAGATCGAACGCCGCGAACGCATGCTCGCCGACACTGCCCTGCCGACGATGCGGTACGAGGATGTCCCCGTCCGGCCTCGCGTATCGAACGTTCGTCTCGCCGCCTCACGCTTCGTCGACGAAGACACGACGCAGGCTGTGGCTGCCGCACCAAGGATTCGGCCCAGCTACGTCCCTCCGCAAACTCTGCCAGTCGAGACTTCAGAGCTGAAGCCGCAGCCTCAAATCGCGTCCGCTATGCCGGCGAAAGTGCCGCCGCCTGCCGAGCAGATCGCCGCGGCGGAGTTCGACGCGCCTGTTGCACGTCCGGCAGATCCCGCCGCAACCCAGCCGAAAGAACCTGAGTTGCCGCGGTGGGAACCTTCCGTCTCGTCTCACACCATTACGCCGCCGCCATCTAGAACGCCGCGGCCCCCTGCTCCGTACCGCGCCGAGTTCCGTCCCGACGTCCGCGCCGAGGTTCAACCCGAGACGACTCCAGAGGCAAAACCCGGACCCGAGCTTCGCACCGTTCCTGCTTCCATCTTCGATGACGATTTCTTCCGCACGCCGATCCCCAAGCGCAGCGAGGAAGCAGAGGCCGCTCCCGCGTCCACCAGTCCATTCGACACCTCCGTCTTCCGCACAGCCGCGCCGCAGATTCCTACCCAGCTTTCTGCCAGTCAAGCCTCCGCCCCGAAGACCGTGAACGCCCGGGAGACTGCCGGGCCACGCCCGCTCCAGCCCACGCAGCGGATCCAGTTCGCCGAGGACCGGTCCATTGAGTATGATTCGTCCCCTACGGACACTCCGGCGCGCATCTCGTCGTTCGCCGCCGCTCACGTCTCTCATGTTGAGACCGCCGAGTCCGATGAACTGGACATACCCGCTTTCTTGAGGCGCGGGAACTGAACCGGGTTCGGGGCGCGCTGTCTCAGGTTGGTAACTGCCACTAAAGTGCAGTTGCCCACCTAATCGCTGGCAGCACGTCTCTAGGATACGTAAAATGAGGTCAGATCACTCCAGGCACGGATCGGGTGGAATCACAGTGCAAGGCACAAGAGGGTCGGCTTCGATGAGGTATCTGCGTCTGAATTGGTTTGCAAGCTCCTTCCTGCTTCTGGCTCTGCTGACGTTCGCATCAAGCGACCTCGCATCCGCCGCAACACCCCATAAACGCGCGGCCACACACAGCGCCGTCCGCAAGTCCCGGCCCGCGGTCCGAGCCTCAGTCAAGACCTCCTCCAGCAGGGCCGCCGTGCACGGCAGGTCTGCGCGAACGGCCAAAGCTTCTGTCTCGAACGTACGATCACGTGCGCATCGCGGGGCCCGTGCGCGGCTCGCCGTCCGGCGCACAAAATACTCAGAACACTTCACCGGCAACTCTTTTGCCGACCTGGACAACCTCACCCTCGGCGATGTCACCGCAGGCGAGGACCCCGTCGTCCGCGCCGCTGCCATTGAGGCGCTCGGCAACATGAATGGGACGGCCCTCGCGATCGATCCCTCCTCCGGACGAATCCTGGCCATGGTCAATCAGAAGCTGGCACTTTCTCCAGGTGCGGAGCCATGCTCGACCATCAAGCTTTCCGTCGCGCTCGCCGCGCTCGAAGAGGGAATCGTCACCCGGGACACTCCGGTAAACCTCGGCGGCAGCTATCACATGACGCTCACCGAGGCGCTCGCCCACTCGAACAACCTCTACTTCGAGACCCTCGGACGCTCCCTCGGCTTCGAACGCGTACGGCACTACGCCAACCAGTTTGGTCTCGGTGAACTCGCTGGATACAACATTCAGGGCGAACAACTCGGTACCTATCCTGACCATGAATTGCCGGCATCCGCGGGCGGCGTCGGACGCATGTGCTCTTTCGGCGAAAGCGTCTCAATGACGCCCCTGCAACTCGGTGCCATGGTCGCGGCGATCGCCAATGGCGGCACCCTCTACTACCTCCAGCACCCTGAAACTCCGGAAGATCTCGCCAATTTCACTCCAAAGGTGAAGCGCCTGCTCGATATTGCCCCCCTTCTGCCCGACATGCACGTCGGCATGGCTGCCGCCGTTCAGTACGGCACCGCGCGCTCGCTTCGCGCCAGCTTCAACCAGTTCCCTGTAATGGGCAAGACCGGCACCTGCTCGAACAACGGTGTCCGCTACGGCTGGTTCGGCTCCTTCGCGGACACCCCGACCGGCCGCATCGTCACCGTCATCTTCCTTGAAGGCGGCCGCCCTACCTTCGGCCCCAAAGCCGCGGAACTCACAGGTCAGTTCTACCGCGCCCTCTACGATCGCGCCTACTTCACGCCCAAGACCCAGACCGTGGCCGATACCACCAGCGGCACCCGCTAGCAGCTCGCGAGTGCCAGGTGTTCCAAATCCAGTCCTGTACATTGGGCGGCGACAGATCTGGCGCGGCAGAATTTTCGACTTCATCCAGAGAATTGGGCTCATTGTTTGCTGTTTGAACACGATGAACTCTTCCGCGACCTCATCGGCCCTCTTCAACACGCGATAATTAGACCGTGATCCCCACTCTCGCGCCCCCCACCATCGAAGCAATTGAGCAGCAGATTACTCCGTTACGCGACCGGCTCGCTCGCCATCCGCTTTACGCGGCAATTCGGACGATTGAGAACCTCCGCACCTTTATGGAGTCGCATGTCTTCGCCGTCTGGGACTTCATGAGCCTGCTGAAGAGCCTTCAACGGGGCCTGACCTCGGTCGAAGTACCCTGGGTTCCTAGCGCTCACCCCTCCGGTCGTCGCTTCATCAACGAGATTGTTCTCGGCGAGGAGTCAGACGTCTACGAAGGCCGCTCTCTGAGCCACTTCGAGATCTACCTCGACGCAATGCGGCGCATCGGTGCCAGTACTGTAGCCATCGATCGCACCATCGAAGCCGCGGGACGCTGCCGGAGCGGCAATTTCGCGCCTCTGGAAGGCGCGCTCCAAACTATACCCGCGCCTGCCCGCCACTTTGTCCAGACCACATTTCGCGTCATCGAAACCGGAGGGTTGGCCGCCCAGGCAGCGGCGTTTACCTTCGGCCGCGAAGACGCGATACCTGCGATCTTCCGCTCCCTCGTTCGCGATCTGAACGTGGAGATGGGCGGCGATCTTGGCCAGTTCATCTGGTATCTTGAGCGTCACATTGAACTCGATGGTGACGATCATGGCCCTCTGTCGCTCAGGATGGTAGCCGACCTTTGCGGCACTGACCCGAAGCTCTGGTCCGAAGCCACGCAGGCCGCCGAAGATGCCCTTCGCGCCCGTCTTTCTCTGTGGGACGGAATCCTCGCCCAGCTCGGACAACATCTCTAGACGAGAGAACTTCGGCTCACCGTAGTGAGGCTGGTCTTACTGTCTCCCCGGCTGCTCAGGGTCGCCATAGAAGATGCCGCGTCCGTGCGCACCCACATACACCCGCCCAAACTGCTTTGGGTCTCCCGCAATCTGCAGCACCAGCCCCCATTGGTGCTGATCGTCATTGATTCGTACCCAGCTGCCTCCAACGTCAGTAGAGCGGAAGATACCTGCCTCACCGTCCACTGTGCCCACCAGGTAAAGTGCCGGATACTTCGAGTTGGGTGCGGCCTTGCCGAAACCGAAGGCATGGATCGCCTCCACATGGGGCAGCCGTTGAAAGCCGCTGCCGGACAGGTGATAAAGCCCGCGCGACGCCGGCAGCCAAAGGTCTCCGGACATGCCTGGCGCAGCGTAAAGGCGGTCCTGCCCGCCACGCGGGTCGCCATGCTGCTCATCGGCGGCCGGCGGCCCGTCAGAGTATGTGAAGTTCGTCGCCGTAAAAGTCGCACCGGCGTCTGTGCTGGTAAACAATCGTGAGTCGGCAAGCGACAGCGCATAAAACATCTTCGGTTCGAGCGGGTCGCCTACCACGCGGGTGTTCTTCGGGAGCGTGGCCGCTGCCTTCCAACTTGCACCACGGTCTTGCGTAAGATAGGGGACGTCATCTTCAGGAGTCCAGAACCACACTGCTCCATCCGCCGAGATTGCAGCGGAGCCGCTGTGGCTGCCGGGCTGGGGCGAGGTCTGTGCCGGCTCCCACGTCGCGCCTCCATCGAGCGAATATCCCATATTCTCCGGCTTCCGCTCCGCGTTCTCGCCCGTGCGCACAACGATCTGCGGCTGAAGCGGGGCCGAGACGATGCTCGTGGTGTTGCCTAGCCGCGGGTTCAGCGAAGCCCCCTCCGGCGCCGGCACATCCAGCGAACGATGCACAAAGCTGCCATAGTCGCCTATCGCTGAGCGCAGCGGCGGTCCTGCCGCAGGGCTGTCCAACTGCAGCCCGACCGTCTCTTCAATCCCCGGGGTAAACAAAGCCCAGTGCGTCGGCTGATCATGATCGATCGCGTCGAGATCATGGGTCTCCCAGCCGCCGTACCCCGTAGTGAACAGAGCGTGCCTGCTGTCCCGCGGATCAATCTCGATATCGAACAACCAGTGGATGCCGGTCTTCTGAACATACGGTGCGTTGCTGTAGTCGAAGACGCCCGCCGAACGACCGCCTTGCGTGAAAATCTTCTTCCACGTTGCGCCGCCGTCGGTGGACCGAAAGATGTCTTCTCCGCCCGCGCGGTAACGGTTGTAGGTGCTTACAATGACGGTCCGCGGGTGCTGGGCATCCACGGACACTCCTGCATAGCCAAACTCCCGGCTTCCTGCCGTTGGACGGTCCGGGGTAATGTCAGTCCACTTGCCCGTTGCCGTGTTCAGCTTCCACACTGCGCCGTCTGTCATCGGCGAAGGCCCCGGTGCGCTCCCATAAGTGACATAAAGAACGCCCTCCGCGGAAAGCGCCGCGCGCAAAGGACGGTTCCCTGTTGGCTCTCCCGGGATCCCTGCCCAGGTGGCACCCGCGTCATGCGAAACAAACAGGTTCGTACGGCCCTTCAGCGAGACGCCCACGTAGATCGTCTGCGTAGCGCGTTGTGCATCCTTTGCCGGCATATCCCCTGCCCGTGTACTCGCAAACTTGACGAAAACGACGCCGTCTCCAGTAACCGGTCTGCGCCGATATCGCTCTCGCGGCGTCTCTCCTGGGACCGGCGGCGGGGCGGGTGCTACGGCCTCGGTGATGTCCGGGAAGCTGGCGACGCGAGACCAGCTCACCGCGCGATCGGTGGAGCGCCAAAGCCCGTCGTGACGCGTCCCGAGATACAGGATTCGTCCGTCTTCCGGATCAACCATGAGACGCTCGCCGTTACCGCGGCCATCCTCGTTCCCACCGAACTTGATGGGCAGGTCGGTCCGTTCGAAGTGCCGCGCCTGGTCGCTCGAACGCAGGATCGCGCCGTTCGGCGTCGCGGGATTGGTATAGGTCCCATTGGCCATGTAGACGCGCTGCGGGTCCTGCGGATCGACAGCGATCGATTCCACGCCCATCAGGTTGAGGTCCTTGTAGGGCATGAAGTCTAGGATCGGCATCCAGCGACGGCTTGCCGGATCCCACTTGTACGCTCCGCCCATGTCTGTTCGGGCATAGCGAAGGTCCGGTTCGCTGGGATGAAAGATGATGCCATCCACAAACCCGCCGCCAACAATCTGCACGTTCTTCCAGGTATAGGGAACACTCTTGTTATCAGCTGCGAACGCCGGAACAAAAGCAAGCATGCACAGCAGGAGCAGGGTACGTCTTCGGGTCATCGGCAAGGCCTCGTCGCGTGTTGAGCCTGTTAGATGTGAGCGGGCTTGACCGGGTCACCGCCCGCGCTCCTTTTCCTCGACTCTCGGGTGGCCGTCCGACAGCGCCACAAAGCGGCTAACCCGCGCCGCCGTATCGCGCCGCCACCGTATCGCGCCTAGTATCCGGCAATCGGCGCAGGCAGCGGCGCGCCGTCGAGCGGCGGATACTTGGAGGGAGCGCAGCAGGCTTGCGTCAGCCGCATGCGATCGGCCTGCATCTGCTTCTCGTCCTTAAGGCACTCGAGCGTCTCCCGCAGCACCTGGGTTGCCCCTGGATGCGGCGGTGCCACAATCCGGTAGTGCATCCATTTGCCTTCGCGCCGCGCTTCGACGATCCCGGCGCTTCGCAGGTAGGCCAGATGCCTCGATATCTTCGGCTGCGGTCCGCCTAGAATCTCCACGAAGTAACAGACGCACACCTCCTGGTTCCGCATCAAGTTCAGCAGCCGAAGGCGGGTATTGTCCCCAAGCGCCTGAAAGAACCGATCCAACTTGTACGTCGGGGCTCTTGGCATAAAATATATATACGCCTTGACGTATGCAGGTGGCAAGCCATATAGTCGCCTTAGCGTATGTGAGGAGGCGGTATGTCGGAGCTGTTGCTTAGGTCGGTCAAAAATAAATACGGTGCAGTTGCGGAAAGCACCCTGTCCAGCGACCACGCCGGCGTAAAGGCCGTGGCCGAAGCGTTCGGCTACAGCCCTGAAGAGTTGACCTCAATTCCTTCCGAGGCCAACATGGGACTTTCCTGCGGCAACCCCACGGCAATGGCCAACCTTCGCCCCGGCGAGGTCGTCGTCGATCTTGGGTCAGGCGGCGGCTTGGACGTCTTCCTGTCGTCCAGGCAGGTTGGGCCGGCGGGCAAGGCCATCGGCATCGACATGACGTCATCCATGATCGAGCGCTCCAAAGCAAACGCCGAAAAGGCGGGATACCGCAACGTGGAGTTCCACCTCGCTCAAATCGATAGCCTTCCGCTTCCAGATGCGTCCGTCGATTGCGTCATCTCCAACTGCGTCATCAATCTTACCCCGGACAAGCCTGCCGTCTTTCGTGAGATTGCCCGCGTCCTGAAGCCTGGTGGACGGCTGGCCATCAGCGACATCGCGCTCAAGGCCGAACTCCCGGAAGCGCTCGCGTCCAGCCTCGCCGCGTACGTTGGCTGCATCGCCGGGGCGCTGAGAATGGAGAGCTACCGTGAGCAGTTGCTCGAGGCCGGATTTGAGTACGTGGAGATCGTCGACACGCAAGCCGACCTGAACGCCTATAAGAAGATCGAGAACCAGGCCGGCTGCTGCTCTCCGGCCATGGACGAGGGAAGCGCGTTCGCTGTCGTTCAAGAGGCCTGCTGTACCCCTGCTCCGTCATCCCTGCACGAAGACCTGCCGTCTTTGCTCAATACCTACGACGTGAACCAGGCTGCCGCCAGCGTCAAGGTCTACGCCGTCAAGCCCGCTGCCTGATCTTGCGGCCGTCTAATTCTGCGGCCGCCGAATTGGTTTGAGGAGCCCTATGCGTATCTACCTGTTCGCTTGCGTCCACAATGTAGGCCGTTCGCAGATGGCGGCGGCCTTCTTCAATGAACTGGCCGATCCGCAAGAGGCCCACGCCGTTTCAGCTGGAACCGAGCCTAATCCCCGCGTTCATCCTGCAGTTCTTGAGGTGATGCGGGAGGTAGGCCTCGATCTGTCCTGCGCCCAGCCGCAGCTCCTGACCGAGCAACTGGCGCGAGACGCCGCCCTCCTCGTGACCATGGGCTATGGCGAAAACTGCCCTTACGTCCCCGGTCTCCGCCGCGAAGACTGGCCCCTGTCTGATCCAAAAAACCTGCCCATGAATGAGGTTCGAATGGTTCGCGACCAGATAAAACACCGCGTCCAGGACCTTTGAAGCAGTGAGCAGCTGCGCCGTGCCGTGGACTGAGGCAGGATCGTGCGGGCCAGCAACCCGATGCCCAACTGCTTGGCTAGACCTCACATGCAGTGGCTTAGAGCAGCTTGTTGACTCCGAGACGCCGGCGGCCAGATTGAGACTCCGCTCCTGAGCAAATCGCGGCAAAGCATTTAGATCGCTCCACTCGTTCCTCAAGTCTGTGAGTATGGTTCATAGGGGCATACACGCTCCGTCTGCGCCCTAAATGCCATCTCATACTTGTGAGCCGTGCAACGCCACGGGGCCAAGCTCCCCGAAGGTAAGAGCGCCCGCTCACCCGGAGAAGCAATATGAAGAAGCGGAAGTTAGGCACGAGTGGTCTTGAGGTATCGGAAATCGGATTCGGATGCATGGGCCTCAGCTTCGGCTACGGTCCACAAACGGAGAAGCACGAAGCCATCAAGGTGATCCGCGCAGCAGTCGAGCAGGGCGTCACATTCTTCGACACAGCGGAGGTCTACGGTCCGCACACCAACGAAGAGCTGGTGGGTGAAGCGCTTGAACCACTGCGCGCTCACGTCGTCATTGCGACCAAGTTCGGATGGAAGGCGAACCCGGACGACCACGGCAAGTGGAATGCCCTGAACAGCCGTCCTGAACACATCAAGGAGGTGGCTGAAGCCTCTTTGAAGCGGCTTCGCACGGAGGTTATCGACTTGTTCTACCAGCACCGGGTAGACGATCAGGTACCGATCGAAGACGTTGCCGGCGCGGTAAAGGACCTGATCGACCAGGGTAAGGTGAAGCACTTCGGCCTGTCCGAGGCGGGAGCGAAGACAATCCGCCGGGCCAATACGGTGTTGCCCGTCACGGCTTTGCAGAGCGAGTATTCGCTGTGGTGGCGCGATCCCGAGCAGGAGATCCTTCCGACGCTCGAAGAGCTCGGCATCGGCTTTGTGCCGTTCAGCCCACTCGGCAAGGGCTTCCTTACGGGTGCCATCGACGAAAACACCGAGTTCGCTGCAAACGACTTCCGCAACACGGTTCCTCGGTTCGGGCAGGAGGCGCGTAAGGCGAACCAGAAGATCGTCGAGGTTCTGGGCGGGTTGGCAGACCGGAAGAAGGTTACACGGGCGCAACTCGCTCTGGCGTGGGTGCTTGCGCAGAAGCCCTGGATCGTACCGATTCCAGGAACAACCAAGCTCCACCGCTTGGAAGAGAACAACGGGGCGGCCAACATCGAATTGACCAAAGCCGACTTGGAAGAGATCGAGGGGGCATTGGCCGGTCTGGAGGCGCAAGGCGCACGCTACTCCGAGCAGATGATGAAGCTTGTAGGTCGTTAGGAGAAGCGGGGCGGCGCCCGCATCAGCGTCGCTCCGGCACCCACGCAGGATATTCGGACCTGGCCAGTGCATGCTTCTCGGAAGGGCCTCCTGCCGATTTGTCACAAGCAGTGTTCTCTATACTGCTTGGGTGAAGCGTCACGCCCTCATCTTCGGCATCGTCGGCGGAGTTCTCATCGCCACGCTCCAGTACGTTCAGTACCGCTTCATCGTCATCGAGCATTCCATAGAAATTTACGGAGCGTTTGTCGCCATCGCCTTCTCCGCCTTTGGCATCTGGCTCGGACTGCGGTTGACGCGCGGACGCGAGATCGTGCGCGAGACGGTGGTCATCAAGGAGGTTGTCGTTCCTGCGGGGGTCCAAACCGCCGCACCGTTCTCGCCCGATCGGGCGCAGCAGAAGACCCTTGGGATCACCGAGCGGGAACTTGAGGTCTTGGCCCTGGTCGCGAGTGGGTTCAGTAACCGCGAGATCGCTGCGCAGCTCTTCGTCTCCGAAAACACGATCAAGACGCATTGTGCCCGTGCGTTCGACAAGCTGGGCGCATCGCGGCGGACTCAAGCCGTGCGCCGCGGCAAAGATCTGGGGCTGTTGGCTTAGCCCGTCATCCAAAAGGCTGAAATGGCGGTTCCCAAGTAAAATCACTCGAAAGAATGACTCCCAAGGCCCTGAAAATCAGCCATTCTGGCTTCAGTTGATCGCTTTGGAGAGTTCCCATGAAGAAGATTGTTCTTACCTTTGGTTTGATCGCGGGCGGAATCATCTCCGTTCTCATGGGCGGATCGGTCCTCGTCGCCAGCAAGATTGGCTCTGGCCACAGCATGGCTCTGGGCTACACCATGATGGTGGCGTCGTTCCTGCTGGTCTACTTTGGGATACGCAGCTACCGCGACAACATCCTCTCTGGCCAGATCTCTTTCGGGCGTGCTCTTGCATGCGGCCTTCTCATCACCCTTATCACCTGCGCCTGCTACGTTGTCACCTGGGAGATCATCTACTTCACCTTCATGCCCCACTTCATGGACGGCTACTTCAACGCGCAGGTGCATCACGTAGAAGCTTCGGGCCTTGATCCTGCGGCCGCCGCAGCAAAGATTACCGCGATACGCCGCTCGCAGCAGCTCTACCAGAATCCGCTTGTAAATATGGCCTACACGGTGATGGAGCCCCTGCCCGTGGGTTTGGTCATCACCTTCGTCTCGGCTGCCTTGCTCCGCCGCCGAACAGAGCGCCTGTCCTCTTCTTCTGCGCAGGCGCCGGCTGCCTGAGACGTGCAAGAATCAAACCCACCAGTGCAACCGCTGGCCTGACCCGAACGACGCACCTCGAATGAACGCGCAGCTCCATCTAGCCGATGAGCGTGGTTGGGGCCGTCAGCTTTGCTTGTAAATAATCGTTCGATTTCCTACCGAGCAGTGCGCTCAGCCCACCCGTGAAGGCCGTCTACAAGGCTTTCTCTTTGAACATCTTGGCAAGACCGAGATGGGGCAATCCGGGATCAGCCCTCGCTCCGGTACGCTAACATGGGTCAGCTATGGTCCCAATCCTTTCCGCCGCCGACATGGAGGAAACCGATCGCCGAACCGTGAAGGACGGCCGTGTACCCATGGCTGCCCTCATGGAGCAGGCCGGCACCGCGGTGGCCCGTTTTGTTCTGCGCCAATACCCATTGGCCAAAAAGATCAGCGTCCTCTGCGGGAAAGGAAACAACGGCGGAGACGGTCTGGTCGCCGCCCGCGCGCTTGCCGCGGCGCACAAACACGTCACGGTCGTCCTTCTCGCCCCGGAGTCCGAGCTGAAGGGCGAGCCCGCGGCGGCATTTGCCGCGTTGCGAAGCCCCCTTCATCACGCCAACATTCTCGCCCTGAACGATGCTTCCAGTATCGATTCCCTGGAGCTGGAGAGGGCCGATCTCATCCTCGATGCGGTTGTCGGTACAGGATTCAAGCCGCCCCTGCGCGGTCTTGCTGCTGCCCTTCGCAACCGGCTTGCTGCGCTCACCGCTCCTGTTATCGCCGTTGACCTTCCCTCCGGCTGGGACGCCGACTCAACCGAGCAGAACTCCCCCGACGCCTTTCGCGCCAGCGCCGTGGTTACCTTCACCGCACCGAAACTCGCCCACGTCTTCGGCCATCTCACGCCCGCCAACACGTTCGGACCGGTCGTGGTTGCGGACATCGGTTCACCCGCGTCCGCCATCGTCTCCACCCAGGGCCTTCACTGGACAGGCGCCTCCAAGTCACTCGCCGAGGTTCCACGTGACATGAACTCCAACAAGGGCAAATTCGGCCACGTTTTGCTCGTTGGGGGATCGTATGGGACCGCCGGTGCTCCATCCATGTCTTCGCTGGCCGCGCTCCGTACGGGGGCCGGCCTGGTCACAGCCGCCGTCCCTGACAGCATCCTGAACCTGGTGGCCCATGCCGCCCCCGAACTGATGCTCTCGCCCCTTACCCAAGGTCCGGAAGGCGCGATCGATCTTCGCAATTTGTCGTCCGGCCAGCTTGAAGAACTGATCACGAAAAAGAGGATCTCTGTGCTCGCGCTTGGGCCGGGTCTCTCTACCAAAGGTGAGTCCTCCGATTTTGCACGCCGCCTGGTAGCCGACACGAGCCTTCCCATGGTGATCGACGCCGACGCCTTGAACGCCTTCGACCAGGGCCGCGCAGAGTTGCTCGATGGGACGGGCAGAACGATGGTTCTGACCCCTCATCCCGGGGAGATGGCGCGCCTGCTCGGCAGCACAGTCAAGGAAGTGCAAGCTGACCGCATCAACCTCGCCCGAGCTTTTGCAACGAAGCATCACCTCACCCTTGTACTCAAAGGTTGGCGCACGCTCGTGGCGCATCCTGACGGTTCGGTCGCCGTTAACACGACAGGGAATCCATCCATGGCCAAGGGCGGCAGCGGCGACATCCTTACCGGCATCGTCGCCGCCATGCTCGCACAATACCCGCATCAGGCGGCCCAAGCTGTAGAAGCCGCCGTCTACCTGCATGGTCTGGCGGCAGACTTTGCCGCCCATGTAATGGACGAGCATACCGTTCTCGCGACAGATACTGTCTCCCACCTATCCAACGCCTTTCGTTACCGCACCCGAGACGTTGACGGTTTTACCTGGATCTCGGGGTTGCATCCATGATCGAGCGGCGGTTCAAGACGCGATGCGTTGCGGGCACGTTGAACTTCGCCGAACGCATCGCCGAAACCCTGATGCCCCCACCGCGACTCGTGGTCTTGCGCGGCGACTTGGGGGCAGGGAAGACTACCTTGGTGAAAGGCATAGCTGCGGCCCTTACTTTGGCTACGCCGGAAGAAGTCACCAGCCCAACCTTCACTCTGGTTCATCAGTACGAAGGGCCTAAGGTCAAGCTGTACCATCTCGATCTGTACCGTCTGGAGACCGAACGCGAGCTACTTACGCTCGGACTTGAGGAGATGATCGCTGAGCCGGACGCTCTCGTTCTGGTTGAATGGGGCGAGAAGTTCCAAAGTGTGGTCGACCGCGCCGCGGGTGAAATCTCGATCGAGAACCTGGGCGGCGACGAGCGCCTGATGATCACTCGAGTCTGGTAAGGAGTGCGAAGGCTCAGGGCCACTCACTTCGCCTTCGTCGGGGCGGCGTGTGGGTAGAGGAGGCTCAATCAGCCGCGCTGCGCAAGCGGTCCTCGCCCGACATAACGGTATATGCCGCACTCCTCATCTCCCGTGGAGCCATATTCGCGCTGCTGCGCTATAGCTACTCTGTCTGCTGCATGGTCTTCGGGCGACATGGCAACCTTGCCAAACCAGAGCTTGCTGAACGCCGGATTTCTGTCGAATACGGCGGCGCACTCAGCATTTACGTAGAGTACGTCCAACTCACCCGGCCGCTGTGCAAACTGCTTCTCCATCTGCATCAGTAGCTTCTTCATCAAAGGCGCCTCAAACGGATGAAAGAGGAAGACGACACAAGGGCTCTTCGGGAATTCGAACTCCAGCGCATCCTGCTCAACGAGCCGTATGGGAGTGCAGGCAGCTGCTGTGGGGTCGCCGTCGTGTGCTTCGCTCCATATCTCGAGGTTTCCCTCTGCGATATCTGCCATGCCGGGGTTTAGCTCAACTCCGATGATCTGCTTGAAAGGGAGCTCGCTGGCGACGAGCATCGCCCGCCCCTTGCCCGCGCCGAGGTCAACGAATGTATAGCGCTCGATCCTGTACTTGGGCTGGGTACCGAGCCACAGCTCGACGAGTGCGCGCAAGATAGACGGTGCCACTGCATAGTACGCGGTGACATACTTGTCGCTGGTGTGGCCGGTTACAAGCTCTCCAGCGGGAACCAGGCCACCGGTGTCAACACCATGCGCGGCGTCAAATGGATGCTGCGGGACAGGACCTTTCCTCCTGCGTGTCACTCGTCGATCCCAAGCAGCTTGCGGCCTTCCGGACTGATCCGCGCCGGTGACCACGCAGGCTCCCATACCAGCTTGACCTCTGTTCTGCTGATGGTCTCGAAGGCGCTCAGACGGCCCTCGATCTGCGCAATGATCTGGGTGTGCGCGGGACAGCCCTTCGAGGTGAGGGTGAGTTCGATATGCGCTTTGTGCTTGGTAGGAACGCCCGGTATGCCCGCCCCCGGCGCATCGGCATCGCGCTCGAGAGCAACGCGGTAGACAAGTCCAAGATCGACGATGTTGCAGGGCACCTCAGGATCGTAGCAGTCGCGCAGGGCAGAAAGTACGATGTCCTCGGTCATTGTCTACCCTCCCTAAATTACAGCGATGCCAAAGCCAGAAGCCGTTACGGCGCGCCTCATTTCCTGGCTAATTTTCTCGCTCGACCAGGTACTGCGCGATTGCTTTCAGGCGGTCTGCAGCCGCGCCGAACGGCTCAAGCTGGCCGAATGCGTCGGCGATCAACTGCCGCGCATCTTGGCTCGATCTCTCTATCCCGTGAACGGCCGGCCAGGTAACCTTGACGGTGGCCTCGTCCTTTCCTGCCGTCTTACCCAGCTGACTTGAATCTTGCGTCATGTCCAGGATGTCATCGACGATTTGGAAGGCCAGGCCGGCTTTCTCGCCGAAGCTGCGCAGCCGTTCGATTGAATCAACGGACGCATCCCGCGTGTGTGCAGCGCCATAGAGGCCTCCTGAGACGATGCTTACGGTGATCAGGGCACCGGTCTTCGCACGGTGAATCGCTTCAACCAGATCTGCGGTAGGCTTATGGCCTTCTCCTTCGACATCCATGACCTGACCTCCAATCATTCCTGGAGGAAGCCCGGTGTCGACTTCTCCCAGATGACCGACGCCGGTGCCTACCGCTGCCGCAACCTCGCGCAAGATGGCGACCGTACTTGCAGCCGGGCACTTCAAGCTACCGATAGTCTGAAAGGCCAGCGTCTGCAAGGCGTCGCCTGCGAGAATTGCTGTGGCTTCGCCGAAGACAACGTGGCAGGTAGGCTGCCCGCGGCGCAGCACATCGTCGTCGAGCGCGGGAAGATCGTCGTGAATCAAGGAGTACGTGTGCAGCATCTCGAGCGCAGCGCCAAGTTCCGCCGCACCTTCCGCAACCGCATCGCTGGTACGGGAGAGCATCTTTGCGGCCTCGATGCAGAGGATGGGGCGCAGCCGCTTACCGCCCGCAAAGACAGAGTGCCGCATCGCCCGGTGGATTGAGTGGGGAAGTGTTTCAGGCCCGGGAAGAAGCCGTTCCAGCGCGGCTTCCGTGAGTGCCGCTCCCTCACGAAGCATCGTCTTTACTGTTGATTCCATCAGCTCTCGATGATACGCGAGCGACTCTGTCGGCGTCGGCTCGCAGCCGCAAGCGCAGCGCCCCCAAGCATCGAGGCGAGGCTGATCGCCGCGCCGATGCGCTCATCTGGCATGTGGATGTAGCTCACATCCACATGCGACAGGCCGGCGTGCAACGGTACAGCGATCAATCCATCGGCGCGATGTACACGGCGGCTTACTACTTCGCCGTTCATGCTGACCTGCCACGCAGGATACTCGCGGAGGTGGAGAACCAACGCCCCTGGTTCGGGTGCTTGCACACTGAAGTGCTGCGGCACGGGCGCGCTTTGTTGAGCAGGCGGGGCTGCGTCTTGCGTGCCGTCTTTCGAAAGCCAGAAGGACGGTTCTGTCTGCGCCAGCGAATCGTTGTCCGCGTCTGTTGGGGTGTACTCATCCGTAGGCTCGCTTCCGGCCCTTGCATTGAAGACGGCAACTCGTGCGGCGACCGTGTCCTCGTCATCGCAGCCTTGACGGAAGTGCGACGCTAAAGGCAGAGCGAGGACCGCGACCAGCAAAAGCGAAAACAGGATGAGCAGCGGTGGTCTCGTGGAGAGTTGTGCAAGCGCGAGAGCCGCAGCCAGACCTACTACAGCGGCCAGAACTGCAACCAGACGCCATGGAAACTGCAGAAAGCTCATCTCCGGAGCCAGCCGCCAAACCGCGGCACTAAGAGGTGTCAGCATAAAGGCAATCACCGCTGCCAGCATCGCAAGGGAACCCACCAGCCTTGTCTGCTGTTGAACTCGAACGGCGCCCGCAATCAACACGACCACTGCGGCTGTCAGCATGGTGACCGCGATAGCTGAGGCAGTATGCAGTACCTCGTCGTGCGGTCCGTCGCCTATCTTCTGAAAGAGGAAGTTGTCCCGGACGTTCATTCCTTGCAGCGTCGCCATGGAGATCTGCACCCATCGCCGCTCGTAAGCTGCGGGAACAACATAAAACGCTGCCAGTCCCAAGCCTAGGGCCACGCCTGCAGCCAGCCGCCATGCCATACCTGCGCACGCCTTCAGGGCAGGAAACCGCTTGCCTTCACGGCGAACTGCGGACGCGGACAAACGAAGCACTCGCTCCGCAGCCAGCAAGCCAAGTGCGTAACAGCCCATGACCGCCGCCGGAGCGTTGGTCAGCCAGAGCAGGGCGACCGGGACGGCGACGCTCAGCACCGTAATGCGCTCGCGTAACACCGCCGCAAGCAGCAGAGGGATCCATGCTGTCGCAAGCAACTCTGCGTAGGCCGTCCGCTCGTAAGCAGTGAACACCATGTACGGATTCGCTACATAGAGAGCGGCGGCGACGACCGCTGCCTGCGTGCCCGCGAACTCCCGTGCCAGCCGGTACATCGCAGCACCAGCGGCGGTGAGAGCGATCCACGTATACGCGACGGGAACGACGACCCACGGCACCAGCATTCCGAGCAGGCCACCCAACGTCCACGACAGAGGCGGGTAGAAGACGAAGCGCGGCTCACCGGCGTTCCAGGCTGGGGAGAAGGCCCATGCTGGATGCAGGCTTCCGGTGCGGAACTGCGCCGCTGCTTCAAACCAGCTGACCAGGTGGAAGTCGAAGTCGTGACCGCAGGAGCAGCCGTGCAGCAGCAACGGGAGCACGACAATCAGCGCCGTGGTTGGAACCGTGAACCATGCCAGGGCGATCCGTTTCCAGCGCATGGATCAAGCGTATCTTAGCTGCCGCGGTGATCGGGACTTAGACGCAAACCATCTTGCGCCAAGGTTTTGCCGGTAGGTCAACGCCGATTGGATCACCCGGCTTTATCAGCCCGCCGGCGATTGCGATGCCCATGACTCCGGTCTTCCGCAGGACTTGCCCTTCCACATCTTTACCCACGGTCGCCTTCAGCAGGCCCGCCTGGAAGCGGTCGATCTGGAAACACGGACTGCGTAGGCCAGTGATCTGCACGATCGCTTCCTTGCCCAGGGTTAGCCTCGCTCCGGTTGGCAGCGCCAGCAGATCGATGCCGCGGGTCGTAACGTTCTCACCCATCTCGCCGGGATGCACCTGAAATCCCTTTGCGGCAAGCTCATCGAACAACTCTGCCTGCAGCAGATGAACCTGGCACAGGTTTGGCTGGGTGGGGTCCTGTCTTACTTTGTAGCGATGCCGCACAAGCTCGCCGCAGTGGACGTCGCCATCCACTCCCAGGCCTGCCAGCAGCTTGATTTCCGTCGCGGTCTGCTTGCTGAAGCCATGTTTGCCGCTCAGGCTGACAGAGAGAACTCGGCCGGTTTGGAAGGGGAACATCAGGGTACCAGTGTCACGGTGTGTCTGGTTGCCGCTCTGATCGCGGCATCCGAAAACGGCATCGGGAAGGTCATCCCGCGATACCAGGCGGTCCACTGGTCCATAAACCACGGGCTGGCTGGGTTGGCAGACTCGCCGAAGACTATGTTCAGAGTTGAGCTGTCCAGATCGCCAAAGTCCACGGTCAGGCGCTCCGATGGACCAAACTTCCGGTTCACCTGTTTCACCGTTGTTCCGTCGCCGCTTTGCGGCAGCACACCGGTTCCCGTCCGCATGCCCAGCACCTTCGCTACCAGCGGTGACTTCGAGTAGATGGGATGCTCGATCTCCACCGGATGCGTCTTGCCGTACTGCCAGGTGTTCAGATCGCCGGGAGCATGGCTGTCCCGAATGCCTTTCTGCACCGCCGCCGTCAGCAGAGCGCTCCAGTCCTTATACTGCACGGGCAGCCACCGAGCGGGTTCGTGCATGATGATCTGCTCCTCGGCGTAGGACTTCTCGCCCCAGCCATACAGTGCTAACGGATTGTTCTGCTGGGCTTCCTTCGCGTCTTCATGGTGTTCGACTGCCACCCCGAGGTGCGGACCCAGGATGAGCGGCCAGAATGCCGCTCTGGCAGCGTCTACGATTGCGGCGGCTGTACTGGCTTCGGAGACGGTGCCGTCCCATGTCCGCAGCAGATCGGCAGCTTGTCTCAGCTGTTTGTCCGGCTGCTCGGAGTGATCGACGGCATACGCGAGTCGCTGCGCGATCACCCGGTCTACTTCGGAATAGATGTCCGTCTGCATGACCAGCATGTCTGCGGGAACCAGCCCCGTCTTCGCTCCAAGCACCTTCCAGATGCGCTCATTGCGATAAGGGTCAGACCAATCGAGTGTCACCGGGAAGGGATAACCGTCTGGGGTGATCCTGGAGTTGGCCGTAGCAACCATGCCTCCAGGAGGATCGTACGCCTGCGGCATCTGGTCGAACGGGATGTAACCAACCCATTCGCCTTGAGGGTCCCTGCCGTCCGCCGGGACCGGGCTCAACGCCGCAGGCTTCTCCATCGAGCCGCGCACCGGTACTCTACCGATGCCGTGGTAGCCGATATGGCCCTGATCGTCGGCGTACTGCATGTTCTGCGAAGGGCCGCCGAACTTGGCGGCTGCGGCGCACATGCTTTGCCAATCGGATGCGGCATTGATGCCGTAGAACGGCGATGTCAGGTTGGCAGGGTCGTAGAGAGTCCATCGCAGCGCAATGGTTCGCTTCTCGTGCTCGTACAAGCCGGAGATAATGGGCGCTGCCATGCCGCCGTGCTCGGTCGCGGCCACGTCGAGCACCACATCTCTACCGCCCTTTACGTGGATCACTTCACGCTGGTGGAGCACCTGGTGCCAGCTTCCATCTCCGGCCTGGAACTCCTCGGCCGCGCCATCGCCGCGTGTCTGCTCGACATAGAGGTCTTGAACGTCGGCGCCAAGGTTTGTGAAGCCCCACGCAATGTGCTGGTTATGGCCGACGATGACGAACGGTGTTCCAGGCAAAGTCACGCCCGCTACGTGAAATGCTCCAGATTCGAGATCAGCCATGTACCAGATGCCGGGCACGTTGTGCGAGAGGTGCATATCGCTCGACAGCATCGGCTTGCCGGATTTTGTCTTCGATCCCGCAACGGCCCACCCATTTGACCCTGCCAGACACCCGTCGCACAGGAAACGAGCCGACATGTCCGCCAGCAGATTCTTCACTCGGCCCATATCGCTCAGCCTTGCTAAGAACATGGCTTCATCTGATCCGTATCTGCTGCTGTCGTGAAGTTGCGGTCGCCCGTGAGACTGGCTTCCGTTTCTCGGCAGCGAACTCTGCGACTCGTCCAGCGGAACCTGCTCGATCTCCGGCTGCGGTGCGGTCAGGTCCACCTTCGCCTGTCCCGGCGGGTGGTCGCGCCACGACGCAACTGGATACAAGTCCGCGAGCAACTCCGGCGCCAGCTTTGCAGAGAGGGCCTCGCGGTCCAGCTTGCCCGGAAACGTCGTCGTCAGGTCCTGGAACATCGCCAGACCGACCAGCAGCGTGTCTCGAGGCGTCCACGCCGCCGGTTTGTAGCGCAGGAGCTTGAATTCGAGCGGCAGATGTTCCTGCTGGCTGGCAATGGAGGCATTCACTCCGCGCGAGTAGGCCTCGAGCCAGTGCATCTGGTCGGGAGGAAGGACGGCGAGTGCGCGGTCCGCGGCCGCGCGCAACTGTAGGGTTCGCTGCATTCGGTCGTGCTCAACCAAGCCGTTTCCCAGCACCTCCGCTAGCTCACCCGCCGCATGGCGGCGAAGCGCGTCCATCTGCCACAGCCGATCGCCTGCGGTAATGTAGCCCTGTGCGAAGACGAGGTCTTCGACTGAAGCTGCCTGTATATGCGGCACGCCCTGTGCGTCGCGAGCGACCGTCACTGGCGCACTTAGACCCTTGGCAGAGATTTGCCCATCGATCTGCGGCAGGTTGTTCCGAAGGGCGGTCTGCATCCAGTGCCTGCCCCAGAAAAATCCGAACAGTCCAACCAGGAAAACGGCAAGCAGAAGGCAGCCGAGTGCAACAGCCCATCGGCGCGCGCCAGGACTTTTCCTTGCGCTCAGGTCAGTCGAAGAGTCGGAAAAGCTGGTTCCAGAAGAGTGCCCGGAAGAATTCATAGACCAGAAAAGTCTATCCGACTGCTCTACGAATTCATGTAATTGCCATGGTTGGGAAGAATGCTGCCAAGTTCCTCGGCAGTCCAGCGTCCTTCGCGCCGGAGCGTCCACGCCACGGCCGTGATGAGCACCAGAAGCGGCAGAATCAGAGCGCTCCCTTCCGGACCGGTAGCACCTCCGCTGAGCAGAACCTTTCCGATCGGATGAGACTGCACGAACCTGCCCTCGACCAGCATCCCGCTGTCGGCAACGCCGAACAGAAAGGACTGTGCCCAGTCCCATGAGGCATGAAAGCCAACTGCCCACCAGAGTGAGCCGGTACGCCATAGTGTCAGGCAGAAGATCAGCCCGATAAGTCCCGCCGAGAGCAGACCGATGGGCGATTCCCCCGGATTATTGCCGTGCCCGAACCCAAAGACGAAGGAGAGAAACGCCGCCGCAGTCCAGAAGCCGAGCGCTTTGGCGTGGGTGGTGTTGAAGAGCATTCGGTACAGCGAGGCCGCTCCGCGGGCCATGGTGTATTGCAGATAGCCGCGCAGCAAGTACTCCTCCAGCAGACCGACCAGCATGAAACCAAGCAGCCAGATCAGGCCGTACCTCAAGGCTGCTGTCCCGAACTGTAGCCGGGCGTCGAAGACCAGCAATCCCCCTTTCCAAAGCGCGCCCACCAGGGCTGCAAGAAACACCAGTCCCCAGACAAACCCCGCGAGGAAGCGTCCGAGCTTGTGCGGGCCACCCAAGCCATAGCTGCCTGCCGGGCGCCGTTCGATGCGGCCCATGATCCAAGTGGCCAGCGCGATCAGAGCGAAGCTGATGCCTTCGCTGCGCAGCATCCCTGCCGCCTCCTGCGGCTTCGCCTCTTCAGCTTTGCTCTGCGCCGCCGAGAGCGCGGGATGCGGATTGAGCGCATGCATCACCGTCGTTGTGAGCTTTCCCAGAGTCGCGAAGATCAGGATGAAGAGCAAGATGCCCCAGCCGGGTCGAAGGCCGTCCGGCCCTACGAAGACATAATGGAGCCACAAGGCCCTCTTCTCGCCGGTCGCCGCTTCCTCAGCCGTGATGATGCCGGACGGCTGGTGCAATTGGGTGGACGCATCGTGTACGCGGGGCAGTTCTCCCCCTGCGTCAGATCGGTTTTCGCTCAAGGAGAGTTCCTCTCAGTACGAGATAAGGAGCATACGTTGCAAGCGGAAGGATCGTTCCACCACGACGGCTATCGTATTCTGAGGAGCGAAGGGGACTTCGCTTGAACTGCCGCATCTTCTATCACGACCATTGCTTCGACGGCGCCTGCTCTGCCTCCATGTTCACCCGCTTCCACCGCGAATGTATTCAAACCGCCAGTAGATTTTCTTACCAGGGACTCGTGCACAAGGCCGACGGCTTGTTTCTCGAGAGCGACTTCACCGGCGACGAGAACGCGATCGTCGACTTCAAGTACACCGCTTCGCCAAAGCTGACATGGTGGTTCGACCACCATCAGAGCGCCTTCCTGACGCCGGATGACCGCGCCTATTTCGAGGCCGGCCAGGCCAACGGCACACAGACTTTGCGCCAGTTCTTCGACCCCAACTACGTCTCCTGCACCGGTTTGATTGCGCACATTGCGTCCACGAAGTTCGGCTTTGACATCGCGCCGCTGAGCGACCTCATCCACTGGGCCAACATCGTGGATGGCGCCAAGTACGAGAGCGCCGCTGCCGCGGTCGAACTCGCTGCCCCCGCCATGAAGTTGACGCTGGTCATTGAAAGCAGTCCCGATGCGGCACTGATTCCGAAGTTGATTCCGCTCCTGACCGAGATGCCGCTCGAACAGATCGTAGCTCAGCCATTTATCCAGGAGGCGCTGGGTCCGCTGTTGAAGCAGCACCACGCCGCGCTCGACCTTATCCGCGATCGCGCGGTTGTGAACTCGGGAGTGCTGACCTTCGACATCACCGACCAGCCCACAGAGGGCTACAGCAAATTCATCCCGTACTATCTCCACCCCGAGGCGACTTATGTTGTGGGGCTGAGCAGGTCATCGTTCCGCACGAAGATCTCCGTAGGCACGAACCCCTGGACGACGCTGCCTGCGGAAAGGCTCATCAACATCGCCGCCATCTGCGAGAGTTACGGCGGCGGCGGTCATGCGCGAGTAGGCGCGATCAGCTTTCCTCCGGACCGGGCAGATCAGGCCAGGGTAGCGGCGGCCGAGATCGCGAAACTGCTGGCGAAGGCAAGCTAGGCAAGCGGCTACAAGCCGCAGGAGTGCCGTCTTTCTTCTGTTTATCATTCCCGCAGGGAATCTGCTTCTAAAACGAACGCCATTTACAGCAAAAAGAAGCCTCCGCATCGAGCGGAGGCTTTCTTACGTGTACAGGAAGGTCCGATTATGTTCTCAGGTTTTGAGGAGCGCGTTTGTGCAAGAAGCAGATTCTCTTCGGGAATGACAAGGAATCAATGCGGGCCGCGCGACATGTTCAGACCTTCTTTAGCTCGTGCGCACGAAGAGCAGCGCGAAGGTGAAGAGCGTCAGTGACTCGATAAAGGCTAGGCCGATGAAGAGAAAGAGCTGGATGCCAGGCCGTGCACCTGGATTCCGCGCCAGCGCCTCCGCAGCCGATGCGGTTGCCCGGCCCTGTCCGAGGCCGCAGAGTCCGGCCGCGATGCCCATGCCGATGCCGACCGCAAGAGCGGCATACGGGTTGGCTGCTTTCTCCGCAGTCTGCGCAAACGCCGGCACCGCGAGCAACATCGCGGAGAGCGTCATAAAGAAGAACTTAGAAAACTGAAGCATACGAACCATGGTGTGACTCCTTGCCCCCGTCAGAGTGTTCGCCGCCAGTGGGTGGTTGATGCTCACCGTGCTGGCACCCTCACGCTATGCGGCGAGTAGTGCAGCCAGCCGAGAGGGGGCGCCCCGCGACCGGCAAAACTGTATACCTGTCAGCCCAAAGGGTGACGCGAAACTTAGTGGTCGTGCGACACTGCCATGGAAAGATAGACAGTAGTAAGAATCATGAAGATATAGGCCTGGATAATCGCGACGCCAAAGTGCAGGCCAAGAAACAGCAGCGGTACTCCGAACGGAATCAGCGAAAAGAAGGCCAGCGTCACGAGGTCGCCCGCGAACATGTTCGCGTAAAGACGGATCGTCAGCGAGAGGATGCGGGCGAAGTGGGAGATCACTTCAATCGGCAGCATCAGCGGGTAGAGCCACCAAACCGGTCCCAGGAACTGCTTGACGTAGCTGAATCCGTTCACCCGGATACCGTGATAGTGGTAGTAGAAAAAAGTTGCCAGGGCGAAGCCGAGCGGCACAACAGGGTTTCCCGTAGGCGACTCCAGTCCCGGTACCAGCCCGATCAGATTGGCCAACAGAATAAAGAGAAACAGGGTAATGAGGTAGGGCGTAAACCGCTCGTAACCGTGGCCGATGATCGACCCGCTCTGGTCGTTGACGAACTCCTCCGTCATCTCCGCCATATGCTGCACGCCGCCGGGTTTCTCCACGCTCAGCGAAAACCGGATGATGACGAAGTAGACCAGCAGGAGCACGAACACGAGCAACTCCATGGCGACCGCGTTCGTGATGGGAGCGGAAGGATGGGCGGGATGGATGTGCACCGCCTCGAGGAGACAATCCACGGTCGCAGCAAAGTGCTGGTTCAGAAAACGCGTAAGAAAGAGTTGTACTGGCATATAAATGATCGTACGAAACACCCGGCCGGCTAACCGTTGCTCTGCTCAATGGCCTTTCCCCAACCCGGGGAACGATCTAAACAGGCCTGCGCTTGAGCAGCAGAAGGGCCTCAATACTGAGCGAGACCAGCCCCAGACCAAGCCCTGCCGCGAGTGCAAGAACCGTCCCGTGCAGATACTTAAGACTAGCATAGAGGACAACTAGGGTAAGCAATAGCCGGGCAAAGAAGCCGAAAAGAATCATGCCCATTGGCTTCGGATTTTCACCTGCGTCCATGCGTTCGTTGATGGCGGTCATCAGGCGCATCCACTCCCATAACGACGTGGAGGTGATCGCTGCGCCAACCACCACCAGTAACGCGCTCTGCCAGCCCGATCTCCAGAAGAACAGGCCGGCTACGATGACGGAAAGCACCAGCAGGAGCCGTATGGACCGAAGCATGGTTTCGCGCACATCAGCGTCGGTAAGCCCGGTCGAGGTGCGGCTGTAGTCCGGATGGGGTGCATCGGAGCGTTTGCGAGGCCCGCTCACTCGTCGCCTCGCTTCGAGGTGCGCGACAGATAGGTGAAGAGCTGGATGAAGCCGCCGGTCGCGCCCAGAAGCAGCAGCGTGACAGCGATCCATTTCGTGTGAAAGTGGCGATCGAGCCAGCCGCCGAGCAGCAGACCGACAAAGCTGCCCGCCGGAACGGCAATCGCCATCTGCAGAATGGTCTCGAGCTTGGCGTAGCTACCCATTCCGCCGCCGCTCTTCTTGCCGTCTCCGTTGCCCTCGTCCGCCATACCGTCTCATTACATCATGCGGGATGGAGGCGGCGCATCCGCTGTTGCCAAGCCCTCGTTATACTTGACTGTCTACCCTCTACCCAGCATGCAGATAAGGAACACCTTTGTACGAGTCGAAATTTGAAGAAGAGTTATACGACCTTCGCCGCGAGAAGCTGAAACAGATTGAGCAGTTGGGCCAGCCCGTCTACCCCAACTCGTATGCTGCTACGACGACGATCCCCGATCTGCGCGCCGCGTACGACGCCATGACGTCCGAGCAGTTCGAGGCCGATCTCGCTGCCGGCAAGAAGATTCAAGTATCGATCGCCGGCCGCATCATGGCCATCCGTGTTCAGGGCAAGGCGGGCTTCGCACAGTTGCAGCAGAACGGTCAGCGCCTGCAGATTTATGTCCGCAAAGATGACGTCGGCGAGACCGCGTTCGCTCTCTACAAGCTGCTCGATCTTGGCGACCACATCGGCGTTCGCGGCTTCCTCTTTCGCACCCGCACCGGAGAACTCACCGTCCACGTCAGCCCCATACCCGAAGAGTCGATCGCTGCCGCGTCCACCGTCGAACAGCGCAAAGCCTTCACCGGTCCCGCGCTCACCTTCCTAGCCAAAGCGATGCTCGCGCTGCCAGACAAATACCACGGCCTTGAAGATACCGAACTGCGCTACCGCCAGCGCTACGTCGACCTCTTCATGAACACAGGCCACACGACGAAATCCTCCCCTACCCGGGCCGTCATCCTGAGCGAGCGCAGCGAGTCGAAGGACCCCCGCATTTCGCCCGAAGAGGCAAAGCCCCAACCGGACGCAGCGGAACCCGACGGCCCACCCAACGTCCGCGAAGTCTTCGTCAAGCGCGCCGCCATCCTCCGCGCCCTACGCAAGTTCTTCGACGACAGAGGCTACCTCGAAGTCGAGACGCCGATGATGCACTCCATAGCCGGAGGAGCCGCGGCGCGCCCTTTTACTACGCACCATAATGCTTTGGACATGGACCTCTTCCTGCGCATCGCGCCGGAGCTCTACCTGAAGCGGCTGGTTGTGGGCGGCATGGACCGCGTCTATGAAATCAACCGCAACTTCCGCAACGAGGGCGTCAGCACCCAGCACAACCCCGAGTTCACCATGCTCGAGTTCTATCAGGCGTATGCGAACTATTACGACCTGATGGACCTGACGGAAGAGTTGGTGAAGTTCGTGGCGATGGAAGTGAATGGGACAACGATTTGTAACTTCAATGGGAACGAAATCGATCTGGGTAAGTGGACGAAGCTTTCGATGCGCGAGGCGATCATCAAGTTCTGGCCGGACATCGCGGGTGCCGCACCCAAACTTGAAACGTTTTCGGGACAGGGGCAATTCGTTAGCTGGCTCGATCCCGCATTAGATAATTTGAATGTTCTCTCCAACCTGCGCTTTGAGGAATGGCAAGCGCGTGGAGGTAAGCCAGGTACCGATTTCTACGCCGACGATTTCATCATCTTTGATAAGAGCAAACTTGAAGATTTACGCATCGCGCTCGGCTATCTACTGACGATGATGAAAATGGACAAAATGACCTTAGGCTCAGCCATCGCGTTCCTATTCGAAACTCTGGCCGAACCTCACCTCATCCAACCGCACATCATCTACGACTTCCCTCTCGCCGTCTCTCCGCTCTCCAAGCAGAAGCCCGACGAGCCCGATTGGGTGGAGCGGTTCGAGTTCTACATCGGCGGCTTCGAGGTGGGCAACGCCTTCTCCGAGCTGAACGACCCCGACGAGCAGCGCCGCCGCTTCCTCGCCCAAGCCGCCGAAAAAGAACGCGGCGACAACGAGGCCCACGGCATGGACGAGGACTACGTCCGGGCGCTTGGCTACGGCCTGCCTCCCACCGGCGGCGAGGGCATCGGCATCGACCGCCTTACCATGATCCTCACCGGCAGCCGGTCGATTCGCGACGTGATCCTGTTCCCGCTCATGCGGCCACAGGCAAAGCCCCAGGTGCCCTCGCTGGAGGCCTAGACTCTCCCGGCAACAAGCATGTAAACGACGCTTGACATCCTGCGCGACTCCAGGTAAAGTGCACTTGACTAAAGGTCAAGGAGGCCAACCATGCTTTGCACATCAATTCTTAAACCGGGCAGCGGTCGGAAAAGGCGCACAATCGCCATCGAAGTCTTTCTCTATGGCATCTTTCTGCCCATGGTGCTGTTCGCGCATCCCCACCGCAACAGCCTCAGCGCCTACGTCTTTGCGCTGCTTCTCTCTCTGGGTATGGTTGGAACGATGATCGCCCTGGCCGTGATGGCAGTGCGCCAGACGGACGAGTTTCAGCGAGCAGTGCTGACGAAGGCGATGCTATGGGGCATTGGCGGCACCCTCTCGATCAACACCATATCGGGTCTGCTCGAATTCTTCACCGATGCCCGGCCGCTGCCGCTGCTGGCCAGCTTTCCCATCTTCCTGGTCGTCTTCCTGAGCGCCAAGGCTTGGCTGTTTCGCGGCTACCGGATCGGCAATGAATAACCGGCTGCGTGTGCTTCGTGCGGAGCGGCGCTGGTCGCAGGCAGACCTGGCGAAGGAGCTCAAAATCTCGCGTCAGTCGGTCAACGCCATCGAAACGGGCAAGTACGATCCCAGCCTGCCGCTGGCGTTCAAACTGGCACGCCTCTTCGAGACCACGATCGAAGCGATCTTCATCGACCCGCCCGCTTAGGTTTGATCGTTCCCACGCACTCAGATATTTTCATCGCATTTTCAACTTTGTAACTGCCTAACTGAGGTGCCATTTAGCGATCATTTTGTAGCAGCCTTCAGGAGGGCTTCACTACAATGAAATTCGCAGCAGCAACTACCGTTTTCCTCGCCTCCTCATTGTTCACCCCGGTAATCATTTCTTCTCATGCACAGACCTTTCCTCTTGTCGCGGTAGGTACTCTGGACAAGTCGCGCGCAGGGGACTTCACCGATCTTTCCGGTTTGAACTACAAGCTCGAGAACGGCGTTCCGGCCAATTACCTCGGCGGCTTTGGCTCGGCCATCACGCACGTCTCAGGCGACGTCTTCCTGGCACTCCCGGACCGCGGCCCGAACGCTGTGGCCTTCGATCCGGACATCGACGATACGGCGAGCTACATCAACCGCTTCCACACCATCAAGATGGAGCTGGAGCGCAACGAATCTAGCGCGGGGCTGCCGTATACCCTGCATCCGAAGCTCGAAGCGACCACGCTTCTGTCCAGTCTGACGCCGCTGCATTACGGCAGTGGAGACGGTCTTGGCGTCGGGTCCGGCGTACCTCCCATCAACAACTTCTTCCTCCACTATTTCACCGGCCGCTCCGACAACTTCAACCCGGACCGCAACTCCGGCGATGCCAACGACGCGCGCTTCGATACCGAAGGACTTCGAGTGTCGAACGACGGCCTGCGCGTCTATATCTCCGACGAATACGGTCCTTACGTGTATGAGTTTGATCGCCGCACCGGCCTGCGGCTCCGCTCGTTCAAGCTGCCGGATTACTTCTACGTCAAGAACCTTTCTCCTGTGGGCGCGACGGAGATCAGCGGCAACACGGTTGGTCGTACGGCCAACAAGGGCATGGAAGGGCTGGCCATCACGCCGGACGGAAAGACGCTGGTCGGGATCATGCAGAACTCCCTCATTCAGGACGCACTCGAAGGGGGCGCAGCAGCCAAGCTGCTCCGCATCGTCACGATCGACATCCACTCTGGCAAGGTCACGCACCAGTACGGTTATCTGCTGACGGCGGGATCTGGCGTCAGTGAGATCCTTGCCCTGAACGATCACGAGTTCCTGGTAGACGAGCGCGACGGCCACGGGCGCGCGGACGGAAGTCTGGCAAAGGTAAAGCAGATCTTCAAGATCGACCTGAGGAAAGCTAAAGACATCGGCGGGTTTGATGGAACTACGGCCGCTACCTTCGCGGTGGAGAAGACCCTCTTCGTTGACCTTGTGGCGTCGTTCAACGCCGGCGGTATCGACTCAGCCGAGATACCTGCCAAGATCGAAGGCATCACCTTCGGGCCAGATCTGAAGGAAGGAAAAAAGACGGTCCACACGTTCTGGGTGGCCAACGACAACGACTTCCTGCCAACTGTGGCCGACCCCAACGGAGCGATGATCCCGAACCCTAATCAGATCTTCGTCTTTACTTTCACAGACAAGGATCTCGGTGGCTCGAAGTTCGTACCGCAGGAAGTAAGAGAATGCCGCTACTGAAGATAGGCTTTTAGGAGGAACGCGGGGGCACAGGCCTCCGCGTTCTTGCGTTCTGGCTCCTCAGGCGGAGGTAAGCGAGGTGAACGCCTGCGGTGGTGCTCCAAAGCGGGACTTCAGCAGCGTGAGCGCTTCTTCGCGGGAGGTAACGATGCCATCGAGCTGCGCGTCCTCCGCTGTCTCGAGCATCTCCTTGAACTGGGTTCCGGGGCGGTATCCGGCAACGATCAGATCGCGGCCGGTCACCAGCAATTTCGGGCGAACTTCTTCAGCAGGCGAGGTCTCGAACTGCTCTTTGGCGAAGTTGTAAAGCCGCAAATCGCCATGAGATGACAGGCAGTCGAGGCGATGAAGCTCGAGATGCTCGTCAAAACGCGGCAGCCTGAGGAAGCGCTTCAACGTCGCCTGGCGCATGTTCAGGATGTCGCCGAAGCGCATGTGGTTCTTGACCAGGGCAACGATCTGTTCACTGTCCTCATTCGAGAAGCGGAGTCGCGCGAGGATGACCTCCGCCATACGCACGCCGACTTCGACGTGGCCATTGAATCGGATGCGATCGCCGGAAACGGCAGGGTCTGGCGGCGCGTACGTGGCTGGCTTGCCGATATCGTGCAGCAGCGCTCCCCAGGCGAGGGTGTGGGAGCAACCGGCGGGGAGCTTCTCCAGCAGCAGCATAGTATGCGTCCAGACATCGCCCTCAGGGTGATATTCAGGCGGCTGCGGAACCCCTCGCATGCGCAGGGCCTCGGGCATGACGTAGGTGAGCAGGCCGCATGAGTCGAGCAGCTCCAGGGCACGGTTCGCTCGTCCTTCAGTCAACATGCGGGTCAACTCGTCGCGGACGCGCTCTGTGCTGACAATGCTGACCTGGGCGGCCTGGGCCTTGATGGCGGCGCAGGTTGGCGCATGAAGCTCAAAGTCCAGCCGGGCGGCGAAGCGGATCGCGCGAAGCATCCGCAGCTTGTCTTCGGCAAATCGGCGTGTCGGGTCCCCAATGGCGCGCACGATTCGTGCCCGGAGGTCGTCGCGGCCGCCGACATGATCGAGGACCGCGGCATCGAGGTCCCCGGAGTCGGCGAACGCAATGGGATCGAGCAGCATGCCGTTGATCGTGAAGTCGCGGCGGATGACGTCCTCACGCGGGTCCAATGAAAACCGGACCGCGTCAGGTCGACGGCCGTCCGTGTAGATGCCGTCATTGCGGAAGGTCGCGACCTCTGTGACGATCTGCTTTCCCTCAGGATCGTCCTGCAGCACGAGGATCACGCCAAAATGAGCGCCTACCGCCTGGGTGCTTGGGAACAGTGCGGTTACCTGATCGGGAGTCGCATTGGTGGCTACGTCGAAGTCCTTCGGTGTCACGCCGAGCAGGAGGTCGCGAACACATCCGCCGGCGAAGTAGGTCTGGTACCCGGCAGAGCGCAGAGTACGCGCTATTCCCAGAGCGCTCAAGTACTGCGCGTTCGAATTGAGCGTGGCAGTCAGCTCGGACATCTCTTCCCCTTATCATCGTGAGATGCATGAAAGCGGCAGAAAATGGCTCATTCTCGGAATAGAAAGCTCATGCGATGAGACGTCCGCAGCTGTTGTGGGCGAGGGATCGCGTACGCTGTCGAACATAGTCGCTTCGCAGATGGCGCTTCATGCAACGTACGGCGGCGTTGTTCCGGAACTCGCAGCGCGAGAGCACCTCCGGAACATCGTGCCGGTCGTGCGCGAGGCCCTTCGCGAGGCCGGAGTGGCTTACCCGGAGCTCGCTGCGGTCGCTGTGACCCAAGGACCTGGACTTGCGGGAGCCCTGCTTGTCGGGATTACCTTCGCGAAAGCGCTCGCGTTCGGTTTAGGACTCCCGTTGATTGGAGTGAATCATCTGGAGGGCCACATCCATGCGGTACTGATGGAGGGACAGGGAGCAGAGACCCGCGACCACGGGGCAGGCCCGCTGCTGGCGCTGGTGGTTTCCGGCGGGCACACGCATCTTTACCTGGCTTCGCATGGAGAAGTCAGGAGCGTATCTTCGCATGTCCCGCACATCTCGGAGGCAAGATGCGCAACCCGAACCCTTGTGGGTTGGGAGTACAGGAACGTAGGCCGGACAGTGGACGATGCGGCGGGTGAGGCGTACGACAAAGTGGCAAAGCTGCTGGGGCTGGGATATCCGGGCGGCCCGTGGATCGATGCGCTCGCGCAGCACGGAGATGCGCGGGCGGTGCCGTTCAGCTTTGGGACGATCAAGACCCGGGAGTTCCGGCCGGGTTTTTCGGTCCCGAACAAGAAGGCCGGGAACGAGCGTTCTGGTCCCGTATTCGATTTCTCTTTCAGCGGGATCAAGACGGCAGTGCTGCGGCACGTGGAGACCCATGGGATGAAGGAGGAGATCGATGCGAGGCGCTCTGCGCTTGCCGGCATCGCTGAAGCCAAGCCGGCGGACGCACTGGTGCTCTGCAGTGACGCGACCCTGGACCTGATCGCGTCCTTCCAGGCTGCCGTGGTGGGAAACCTGGTGCGCCAGACGTTTGCCGCAGCCGAGACCTTCGCTGCTCGAACGGTGTTGGTTTCGGGCGGGGTAGCCGCGAACCGCGAATTGCGAGCACGGTTCAGGGCCGAAGGCGAGCGAAGAGGCGTCAACGTCGCTTTTCCCTCAATCGCAATGTCGACGGACAACGCCGCGATGATCGCGGCAGCCGCGTGGCCGAAGTTTATTGCCGGTGACTTCGCTGAAGACCACATGGCGGCCCTGCCGCAGTGGAAGCTGGGGCAGCAGCCTTAACCCTGCAGGCGTTTGCACGGGCCAAGTCAGACAACCTCCGGGCAAAGCGCACGGTAAGGTCCAGCGTACATATAATCAAGCTTGATCTGGACTAAGAACAGGCCAGGTTCGACGAAGGGAACGAAGTGATCGTTGAGATCCAAGGCTTGAAGAAGGTCTACGCCGGGAAGCAGAAGGTCGTCGCGGTGGACGGCATCGATCTGGGTGTCCGCGCGGGGGAGATCTATGGTCTGCTCGGGCCGAATGGCGCAGGAAAGACAACCACCATCAGCATCTGTACAACACGCGCGTTGCCCACCAGCGGCATGGTTCGCATTGATGGTGTCGATGTCGTTCGGTCGCCGGCGGTTGCGCGCACGTCGATCGGGGTCGTCCCGCAGTACAACACGCTCGACCGGGCCTGCACTGTCTTCGAGAACATCCACTTTCATTGTCTTTACTTTGGCTTTTCGAGCAAGAAGGCGACCGAGCGGACCGATCAGCTTCTCAACCAGTTCCAGCTTGCAGACCGCGCGAAGGCTTATCCGGGCCAGCTCTCCGGCGGCCTTGCACAGCGGGTACAGATTGCGCGAGCCATTGCACATCGCCCTAAGGTGTTGTTCCTCGACGAGCCCAGCGCCGGTCTGGATCCACAATCGCGTCTCGCGATGTGGGAGGCGGTCGCCGGGCTGCGCAAGGAGGGCATCACTGTCGTGCTTACGACCCACTACATGGAAGAAGCCGATGAGCTTTGCGACCGCGTAGCCATCATCGATCATGGAAAAATCCTTGTGGAAGACGCGCCCTCTGTGCTGAAACAATCAATCGGCGCGCAGCGGCTCTACGATCTGGACTTGAGAGATAAAGACCAGCTTGGACCGCTTGAGCAATCGTTGAAACAGCTTCCCGGCGTCTCTGCGATCGAGTCATTGCCAAAAGGGCTACGCATCTTCGCGCATGGAACTGAAGGTCTGCTGTCGGAGATCGTGCGGACGGCCGATCCTTATGGCCTGCGAGACCTCTCCACTACAGAGACAAGCCTTGAAACCGTCTTTATACGCCTTACCGGACGAGACTTACGTGAGTAACGAAATGACCGAGTCAACGCAGACAGCGATTCTGCCGGATTCCACAGCCCAGAACCCGGACACCTCGATCCCCCTTATGTATGCGCGGGCGTTCGCTGGATTGTTCCTGCGCGATCTTCATGTTCTGCGGAGAGAGCTCTTTCCCTTCCTGATCCGCATCTGCATGAACCCGCTGCTCTTCCTTTTTGTCTTCACGTATGTGATTCCGAGCATGAGCAAAGGAGGAGGCGGAGGCGCGGCCGTCAGCAACCCGACTGCCATGGCCGGGGTCGCCTATTCGACGGTCCTGTTGCCGGGATTGATGGCAGTGGGGATCATGTTCTCCGGGATCGCAGCGGTGGCGCTCCCGCTTGCCGTGGAGTTTGGGAGCACGCGGGAGATCGACGATCGCGTCATGTGCCCGCTTCCTGTTGGCGCCGTGGCGCTCGAGAAGATTGTATTTTCGGCGATGCAGAGCGTTATCGCTGCGGGCATTGTCTATCCGCTGGCGTATTACGTTCCGGCGGTGCATCCTGCGACGCACATCTCCAGCTGGCCGTTCTTCGTCCTCGTGCTTCTGCTGGCGAGCCTTACGGCCGGGGCACTGGGACTGACTATCGGCACCACCGTGAAGCCCCAGCAGATCGGGCTCATCTTCGGTGTGGTGGTGATACCCATCACATTTCTCGGCTGCGTCTACTACCCGTGGGCGGCCTTGACGCACATCCGGTGGCTGCAGATCGGCGTGCTCATCAATCCCATCGTCTATATGAGTGAGGGTCTCCGGGCTTCACTTACGCCTTCTCTGCCGCACATGCATCCGGCAGTCATTATCCTTATGCTGGTGCTGGCGCTTACGACCTTGACCTGGCTGGGTATGCGCGGCTTCATGCGCCGAGTGATCAGCTGATCCAAGCGTCTCAAAACATCCGCACGGCGGGCTCAGGCACAATACAGAAAAGGCCTTCTGGTTCGTCAGGAGCGTCCTCGCATCCAATCCATGATGGCCAGCACACCTCTCATCGCGATTGATCCAGCTGGAACGTTCGCTTTGATGGGCGAACCGACCTTGCTCCCGTCCGCTCGCCTTCGCGACAGCCACGGCCGGAACATCACTGACCTTCGCGTCTCCATCACTGATCGCTGCAACTACAAGTGCGTCTACTGCCGCAGCGGTGAAGAGGGCATCAACTTCACGGAACTTTCCATCGAGGACTATCTGCGCATGGCGCGGGTCTTCGTATCGCTCGGAGTTGAGAAGATACGTCTCACTGGCGGAGAGCCGCTGCTGCGCTCGGGCCTGGCTGAGATGATCTCAGAGCTTTCGCGGATGCGGACAGCTTACGCGGAGGATGGCTCTGAATTCAGCGACTCCATGGATGGCCGGCCTCTGGATGTCGCCCTGACGACAAACGGTCACCTGCTGGCAAAGATGGCTGCTCCACTCAAGGACGCTGGCTTAGGCCGCGTCACGGTGAGCATGGATGCCGTTGACCCGCCGACGTTTGAACGCATCACGCGAGTGCCGCGCAGCTTTGATCGCGTGCTCGCTGGTATCCGCGCGGCACGGGAAGCGGGTCTTGGTCCCGTAAAGGTCAACTGCGTGCTCCTGCGCGGCTTCAACGACGATCAGATCGAAAAGTTCGCCGCGTTCAGCCGGTCGGAAGACGTGATTGTCCGATTTATCGAATGGATGCCGTTGGGAGAAGAGACGACGGATTCTTCAGGCCCAGTCTTCCGCAACTGGACACCTGAGGCAGTTGTTCCGATGGATGAGATCGTCGAACGGCTGAACAAGTGGCGCCCGGTCGTTGAACTCCCTCCGAACACGGCGAGCGAGACAGCGCGTCGGTTCACCTTCGAGGACGGCAGGGGCGAGATCGGCATCATTGCGCCGGTGTCGCGCCCTTTCTGCGGCCACTGCAGCCGGATACGGCTCACGTCGGACGGCAAAATCCGGACCTGCCTCTTCTCTCAGAGCGACCATAATCTTTACAGAAATATTCTCTCCGGTAAATCCGATCAGGAACTTGCCGCGTATATCCGCCAAGTCGTGTTCCGCAAAGAAGCTCGCCATCACATCGGGGAGCCGGGCTTCCTGAAGCCGTCGCGGAATATGGTGCACATCGGCGGATGACTTCTGCTGTACACAGTTACTATCGTTTTCTACAGCTTTCGTTCGGGGCCAGGCTAAGAGCGTCTTTCTCACCGGTAAAATGTACCTGGGAGCAGAAGTGAGAAGCTTTTTAGGCGGTAAGCGCAACTTCGAAGTGATCGACAGCTCGCAGATGGACCACCTGCGGGTGTTTCACGACGTGGCACGCGCCCTTACGTCAAGTCTCGAGCTGGATGAGATCCTACACACGATCATGAACAAGATGGCCGCATTTTTCGGGCCGGAGCGCTGGTCGCTGATGATGGTGGATGAGGAGACCAGCGAACTCTACTACGCCATTGCCGTAGGAGAGAACGAACAAACCTTGAAGGGGCTTCGGGTTCCGCTTGGCGAAGGTGTGGCCGGATGGGTGGCGGCGACGGGAAACACACTTGTGGTGCCGGACGTCTCCCTCGACGCGCGCTGGGCCGCCTTTTCGCGCTCGCATCCCGAACTCAACATCCAATCCATAGCGTGCCTGCCGGTACGCGCCAACAACCGCACGCTTGGCGTCATCCAGCTGCTGAACAGCAAGCTGGATCTGATGAGTGAATTTTCGATCTCGTTCCTCCGGATCCTCTGTGACTATGCCGCGATCGCGATCCAGAACTCCCGTTCGATGAACCTTATCCAGGAGCTCAGCATCACCGACGATTGCACCGGCTTGTTCAACGCCCGGCATCTTTACGTCACGCTTGAAGAGCAGGTCCAGCTTGCCGGCCCGGGTAACCGGACCCAGTTCAGTCTGCTCTTCGTCGATCTGGACAGATTCAAGAGTGTAAACGACACACACGGCCACCTGGTGGGCAGCCTTTTGCTGGCAGAGGTTGGCAACCTTCTGAAGCGCTGCATCGGGCCGGAGAACGCCGCGTTCCGCTATGGCGGCGACGAGTTTGTTGCTCTGCTGCCCGGCGTAGGAAAAGAAGCGGCGGTGGCAACGACGATGGAAGTATGCCAACGCCTCCGCGATGCACGCTTCCTCGAAAGCAAGGGCCTGTCGCTGAACGTCTCAGGGAGCTTTGGTCTGGCCACGTTCCCGGAAGATGGCAACTCAGTCCACGCGATGCTCCGCTCGGCCGACAAGATGATGTACGACGTTAAGAATTCGACGCGGAACAACGTTGCCGTCGCCGGTCGCGGACTGGTGATGCCGACGCCGAACACCGGGCCGCGAGTCATCAACAGGCCGAAGACAGGCTGAGACGCAGGCTGTTATTCCGGGCGGCGCCTCTCGAGGTTGGGTCTCTTTCTTGGCTCCGGTCTGATGACGTCCCGGTTTTCCGGTGCTGTGGGATGAATGCCGAAGTCCCATACTCCAAGGTTGATCTCTCTGTCCGACAGCATCTCCACTACGGCATACTCGCCGAACAGCAGTGTGCGCGCTGGCGTCAGCTTTACCCAGTGGCCGCCCGGTAAGGTCTCGCTCTTCGTCTCAATGGCGTCGTCGCTCGGACGGTCTCCGCGGAAACTTGAGAGCACGCGCGCGTCGGTCCGCACATTGGCCTGGACGATGATGTAGCGACTCGCTGACGGGTCCGGGTTGTTGTTGATCTTTGCACTGGACGCTCCATGGGTGTCGACCACGAGCGGCGTTCCTCCGGTCGGAATCGTCGCATCCTCGCCGATGCGCAGGTAAAACACTGGGGCGTTCACATGCAGCTGGATGTAAGACTTCACCCCTCGCAGGGTGACCAACTGCTGTGCAGCAGCTCGGGGATTGACGACCCGCTTTACGATATTGTGCGAGGTTGTCCGGTTGAGGTCGCCTTCGGACTGCATCATGGGCACGAGCTCGGGTGTGCCCTGAAAATAATCGAGCGCAAGCAGCGTGTCTTCCGGGGAAAGACGCAGGTCAGGCTCGACCTCCGGTGTTAACGCCGCCCGCTCCTGCTCTTCCTTCAGGAGCTCAGGATCGAGCTGGGAGGACGGCCGCCCGGCCTCGCTCGCAGCCGCTGTTGTATGCTGCTTTTCCCAGCGCTGGGTGGCGGCCAGGTCCACCAGCTCTGTAGGGATCTCCTCCTCGGCGCCACCGCGTTCCGCGCTTCTATAGCGGACGACCTTGCCGGACACGGTGTAACTCGTAACGATCTGAAAGCTGCCGTCCTTGAGGATGAGGTGAATGCGATGAGGCGTTCGCGCGGCACTCTCTTCAGGCTCGGGTACCGGAGTCTGCGCGGACATGAGCCCGCACAGCAGAAAAACCACTGCAAACCAGCCGCATCTGCGAAATACGCGACCCATTCCGATACTTTACTTCAACCTCCCGCGTCGCTCGAACCGGCGAAGAGCGGTATGATGCTCAAGGCGAAACAGGAGGCCTGGAATGCGGATTGGGATGTTGACCGGGGGTGGAGACTGCCCCGGATTAAATGCTGTGATTCGAGCCGTAGTACGCAAAGGAACACTGCACTATGGGGATGAGTTTGTCGGCTTTCTGGAAGGTTGGCGTGGCGTCCTCGATGACCGGACCATGGCGCTTGACCTGAATACTACGACCGGGATACTCCACCGCGGAGGCACTATTCTTCGGTCATCCCGCACCAATGTGAAAAAGATCGAAGGCGGATTCGAACGGTGCTTGAACGTGATCGAAAGTCACAAGCTGGACGCGCTGATCGCCATGGGCGGAGACGACACCCAATCGATCTCGGTTGAACTGGCTAAGCGCGGCGTGAAGTGCGTCGGCGTTCCCAAGACGATCGATAACGACCTGAGCGGTACGGATGCTTGTTTTGGCTTCGACACCGCAGTGACCATCGCGACCGAAGCTGTCGACCGCCTTCACTCCACAACCGAGGCCCACAGCCGGGTCCAGGTGGTGGAAGTGATGGGCCGCGATGCAGGCTGGATCGCCATCACTGCCGGCATTGCGGGAGGCGCAGACGTGACCCTGCTTCCCGAACTGCCGATCGACATTGAGGATGTGGTTCGTCTGCTCAAGGCCCGCTGGGAGAGCGGAAAACGCTTCGCCATCGTGGTGGTTGCCGAGGGTGCGAAGCTGCCGGAACACACCAGCCAGACCTCGGTTGGCAACAAGGTGGACTCGTTTGGGCACGTTCGTTTGAGCGGCATTGGCCAGGTGCTCGCCGAAGAGATTGAAAAGCGGACTGGCTATGAGACCCGCAGCGTAAACCTGGGCCACACCCAGCGCGGCGGAACTCCGACGGCGTACGATCGCATGTTGGCGACGCGGTATGGAGTCGCGGCCATCGATCTGGTTCACGCGGGTAAGTTCGGGCGGCTGGTCGTGCTGCGAGGAACAGGTATCTCAGACATCCCGCTCGAAGATGCGATTGCTAAGACAAGGACGGTCGGGGAGGATCTTTTCGCCGTACTTAGAGGGTTGCAGCCCAAGCCCTGAACTTGCGGCGTTAAGATAAGCGCACATCGCGCGACCAGAGACGCGATGTGCGCGCCGAAGGAAGAAGACCGGGGCCTACTTCCGCTTCCATCTCACCCCGTCCTTGCTGTCTTCCAGAAGAATTCCCTTTGCCAGCAGTTCATTCCGAATTGCATCGGCGCGGCCGAAGTTCCGCGTCTTCTTGGCCTGCGTCCGCTCTGCCACCAGAGCATCGATTTCTGCGTCTGAGAACGCCAGCTTGGTCAGCAACTCCGGAGCAACTTCATCCATCCGGTCCTCGCTCTCTGCCCAGGCGATCGCGGCACGGGTGATCTCCGCGTCGCGATCTTCGAGGACCGCAAACACGCCGTCAAAGAGTGCCAGCACCGCGATGATCTCGGTGGCATTGTCCGCCTTGAGTGTTCCATGGTCTGCGGCGGAGTTTGCCGCCCGCACCAGGTCGAAGATCGCCGCGCGCGCCTCGGCCGTGTTCAAGTCGTTTGCCAGCGAGGCGGTGTAGCCCTCTCGCGCCGCGGCGGTAGCGGCCGCAATCTCTTGGTCGAAGCCGGGAGCAAATCCGCCCTTCAGCATGCGCTGATGGAACGTCCGGAGTCGCTCGATCGCATTGGTTGATTCAGTCAGACCATCGAACGTAAAGTTCAGCTGGTGGCGGTAGGGAACTGAGATCAGCAAGAACCGGATCGCGGACGCGCGATGTCCCTTGAGCAGCAAGTCGCGCAAGGTGAAGAAATTGTTTTCTGATTTCGACATCTTCCGGCCTTCGACCAGCAGGAAGCGCACATGCATCCAGTGCCGTGCGAAGCAATGGCCGGTTGCGGACTCCGACTGGGCGATCTCATTCTCATGGTGGGGGAACATCAGGTCTTCGCCGCCGGCGTGAAGGTCCAGACACTCGCCCAGGTACTTCGTCGCCATGGCAGAGCATTCGATATGCCAGCCGGGTCGCCCCGGCCCCAGCGACGTCTCCCAATGCCGCTCGTCGCCCTTTACGGCCTTCCATACGGCAAAGTCCCGGGCTGCGTCTTTCTCATACTCATCCACATCGACGCGCGCGCCGTCTTCCAGCCCCTCGAAGTCCTTCTTTGCCAGCTTGCCGTACTCTGGGAACTTGGCGATGCGGAAGTACCAGCTTCCGTCTTCGATCTGGTACGCGAAATCTTTCGCGGCCAATCTCTCGATCAACGAGACCATCTCCGGGATCGACTCCGTCGCGCGGGGCAGGTGCTCCGGTTTCTCGATGCTGAGCCACTCCATGTCCTCAAAGAACGCCTTTTCGAACTTCGCAGAGTATTCTTCGATCGACTTTCCTGCGGCTGCCGCATTGCGGATGATCTTGTCATCGACGTCTGTCACGTTCATCACGTGTTCCACTACGACGCCCTGCTGCTTCAGAAACCGGCGCAGCACATCGACATGCAGAAAGGTCCTGAAGTTCCCGATGTGCCCGTAATCGTAGACGGTGGGGCCGCAGGCGTACATTCGCAGCTTCACGCCGTCACCCGGTGCGAGGCGCTCCAGGGTACCGCTCAATGTGTTGTAAAGTTCCAGCTCAGAAGCCACGTGCAACCATACCCGCTGCCGGGCGCTTGCGCCGTGCAGTCTGCTTTCTTGTCTGTTGTCCGTCTTCGATTCTAGACGACCCGGAAGCTTCTATGAGGGGACGGAGCAGGTTGGCGGCATGGCTCCGCGCCACCGGGAGTAGAATCTGACCATGTCGAAGGGTTGGGAGAGCAAATCCGTTGAAGAGCAGCAGAACGTTGCCGCTACGCCTAAACCAGTTGCGATTAAAGGAAACACTGCCGAGGAGGCGGAGAAGAAACGCCGGCTGCAGGGGCTTGAACTGCAGCGGGAGCGAATCTTGTCCGAGCGTACCGCGAGCCCGCACAGGCGCTCTGCCCTTTCGGCAGCATTGATTGATATCGAAGAGAAGCTGTCGGAACTCGGGTGGACGCTTCATCTATAGCGATGGACGTGATGACGAGGCGGATTAGAACCGCCGCTCGCACTCGACGCGCCCGTCTGGGTACAAGACAATGCTAATGACCTACGCTACGCACTCCAGACTTGTGCACTAACGGAAGAGGAGAGGCATGACCTGCGAAAGATACAGGCGCCAGTTCTTCCACTCATGGCCTTCAGGCGTTTCCTCGGTTTCGAGGTGAACGCCAGCCTGCTTGAAGCGAGCAATACAGGCGAGAGCGTTGTCGCGCGCGATATCGGTCTCGCCCCATCCCCACCAGAACAGTTTGAGCTGAGCGTTGTACTGCGGAATGCGTGCGGCGTCGGGGCCGCTGAAGAACGCATCACGGTCGGCGGGAAACCATCCTGAGCTCATGACGATGAGCGAGCGGAAGGTACCCAGATTGTGCAGGCCGATGTTGAGGGTCTGAATCCCGCCCATGGAAAGGCCGCCAAGGGCGCGATGTTCCGCATCGGCGCGGGTGCGGAAGTGCGCATCGACGAAGGGAATGATGTCTTGCATCAACTCGTTGTTGAACGGATCCTTGGTGGCGTCGGCGGTCATGACTTGCGGACCGGACGGGGTCCAACCGGCAGGCATCACGATGATCGTGGGTACCGCTTTCCCTGCAGCGATCAGGTTATCGAGAATATCGCCGGTGCGGCCAACGGTGGACCAGGAAGAGTCCGTCTCGCCGCCGCCGTGAAGAAGATAGAAGACGGGATTAACGCCCGTGCCTTTCTCGTAGCCTGGAGGAGTGTAGATGTACATCTCGCGGGGCGCGCCCGCGAATGTAGAGGCGTTGTAGGCGACCCGGGCCACCGCGCCGTGAGGAACCGAACGAGATTCAGAGAAATCGCCTGGCGTGACGAGGAGGCTTTCATGCCGTGCTGATAGGGCGAGGAGAGGACGTTGCGCGGATCGGGGACATCCATGCCATCGACGCGGAAGTGGTATCGCCATGCGCCGGGAAGGAAAGGAGCAATCGACGTGCCGGTCCACAGGCCCTCCGAGTCCTTGGTCATTGGGATGGATGAGGGTGGCGCGAGCGTAGCTCCTGTGCGGGGCAGACCCTGGTAGATGTCACCCGCGAGTTCGACTGAAGTGGCGTGGGGCGCAAGAAGGCGGAAGGTGACTCTGCCGTCTGGAAGGACCTGAGGAGAGGGTGCGGGAGGCTGGCGCTGCAGGGCAGGGGCTGGGGATGCGGGTGTTTGTGCCGCGACCGGAAGTGCGAAGGTGAGCGCGAGCAGCAAGCGACAGAGCGGCAGGGACATTGGGGACCTCTGAATCAAATTGCGTTTACGCAGAAGCAGCGTGCAGGCTTGATGAGCGTGTCGAGTCTCCGTCAGGCTCTCAGGTCAGGATGATCTTGCGGGCGTTGCCGTCCGGGTCATTCACCATGCGGCATTCGTTGTCGAAGATCATGGTGCGGTTCGTGTCAGGGTCGGTGGGCTGCCAGGCGACGCCAGCCACACTGGGCTTGCCGGTCGCGGCGAACGCGGCCCATGAGCCGGCCATCTTCTGCGCCAGCGCCTGCGCCTCGGGTGTGTTGCCGGTGCCCTGCTCGCAGCGTTTGGTGTTGTCGAAGCAGAACTGCAGGTCGGCTGTGTGCCAGGCACCGGGACGGCCATCGAACAGCGGCGTTTGCCAGGTGAAGTAGTAGGCATAGGCCGGGGCAGCATGGAGATCGTGCTTGAGTCCGCACATCTTCACGACGTTGTTGCGCATGAACAAGCCGTTGAGGCCGGGGCGGCCACTGCACATGTACGACAGGGTAGCGATCTGTTTGTGGGGATAGTTGGCCTTGAGAGTATTAACAATCGCGGTTGCTTTCTCCTCGCCATAGGTCTTCGCCAACCCCGCATGCCACTCCGCCTCGGTCGGGAGGGAGGTCATGCTGTTGCCCTCTTCTGAGACCGAGCCGATGAGGATGGGAACGTTCTTGCTCACATCCGGCGCAGCGTCGAAGAACGAACGCATGGTGATGATATGGCCGTCGACTGAAGGCGACCAGCCGGCGCGGGGATGCCCCGGAAGCCCAGGGCCGAAGAAGGCGGGGTTCGGCGGGTTCACCTTGGTGATAGCCGCATTGCCAGCGGCGATGAGTTCCGGCCAGTCCATCTTCTGCAGCGCGCCGATGTCGTTCGCCGCAAGGCCGAGGTCCTTCATCATGACGCGCGCGACCTCGCGTTGCTGCTCGCGCGTGGGGATGTTGCCTCCACCGCCGGACTGCGCCGCCGCGCGATGGATGAGGCCCGAGGCAGACGGCATGCCGAGTAGCGTGGTCACTTTGGAGCCGCCTCCGGACTGCCCGTAGATCATGACGCGGTCGGGATCGCCGCCGAAGTTCCCGATGTTCTCACGCACCCACTTGAGCGAATCGACCAAGTCCGTCATGCCGACGTTGGCCGAGTCCTCATAGGTCGAGCCGCCAATCTCCGAGGCGTCGAAGAAGCCCAGAATATTGAGGCGGTGATTGACCGAGACCTGCACGACATCATGGTGGCGGGCCATCTGCGCGCCTTCATGCGATGGGAGCTCATAGGAAGAGCCGAAAGAGAAGCCGCCGCCGTGGAAGTACACCATCACCGGACGAGAGCCTGAGAGCGACGGCGTCCAGATGTTCAGCTTGAGCATGTCCTCGCTCAGCCAGCCATCGTCCCAGTCCTGGATGAAGGTCTGCTCGATGGCGGTCCAGGGATGCAGCGACTGCGGGCAGTTGGCCCCGTAGGTGAAGGCGGGATACTCGTCTTTCCACGGAGTGGGCGGCTTCAGAGGGAGCCAGCGGTTTTCACCGCCAGCGTTTTGTCCGTAAGGCACGCCCTTGAAGGTGAAGACGCCGCCGGCAAGAAAGCCGCGGACAGGGCCATACTGCGTCTTCGCGATGGCCGAGCGTGGCGTGGAGACGGTGCCGGTCTCCTGATGTGCGCCAGTCTTGATGCTGTCAGAAGCCAGCATCGTCGAGGGCGCGACAGCCGCGATGCCTGCGGTGCCGGAGAGAAGCAAAGCTTCTCTCCGGGTGAGGATAGGGGAACGGGTCACAAGGATGCTCCTTTTCTGGAGGTGCTGACCTACTCGGGCAGCGCGTAAGTGCCGTCGACGTGGAACTTGCCGCTTACCCCCGGGCTCCCTGTTCCGGGTTGTCCTCCACCCACGCTCAGGCTGTAGTCGCCCTCGGCGATGATGGGCGCGCCAAGCTCGGTAACCATGCCGAGATCACGTGGGTTGAGGTGGAAGTGCACCTTCTGGTTCGCACCGGGGTCGAGGTGGATGCGCTCGAAGCTGCGAAGAGCCACGGTCGGCGCTCCCTTGACATCAGGGAACTTGAGGTAAAGCTGCACCACCTCGTCGCCTGCGAGCTTGCCCGAATTGGTCACGGTCACATCGGCCTCAACCGGCTGCCCGGCGGCAACAGTAGGGGCGGAGATTGCCAGGTTGCTGTAGCCGAACGTGGTATAGCTGAGACCGTAGCCAAAGGGATAGAGCGGTTTGCCGGTGAAGTAGCGGTAAGTGCGATTCGCCATCCCGTAGTCTTCAAAGTTGGGCAGACCATCCACGCCTTTGTAGAAGGTGACCGGCAACCGGCCGGCCGGATTGTTCTTCCCGGCTAGCGTCTCCGCCACAGCCGAGCCGCCTTCTTCCCCGGGATACCAGGCCTCAAGCACAGCGTTTGCGTGATCGTTGATCCAGTTCACGGAAAGCGCACTGCCGTTCATCAGCACGACGGCGAGAGGTTTGCCGGTTGCTGCGACCGCCTCGACGAGATCTTCTTCCGGCTGCGGCAGGTCGAGGCTTGTCCGGTCGCCGCCAAGGAAGCCGGGTTCGGTGACGGGCATCTCTTCGCCTTCGAGCTGGCTGGTGATGCCAACCACGGCGATGATTGCGTCGGCACCGCGCGCGGCCGCAACAGCCTCGGGCGCGACAGCAGGATCGTACTTGCTCCAGATCAGCTCGGCGTGCGCGTTGCCGTCCTGCGTGCCTCCGGAGATTTCGAGTGCGACCTTGCGGCCTTTCTGAAGTTTCACCCGGCCCATGACGGGCTCCGGGTCGTGACCACCACCGTAGGACGAAGCCACCTGTTTGCCGTCGGCGCTCACGCGGACGAAGCCCTGGCTGCGCACACCTAGCAGATACTCCCCCGTCTCCGCGGGCGTGAGAAAGCCTGTCCATTCCACGCCGAATCGCTTCCTCCCGGCGACTTCTTTCGGCAGCGTCGCCTTGGACAGATTGACGTTAGGTTCAACGCGCTCCACAAGCTTTTTAGGAACGTCGTCGAAGCCGCGCCGGCCCTCGTTGTATTCGGCGCGCAGTCCAGGCTTGCCATCCGGCGTGGTCAGCAGATTATTCGGCAATGGGGTGCCATCGAAGTGCAGGAACTGCGTCCCGGCTACATAGTTGATCGTGGCGCCAGGAAACTGCGCGCGAAGCCCGTCCAGTACTGAGACGATATGCGTGGGGTGGCCTGCATAGTTGCCGATCAGCGGCTGCGTCTGCTCCGCGAGCGGCCCCACCACGGTGATCTTACGGATCTCCGGCCTGAGCGGCAGCAGGCCATCGTTCTTGAGCAGCACCATCGACTCCTCGGCCAGCTTGCGAGCGTGGGCGCGATGCTCGGCGCTGTCCAACTCCTTCTCGTCGATGCTGGCGTACGGCACCATGGCAGGCGGATCAAACATGCCGAGCTTGATGCGGGCGGTGAACAGGCGGATGAGCGCGGTGTCGAGTGTGCTTTCGGGCAGGTAGCCCTGCTGCACGGCATCGATGTAGGCCTTCTCCACAGGCTCGCCGAAGCGCGTAGTGAAGGTCACGCACTCGTTGTCCATGCCGCGGATGACCGAGATGGCCGCGCCTTGCGCTTGCGTCGGCCGGTAACGATGGTTCGCGGCGACATCGCGTACAGCGTCGCAGTCAGAGACCACGTAGCCCTGGAAGCCCCACTTCCCTCGCAACTGGTCCTGCAGAAGGTACTGGTTTGCGCAGGCTGGCTCGCCGTTGATCGCGTTGTAGGCGCACATCACCGAGCCAGCCTTGCCCTCCACGATGGCGGCGCGAAAGGCGGGCTGGTAGGTATCCACCTCGTCGTGCTTGCTCACGTCGACGTCGGCAAAGTGGCGGGTTGGTTCAGGGCCGCTATGCACGGCGAAGTGCTTGGGCGTTGCGATGCCCAGGTAGTACTTGGGATTGTCGCCCTGCAAGCCGGTCACATAGGCCACGCCCATGCGACCGGTCAGGAATGGATCTTCGCCGTAGGTCTCCTGCCCACGCCCCCAGCGCGGATCGCGAAAGATGTTCAGGTTGGGCGACCAGAAATCGAGGCCTCCCATGATGCCGGTGTGGCCCTCCCGAAGGTTCTGCACATGCTTGATCCGGCCTTCGATGCCGATCTGCGCGGCCATGGTGTGAATGCCTGCGGTGTCGAAGGTGGCGGCCAGCCCGACCGGCTCAGGGTACTCGGTCACACCTTCGTTGATCACACCGTGGAGAGCCTCGCTCCACCACTGGTAGGCCGGGATGTTTAGGCGCGGCACGGCGGCGGAGTTGTTCTGCATCTCCGATGCCTTCTCGGCGAGCGTCATCCGATGTACCAGGTCCGTCGCACGTGCTTCGGGGGCAAGCTGCGGATTCATGAAGGGCATATGCGCGATATCCTGCTGCGCCGTAGCGGAGAGGAGTGTCGCGGAGCACCAGGCGGCCGCGACGAGAGATCGTTTCAGAGGGAGCTTCACAGGATTCTCCTAGATGTTGCTGGCCCGTGGTGGTCGTCGCAGACGAATCGGTCGAAGTCGGCCGCATGGGCGAACTGCAGTAGGGTGCGGATTGTGGTCATGGCGGAACGCCCACCAATATAGAGAGACCGCACGACTTTAATCAAGCAAAACCAGTGTAGTAAACCGATTTAGCTAAACGACCAAGACGACCCGTCCCTCACCTGTGCCTCAGGAGCCAGGAGCCAGTCTCGAAGTTAGAGAACAAGAACAGTCGGCAGTGTATCTCTTTCGCGGGTCGTCCACTCAGGCCTGGCCCTCTGCCGCAACCTTCTGACTCTCGGATATGGCTGGAAGCGCGGCCCGGTTCAGTGTCGAGCCCAGTTTGGCCTAGGGCTCCCAATATGCGAGCGGGTACAGAAGAGGAGTGTGGTGGACGCGGTAGGGATCGAACCTACGACCAGTCGATTAAGAGTCGAATGCTCTACCAACTGAGCTACGCGTCCATTTGGGAGAGCCGGCGGCTCTCTAAGGAAGAGACCGCTGTTGCGACAACGCGCTCAAACGCTCGGATTCAGCGTTTTGCCTGTGCAACTCCTAAAGGATAGCACAGGGTGGACGCGCGTTCTGGCATTGCAGCAGCGGCGTAGAGCCGACTAGCCGATGAAGTCGACACTCGCCTTTATCGGAATGATTCCGCGATCGTGGCCCATCTCCAGCAGTTTACGGATTGCAAGCTTGCCGTCTTCGCCATAGTCCAGAGTGCGATCATTCACGTACATCCCAACAAAGCGGTTCGCGAGGTTGGTGTCCAGATCGCGCGCGAACTGCATGGCATACTCGAGCGCTGCCTCTCGATTGTCCAGCGCATGCTGGATGCTGTCGCGGAGCGCGTTGGTCGTGGTCAGCATTGTTTCTTCACCGAGTGAGCGGCGGATGGCATTGCCTCCGAGGGGAAGGGGAAGACCTGTCTCTTCGCGCCACCATTGTCCAAGATCGATGATCTTCGAAAGACCGTCTATGGAATAGGTCAACTGTCCTTCGTGGATGATCAGGCCAGCATCAAACTCGCCGGCGAGAACTGCAGGCATGATCTTGTCGAATGGTACGGTGACGGTTTCGATCTCCGGTGCGAAGAGCTTGAGCGTGAGGTATGCCGTTGTGAGCGTTCCCGGGACGGCAATCTTGATCTTCTTGACCTCATCGAGCGAGAACTTGCGGCTTGCCACGATCATCGGGCCATAGCCGTCGCCGACACTGCCTCCACATGCCATCAGCGCGTACTTGTCCTGCAGGAAGGGGTATGCGTGGAAAGAGATCGCGGTGACGTCGTAGAAAGCTTCGTTGATGGCAAGATGGTTCAGCGTTTCAATGTCCTGGAGGGTATGGAAAAATTTATATCCCGGTACGCGCACCTTGTTGGTGGCAAGCCCGTAGAACATGAACGCGTCATCGGAGTCGGGGCTGTGCGCGATGCTGATTTCCTGGATTGTAGTGTCTGTAGCAGTCATTTGCGGTTGTTCCTTTTCGGGTCAGGCCTGTGCAGGGGTACGTCTCATGTGCCGATGAGCGCACGAACAGATTGATGAGAACAGCCTTAGCTGAATGAGATCAAGGGCGGATCCAGCGGCGTGTCCAAGCGTATACGCCGGACGCAGCGACGATTTTCGCTCCTGCTCCGAAGAGGAACGGGGCGACCGCCACGGTCCACGCTGCGGCGGGGCTTAGAAGGCGAAGATGCGCGATCCATGCGGCGCCGGAAGCTAAGATCAGCGTGCTTGCCGCCGCTCCCGTCGTGGAGGCCGCGGTGAATGCGGAAGTTCCTTTTTTCATCCACAGAGTTGCAATCCCGGCTGTGGCCGCCGCAAATGGATAAGCGAAGAGGTATCCGGCAGTTGGCCCCATCAACTGCGCTACCCCTCCAAGGCCGATTGGATTGAAGACCGGGAGACCCAGAGCGCCTTCAGCGAGATAAAGCACCAGCGCAAAGAAGCCCAGAACGGGACCGAGGACCAGGCCCACAACGAGGACCGCAAAATCAGACAAAGTCAACGGCACGGGCGTAAAAGGCAGCGGCAGCGAGACGTGCGCGCACCCGGCGACGAAGGCAGTGGCTGAGACGACTGCGAAAGCCCTCGCAGGCCAGGATTGAAGAAACAGAGCGGTCTCAGGCCGGGTGACACTGACGTGGACTGGCGCGGCAGATTGCATGAAGGACTCCTCTCTTCCAAGTCTACGGCTTCGAGTGTATCGGAGCTTGACCAGATGAAGGAACAGAAGTGTTTTTGAGGCTGTACTTGCGGGCAAAAGTCGGCTGTACTTGCGGGGAAAGTCAGCTGTTCTTGGCGGGCGGGCCCTGCGTGCCTGAGCCACGCAGAGGGTGAGTATATGGGTCAGTCAGATCGCCCATGTCCTGGGTGTACTGCGACAGGTCAATCCGCCGAAAGCCTGAGGCACGCACCGGCTGGGGAGACTTTCGCTTTGCTGTATCCGCTTCAGACACCACACTCTCCGCTTGTAAAGCAGCAGACGGCGCGGCTGCGCTTCGTGCACGGGACGGTGCAGGAGCCGTCACAAGCCGTAGCTTCGAATCGTGCCGGGGCGCGATGACCTGAGGTTCGGACCGATCAGGCGCAGTACCGGCAGAAGACGGCACGCGAAAGCTGCCCTCTGAAGCTGGCTTGGCCGGAATCGGTTCCGCTTGGCCTTGCCGCGGCTTCGATCGCTTCTCCTGAACCAACCGAAGCGGTCGTGGGGTACGAAACTCGCCCGCCTCGAAGAACTCGCCGAGGAGCTCCGGCTGTCCGCGCCTTCTCTCCCGATGCCGCGTCACGCGAACGCCGCGCGCCAAGGAAAGCGTGAGCCAGAGCGCAGCGCAGAAACATACGGCCGAGATGGCGACGAGAAGGCGCACCGTGCCTTCGAGAATACCAACTCAGCGGTGCAGCTTGTGCAGTTTTCCGGTATCGACGAGAGGCCTGGAGCGCACTTTCGTGGGATTGTTCCCGTTTCAGGCCGGTCCGTTATGTCCTTGGTTCGCCCCCGTGCGTTCACGACGCTGCAGAATGCACTTATTCGTATGATCGAGGCATGTCTCCCGCAAAGAAAACAGTGACAGCAAACAGCGAGTCCTCCATGGACCGTCTTCGTTACGGCATCTATGGTGTGCGGAGGAAGATTGCGACGGTCGCGGCCGGCGTGCTGGCGATCGGGTTGGGCTACCACGTTGTCTTCGGGCAGAATGGGCTGCTCGCCTACCAGCAGAAGCGGATGGACGCGCACACGCTGGATGGGGAACTGGGTACGCTGGAGAGAGAAAATGCGAGGCTGAAGGGCCACGTCGACCGCTTGCAGTCCGATCCGAGCGCAATTGAACAGCAGGCCCGTGAGGGGCTGCACTACACCCGGCCCGGGGAGGTAATCTACACGCTTCCGGCTGACCCACCGAAAAGTTCGACAGCCAAGTAGACATTCTGGACGGAAGCAGACCAGCGTGTCCAGCTTAGGGCTTCGCCTCATGCTTGCGGCGAAAGTGCTGCTGAACGTCCGGGAAGAATTCAATCAGAAGCGCGCCGATAACCCCTTCGGCAGTGACCGTCATGCCTTGCTCAATCGTCAATGCCGCGCCGCGGTCCGCTCTGGGATAGTAAAGGTTGGATATTCCGCCCGATACCAGATTTCCTAGAACGTTCGAGTAGTTCGGCTGCCATCTGCCTTTGTCGCTCTTGCAGCGAACGGTTGTAGTGAGCGAGTAGAAAAAACGCTTCGAGAAAGCGCCTGTTCCCATACGGAAGTAGCGAGGATCCTGGTGAAGCAGGACGGGCAGGACACCGTTCCCGATGATCGTGCCATTGAACTGGTCCACGTAGTTAGCACCGTACCGCTCCCCGAACCCCGCCCAGCCCTGGCCATAGCCGTGACGCGTGCCGTTTGGGTCGATCGAGCTGTGCGAGTCAGTGGCCTGGCCGTACCCGGCCGTCACAAATGCAAGACCGAACTGGTATGGATCGATCGCGCTGCGGAAGGACGCCCGCATCTTCTGCTTTGGAGTAAGCGGCAACGTGCTCCCGTTCAGCACGGCGTTGAAGTTCGGCACCACGCCACCCAGGCGCTGGTGCAGTTCGCGCTGCGACTCCTCTTCGGCTGCTCGCTTCTTCTGCTCGTCGGTCAGGGCCTGGTCCTGTGCGCTTGGCCTTTGACGATCGGCCTGGACCTGTACCTCCCTGTCTAGTGAGGTCGATGGCTCCGCTGTTTCCGCGAGATCTGCAACGCTGACCGTCGCCCATTGTGGTTGCGGCGTCTCTGGCAGAAAAAGACTGGCTGTTTTTACGGCTTGGGGAAGTGTAGCGGAAGGGCAGCCCAACAAAACCGCAACAACAAACATCGAACTGCGAACCCGTCGGACCGGAACCATCACCCTGGAAGTTACCCTTCGAAGTTCTTCCACCACAACCTGGAAGAACTGGAACGTGTGGAACGCCCCAGCGACATTGTTTCACGAGCGGCATCTATGACTCTGTGCTCACATTAGGGCAGGCGACGCTTTTGTGTGCGTTCAAGCCGGAGGGACGTAAATGCACTATGAAGTGGAAACGTTGAAAGCGAACCAGGTCTACAACCTCTTAATTGGTCTGGTTGCGCCGCGACCGATCGCGCTGGTGACCAGCCTGAGCGAGGAGGGCCGCCTGAACGCTGCGCCGTATAGCGCCTATAACTACCTCTGCACCGATCCGCCGATTGTTGCGCTCGGCGTGATGAATCGTCCGGGTGGAGAGTTTGTTCCTAAGGACACTGCGCGCAACATACGTCGCACTCGCGAGTTTGTCGTGAACGTGGTCACAGAAGATCTTGCTGCGCAGATGAACATCTGCGCCACTGACTTCCCGGCTGAGATAGACGAACTTGAGATGGCGGGTTTGGAAACCTCGCCGTCTCACCTCATCAAAGTGCCTCGCATCAGGCAGGCCCACGCGGCACTGGAGTGCATCGAGTTCAGCACGACCGAGATTGGTAATTCACGGATTGTGTTGGGCAAAGTAGTTGCAATGTACGTGGAAGATCGCTTTATTGATCCTGCCGGGCCGTACATCCTTTCGGAAGAGCTTCATGCGATTGGCCGGATGAACGGGCTTGGCTCTTATGTGAAGACGCGCAACGCGTTCTTCACTATGCCGCGCATCTCATACGCCGAATGGCAGAAAGGGCGTCGCGAGTAGACGCGCCTACATCAGGTATTCCTTGATCCACGGGTCGTCGGAATGCACCAGTTCTTCGGTTGAGCCGTCGAAGACCACCTTACCTTCGTTAAGGACCAGGAACTTGGTACTTGGATCGATGCCGTTATCCGGGATGCGCTCCATGTGGCCGCTTTGCGGATCATAGCGGTTCATCGCAAGGGTAAAGGCATCCTGAAGGCGGTGGGTGATAAGGAGCGATGTTGTATGCGAGACATCTCTCTGCTTGATCACCAGTTCGACAATCGTAGTCGACGTGATTGGATCGAGGCCGCCGGTGGGCGAGTCGTAGAGGATCAGATCGGGCTTTGTGATCAGCGCGCGGGCGATCGAGACACGGCGTCGCATTCCTCCGGACAATTCCGAAGGAAACTTGGCGATGGCCTGCTCAAGCTCGACAAACTTCAATGCTTCGACTACGCGCGTGTGAGACTCGTCTTCGGGAACCTTCTCTTCGTGTAGCCGGTATGCGACATTATCTTCGACCGAGAGCGAATCGAAGAGAGCAGACTCTTGAAAGACCATGCCAATGCGCGAGCGCAGCCTGTATAGATCGACCTCGCGCATCTTCGTCACGTCTTGCCCGAAGACCTTGATGGAGCCTTGGTCCGGGCAGATCAGACCGTTCGCCAGCTTCATAAGGACGGACTTGCCGCATCCGGCAGGTCCGAGGATGATTCGGGTTTCTCCCGGGGCAACGGAAAAGGAGATGTCCTCGAGCACCGGCTTGACGTCGAACTTGATCGTGACGTTTTCGAAAACGACGACCGGACCGTCGCCCTCCTGCCGGAGACCGTCTGCCCGTGACTCGTTGATCACCGGTGCGGTAGCCATAGATTACTGGTTGCCAAAGATGCCGAGCATGGCCCGGCTGACGAGAAAATCAACAATGATGATGAACACGGAAGAGATGACGACCGCCTGGGTCGTGGCGCGGCCAACGCCCTGCGTGCCTCCTTTGGTGCTCATACCGAAGTAGCATCCGACCGTTGCAATGATGAAGCCGGAGAAGAGCGGCTTCACCAGGCCCTGCACAATCGCGGCAATGTGGAGCGACTGATAAGACGTATGGAAGTACGAGGAGAAGTTCAAACCGAGGAGCGCCACGCTCACCATGGCGCCTCCGGCGATGCCGACGGCATCAGAGACGATCGTCAGGAAGAACAGCATAAACACCGTGGCGATGAGCCGGGGTGTGACCAGCTTTCTGAGTGGATCGGTGCCCAGGGCACGCATCGCGTCGATCTGCTCGGTCACCTTCATTGATCCGAGTTCAGACGCCATGCCGGAGGCGTTGCGTCCGGAGATCATCAGGCCGGTCAGGACCGGGCCAAGCTCCTTCACCATCGAAAGTGCGACCAGCGTCCCGGTCATGCTGATTGCGCCAAAGGCCTGTAGCGACGCAGCGGACTGGAGGGCCAGAACGCAGCCGGTGAAGAAGCCAGTCAGGATCACGATCGGCAGCGATCCTACCCCGATCGAATCCATCTGCGTGAACACGTCATCCCAATAGTGCGGCCCGGTAAAGATGTTGGCCACGGCGCGGCCAGTCAGAAGCGAATACTCCTGCACGGCAGAGACCTGTTGTTTTAGAAAGACATCTGGGGAGACAAGGGGCATGGATTCGCTCACTTTATCAGATGCGCCCGTCGGCTGGTTGACTCGCAGGAGCGACGGGGTTTTCCTCCGGTCGAACCCGTCCTCGAACCATCGCCCCATCCGCGGCGCATCAGTGAGAAAATGAGAGAGAATGACCGGATCGCAACAAATGCTCGCTGCAGTTCTTCATGGAAAAGAAGACCTGCGCCTTGAACGGGTGCCGGTGCCTGATCCGGGTCCCGGGGAGATCGTAATCCGGGTGGCTGCGGCTCTGACTTGTGGGACCGACCTGAAGGTCTACAGGCGCGGCTACCATGCGGTAATGTTGCAGCCGCCCATTCCTTTCGGTCACGAACTGGCGGGCAGCGTCTCCGCTGTTGGCGCGGGCGTTAAGAACTTTCGGGCAGGCGACCGAGTGGTCGCGCTGAACTCCGCTCCATGCGACGCCTGCTTCTTCTGCCTGCATGGCCAGCAGAACCTATGCGAGGATCTCCTCTTCAACAATGGCGCCTATGCCGAGTACATCCGGATCCCAGCACGGATCGTCGAGAAGAACACCCTTTCGATTCCGGCACATGTAGAGTTCGAGCATGCTGCACTGACGGAACCGCTGGCCTGCGTTGTGCGCGGTCTGGAAGAGACGGCGGCGAAGCCTGGTGACACCATGATCGTTCTCGGCGCGGGACCGATTGGCCTCATGTTCATGCACGTTGCGGAGATTGCGGGCATCCATGTGATAGCCGTAGTAAAGCGCGAGGACCAGGTCGCCGCTGCGCGTCTGTTCGGAGCTGCTGAAGTTCTGCTCATCGGCGAGCAGAAGGATGTGGTCGGCGCGGCGCGTGCGCTTACCCCCGGTCAGCGCGGCGCGGATTCTGTGATAGAAGCGGTCGCCACTCCGTTGACGTGGGGTTGGGCAGTTGACATGGTGCGGAAGGGCGGTACCGTGAACTTCTTCGGAGGACCGCCATCGGGGACCCGCGTGACGCTCGACACCAATCGGTTGCATTACGGAGATATCACTCTCAAAGCCAGCTTCCACCATACTCCGGCTGCCTGCCGGACTGCCTTCGAACTGCTCACCAGCGGGCGGTTTAATTCAGCGGAATACATTACCGGTCGCGCGACGCTGCTCGATCTCCCAGGCCTGTTTCATAAGATGCTGACGCGGTCGCGTCATGCTATGCGTTCTGACATCAAGACCGCCGTGTTTCCTAACGGCGGTGCTGCGAATGAATCCGAACTAGTAGAAGCCGGGAGTGTGGAGGTCGCGCGATGACTGCCTCGACGATGCTGGGCGCTGCGCCGCTCGCCGGGGAAACCGCGGACCAACTTGACGGAGCGCCCGCAGAGTACCGCTTGCCGGCGATCAGACCTACTTTGGACGAGGCCAAAGCGTGGTGCCGTAAGCTTACCGCGAGCCACTACGAAAACTTTCACGTAGCCACTTGGTTTCTGCCCAAGAAGCTCCGGCCACACTTCGAAAGCGTCTATGCCTATTGCCGCGTCTCGGACGATCTCGGCGACGAGGTTGCGGACGTCGAGACGGCAACTCGCCTGCTCGAGGCTTGGGGCGTGCTGCTGGACCAGTGTTACGATTCGCCGCAAGAATCGCGGCACCCGGTGTTCATCGCGCTGCGCGAAACTGTAGAAGCCCACAATCTGCCGCGCCAGCTGTTCCACGATCTCCTCGCCGCCTTCCGGCTCGATCAGATCAAGACGCGGTATGACTCTCTTGCAGAGCTTGAGGCGTACTCACGCGACTCGGCGAATCCTGTAGGCCGCCTTGTTCTTCTCATGTCCGGCTATCCCCAGGAGGCGATCGCCGTGCTCTCGGACAAGGTGTGCACCGCGCTGCAATTGGCGAACTTCTGGCAAGATGTAGCTGAGGATTGGCAGCGCGGGCGGCGCTATCTTCCCGGCGATCTGATGCAGCGATTCGGCGTGTCCGACAGCGACCTGGAGATGCGGAGATTTACGCCGCACTTTCGAAGCCTGATGGAGCATCTGGTCGCATTGACCCGTACTATGCTGCGTGAAGGCGGCGAGATCACCCGCCATGTCGATCGCGATCTCGCAGTCGTGCTGGATCTTTTCCGCAAAGGCGGCGAGTCGATTCTCGACGCTATCGTCGCACAGGACTACAACACCCTCAGCCATCGCCCCGAAGTCTCGAAGACGAAGAAAGCAAGTCTTCTTGCGAGCGCGCTTTGGGGAAAATTTGCGGGGGCCGGCCGATGAAGACTGCTGCTCCCATTCAAGTCCAAGCGGCTCCGGAGGCGATTGAAGCTGCTTACATCGTCTGCGAAGCGATCGCCAAGCGCGAGGCAAAGAATTTCTACTACGCCTTCCGTGTATTGCCGAAGCCGAAGCGGAACGCCATGTGCGCTATTTATGCGTTCATGCGCAAAGCGGACGACATCGCGGACGATGAGTCGCTTAGTATCGCCGAGCGGCGCATCATTATGGCGCAGTGGATGGCCGCCTGGCGTGTTTCGTCGGACGGGGGAGAGGATCCCGTCTTCGTCGCGGTGCGGGACACGCAGCAACGGTTCGCTATAACGGACGAGTTGCTCGAAGAACTAATCCGCGGGACAAAGCTGGACCTCGAAGACGCTGCTCCAGGTGTTATCAAGGTGCCGGAGATCCGGGCGAGCGATCTGCGCGGTAACGTTCCGCCTGCCATCTATATCTACGAACGGTTCGATGACCTTTACCGATACTGCTACCTGGTTGCGTCGGTGGTTGGGCTGGTCTGCATCCGCATCTTCGGCTATAGCGACACGCGGGCAGAGTTGCTCGCAGAGCAGGTCGGCATCGCCTTTCAGTTGACCAACATACTCCGCGACGTGAAGGAAGACGTCGAGCGCCAGCGGATCTACATTCCTTGCGATGACCTCGCCTCCGCGGGCATCCAGGTACGACAGCTCGTGCTGACAGCGTCGGGTGCCATGCCTCCCAAGACTGTCGCTCCTGTGCTTGCCCTGGAGGCGAGGCGTGCGCAGGAGTATTACCGCGCCGCGGACCAGCTGATCCCGCTGCTTGATCGCGACAGTCGGGCAGCGATGTGGGTGCTGGTCACGATCTATCGGGAGTTGCTGGGCTGCATCACCAAGGCAGGGTTCGATGTTTTTTCGACTCGGGTCCGGGTTTCGTCATTCCGTAAACTCTCGATTCTTGCGATTGGATTCGCCAAGTCGATGCGCGACCGCGTGCTCGCGTGACTCAGAAGATCCGGCAAGATGTTGTGATCGTAGGAGGCGGGCTGGCCGGAACTGCCGCCGCGCTTGCGCTCTCCAGCGTCGGTGCCAGCATAACTCTCCTCGATCGCAGGCCAAATCTTGGGGGCAGAGCATACTCGTATCCCCATCCCGCACTTCAGGAGATCGTCGACTCGCAGCATGTCGTCCTGGGCTGCTGCACAAATCTGGTCGAACTGATGCAGCAGGCGAAGGCATCGGAGACGATCCGCTGGTACGACGAATTCTTCTTCGTTGAGCCGAATTGCCATCGAACCCGCTTGAAGCCCGGAATGTTGCCCGCGCCATCGCATCAAACGATGAGCTTCCTGCGGGCGCCCATGCTGAGCATCGGCGACAAAGCTGCGATTGCACGCGGCCTAATGCACTTCTTACGGGGTTATCCGGCAGACGACGCGGAGAGCTTCGCGTGCTGGCTGAAGCGGGCGAAACAAACCGACCGGGCGATTCGGCATTTCTGGGAGCCTGTCGTATTGGCCGCTTTGAACGATGGATTCGAGAACTGCTCGACCAAGTATGCGGGAAAGCTGTTTCACGAACTCTTCCTGCGTTCTGCGGCAGCCGGACGATTCGGTATCCCGGTATTGCCCTTGAGTGAGTGGCTTGGTCCACTGACAAGATCAGCGCAGTTGCAAGGTGTGAATGTACAAACGAGAGCCAGTATGACGAGACTCGAGCAAGCGGCGGACGGCCAATGGCTCGTGACCACTGAAGATGCGGTATACCAGGCAGCGAACGTTGTTCTCGCAGTGGACTTCAAACAGACGCAGAGCATCCTCTCGTCATTGCCCGGAAGCGAAGATGTGGTCGCCGCCATAAACCACTTCATCGCGGCCCCAATCACCACAATTCATCTATGGTACGACCGCGACGTGGTCGATCTCGACCATGCTGTGCTGCTCGACACGCGCATTCAATGGATCTTCAACAAGTCCCGCATACGGCGATGGGCGGCGGATCGCGGGACGTATCTCGAGCTCGTAATCAGCGCATCGTGGGCTGAACTGAAGCAGAGCAGGGAAGAAATACTCGCCTCCGCACTGCGTGAGTTAGCTTTGCTGTTCCCTACGGTAAAATCGGCCACGCTCCTCAAATCTGGCGTGTTGAAAGAAGCCCGTGCTACCTTCTCCGTCGCCCCAGGAATGGACCGCTTCCGGCCAGCGCAGAAGACGCAGTGGCCGGGGCTTTACCTTGCCGGCGACTGGACAGCTACAGAGTGGCCGTCAACGATGGAGGGCGCGGTGCGCAGCGGCCGGCTTGCTGCCGGCTCGCTCATGGGAGACCCGAAGCGCTATCTTGCACCGGAGCTGCCCGCCTCCGGGCTGATGCCGATCCTCATTCGATAGAGATTCCGGTTCAATAACGATTTGTTCGTTAAGTCGAGGCTTCGCTGAAGAGTGCGGCACGAATCAGGTGAGCGCTTTCTCCAGGAGCATGCCGGCTTGTGTCTATGGTGACGAAGGGCTTCGGCATGTGTGAGGTGTCGAATGTGCCCGCGGCATGCAGATCTGCAAACTGCGCGACCGAGCTTAGCTTCCGATGCTGCTGGCGCGATGGGCTGCCCAGGCGCGATTGCAGCTCTTCGATCGGGCAGATCAACTCGACGAAGTCTACTGTCCCACCGGTCCTTGCAACCGCTCGGATTACTGTGGGGACGAAATCACGTCGGACTGTAGTCTCCGGGTTAAAAGTAAAGATCATTCCCGGTAACTGGCTGCGGGCAGCCTGTTCAAACACAGACAGCCAAATCTCTTCACGCAGCTGAACGAAAGGCGGCGTTCCAAAGTCGAATACAGACAGAAGCAGATCGACGACAAGGTGGTTGTGGAAGAGCTTGTAGCCCGTGATCTTCGCAAGCTCCTGTGCAACAGTCAGCTTGCCGGTTGCGGGAAGACCGTAGACAAAGACGAGGTGCATGAACGAAATCTACCACTGGAATCCATGCAACCTACTCGCTTTCGCCAGAGCACTTTCGCGTCGGGACTCGCCGGCAGGTTCTGTTTCTCTTTCACGAGCAGAGTCAAAGGCCTTTCACTTTGCCAGCAGAATGACCCCTACGCAGACAAAGATCGCCGCGATCCATCGCCGCCGGTCTACATTCTCATGCAGAAAGAACTTCGCCGCAAAGGCATTTCCGATGTAGGTCATCGCGGCACTCGCCGGGGTGGCCAGCGACACATCCACAACGCTTAGCGTGAAGAGCAGCGTGAAGAAGCTGAGCGCCATCGAGCAGACGCCTGCGATAAACATGGGACTGGCGAGTACCGCTTTGATCGCGCCGAAGAGTCCCGACTTTGCGCGGATATCGTCGAGGTCGCCGAGGCGGCGCATCGCGCCCGCGGTGAGGATGTCTCCGGCCACGGCGGTGGCGGCTACGGTGGTGATTGCGGTCCAGCTTTCGAAGGTGGAGGCGAGCGTCATAGCGGCTCGGTCTTCGCCGGGTGCTGCGTCAGCGAGGGGCCATTCGCAACGAAACCTACGCCGCAGACGATAAGCAGTATGCCAAGCCAGCGCAGCGGCGAGATCGTCTCATGCTGCCAGTACTTCGCCAGCAGAGCGACCACGACATATCCAAACGCGGTGGAAGGAAGCACGAAGGTAAGATCGGCCCAACTCAGTGCAGTGAGGTAGCTGGCGAAGAAGCCGATCAGCAGAGTAATTCCGGCGATGACCCAAGGGTTTCTCAAGGCCACGAGAAGCAGCCGAAGGTTGTGGATCGAGACGGGGCCAACTTGACCCATACCATGCGAAAGCAGCGTGTCTCCCACGGATGCGCAGAGCATGACCGCCAGGAGGATGAGGTATCGGTTGGAGGTAAGAGTATGCTTCATGGGGCGGAGCCGGAAAGATGGCGTTTATGCATGAAGTGCTTGCAAGCGCGGATTGCGTCTAGAAGGGCCTAAATTGGCAAAAGAAGACGTCGAAAGAACCGTCGAAAAGAAGACGAGGCGGTCAGCAAAGTGCCTGACCGCCCGGAGATGAGAGTCGCGAACGCGTCACGCGTTCATGCTGACTGATTCCTGCGCCTTAAGGGCATTCTCTTCCTTCTTGGCGCGCGATGCTTTGTTCCGCTGCGCGCGCAGCTTCATAAACGATTTCGCTTCGACGTAGAGGCGGGGCACGTCACGGTTGACGATCGCTTTCCAGACCACGCGGGCTGCTGCCTTGGGGCGGAAGTAGTATTCGTCGTAGAACTTGTGCACCATCTCCATGACGTACTCGACGGGCAGGCCGGGGTACTCGATGTGTGCCATCTGGTGGCCGCCGCCGTCTTCCATGCTCTCGTTCGTGATGAAGCCGTTCTTGTGGGCAAAGTCGTAGAACTCGGTGCCGGGGTAGGCATGGGCGATCGAGACCTGGATGGTCTCGCAGTCGAGGGTCTTGGCAAAGTCGATGGTGTTGCGGATCGACTGCTTGGTCTCGCCCGGCAGGCCGAGGATGAAGTCGGCGTGAATGATGAGGCCGAGGTCATGGCAGTCCTTCACGAAGTCGCGCGCGCGTTCAACCGTGGCACCCTTCTTAATGTTTTTGAGGATCTGGGGGTCGCCGGACTCGAAGCCGACGATAAGCAGGCGGCAGCCGGCCTCCTTCATGGCCTTCAGGGTTTCACGATCGGTGGTGACGCGGGAGGTGCACGACCAGGTCAGACCAAGCGGCTTGAGCTTCGCGCAGAGTTCGACCGTTCGCGCCTTCTGGATGTTGAAGGTGTCATCGTCGAAGAAGAACTCCTTGACGTTCGGGAAGTTCTCCTTGGCCCACTTCAATTCCGCCGCGACATCATCGGTCGACCGCTTGCGCCAGGCGTGGCCAGAGAGCGTCTGCGGCCAAAGGCAGAAGGTGCACTGTGCCGGGCAGCCGCGGGTCGAGTAGAGCGCGATGTAAGGATGCAGCAGGAAGGGGACGTTGTAGCGGGTCACGTCCATGTCCCGCTTGTAGATCTTGGTGGCCCATGGCATGGCGTCCAGATCTTCGACCTGTGGCCGGTCGGGGTTGTGCTGGATCACCCCGTGCTCGTCCTTGTAGCTGATGCCGAGGATTTCGTTCAGCGGCTTGTAGTTCGCAAACTCAACGACGGAGAAGTCGAACTCGCGGCGGCAGACGAAGTCAATGGCAGGGCACTCGTTCAAAGCACGATCCGGATCGGTCGTGACCGGCGGTCCTACAAACGCTATCTTGATCGCGGGATTGGCGCGCTTGATCGCCTCGGCGAGCGCGTGGTCGCCGGCCCAACCGACAGTCGAGGTAAAGAGCACAAGGAACTCATAGCTCTTCGCCAGCTCAATGGTCTGGTCCGCGGTGACGTGGTGCGGCGGCGCGTCGAGCAGCTTCGAGCCTTCCAGCATGCCGGCGGGATAGGCGAGCCAGACTGGGTACCAGTACGATTCGATCTCGCGTACGGCGGGCCAGCGGGAGCTGGCACCACCATCAAAATTTTCGAAGGACGGCGGGTTCAGAAACAGTGTTTTGAGTGGCTTCATCACTACCTTGTAGTTTACCACCGCTGCTCACATGATCAGGGCTGAAGTGGCGGGTTGAGGAACCTGGTGAACCTATGCTCTTTCGCGCGTAGGCGTTGGACATAGGCACGCTGAAACGATCATGGCTTGCTCTGAAGCGTTGCCGATGGAGGCGCGGAGGGCAAGACCGACTTGTCCGCAACTTCTTGGAGCCAAGCATCGAGTTGTCCAGTCTGCCGCAACAGGTTGATCTGTATGCGCAGCAACTGACTTTGGGCTTCAAGAAGATCTAAGGTGCGTGCACGCTCCTGCAGACGTGCGTTTTGTTCGTCCTTTGGCGTCGTCGGAGGCGAGGCGGAGTTTACGCCCTGTTCCGTCAGCTGAACCAGAATCACGTCCAACTGGTTCTGCGCTAGGTCACGGTCGATCTCTGCCAACTCGGTGCGCGCGGAGAGTTCGCGGGCGCTGTGCTGCAGCTTGGACCTGCCATCAAGGAACTGGTTTCGTCGGTCTTCCGCGTCATATTGTGCCCGCCGTGCTTCGGCCTCCGACTCCCGGGCGCGGTCCTCCTGTCCGCGATCGTAGAGCGGCAGCTTAATCTCGATGCCAATGGAAGCGGCGCTGAGGCTCTTCTGGTTGAAACCCGGATAATAATCCACGTAGTTCGTCTGGCTCGTGTTGATGCGGCTGTAGTTCGCGCCAAAACCGATTTGTGGTCTGAAGCGATAGCGGGCTTCGCCGAACGCCAGCTTCTGCTTGCTTCGCGCCATCGCGAATGCCGCCTGTACACCGTAGCTATCGGCGGGAGCGGACGGAGCAGAGAGCGCGCTTACACCCGGCACGCTCGGCACCGACGAAGCCACTGCCGTCAGCCTGTTCCCCGGAAGCCCTATGATCCGCGATAGATGATCGGACGCAACTGCCAGATCATCCTCAAGCTGCAGTTTTTGAATGCGGATCTGTGCGGCGGTTCGCCGTGCCTGAAGCAGCTCCAGCCGGGTGTCCTTGCCCGCGTCCAGGCGCTCTTGCACAATGGTGACGAGTTGATTTGCAAAGCCGAACTCCTCTGCCATCGCAGCCTGCTTCTGTTGCAGAGTGTTGAGATCGAGATAAGTCAGCACGACGTCCTCGGCCACCGCGTTGCGGGTCTCGCGCATACCCAAAGTCGCAGCTTCCAGACCGGCTTCGGCGGCGCGCGCATTATCGCGTTGAGCGAAGCTGAACAGCATAGATTGGCTCGCCAAGCTGAAGACCACTGGAACTCCAAGGGGGACCCCGGTTGAAGTTCCATATCCGCCGCTCGCGGTGGCGGTAGGTACAAATGCGTCCCGAGTCTGCCTGTATGCCGCCTGTGCCTTAGCCACGCTCGCTTCTGCAGATTTCACGCGAGGATCGCTGCGAAGCGCAAGGTCGATCGCGGACGAAAAGGAGATTTGCGCCTCGAGCTCGGGCGCTCCCACGTAGACCGAGAGAAGAAGGAAGAATCTCAGGAAAGAGCGGAGCATGCGCCGTTCAAAGCCTCTCTGATTGCGTTCGGGAACAATGGTATCGCGCCGTCCCGCTACCGCCCCGATCAACGCGCGACCCCCATCGGCAGAGCAGGCTGCATCGCCTGATTCGGCACGTTTAATGCAGCGATCGCTTTTCGCGCTGGAGCGAACCCGCCCGCAAGATCGAGTGCCGCACGGTACTCAGAGTCAGCGCCTGCCGCATCACCCGTTCTTTTGAGGACCTCACCCAGCTGCACATGCACTTTGAACGCCGGTGCCGCGTCGGACTTGCCGGGGGACGCCAGGTATTCGCGCAACAGCCGCTTTGCCTGGGGAAGCGATCGGTCTTCCGCGATCAGGATGCTTGCCGCATCGACGGCTGCGGCGTCACGCGGCCGGTCAAGGCGCATCGCAGCTTCAATGGCAACTGCGGCCCGGTCGTACTGCTTTCGGCCATGGTAGAACTGCGCGAGATCGACATACGACTCGGGTGACTTCTGGGCATCCACCGCGCGCTTGAACTCGTCTTCGGCGGTCGCATCGTCGCCGTTCTTTTCGGCGATTTGCGCCAACAACCGATGCGCCTTTGTAGGTGATACGGACATCATCCGCACTGCGAGCGCCTTTGCCTTATCGATGCCGCCACCGACCATGCCCGGGGCTGCCACATAATATTCACCGAGATCTCGAAGGGCGGCCACGTTGACCGGATCCAGCTGCACTGCGCGCTCGAACGAAGCAACTACCTTGCGCGCCAGGGAAAACGCCAGGATTGGATTCGCGCTGGAGGCCCTCATACCGTAAGCGCGTCCAAGCCAGAGGTGTGAGGTGCTGTCGGTCGGCCGGTCTGCCACTGCGGCCTCGCACTCCTGGATTGCTGCGGCTGCTTTGTCCTGTGCGTAGTTCACCCGGCACAGCAACTGGTGCGCATAGCCATCGTGCGCGTCCACGACCAGGCGGTCATGCAGCAAACGAGCAGCTTCATCGACCCGGCCGTCGCTCAAGGCAGCGAAGGCAGCACCGTCGTCCGGAGCGATCCCCGGGGTCTGCAGCGATGCCATCCAGACAAGAGCCAGCAATCCAAACCGAACCATGTTTACTCGACGATTCTCACGAACATGCCGTTCGCAAGGTCCCGGTTGGTAGTGGCATTTATCGCAACTTCGTCTTTCTCGCCCAGCCCTGAGGTGATTTCGACGCGTGTAAGGTTCACCAGCCCAAGCTGCACCGGGGTCCGTACCAGTTTGTCTTTGATGATGCGGTAGACGTAGTTCTGGGCGCCGTCTGTATGAAGCGCCTCGCGCGGCAGGCTCAGTGCGCCTTGCTTCTGCGAGGTCGTTACGGTGACAGTTACATTCGTGTTTGGCAGCAGGTCGCCCTGAGCGTCGTCGACGGTAATCAGGCACTCACCTACGTTCCTTGTTCCGTACGTGATCACGGTTGAAGGCACCTGGTCGATATGTCCGTGCCAGGTCTTGCCGGGTTTCGCGTCCCACACGATCTTTACGGGCTGTCCGACCGCGAGCTTTCCGATCTCCGGCTCATCGAAGTAGGCCCGCACCTCGATCAGGCTCAAGTCGGCGACATCCAGCAGGTCCTCGCCTGCGGGGACGTAGTCGTACTCAAGCACTGGAACGGAGTAGACGGTACCGGCTATAGGCGAGCGGATGTTAGCTCCGGCATAGCTTTGCTTCGCTGCGGCCTCTTCGGCTTCTGCGTTGACGAGTTGTTGTTGCGCGCGTGCCAGTTCCGAGCCGCTGAAGCGACCCTTGTTGCGCGCCAGCAGCACGTCCAAGCTGTTGCTGGCGCTGTCCAGCTTTTGCTGGGCGGCAGCCACCTCGCTTGCCGACGCTGCTCCTTTCTGCTGAAGCTGCTTCAAGGCGGCAAGGTCGCTCGCCGCCTGCTGCTTTTGCAGCTTCGCCCGGCTAATGTCCGCGGCGAGTGACAGCTGCTCTTCCTTGGTCCCGTTCTGCTCAGTCGCTTCCAATCCCACCTTCGCGGTACGAATAGAAAGTGCTGAGCCGGCGAGGCGTGCCCGTATGTCCGTGTCATCCATCTTTACGAGCAAGGTGCCTACTTTAACCTTGTCGCCGACACCTACATAAAGATGCTGCACTACGCCGGGCGCCGCCGCATGGGCCTGAAAGGGATGGACAGGCTCTACTTTGCCATTGGTCGAGGTCGTGCTTTCGAGGTCTTGCCGGCTTACGAGCGTTGCCCTGACCGGCACTCGCTCACGAGTCAACCAGCGAGTCGCCAGAACCACTACAACCAAGAAGACAGCGACCGCAGCCCACAAAAACAACGGATTGGAGCGCGTCTTTTCTCTGGTCGACATCGTTTCCGGACTCAGTGTATAAGACGCGTATCGACCGGCAAAGAACCAACTATCTTCATTGCAGCAGTTGCGAGCGACTGGCTGCTTTCGCGGTCAGCATCTGCCGCAGTCAAATCCGAGATCTCCAACTCGATTCCGCCGAACTGAGCATGATTGTTCTTGGTTATCCGATAAGCCAGATCTACAGTCGATCCCTTTGTCAGCCCCAACTCTACGCACCGGCTCCGCCAGTCGAGAGCGCGGCTCCAGCCCATGGCGTTGATGCCTGTGCCCGCGGCCTGTTCCAGCCTGAGACAGACGTGCTTTTCTTTCACGAATCGGGGAGCGTCGCACAAACGTGCTCCATACGTAACAAACACCGGCTCGCAGTGGGCGTTGCCGAAGGGAGCGCAGCGCATCAGCCAGTCGTAGAACTCCCCGGTGATCTCGCTCAGCGAAAGCTCCAGATCGCAGGTCATGCGCTGCCCACGCACTAGTTTGTCCAGGTTCAGGCTGGTATGTGCAGCCATGCGCTGCCGAAGCCGATCGAGGTTGTTTGTTGGCAGTGAAAAGCCGACGGCATGAGCGTGTCCTCCGAAGCGGGTGAAGACGCGCTCAGCCGCCGCGTCGTCCCCGTCTGCCTTGTCGACTGACGTGAGCGCCTCCAGCAGATGGAAACCTTCGATGGAGCGGCCTGAGCCGTGTGCCACACCGTCGGCGTGCGTTACAACAAGCGCTGGCCGGCCGGTTCGGTCTACGATCCGCGATGCGAGTATTCCCAACACTCCGCGATGCCAGTCCGCGTCATCCAGAATGAAGCATTGTGCTGGATACTCGCCGCTTCCATCCTTCGCTGTAAGAAGCTGCGCTTCGATCGTCTCGAGCGCCTCTGCCTCGGTAGCGCGGCGATCGGTATTCAGGCCGTCGAGCTTCTGCGCAAGCAGGGCCGCGTGCTCAGAGCTGCGCGTCAGGAACAGCTCCACTACATCATTCGCGATGTCCATCCTTCCCGCAGCATTAATGCGTGGTGCGATGCGGAAACCGACCTCAGCGGCTGTGGGTGCGCGGTCACCAGGAATCTGAGCGACCTGCATCAATGCCCGGAGGCCCGGCTGGACGGGATTCCGCAACTCGCGAAGACCAAGTGCCGCAATGACGCGGTTTTCTCCAACCAGCGGGACAGAATCGGCGATGGTGGCAATTGCCACCAGTTTGAGAAACGAAGGGATGAGGACAGTGTTGAGCCGCAGCCGGTCTTCAGCCGTCTGTGCCGCCCTGTCGAGCAGCGCATGAGCGAGCTTGAATGCGACCGCTGCTCCACACAGCGAGGGAAATGGATAGGTGCAAGCCGCCTGTGCCGGATTGATGACGGCAAGGGCCTCAGGAAGACCCGCAGCTTCGTCCGGCAAGTGATGGTCTGTCACGATGAGGTCCAACCCCAGCGCCTTTGCCTCCCTCGCTGCCTCGAACGCCCGAATGCCGGTATCGACGCTGATGACCAGCCGTGTGCCCGCCGCGGCGGCATCCCCAAGGACGTTCGTCTGCATCCCGTATCCTTCCCGGATGCGATGCGGCACGTGGTAGGTGAGTCGAGCCGGCTTTTCTTTTGTCGCGATCCGTTCGATGGCGGTCTTCAGCAGAACGGTGGCGATGGTACCGTCGACGTCATAGTCGCCGTAGATCAGGATCGGCTCCGAAGCTTCCACGGCCTCGTAGATCCGCTGTACAGCCTCCGCCATGCCGAGCAGCAGCATCGGGTCGTGAAGATGGTCGATGGCCGGGTTGAAAAATGCAGTGGCTTCGGAGAGGTCTAGAATGCCGCGGGTGGTCAGCAGCTTTGCGATCGGCAAGGGGCATCCGAGTTGCTTCGCCAGCGACTCGGCCGCGGCGGAGTCGCACGACCGGACTCTCCATCGTGGCTCCCGTTGAAGCTCATCGACCGCACCGACCGCACCGACTGCATTGATCACGCCGACCCGTGCACCCTCGTCCATCTTCATCCGCAGTCAGTCGTCGCCTTCGCGGTCGTCGACTACGATCCCGCCCAGGTCCGTCACTGTTTCGAGCAGTTCCTGGAAGCGCTCGTACCACTCAGTTGAAGTTTCAAACAGGAACATGACGCCCTGGTGGGCAAATCCGAGCTGAAGATAGCCGAGTTTGCCGACATGCTTCACCAGGCTCTGCGCATCGTCGAACTCCTGCCCTTCGTCCTCTGGATAGTTCTGGTCCCGTAGCTGCTCCATCAGTATGGCAAGGTCAGATTTCTCGAGCACCACTTCGCTCATGGTCACAAATGGCGATCCGGCCGCCTTGGCGTGCTCGACAAAGACCTTCCAGGCGTCGGCGTCATCTTCTTCAAACAGCACGGTCGGCACTTCTTCGGTGACGTAGCCGTTCAGGCGCCTCATGCCGTGTCCGGCGATAAAGGCGATCATGTCGTCCTTGATGGTACTCAGGTTATCTGGCTGCATCAGAAGCATTGTCGCAGAAAGCCCACGCTCGCGCATCAGCAAACCCGCTGGCGGCGCAGAACCCGCCAAATCATGGGCTGGGCATGGTGTATCCTTTACCAAAAGCGATGATTTTTTCCAAGGATTATGTAGGATATCTGGCCCGCCAGACAGTGAAACACCTGATTGCCGCAAAGGCGATCCAATCCACGAAACCCGCAGTTTTGAACGAGCGCGTTGCAACTGCGATGGTGGACGAGCTTTCGCTTGAAGACCGCATCAACGACGAGGTACGCGTTATCCTTGAGGCCTTTCAGGACGATATGCGCAAGACGGGTGCGAGCTATCCGGAGATGTTCAAAAAGGTGAAGAATGAACTCGCCCGCAAGTATAAGGCGGTGCTGTGAGGATCTCCCGCGACAAGCTGAACAAACTCGCGCACACCGTAGCCGATACGCTTGCCGAAATACCCGAGTGCGACTTCCTCGAAGACCGCAATACCATCCGGCAGGAAGCGCGCAAAGCGCTCGAGAAGCTGCTGATGGAGGAGACGAAGATCGACGCTGCCGCTCGACAGAAGATTGCCTCGCAGCGCAAGATCATCGTCGAAGGCTCGCAGGAGTGGGACATCCTGTACCGCAAGTACTACAACGACGAAGTCAAGAAGCTTGGGCTATAGCTCCTTCTGTTTGTCATTCCTGCAGGGAATCTGCTGTTCGCCACTTGTTTGTCATTCCTGTAGGGAATCTACTGTCGGATCGGCACTGCGTCGCGACGCATCATCCAGGTTGGAGTTTTGCATCCCGCCATCCTCCCTTACACCGTCATCCTGAGCGGAGCGCGCAGCGCGGAGTCGAAGGACCCCCGCATTTCGCTCTTGCTTGCGCTCCCTCCGCCCTTTCACAACCACCGATCAATCGTTATTCCCTGATATACTTACGCTATCGCGGCGAAGAGGTTTTTTTCTGTTCGGCGTCATGGTGTAACTGGTTAACACGCCGCCCTCTCAAGGCGGAGAGTCCGGGTTCGAGCCCCGGTGACGCTACCAAATCCTGATCACCCATCGAGATTTGCAGTCGCAGCTTCAACGCAAGGCCGTCATCAATACGGCGCCATGGTGTAACTGGTTAACACGCGGCCCTTTCAAGGCTGAGAGTCCGGGTTCGAGCCCCGGTGGCGCTACCATAAAATCAACAACTTGCGAGCAGTATTGATTGATCTCGCTGCGCCGTGCGGCAATTTTGCGGCAATGTGTGCTCCTGGAAGCCGCGATCTGGACTGAGACCCCCCACACCCCTAGGAATGCTGAGCTGAGTGCGGCGGGTACCCACTCCGTTCGCCCCGGAAGCTAAAAGGCAAAATTCGGTCAACTGGGATATACCTAGACCGATCATGCAAATTGTCATCACAACTGTTTGCTCGCTGCTTGCAGCGTTGCTGGCCGCAATCGCCGTCCATCGGTTCACTCGATCAAGAGAGCATGAAGCCTGGTTACGCAACAGCCGAACCAAAGACTGGCAGGACTTGCTCGACACAATGACACGAGCGTACATGGCTATTTTGACTGCACCCCGATTCGTCGCTATTGACCTTGTCAATGCTTCCAAGTCGAGAAACAGCTCTCACCGCATCCCTTGAGGAAGTTGACGTGATGCTGGCAACTCGCATCTTCATTGCCAAAGACATCGATGCGCTCGCAATCCGAGTGAATTGGGCAAAATTGGTAGAAGATTACGTTCGCGATCTAGACAAGAGAAGTTATAAAGCGGGCTTTCAAGGAATACGAAAGACCATAGTAGATCGTGCGACCGAAAAAACTAAGCATTGAGTTCGCCGTATGTTCGCCTATACAATTGCTCATGCAAGTTGGCGGAACAACGAAGCAGATCGATCTGCAAAAGCTTGGGCCGACTCTTGTCATTGCCAGCAGCCTCATTCTTGCGATTCGCACTGCCCGTTTGCCTGCATTCAAAGCCAGCACTGCATCATCGTCAGAATGGGATGCGGAGATCGCTCATTCGATCACAATTGCAAACATGGTTCTGTCGCAACTGGTGTCGAGATCGCCAACGCTGTTTCAGCAGAAGGATGTACCGTGGTATGAACCGAACGACGAGGATTCGCCAAAATGAACGATGAAGATGAAGTTCTGATCGCGATATCGCTCCAAGAGATAAATAACAAATGGCCGTCGCCAACTGCGCTATTCAGGGGTTACTCAGAAACTCCGGAAGCATCGTTTGTGTACGAAACAGGCCACCTGCTCCCCGAAATGATCGAGAAGTGCCGCCGTTTTGAAAAACACGGCGTGTCTGTAGTCAAGGCTGAGTCTGGTTGGCAATCCGACAAAACATGGGAAGCAGCGAAATGGAGAGTGTCGCTGATTGAGCAAGCGATGCGACGCATGGAGCTTTCAGCTACTACGGCAGTAGAGGGTGATCCAAAGAGTCCAAAACATGACCCCGACTTTGCTGATCTAGTCTTAAAAAAGATTTTTGCTAACTATCCGCACTCCGTCAGTGTGCTTTGGCTGAAGTATCATCTCAATCCAGAGCCAAGTGATATCAAACTGTTGACGGCACTGAGAGCGCTGACTTTAGAAAAGCTAATCGAAAGCAATCAAGATTTAGTAGGTAGTAATAATAAGCTTAAACATATTAGAAACATTCACCTCACACACACAGGCGTGAGCCAGTGTAGAGGCCAAATACCTTCAGCTATGCAGCAAGTTACTAACAACGTATACGGGCAAAACTCGCGGATCACGTTTGGCACTGATAACTCATCCAACTCCGTTATAAACAAGGGTGAGCTATTTAACAAAATAGCGAATGAAATAGAAAAATACTCAGGAACCGAGAAAGATGAAGTAATGAGTTACCTTGACGGGGTTCGGACGGCAAAAACTCAGTCAAGCGCGCTAGAAAAGTATCAAAAACTGGTCGTATGTGCGAGCAGTACACTGAATCTAGCAACTAATGTCATGCCGCATCTGTCGCAGCTTTTTGCTTGGATAATAAATCTTCCTAAATAGTTACGTTACCTTCAAATAGTCCTTGCAGAGTCTTCCTGTCTCTGCTACTTTCTATTCGTGCGCAGTGGCGCACCTGCCCCACGTCTCACCCTCGCGGTCGCGAGTCAGAGCTTGCCAGTCGGCAGCCTGGATCAAAAGAACTCATCTTGATTCGAGGTTAGCCACATGGCACAAACACAGATTGCAGATGTAATCGTCCCGTCAAGTTTCAGCTCCTACATTGTGGAAAACAGTTTAGTTTCCACAGCACTGTTTCAGAGTGGCGTTGCGGTCCGCAACGGAGTAATCGCCGCACAGCTAGGTGCTGGCGCACAGAATTTCTCAGTACCTTTCTGGAGCGATCTTGCAGACGTAGAGGCAAACATCTCGTCTGATGATCCGACTGTGAACTCAACACCGCAGAAGATCGCAGCGAGTCGGCAGATCGTTCGCAAAGCATTCCTGAATCAGTCGTGGTCAGATATGAATCTTGCTGGCGAACTTGCTGGAAGCGATCCAATGGCTCGCATTCAGGATCGAGTGATTGCCTATTGGGATCGTCAGCTTGAATTTCGTTTGTTCGCTTCGCTCATGGGAGTGATGTATGCCAACATCGCAAACAACGGTGGCGACATGGTGACAAACATTGCCGCAGCAAGCCCTGGGGCCGCTACCGCAGCAAACAAGTTCAGCTCGACTGCTGTCATCAATGCTGGCCTGACCATCGGAGATCGCATTGGTGAGTTCAAGGGAATTGCAATGCATAGCGTCATTTATGCCGCTGCATTGAACAACGATGTGATTCAGTTCTTCAAGCCTTCTGAGATGGAGCCTGAAATACCTACTTATCGCGGCATGGCCGTAATCGTAGATGACAACCTCACTCCTGCAGCGGGAGTGTACACAACGATTCTGTTTGGGAGTGGTGCGGTTGGGTATGCCGTTGCACCGCCTGAAACCGGGTACGGGACTGAAATCTATCGCTATCCGTCATCTGGCAATGGTGGGGGGCAAACTTCTCTATTTAGCAGGCTCAATCTGGCTATTCATCCCGCAGGATTCGCCTGGAACGATGGAACAGGAGCAAACGCAGTAGCAGGTGTCTCGCCTGTTATTGCCGATCTCAAGAATCCTGCCCATTGGACTCGCGTCGTTGCACAGCGTAAGAGTGTCAATCTGGCATTCCTGCTGACGAACTAATTAGGTTCCCTTGAAGTTTGAGGGTGCAAGGGTATGTCTCACCTAAGCGCCGGGACATACCCCTGATTTACTTACTGGAGCAAACATAATGTCAGCACCGCGCAAACATCCACCAAAGGGTGCAGCTCAGACGATCAAAGAGCTGGCGGCATCCGGTCATTCGCAGCTCGGCATTGCTGGCAAGCTCGGCGTGTGTCTCAGCACCTTCAAAAGATGGCTTGAAGAGAATGAAGCGTTGCAGGATGCTCACGATCTTGGACGAGAAACCGAACGGCAGGCATTGCACAGCATGGTTGTGGAGTCAGCTCGTGCTGGAAAGCCAGCCAACGTAAACGCCTTCTTCATCCTCAAGGCTCGGCACGGTTATGTCGAAGCCGACACGAAATCTCAGCAAGTCAACATTGCGGTCGGTGCTACCTCCGTAATGGTCATCAGAGATCACGGCGCAGATGATGAATGGGAAGCAAGGGTAGAGAAGCAACAGGCTCAGCTTGTAGCTGGATCCTCTCACGCGCCCGCTACGCTCGCGCCGTCGTCTGACGCAGGAGAAACCATCACTAGACAGGCGGAACGCACAGCAAAGCCCGTCCTAGCTGCTGACGGGCCTGTAATGTGGGTTCCGAATGCCTGAAGCTGCTTAGCGCAGGCCGAAGTTGAGAGAAGCGGTTTGCGATGCCCTGGACGGGGTGTGACGCGCAATCCCAGCAGCTCCGCTTGCTCGACTCGTGATTGTCATCACCTGGAAGAGCTTTGTTCTTTCGCTTTCAGGTTCTGTCTCGGTCAGATACTTCGCGATATCACTCTGCACGAAAGGCACCGTCTCACCCTTGCTGTTAGCGAGCGGCTTTCCATCAAGCGTCAGCACGGTTAGCTTGCCGTCTTTGTGTTCCACCTTGAAATGCTTGTGAAACGTTTCGAGCCATAGCGTTGGGACAGTCGAGATCGATTCTGCCATCTGCTGCAACGGCACTCCGACAACTGCTGCATGAACGGCGTTCTCTGCTGCTGTCAGCTTGGCTTGCAGTTCGCTGGATGCAGTCTCAAGCTCTGCAATCTTAGCCTTATCCTTGGCTCGTTTGGTTAGCACTTCACTATGGGCTTGCCTCAATGTTGCGAGTTCCGCCGTCAGATCAGTCGCAGGTGCTTCGATTGGTTCCGGCATGGCTATTTCTTTCCTTTCGTTTTAGTGAACTCGGCTCTGATGTTCTCCCACTCATCCTTTACCTTCTGCATATCGAACTTGTAGCAATCAAGCCCTGGTAACTTGTCTTTTTCATCGCAATCTTCTTTGAGATCAGCGCGGCTATGTATGTATTTCATCAGGGCCTTATCTGAATCCGACACGAGATGGGGAGCCACACTAAGCAAGACTTCCAATCGCTTGAACGGACTTTCGTCCCATAGCACATCAGCGAGTCGATTGAGTGACTTGATCTCTCTCGCTTGGCTTTCTTTCTCGGCATCAAGTGGAAGCACTTGGTTATTCCAGTCGTACATGATCTCGGTCCGATGAAGGCTCACGAGTCGGAAACTTTGATCGAGTGCCCACTTCAGGTAATCACTCAGCGTTTCAAATCTCATTGCTTTGGTCGCCAACTCGGCTAAGTATCGCTGCCTAGCATCGAATCGAACTCCTACCTGCCTACTTAGCTCGTCTGTCGTTTTCAAAACATCCGCCGTCTCTTTCTTCAGCTCATTCATATCAAGATCTCCCAGCTTCAGATTAGTCCGATCCTTGACAGATGTCAAGCAAAAGATTAGCGTATGACTAACAAGGGGTTGATCTTGAATAATTTATTTTGCTCGATACCGGAAGCCCTGAAAATGACGGGCATCTCTCGTACCTTTCTCTACGAACGCCTAGCCGATGGCAGTATTCGAGCCGTAAAGGCCGGGGCCAAGACACTCATAGATGTGCAGAGTCTGACGGCATGGGCTGCATCGCTTCCAACCGCAACATTCAAACCCGTAGGCAGAAAGGTATAAACGATGCCATCCATCTATGAGCTTGCTCCACCATTGCTTGCTATGAAAGCTGCTCGCATTGACTCCGCCGTCATGAATCATGCCACTGCATACAAAGCAGACACGAACTTTTTCATTTCGCATCCTCGTTGCAAGACAAATATCAGACCGGAATACAAAGAGGAATTCGACTTGGTAATGCCAGTTGGTGAATGGCTTCAAATTCCGCGTTTGTGGTGTCTGGTCACGCAGATCGCAACAGGCATTCACTCTGTGTTGCCGCTATACAGAGGAAAGCAATTCTGGTCTGCCCTCACTGACGATGCTGCAACCGCGCTGGTAATGGTGGAGATGGCTAGACGAGAAGGAATCGATCAGGAAGAGTTCCTGGCGTTCGAGAAGCGCGTGATCGCTCAGAACACGAAATCATTAGCCGCTAGTCAGAGAACAAGAGAGATCATCCATTGAGTTCCGCTAATCAGGATGCTGCCGTAGCTTTGTCGGAGCGGGGATTCCGCGTGTTTCCCTGCAATGCTGACAAAACTCCCCGCGTAAGGCAATGGGAAGCAACCGAAGTCTGCACTCCATTCATGCTGAGTTTGCATTGGAGCAAACATCTTGATGCCTTGCCTGCAATTCCTGTTGGAACGCATGGATTAGTAGTGCTTGATTGCGACCGTAAGGCAGATGGACCTGACGGCGTTAGAGCGTTTGAGGCTCTATGTAAGCACGAGGGAATCGACCTTCGAGAATCATTTGCTATCTCAACTCCATCAGGGGGCGTTCACTTCTACTTCGCTACCGCCGTGGCATACGGCAATTCGAGCGGTTCGCTACCTGACGGCATAGACGTACGAGGAAAAGGCGGATACGTGATTGGCCCTGGCGCGACTCTGCCGGACGGTCGCAGCTATCGGCTGGCCTACGGCGAATGGGACGCAATACCGGCCCTTCCAGACGCGCTGGCAAAGTATCTAAGACCTAAACTGCCATTGCGGGAACCGGACGCGCCTGCAGCCCCTACAGCGTCACAGCGTGATCTGGAATATGCAGCAGTCGCCCTGGAAAGTGAACTGAACAAACTGCGCTCGTTGAAGGCGGGAGGCCGGCGCAACGCAGCTCTGAACAAGACAGCTCATAGCCTTGGCACATTGGCGGCAAATGGCTTTCTCGATCCGCAGAGCACGGCGCAAGCCCTCTATGCAGCTGCGGTCGCAAACGGCCACGTCGCGAAGCACGGTGAACATCAGACGCGGGCGACGATTGAATCTGGCTTGCGGGCGGGAATGGCGAAGCCGCGTGGATCGATCGCTTGCATTGGTCCTGAGATCGACGTACAGGCCATCATCAGCAAAGGGCTGACTCGACAGCGGAGCATCCCGCACAAAGCTGCTTCAAGGTCATCTGTCGCCCTGATACAAGGGTCAGAGATCGAACCAAAGCCGATTCATTGGTTGTGGGACGGATACCTTCCAGCGGGCAAGCTAACGCTACTTGCGGGTGCTGGTGGGACAGGCAAATCGACCATTGCCTTTAGCTTGGCTGGCATCATCAGCAACGCAGGAATATGGCCGGACGGCACCAAATGTAAGTCCCCTGGAAACGTATTGATCTGGAGTTCCGAAGACGATCCTTCGGACACCATAAAACCGCGCCTCATGGCGGTTGGGGCGAACCAGCACCGCTATGGTGTAGTGAGCGGAACCACTGACGAGAACGGCGCGAGCCGCCCATTCGACGCTGCAACCGACATGATCGCATTGCGTGAAGCTGTCGAGCGCATCGGAGGGATATCGTTGCTCGTTATCGATCCGATAGTTTCAGCAGTTGCCGGGGACATGCATAAGGCCAACGATGTTCGACGCAGCTTGCAGTCAATCGTAGACTTTGCAGCGGACTGTGACTGTGCGGTTCTAGGCATTACACATTTTGCGAAGGGAACTGCTGGAAAGAATTCTGCGGAGCGCGTCATTGGATCGCAAGCATTCGCCGCACTTGCTCGAATGGTATTGGTCGCAGCAAAAGAGGAAGAGTCCGACCGGCGCGTGTTCACTCGTGCAAAGTCGAACAACTCGATTGATTCCGGCGGGTTCAGCTACACCATTGAAACAGTGAATCTTGAGAAGGGAATCATCACAACTCGCGTTGCATGGGGTGAAGCGTTGGAAGGATCATCGCGTTCTATTCTGAATGGAGTAGAAGGCGAACAGAACGAGGACACAACCAAACGCGGCATGGCAAAACGCTATCTGCTTGCAGTGTTGGCGAACGGGCCAGTTCCATCGCGAGAACTGTTTGAAGATGCACTGGAGAAGTACAGCATCTCGCGTGACACATTGCGTAGAGCGCAAAGCGATCTTGGCATCATTGCACATAAAGCCCACTTCACTGGAGGTTGGACTTGGAGTCTCCCGTTTGTGGGTAAGTCACCCGCTAAGTCTGACTGAAGCCCCTGGCGGGTGATTGCCGATCCTTTACGCTACAGTCCAGTCTGTTGCGTTGATATCATCCCATCCCAAATCCCAGCGATAAGCCTTCCCAGCCGTTCTTCCCTCGGTTGTCTGACAAACCAACTCCTCATCCGCGACAAACATAACGGTTCCAGCTTGCCACCTTCGCCGATGAAGCATCCGTCCTGTCTTCAGCTCTCCGCTTACTTCTGCAAATGTCGCCATTACCTTACACCCCTCAGCATAGATTTCGGGGACTTTTAGCCTTCCCGATCTCCGAAGCATAGCTTAGTAATCTGCCTATGACGCAGGACCGAGGGCAATTATTCCGAGAGCAAAGATGCAGTTCCAGCTTGTATTGGTTTTAGCCGACAGCCGGTCAAATGACATCGCGTTGCACATCTTGGCAAGGCTCAAATTGGCATGATATGCACCAAGATACTGTATTACCAATCTATGCATATATTGGGAATCTAAAAGACTTAGGTTGCGTACCTTCGTAGAGACGAAGATAGGAAGATATGCAGGAAAGCAAGGAGTAGAGAGTGCGCCCATCTTCGGCAGAGGGCAAGTCGAAATCAGGCGGAAAAGCTCTCGCCTTCGACAAAGCGCACTTCAATAAAAAGGCTTACATCATTATCAAGATGCAAGCCTGGACTGCGATGGGAAGCATGGGGCAATGGTACTTATGCTGACCGCTTGACTAGTGTTAGTCCGCTGTCGAAACCAAAGCTCGGTAAGTTCGCTCTCACGAGATCGGCAACGTATGAATCTCCGAGATGAGCATAATGGCGTTCAGTCATGCGCGTATCCGAGTGTCCAAGCTGCTTTGCTATCACTGCCATGGGTGTGTTGTTCATGGCAAGCTGCGAACTGTATGTATGTCGTAAGATGTGAAAGCTGATAGCGGGTTCTATATTCGCATCTTTGCAGGCTTGATTCATCCAATACGTTTGCTGCGAGTGTCCCCATTTCTCGCCCTCGTGTCTGCCGAATGCGTGAGTGAAAATGTACTCATCATCGGCTTTGCCAGCCGTCACGCTCTCGAAGAATGATGTTCCCTCATCAGTCAGAGCGATGTTCCGCATGTTGCCGTTCTTACTCTTGGCAATGTGAATCGTGTTCGATGCGGCATGGAAGGCATTGACCTTCAGTTCTGCGACTTCGTTGTATCGGCATCCGGTATAGAGTGCAGCTCTGACCATCTGTCGGAAGTCCACTGGACACACTTCGATCAGCCGTTTGCACTCTTCTATCGAGATAAAGCGAATCTTTGGCGCATCTGTCTTTCGATAGGGTTTGATCTTCTCCCATGCGGCTTTGGTAGCGATACGGTTGTCCTCATGCTGATAACCGTAGTTCAATGCCGCTTTCAGGATCGCAAAGATGCGGTTTGCTGTCGCTTGCTGTTTCCGCATGGATTCTGGATCGCTTGCATCTGCTTTGACTAGCGATCTGCGCCACTTCTCGACTGTGTTTCGCGTGAGCTTAGATACATCGATGTTGCCGAGAGCAGGATTGATGTGGCGATTGATCGTATACACGGTGTGGCTCAAGTCCTTACGTCGCGTCTCCTGCCGGTCCTTGAGGTAATCGGCCATGAGCTGCGCGACTTTGTACGGTCCGCTGGCGACTCCTGCATCGCTTTGAGCGAGCCGCTTGAGCCATTCACGAGCTTTCTCCTGCGCCTGGTCAAACGACAGCACAGAGAGGCCGTCAGCGTTGATATAGTCGTCTGCCAAGCCAAGTGATTCAAACCGTCTGCCGGTCTCGGTAGCGAAGTGTCGAGCGATCCATGTTCCGCCCGTCTGACCTTTTCGATAGCCGACAGCTAGGCCCTTGCTGATACTGAGCCAATATGGCTCAGTCCGCCTTGCAAGTGACACACGAGAGGATGGGGACTGGATCCGAGCGTCTTTGCGGGTTTTCGCCATGCGGCAATTATGCGGCAATTACGTGTGCGGAAGCAAGAGAATAAACGCGGACGGCTGCGGACGCTACATCACTAAAACTCAATAGGCATAGGCATGCTGAGACATTCTGTGAATTGTACGCAGTGCTCTGAATCGCAAACCATTGACGCTTTCAAGGCTGAGAGTCCGGGTTCGAGCCCCGGTGGCGCTACCATCTCCCTCACTCGAGTGCCTTCTGCCGTCGATCAACGAACCTGTTCAGGCGCAGCCGTGCCATCATTTCTCAGGAACGCTCACACGAGACCCTTCAGCAGCCATGCCGTGCTTCGACGGCCGCGACACTCTGCCACACGTCCAAGCCACTCAGTTGGCTCCATCGGTCTTCGCGAACCGAACCGTGTATTCGCCGATGCGCTTGCCGTGGTCCATGCCGGCAACGATGTCGGAGCGGTAATGAATCCCTGCATAAAGCCTCGACATGGCTGCTTCCTGTTGCTGCGCGTCGAAGTAGCTTGCGTCGCTGGGAAACAGGTACTCAAGAACATCCGCTGCGGAAGCGGAGAAGACGGAATGGCCGGAGACGTAGGAGGGGAAGTTTGGCAGGCCGGTCTGGACCTTGATGTCCGGAGACAACTGCGACGGGCGCGGATTGAAGTAGAAGTACTTCGCCTCCCAGCAACCGACAGCCGCATCGTGCAGGGCCATGTCGAGCAGCGCAAAGGTGCGCGCGGCCCGCACTTCGCTCATCTTGGCGTTCTCTATGTAAGGAACGGCGATGGCGTTCCAGTGGCCGGGAGGCGTGACGGTGCTGACCCCGTCGGACCACTTGTATACGGTCGCGAGCTGGTCGCGGGTCAGATTGTTGACGGTATTCCTGACCTCGGTCAGCTCGGTCTGCATCTGCGCGGAAGACGTGGAAGGCGGCGGACCCGGCCGCTCGGTGATGATGTTTGAGGGTGTCATCATCCAGGCCTTGACCTGGCCGAACAGGGGCAGCATGGGAGGCCGCGGCGGCCCATCCTGGCTGATCCACGGAATCTCTCCACGCGCTTTCGCGGCATCGGCGAGTGCTTGCCAGAGCGCGGCGTTGCCCGCGGCTGCCTTCATCCCGTCCGTAGCGGCGCGGCTCTTGAAGACCGCCGCGACCGCCTGCCCCAGGGCGAGACCCGCAGCAATGTCGCTGGCTGAAGCTCTTCCGGAGAGCAGCGCCGCCTGCTGCTGGTCGGCGGCCTTCTGGTTGATCTCATCCACGTTGGTAGGAAAGAGCAGTGTCAGCAGTGCGACGTTTACCCCAGCCTCGACCGCATCTTCGGAGGGATAGGACGGCAGGTTGGTCATGGGCATGAGCGACTGAATGCTGCTATCGACCTTGAACGGAGAAGGCCGGTTGTACTGGTACTTGTAGTACCACGCGGCCTTCAGCGCCTCATACTGTGCGACGGCAACGTAGCTGTATGCGCGGGCCGCGTAGGGTGGATTGCTGAAAGGGTAGGTTGGGTAAGCGAACGGGTTTGTAGGGCTCGGCGAGGGATACGTTCCTCCGTCCGTCGGCGCCGGCGGCAAGTCAGCGCGCGCCACCAGTTCGCGGAGATACTCATTCCAGCGCAAGACGCCGCCCGCGCTCCAGTAGGTGATCGTCGACTTCTGTGCGTCTGTAAGCGAACCCTGCGCGGCCTTAATGGAACCAAGTTCGGCCAGGTAGCCGGCGTCCGTCGTTGCTGCAGGCGCGGCGACAGGAATCTGTGCGGGCGAGGTGAGCACAATCATCTTCCAGGTGCCGGCGTTGGCGTCCTGTGCTGCGGGGGTCACCGGCGAAAGCTGCTCGGTCGATGGAATGCTCTTGCCGCATCCGCCCATAAGGCATAAGGCAACCAACGTAAGGGTGCCTGCTCGAGCAGTGCTGTGTCTGAAGATCGTTGTCATATCCGCGTCTTTCTCTCGAAGTTGAAGGTGTACAGCAGGCCAGTAGTGATCGTGTTGGCCTGACCGACATTACGTCCATCGAACGTGTTGCTGTAGATAAGCCAGAAGCCGAGATCGCGGACCCGGGGCAGGGGATAGGTAAGCGTAAAGCCCGCCTTTGAGAAATTGACGCGGTTGGAGACAAAAGGCATGTCCTGCCGGCGGATGTCGCCTCCGCCACGCGTCTGCTGCTGCTCGAAGTTGCCGATCAGGGTCATGTCATTCTTGCGATATCCAGCGCTGACCGAATAGTCAAACTGGTTTGGCATGGCCACCTGGTTTGACAGATACAGTTGGCCGTTCGTGTAGTACGACGACCGGTCGAGCGTGACATTGCCGCGAATCGTATACGCCGCTGTGCTGTTGAGGTAGAGGCCGTTGCGACCAAGATAGTTCACGATCGCTCGCCCAGCGATGCGCTTGCTATGTGTTCCGAGTGAGAGCGGCTGAAGGTCTGGCGTGTAGTTGGTCATGGGAACGGCGCCAGAGAGCACCGCAATCCCGCGGAGCGCACCGTACCTCTTCACCGGCAAACTGATCAGCTTGTACTTGGCCGCCAACGAGAAGTCCTGAAAGCCGCGCTGGCCGTGTAGAACTCCCTCGCTCGCGTTGGTCCAGATGTAAGGAACGGTCCCGATGAGGTTCAACCGGTTGGTGATCGCATAATTGCCGGTGTAGAAGACATCCCGCGTTGTGACCGTGCCTATATTTCCGTTGACCCGGTTGAGCGATCCTTCCCAGTAATGGTTCCAGTAATCATAGGTGTAGAAGACGCCCGTACAGAACTTGTTTCGGGAGAGCATGATGCCGTCTTCGGCAGTCTGTGCCTTCAGGGAGAGGCACGAAAGAGATGCCAGCAAGAGTACGGCACTTAGTGGCCTGTGACGTCGGGTTCGCTGGAGTAGCGCCTGCTTTAGTCGTGAGCGAAACATCGAGATGACCTTTCTATGTTCGCCAGCGCGGATGCGCTCCACCCCGTTCGCCGCACAGGAATCCGGAGGCGTGGGCACAAGCTATAGCTTTGCGGAACAAGCAGCAGTCTAACCGCGAACGAAGGCATGGTCGTCGGTGCGATGGATGATTTAGGAATCCATCTAAAGGTTGGCGAGTGGGCAGAAAGCAAGGCAGGCTTTCCGTCGCTTACCGAGGCAGAGCTGCCAGGTTGATCGTTCTGCCTGTCTTCGCAGATTCCCGCGCCGCGCTGAGTATCTGCATCACAACGATGTTGGTGTCGAGCGCGGACTCATCTCCATCCGGCTTGATCTGCCCGCGCAAGACTGCCGCCAGATAGCTCAAGGAGTCGAGACGATCCGCTGGAAGAGGCGGCGCGGCAATCTCGGTTTCAACCTTCTCTCCACGGTAGCGGACGCGTAGATGATCCGATGCGACCGTGATCGCGGAGCCGCTGTCGCCGTAGACTTCCATGTCTTTCCGCGCAAAGCTCCAGTTCCAGGACGGCATAAGAATGGCCTGCGAGTCCGGGTAGCGCAGGATGACAGTGGCGTCGTCATCGACCTTGGGATAGATGGCGGGCTTGTCCGTCTGCAGCACGGCCGTAACGCTGACCGGTGCGGCGCCCTGCTTCAATACGGTCATCAAGTCAGCGCCGTAGCAGCCAAAATCAAAGAGCGCTCCCGCGCCGTTCTGTGCCGGGTCGGTAAGCCACGGCAGCCACTCCGGCCCAACGCCGATCTCCTTCGGCCCTTCGTGTCCATCGTGGACGACTACTTTGCGCACTGTTCCCAGCTTGCCTGCGCGCACCTCGGATAAAGCCTCGGCATTGCTGGCGTACCAGGTGGTCTCGTAGTTCACCAGCACCTGCACATGATGCTCGCGCGCCGAAGCACGGATGGCCAACGCATCATCGAGCGTGGTGGACAGCGGCTTTTCGACCATTGAGGAAACGCCGTGCCGCGCCGCGGCTTCGATCACCTTGCGGTGGTCGACGATGGTCGTATAGACCAGCACCGCATCCGGATGCTGCTGGTTCAGCATGGTCTCAAGATCGGTGTAGAAGAGCTTCTGGTCGAGTTTGTAGTCCTTGACATACTGTGCCGCCAGCGCCCGGTCCGGTTCGACGATCGCGACCAGCGTCGCATTCGAGTTCTTCGGCAGCGCAGCCAGAAAACCTTTCACGTGCCCATGGACGAGACCGACGATGGCGACACGGACCGGCACGCCGGGATCCGTAGGTGCAGCCAATAAGGTCCACGGAGCGAATGCGGCGATGCATAAGGCAACGGCAGATTGAAGGTAAAGGCGCAAACGGCGAGTCCTTTCATTTCCTTGACTAAGATTTTGCGAGACAAAGTTTGTTTGTAGGAGAGTACGCCATTATCGGCGTATTTGGCTGTCGCCGGTCTGCGGAATCTGAGTGTATCCTGAGACTGAGGATCCACGCATGGCTTACGCACCGACCAAAGAGGTGGCCCATGAACTGATTGAGCGGATGGCTCCCGCGCAGGTGCCAGTGGCGGTCGAGCTTCTGGTGAAGATGGTCGATCCGGTGACACTCGCCTTGGCAAATGCTCCGTTTGAGGATGAGGCGATAAGCGCGGACGAGGAGTTGGACGCGGCGGCGGCGAGGGCCGAAACTGGGCCTACGACTTCGATGGAAGACCTGCTGGCCGAGTATGGCGTCGGCGTAGAATTCGCGAATGGCCCTACTGTCAGGCAAGCAGCTTTCAGAGGAACTTCGTAAGAGTTGTGAATTAGTGGAACGTCGTCTTTGGATTGCGTCGCCGTATATAGGGGGTTGGACGAGCGTTCGTCGTATCCTTGGGAAGTCTTGGTGGAATCGAGAGATCGACGTAAGGCTCCTCACAGATGAGTCAACTAGCCCAAACGGCGTCACCTTGCTTCGCTTCGCCCAATGCGGGCTCATCTATCACTTGCTTGGATTGCACGCGAAAATTTACATAATTGACGATAGGGTCTTGCTCACATCGGCCAACCTTACCGGTAAGGCGTTCACTTGTCGACATGAAGTTGGCGTCTTCCTTGCGGGTACCGAGGCGAAGTCGGCAATCGCGCTTTTCGAAAGCTGGGTATTGCCCGGTCTCGGCAGGGATTTTGACTTTGCGACGCTTCATCGGCTCTCCATGCGCAATCACCGACAAGCCGACGAGGATTCTATGAGGAATCTCCCGGAACTCTGGGCTCTGCCGCCTGACCCCGGTGATTTCGGCGACGGGATGCATTCACAACGCTTTATTGATTATCCGAGATTCCTAAATTTCTACGCGATACTCGCGGCGGAGTATGTGACTGTTCAGCGGATTTGGCCGATGCTACCTCTGAATTTTGAAGTCGATGGGTTCCTAGAATTTCTTGACCACAAGCTCAAAGTCTCTACGGCGTACTCGACGGCCGCTCAGCGTAAGCTGAGTCAAGCTGAGCGTCAGCGAGAAATCAGTAGGCTCGCACCTCAATTCAAAGAATGGTCTGAAAGTGATCTGGGGGATGGACAATGGCGCGCAGATCATTCGGCGATCGTTCAAGAACTATTGTCGAGAGATAGGATCGACAAGCTCACCAGTTCGGCGATTGAACGGGTTCTTATCCAATTGAATTGCATGAGCAACGACCGAAGACGACCTGCGATGTTCCTCAAGAGAAACACGGCATCTGTGGTGAGGGATGCGTGGACGCACTTGCTTTACGACTCAGCTCCATTGCCCGAACGAATGAGCAGATGCGCCGAGCGCCTTTCCTACTTCAAGGAATCGGGAATACAGGAGTTACTTGGGTTTCACGATCCGATGAAATACCCATTGCGGACGAAGCCAGTTAACGCGGGGTTGAGGTTTTTTGGATTCGACATTCCGGCATAGAGCTTCGCAGTTGCGGTGCCGTCTGGTATGGCGGGGCGATATACTTGAAGGCGTGAGCAAAACGTTCTACATCGAGACCTTCGGCTGCCAGATGAACGCCCATGATTCAGAAAAGGTCATTGGCACGCTGGAGCAGCAGGGCTATGCGCAGGTGCAGGACGAAGGCGATGCCGGACTGATCCTGTACAACACCTGCTCGATTCGCGATAAAGCGGAACAGAAGGTCTTCCATCGCCTGAATGAGTACAAGCGCCTGCAGGGCGAAGGCAAGAAGTTCGCCGTCCTGGGCTGCGTCGCGCAGCAGGAGGGCGAGAAGATCTTCGAGAAGGCGCCGTATGTGTCGATCGTCTCAGGGTCTGCCTCCTATCGGAACCTGCCCGGCATGCTTGCCCGGCTTGAAGCGGGAGAGTCGCGCATCACCGGCCTGGACGATCGCCAGACGAACGAGACTTTTGAGACCGAGTTCACCTCGCGCTCCAACCCGCACCGCGGCTACATCACCATCATCGAAGGGTGCGACAAGTTCTGCGCCTACTGCGTGGTGCCGTACACTCGCGGCAAGGAACGCTCGCGAACCTCGAAGTCGGTCCTTGCTGAGGCAAGGCAGATTGCGGACCTTGGGTATACCGAGATTCAGTTGCTCGGCCAGAACGTGAACTCCTACCACGATCCGACTGGCAAGAAGACGTTCGCGGAACTGCTGGAGGCGGTTGGCTCCGTGCCCGGCATCCGCCGGGTTCGCTTCACGACATCGCATCCGCGCGACTTTACGCGCGACATCGTCGAGGTCCTCGATGCTGTGCCGACGCTCTGCGACCACGTCCATCTGCCTGTCCAGAGCGGATCGAGCAATGTCCTTAAAGCGATGGCACGCGAGTACACCCGCGACTGGTACCTGGAACGCATCAGTTGGATCAAGTCCGCGAAGCGCGAGATCAGCATGACCTCGGACATCATCGTCGGCTTTCCGGGCGAGACGGAAGAGGACTTCGAAGAGACAGCGTCGCTGCTAGGTGAAGTCGGCTATGACGCCATCTTTGCGTTCAAGTACTCGCCGCGGCCCAACACTCCAGCAGTCACGATGGCTGATTCCATCTCCGATGAAGTCAAGGTAGACCGCCTGCGCCGCCTGAACGATCTTCAACGCACTCTCCAGCGCGCCAGCTACGAGCGCCATCTTGGTCAGCAGGTGGAGGTCATGGTCGAGGGGCACAACGGTCAGCGAGGACAGGTTATCGGGCGCAGTTCGCAGAACAAGACCGTGAACTTCACCTCGACGCAGCCGATACTGCCGGCGCCCGGAAGCTATGTAACCGTAAAGATCACGCAGACCTTCCCCAACAGTCTGGTCGGTGAGGCCGTCTGATGCCGGATTCCAAGCCATCGCTCATCGTTCCCCCGGAGATCGAGGTTCAGATTCGTGGCCTGATGATGGATCCCGTCACCAACATGCCCATCGTCATCCTCAAAGATCTGCACAGTGACCTCGTGCTTCCGATCTGGGTTGGCCTCTTTGAGGCGAACGCGATCGCGCTTGAACTGGAGAAGACGGCGACCCCTCGTCCTATGACGCATGACCTGCTCCGCAACATGGCCCGCGGCTTGAACGCACGGGTGACCAAGGTAGTGGTCTCAGAGCTTCGTGAGGACACCTTCTACGCTGTCATCTGGATGGACCAGGCCGACGAGACTGTCGCAATCGATGCGCGGCCATCGGACGCAATCGCCCTTGCCCTGCGCTGGGACTGCCCGATCTATGTCAATCGCGAGGTACTCGCCAACTCTCGCATTGCTGCGAACGGCAACCAGAGCATCAGTCCAGAGGACATGCGCAAGTGGCTCGAGAACCTGAATGACGACGAGATGGGCCGCTATAAAATGTAGTTCGAGCGAGACGGAGCGGCCTCGATGTCTCTAGAACGGACGCTCGCCAGTGTCGGCTTCCGTGCGACTATCCTCGTCGAAAGGCTCTTTCGATCTGGCCGGCGTAACGCTTCGCCTCAGGATATTCGCAGCATTCTCATCCTTGAGTACGTGCTTCCGCTGGGATGCTGTGTCCACCTCACGCCGCTCTACGAAGCTATCCGCTCAGCGCGACCGAACGTGACGATCAGCGTAGCCACCAGAGGCTTGGGGTGCGCTCTCCTGCGGCATCATCCCGCCATCGATCACCTCATCGAGACACCTGATCCCTTCCTTGACTTACCGTCCGCGGCGCGAGGGTTGAGGCTGGAACTGCGCAACCGCCAGATCGATCCGGACTATGTCGTAACTGGAGCATCGGACCAGCGGACACGGATAGGCCTGCTTGCGGCGTTGGCCTGTCGGGGACTGCGGGGCGGTTTCACGCAGGCACCCTCGCTCTATCATCGCCCGCTGCGCGTCAATCGAGACCTAAGCTTGATTGACAATAACCTCCGCGTCGCCGCGGTGCTTGGCGCGGACAGTTCGCACCGTGAGCCGCGCGTCTTTTTCTCCAACGCTGATTTGCAGTGCGCGCGGATGCTTGTCGCCGAGGTGAATCCATCACGAAAACCGCTCCTGGTTCTGGTCACCCAGACCAGCGGCGGTCAACGGACGAATTGGCACGCGGAGCGCTTTGCCCGCGTTATCGAGCATGCTGATGCTGTCCTTGGGTGTACGGTGATGTACGTTGGCACGCGGTCCGAAGCTGAAGCGATCGAAGAGCTGCGGGCGCGCACAGGCGGCATCGGTGTGTCGCTCGCCGGCCGGACGTCGCCGACCCAGCTTGCCGCACTGCTTGCCCTAAGCGATTGCATGGTTTCGCTCGACACAGGAACGATGCATGTGGGACGTGCGGTGGGTGTACCAATGGTCGTTATTTCACCCTCATGGCAGAAACCCGTCGAGTGGCTGCCGCTCAGCATTTCGAATGTACGCATTCTGCGTGGCGCAGACCGCGACAGCGTTCCAGAGGAGTATCGGCTCGACGAGATCGAGGCAGATCACGTGGTGACAGCACTGACAGGCTTGCTCGAAGAGCATCCGCCAACGGCCAAGGCGCGCGAGGCACGGGCGGAGCGATCCCTGTCAGAGATCAATCACTTCGTTCCCCGCGCTATATAGCTACTGGCCGCTCACAGGATGCGGCGGTGCATTTCCGGTCTTCACGGCCTGCATCCACGCCGTGGTGCGGGCATCGAGCACGTCCAGCGGCAGTGCACCGCCATTCAAAATCTCGTCGTGGAAGGCGCGAATATCGTACTTCGCTCCAAGCTCCTTCTCCGCGCGTGCTCGCAGTTCAAGGATCTTCAGCTGGCCCAGTTTGTAGGCCAGCGCCTGGCCCGGCATTGCGATGTAGCGGTCGGTTTCTGCCTGTACGTCGGGCTCGCTCTCGTTCGAGTTTTCGCGGAAATAATCGACCATCTGCTCGCGCGTCCAGTGCTTGTAGTGGACGCCAGTGTCCAGCACCAGGCGGCAGGCGCGCAGCAGTTCGTCGGAGAGGCGGCCATAGTCGCTGAGCGGGTCCTTGTAGAATCCGATGTCCTTGCCGAGCCGCTCGGAGTAGAGTGCCCAGCCCTCCACGTACGCCGTGTACCCGCCTTGCTGTCGGAAAGGCGGCAGACCAGGCAGGGTCTGAGCGATTGAGATCTGCATGTGATGTCCGGGGATGGCCTCGTGATATGACGTAGACTCCATGCTCAGCTTGGAGCGCTTCGCGAAGTCGCCTGTGTTCACCCGAACCGTTCCCGGCCGCGATCCATCTGGTGTGCCTTGCTGATACTCGGCCGCTGCCGCTTCCTTCTCGCGAAACTCTTCCACCGGCTTGACTTCCACGTTCGTCTTCGGAAGCAGACCAAAGAGTTTGGGCAACTCCGGCTGCATGCCCGCAATATAGCCGCGGTAGGTATTCAGGATGTCCTCGCGCGAGGTCGGGATCAGCTTCGGGTTGGTCTTCAATGACTCCTGAAAGCTCTTGCGGTCCTGGAAGCCCTGGCTCTTCGCAATTGCCAGCATGTCGGCATGGATGCGCTCGACCTCGCGAAGACCGAGTTCATGAATCGCTTGCGGGTCCATATGCGTGGTGGTCTGCTGCTCGACCGCAAAGCGGTAGAGCGCATCTCCGTTGGGCAGCGCCCACAGGCCGGGATCTTTCCGGCCAAACGGCGCATATTCTTTTTCGATGTAGTCGCCGAGCTTGGTGTAGGCGGGACGAACCTCGGTGTCGACCGCCTTCAAGATCGCGTCATGGAGACGCTTCTGATCTCCCGCAGCGACTGCGGCGGGGAACTTCTTTACCGGGTTGCCGAACGCGCTTTCTTCCCCCGCAGGAGCCGAGATCGAACGGATCTGGGTAACCACCTTGTTCAGCAGGAAAGCAGGCGGCATCATCTTTGCTTTCTTGCCAGCCTCCAGGAGTTCGATCAGACTGTCGAAGGTTCGCGGCAGCTGGTGCAATCGTGCAAGGTAGTCCTCGTACTCCTTTGTGTTGTCGAACGGAATCAGCGCGACCAGTTCCGCCAGTTGCAGATGCAGACCACCGAACTGGTCCTCGGGCATCAGGTACAGCTTAAGAGTATCGGCCTCAAGAGCTTCCTTCAGGTTCCGCACCATCAACTGCTTGTTCAGCAACTCCTGCTCTGGAAACCCTGACGTGTCGATCGCCTCAAACCGCTTCAGGAATTCTTCTGCGTCTTTGCGCTGTTGGGCGACATGGGCCAGAGAGATGTCGCTGACCTTATCGTTGTAACGTAAGTCGCCCAGCACCGTGGCGAACTCGGGCGATTGCTTCATCGTGTATTGCCACTGCTCGTCGAGCAGCTTGTTCAGCGCGTCGCGCCGCGTCGCGAGATCGGCTGTCTGCCCGTTGAGAGTGCCGGCGAGTGTCATGCAGATTGCTCCGGAAAGAGTCAGGAGTGCGGACCGTGCCACGTGCATAGAGCCTCCAAGTGCGAATAGCTGGACATACGGAAGAGTACGCCCAAAAGTTCTCAGCGGAGTGCTAACGCATCCAGATGCACAAAGAATTCAGGGAAGGAGATCGCCGCAGCTTCCGCGCCATGTATGGCCGTTTCGCCAGCAGCGCGCAGTGCCGCAATCGAAAACGCCATAGCGATGCGGTGGTCGGCGCCGGAGTCGATCTCTGCTCCATGCAGTTGTTGTCCTCCCGGAATGTCGAGGCCATCTTCGAACTCGGTAAAGTTCGCGCCCATTGCGGCAAGGTTCTTTGCGACTAGGGCGATGCGGTCGGACTCTTTAACCCGCAGTTCCTTGGCGTTGCGAATGCGGATGCCGTCACGGGTGTATGGAGCAATCGCAGCCAGCACGGGCAGTTCGTCGATCAACTTAGCGGACAGGTCGCCCGAGATGTCTGCTCCCTTCATCCCGCCGGGCGCGACATTGATCTGGATCGTCCCGATCAGTTCGCCGTGCATCTCTTCTACGTTTAGGACTTTGATTCGTGCACCCAGCAGGCCAAGCACGTCGAGCAGCGCGGTCCGGGTAGGGTTCATGCCGAGCGAATCAAGCACCAGGTTCGAATCCGGAAACAGAAGTGCCGCGCAGAGAAAGAAAGCAGCGGAAGAAAGGTCGCCGGGAACGGTGGCATCGACGGCTTTCAGCTTCTGGCCACCGTTAATGCTCAGCTTCTCGCCGGTCCGAATGAGAGTTGCGCCAAATGCCCGCAGAGCATGCTCTGAATGGTCTCGCGTTCGCACTGCCTCAGCGAGGGTCGTCGTGCCTTCGGCCTGCAGACCGGCGAAGAGGATAGCGGTCTTGACCTGAGCGGAGGGAACCGGCGCTGTGAAGTCGATTGCCCTGAGTGGTCCGCCATGGATCACCATCGGCGCATGGCCATCGACCAGTTCCATGTGCGCGCCCATCTCGCTCAGCGGCTTGCGAATGCGCTCCATCGGACGAAGTGTTAGCGAATGGTCCCCAACCAACGTGAAGGTATGCGGATGGGCCGCAACAAGTCCCGCCAGCATACGCATGGTTGAGCCTGAATTGCCGCAGTCCAGGCTCGTCTCCGGCTGCTTGAAGCGTCCCGCTGTACCGGTAACTTCTATGACGCGGGCCGGACCTTCTCCGGTAGAAACAATGGCAGCTCCCAGCGCCTCCATGCACGCCAGCGATGAAGCCGGGTCGGCACCGGTAGAAAAGTTCGAGAGCCGGGTGGTGCCTTCCGCCAGACCTGCCAGCAGGGCGTACCGGTGAGAGATGGACTTGTCCCCAGGGACGGTGAGAGAGCCTTGCAGGGTGCGGGCGGGACGAACAATCTGAGTGGACATGCTCTGTCTATAGTAGACACACTGCAACAGGGCAGCCGCTCGCAGACCCGCTTCATGATGCGCCAACGAGCACGCGGCGCGTGGAACGTAGTACCATTCGCGGGTCAGGAGGGTCGCATGCTTCTTGTTGTGGGAGCAACTGGGCTGGTCGGCAGCGATATATGCCGCAGGCTTGCGGCGCGCGGTGAAAAGATCCGGGCATTTGTGCGCTCTACAAGCTCGGGAGGCAAAGTTCAGGATTTGCGCGCAGCGGGCGCAGAGATTTGCGTCGGAGACCTGAAAGATCCCGATTCCCTTGCGGCTGCCTGTAAAGGCGTAAAGGGCGTAATCTCGACGGCTTCTTCTACCTTCTCGCGCCAAGCCGGGGACTCCATCGCTACAGTGGACGCCGCTGGACAAATGAACCTGGTCGCGGCGGCGAAGGCTGCCGATGTGGACCGCTTCGTCTTCGTGTCGTTTCGTCAGCCGGCAGGAGCATCGTCTCCGCTTGCGGATGCAAAACGCGAGGTAGAGGCGGCGATCTCCGACATGAACTACACCGTGATTCAGGCCAGCTTCTTCATGGAGTCCTGGCTCAGCGCGGCCACCGGCTTCGACCTGGTCAATGCTACCGCCCGCATCTACGGCACTGGCGCCAACCCTATTAGCTGGGTGTCTGCCCGGGATGTTGCGCAGATGTGTGCGGTCGCAGCCGGCCATCCAGCAGCCGAACGCAGGACGATCGAGTTTGGCGGTCCTGAAGCCCTCAGTCCACTTGAAGTGGTGAAATTGGCGGAGCGAATCGGCGGCAAGCCGTTTACGCTGGAGTTTGTTCCAGCCGAAGTGCTGGTGCAACAATTTCAGCAGGCAACGGATCCCATGCAGAAGACGTTCGCCGCCCTTATGCTCGGCTTCGCGCAGGGCGACGCCATCGAGATGAAGCAGACGCAGCAGGAGTTCGGATTGAGCCTTACGAGTGTGGAAGACTACGCTTCCGGAATAATGCGGAGATAGTCTGGAGCCCCTCCTAGACCACGCGCAAAACAACCACGGTCTCATCGTCGAAGTGCACCATTCCTGCCTGAAACTGGTTTACGGCGTGCAGGATGGCTTCGACCGTCGACTCCGCCGTGGGGCAGTCCTGCAACTGTAATACCGAACCAAGCCGTTCTGTACCGAACATCTCGCCCGCGGCGTTCTCGGCGTCGACAATGCCGTCTGAAAAGAAGACGATCATGTCTCCCGGCTGTGTACTGAAGGTGAACTCCTCGTATTCGGCATCAGGGAACAGACCAAGTGGAAAGCCCTCTGCTTCAACGGTCTTCACGAGGCGCTCGTTGGCTTCGCCACAGCGCGTGTGGGAGACGAAGACGGGCTGCACGGAACCGGCGTTCGCGATCTGGAGCGTCTGGTTCTCATCGTCCCATACTGCAAGCAGCATGGTAACGTACTGGGCGTCCAGCTTCCGTTCCTGCAGCTGGTCGTTCAATGCCGCAAGAAGTTTGGCGGGCGAAAGATGCTGGGCGGCAAGCGATCGAAGGATTCCGCTTACCAGCGCCGCATAGAGTGCCGCGGGTGCGGCTTTGCCGGAGACATCGCCCACCGCCAGAGCGACCCGGCCTGGCCCGTAATCGAGAAAGTCGTAGACATCGCCGCCGATTGACCGGGCGGCGATGAAGCGGGCGGCGATCTCCGCGTGTTTTGGCTGCGGCGGTGTCGTCGGCAGCAAGCGAAGCTGCACATCGCGCGCCATCTCCAGGTCACGCTCCATGCGCTGTTCTTCTTCTGAGATGCGCTGATAAAGCCGGGCATTTGCGATGCTGATAGCCAATTGCGAGGCGAGCGTGGTTAAGGTCCGCTGATGATCTTCGTTGAAGTAGTTGACGCGGGTATGTTCCAGGTCCACCACGCCAATCACGTTGCCCTTGTAGATCAAGGGCACTGCCAGCTCAGAGCGCGTCTCGCGATTTGCCGCGATGTAGCGGGGGTCTTTGCGAACATCCGAGGCAAGCACAGGCTCTCGCCGCTCTGCAGCTGAGCCAATGATTCCCTGTCCGAGCGCGACGGCATGTTCCCGCACAACTCGTTCCCCATAACGCGAGCTGAAGCGGTGCTCGAACTGGCGGGTGCGCTCGTTCCACAACAGGATGGTGAACATCTGGAAGTCGATCACACGCTTCAGCAGCTGGCCAACGCGCTCCAGCAGATCGTCTACATCCAGAATGCTGGTGATCTCGCGGGAGATCTCCTGGAGAACGGTAAGCGTCTGTGCCTGACGCGAGACGCGGGTGTAAAGGCGCGCGTTCTCGACGGCAACAGCCATGCGCGAGGCGGTAAGTTCAAGCAGCCTCCGATGTTCGTGCGTAAAGAAGCTGGGAAACTCCGATTGAAGATCAATGACCCCAATCACCTTGTTCTTCACGATCAGCGGTACGGCGAGTTCAGAGAGTACATGCGGATGGGCATTGATGTAGTTCTCGACCTTGGTGACGTCCTCGATGAGGAGGGACCTGTGCTGGAGCGCTGCCTGGCCAACGATTCCATGTCCTATCTTGATGCGCATTCTCTGCGTCTCTTCTGTATGACCCGTCTGGAAGCGCATCCAGAGTTCGTTCGTCCGGTCGTTCAGCAGCAGGATGGCAAAGATGCGATAGTCGATTACGGCGCGAACGAGGTCGGCGACGCGATGCATCAACGTGTTGAGGTCGAGCGTCGTATTCAGCGCGTCCGCAAGTCGCAGGAGGAAGTCGATTTGAAGCGGCTCGAGACGTACTGCGGCTTCGCGTCCGGTGGGGACCTCCAGATCCAGCGGCGCTGTTCCTCTGTCTGTGATCTTTGAAGACTCAGTCGCTTCCGGCTTGATCTTCGATACATCCGTTGGCCGGTAGTCGCCTTCAAAACGGTCGTGCGGCGATGCCGGATCGGCGCCGGCGGCTGTAGCACGTGTTTTGTTGGGGGGCGGCATAGCTAAATTGCGATGATACTACCCTGATACAAGCAAGCGCGGGACACGCCGAACCGCCCAACGAAGCCGAAAGCCTTGCCTCTACCAGAGCTTTACGCTCAGTATCCGCCTGCTGCCACCCCTTGAGACTGGCCATTTAGTTCCGCCAGAATTCTCACGCTCGCGCTTGCCCCGATCCGGCTTGCACCTGCGTTCAACATCGCGGTGGCGTCTGCCAGCGAGCGAATGCCCCCGGAAGCCTTCACACCCGCGCGGCCTCCGGCGATGCTTCGGAGCAATGCGATGTCGTCCGTTGTCGCTCCGCCAGTAGAAAACCCGGTGCTGGTCTTAAGGAAGTCCGCGCCTGCGGAGAGGGCAAGATCGGCGGCGCGCAGTTTCTCTTCGAAGCTGAGCAGGCAAGTCTCAAGGATGACCTTGACGATGGCGCCCGACCCGTGCGCCAGTTCCACTACGCCATGGATGTCCTGCTTGACCGCTTCGTAGTCCTCCTTTTGTCCGGATTTGAGAAGTCCGATGTTCAGCACCATGTCTATGTCGTGAGCACCGTGCTTCAGGACCCGCACCGCCTCGTCCCGTTTAGAACTTGAAAGCGTGGCACCGAGGGGGAATCCAATGACCACACCGACCGGAATGCCCGTTCCGGCCAGCGCCTGCGACGCGGTGGAGACCCAAGTCGGGTTCACCATGGCGCAGGCAAATCGATGCTCCGCCGCTTCCGAGCATAGAAGCAGCACCTGTGTTCGTGTCGCCTCCGGTTTCAGCAGAGTGTGATCCAGTACAGCGGCTAAGTGCGCGGAAGAACTGAGTGCATGTGCTGTGTAGGCCGGGGCGTCGAATGAGAGAGGCTCTGAGACGGGAACGGTGTTCATGAAACTCCTGCGAGTCGTTCTGAAACGTGTGGAGAACTGCGGAACGGTTCCGCAAGGATCGCTTTCTGCCGCCTCAGTATGAACCATCTGAAGGAGGTCTGGCGAGGGGCGTTGAGTCTTAGGGCTTGGTTCGTTGCGTTGCGCGGCACATCTAATGGGATGTGAACGCCTCGAATACAAGCGATCTTCGGCTGTCGGTCCTTGACCAGGCGCCAGTTCCGGCAGGAAGCACACCAGCACAGGCGCTGGAGAACTCAATCACGTTGGCAAAGTACGTGGATGAGCTTGGGTATACGCGGTTCTGGATGTCCGAGCATCACGCAATGGACACACTCGCGTGCACCGCTCCTGAGATTATGCTGGCTCGCATCGGCGGCGAGACGAAGCGCATCCGCCTCGGCTCGGGCGGTATTATGCTGCCGCACTACTCAGCGTTCAAAGTGGCTGAAGTGTTCAGCACACTGAGTGGGCTGTACCCGGGTCGGATCGATTTAGGCATCGGCCGGGCTCCCGGCGGCGGTCCGGTAGAGGCCCTCGCGCTGAAGCGCGATCGCGCCACCAGGATGCAGGATGATTTTCCTGAACAGGTTGTCGAGCTGCTTGCCTACTTCTATCACGAATTTCCGGAGCGGCATCCCTTTGCAAATCTCCGCGTGGCACCCGTGGTGCCGGACGCGCCTGACGTGTGGATGCTTGGCTCAAGCATGTGGAGTTCCTCCGCCGCGGCGCAGTTTGGCCTGCCTTATGCGTTCGCGCACTTCTTCAGCCCGGTCCACACCCGTGACGCCCTCGAGGCCTATCGTCGCGGCTTCATCGCCTCAGATCGCATAGGGAGCAGAACGACGCCTGAGGCGACCATCGCCATCGGGGTCATCTGCGCCGAGACAGAGGAGGAAGCCGATCATCTGCACGCGAGCGTGAGGCTTCTGCAACGAAGAATTCGCACCGGCGACCGCCGCCCGGTCGCCTCGCCGGGCGAGGCGCTCCAGGAGCTTCGGGCCTTTGGAGACATTGCTGTCGAAGAAGGCGAGTGGCCCCGTTACGTAGTTGGTACCCCGGCGAAGGTCGGTGCCGATCTTCGCGCTCTCGCTCGGGCGCTTGATATCGATGAAGTGATCGTGAACACGATTACGTGGGACCACGCCGCTCGCCTCAGGAGCTACAAGCTGCTGGCCGCCGAATTCAACCTGAGTTGAGCTCGTCTCACTGGCAGGTGTACGGGCGTCTCACCCGTGCAACCCATAAGTGGGAGCTGCGATAACAGCCAGACCCGGCGCCTCGAAACGACCGAACAGGTACCTTGCTCACGTACACTGACAGCAAGCCCCAAACTTAAGTTTTGAGAGACGCCGGTCTCCCGGAAAGGGTGTGCGCGATGAAGAGCCGGGTTTGCTGGCTGATGTTCTTGCTCATGTCGTTGGCGCATGTGGCGTTGGCTCAGGCCGCTCCATGGCCGGTCAAGGTAGTCCTCGTCACCACCTTTGAGCCCGGTGAAGACACCGGGGACACCCCTGGCGAGTTCCAGTTCTGGGTCGAACGGGAACATCTGGACGAGAAGCTTGCGTTTCCAGGGGGTGTGCGGCCGCTCCGCATCAACGCCGCCCACGACGTGCTCGGCATTGTGACGGGCATGACGCTGGCGAATGCGGGACCATCGATGATGGCGCTCGGGCTCGACCCTCGGTTCGATCTCAGCCACGCCTATTTTCTTGTCGCAGGCATCGCCGGCGTCGATCCGAAAGACGCTTCAATCGGCTCGGCTGCGTGGGCAAGCTTTGTCGTCAACGATGTGTCCCGCCAGATTGACAGCCGCGAAGCTCCGTCGGAGTGGCCTTATGGCCTGTTTGCGATCGGCGCAAAAACTCCCAACGTTCTGCCCGCAAAGCCGATGACGAACAACCGGTACGAACTCAACTCCGCCCTCGCGCACTGGGCCTTTGAACAGACACGCAACACCAAAATTCCTGACAACGAAGCCATGCAGAAGGAACGGGTCGGCTGGGCCGCTTATCCAAATGCTTCGAGACCTCCTTTCGTCTTCGAAGGCGACAGCTTCGCCTCGGACACGTACTGGCACGGCAAGGTGATGACGCAGTACGCGAACGACTGGGTAAAGCTATGGACCGGAGGCCGAGGGCACTTCGCCATGACGAACATGGAAGATTCAGCCATAGCAGAAGCTATGCTCCGGCTCGATCGCATGCACCGGGTCGAGTACAGGCGACTGATGGTGCTACGCGTCGCCAGCAACTACTCCATGCCCAAACCAGGCCGGACTGCGCTTGAAAGCGTCAGCTCACCCTACATCGCTTCTACAGCGTTCGAAGCCACGTGGCTGGTGGGGAGCAGAGTCCTGCATGAGTTAGTTGGCAATTGGACTCGTTACCGGGACGATGTGCCGGGAAGCTTCTAAGCTGAACGGTTCACCGGCAGGAACGCGTAAGTGCGAGACTTTGCCCAGCGAAGAATCGACAGACGGCTTAGCACTGCGCAGCTTGCCGCGGGCCTTAGTGTCCTACCGCCTCTTCGGGGAACAAGCGAATGTCTTCCAGGCCCCTGTAGCGCTCTGCGTAGTCCATGCCGTAGCCAACGACGAAGCGATTAGGGATGCTGAACGCGACGTAATCGGCCTCAATCGGCACCAGCCGGCGCTCCGGCTTGTCGAGGCACGTCGCGATCTTCAGCGAGGCGGGCATATGCTGCAACATCAGGCCGCGAAGATAGCTCAAGGTCAGGCCAGTGTCGAGAATGTCTTCGACCAGGATGACGTGCTTTCCTTCAATCGGGTTATCGATGTCCTTGATCATCTTGACGGCGCCTGAAGAGACTCGCGCCCGGCCATAGCTCGAGACTGCGACGAAGTCGAAGGTATTGTCGACTTCGATGGCGCGGGCGAGGTCCGAGAGGAAGATGGCCGCACCTTTCAGAACTCCAATCATCACGATGGAATGGCCTTGGTAATCAAGAGAGATTTGCCTTCCAATTGCGGCCACGCGATCCGCAATCTCACCCTTTGAGAGCAACACTTCCATGGTTGACGCAGGGGGGAACCCCGGGAGGGCAACTGACTTACTGTTTGACATATAGAGCAAAGGTAGCGCGAACCGTGGCGGGAGGGAAGAGGTGTAACGATATACTTGAAGTGAAACGAGGCGTATGTACCCTTACCTGAGTCTTGGTCCCTGGCACCCGGGCACATTCGGCCTGTTGCTTTGGCTCGCCGCTGTCATCGCAACGATCGTGCTGCATCGCAACTTCGTCCGCAACGGTGTAGACGCTGACGCGCTGAACGTCGTTGCATTGGCTGTGGTCTGCGGGATTCTTGGTGCCAAGGCGTGGCACGAGTTGCAGGATGCACCGAACCTCGTGATGGCGGTGCGCCGCATGGGGGCGCCTGGATGGCGGCATCCGCTCGAGGTTCTGAGTGAGTTCCTCTTCTGGTTTCGAGCAGGATTCGCCTGGTTTGGAGGCTTGATCGCCGGCATCGCCGTGCTTCTGTGGCAGGGCAGCAAGGCCCAGCCCGATGGCCTGAGTGGCTGGTGGGCCGGTGTGCGCATGCTTGATCTGGCTACTCCCGCTGCGGCGGTTGGTTATGGCGTAGGCCGGATCGGCTGCCTTACCTCCGGCGATGGAGACTACGGCATCAAGACGACCCTGCCCTGGGGAGTCCACATGGCGAAGAACGCTCTGGTGCCTACGGCCGATCTGGTTCAGCCGACACCTGTTTATGAATTGCTCTTCTCGCTGGCGCTCGGCTGGCTGCTATGGCGGATTGGCACCAAAACGCGCAGTATTGGCTGGCTGACCGGGCTCTATCTCGCTCTCAGCGGAGTCGGGCGCTTTCTGGTTGAGTTTGTCCGGATCAACCCGAAGCTCTACTGGGGCATGAGCAACGCTCAGGTTGCAGCGTTAGCCACAGTCGTACTTGGCAGCCTGATCATGCTGCTCGCATGGAAGAAGGTTCCGGGACCAGTGCTG
>CAZZYQ010000002.1:145357-154368 GCA_964658395.1 uncultured Granulicella sp. | reverse complement strand
AGAGAAGATCCGCGCCCGCGATGCGAAGATCAAGCAGGACGCTGAGAATGCCCGCATGGCCAAGCTCTACCGCAAGGAGATTCTGCAGGAGCCCGACGCTCCCGCTGGCTTCATCTCCATCGGCGAGATTAAGCCAGCTGCTCCTGTCGCGAGGGTCGAAGTAGTTCAAAACATCGAAGAGACCGTCTCCGGCGATTGATTAGTTCCGAAGTGAGAAAGCCTCCCGAGACTCGGGAGGCTTTTTTGTGCTCCTAGTCAATTAGCACGCTGCAGAATTGAACTACAGAGAGCGCGCGTCGACAGACGATCATCCCACATTTGTTGTCATTCCCGAAGGGAATCTGCTTTTGCAGGTCCACAGCGATCAGGGGCTTTGTGATCCTGCTACACGTCACTTGATAAGCCGCTGCGATGTAAGTTCGGAACACCTTAAACTATGGCTACGGAATCAAGGCCCAGGTCAAGACCACGTGGAAGTTAAGGCTCCTGCCTCTCGGCTAATCTGCAGATTTCGAGCAATTCAAAACGAAGCAGATCACGCAGTCAAGGTAAAGCTCCGCTTACTCGATTAAGTAAAGTTGAATTGTTTGAGATTGAAACTGCGCCCAAGCACCCCGATCGAGGTCGTGGCACTTCGGCGCTCACGAAGAGGCGCTTCGTAGATTTAGCCTAGCCTCGGTCGACCCTAGACGAACAATTTCTCAACGCAATACATCGACCTGTCTTAAAACGGAAAGGCCGCAGCACTGGCCACGGCCTGGCCTGACTGAACTGAAGCGAAAATCAATCTCCGTAGTGGTGTATGGCACCACGCCGCCCCCGGCGACGCGCCGACGCCGTCCGCAGGCGAATTCTGCCGCGGGTCCGTTCGCCGAACGACCATGTCCGCACCGGGCCAACATCCACATGCACAAACTGCGACAGCGGATAGTAACCCACACCGCCTGCCGCAAACGACTCAGCGGTGTCCCGCAGCTTCGCCGTCTGCACTCCGGGCACGCGGATGTCGATCGCCTTCGCCTCCATGTGCTGGCTATGCTCGGCCACCCCACTCGAAGCTCTGCCCTGACGTAGAAACGCGTTGCTCCACGGAGTTCGATAGCCGCAAACGATGTCGATGATTCCGTTCGGCCGGCCCAGTTTCGCCATAATCGAGTGGAGCAAGTCAAACTCCCTGGGATCGTAGGTGCTGGCATCCTGCGTTCTGTGGTCGCGGAGGAGGTGGTTCAGCTTATCCAACGCTTCAGGGATGTATTCATTGCCAATGCGATAAACGACATCCAGGTTCTCACCAGTGTGCAGGTGGTAGAGATGCAGGCTGTAGATCGTGTTTTTAGCTGTCTCCGAGGCGGGGTCGCCCACGATCCGCGCGTTGGTCTGCGGGCTGGAAGTATCGACTGCCTTTGATGATCCGCTCAGCGCAAAAAGAGTGATCGCTGCAGTTGCGATCGCTGTAAATCTCCGCATTCCACTTCCTACAAGCCAGGTTGGCCCATGCAACTGGTCGAAACGCGAATGAGGAACGGTGATCGTCATTCGCAAGTCAAGTTTAGCGCATTGACAGACGAACAGCCGCCGGCGGAGTAACACTTTTGTCACACAAGCAGCTCTTTTTAGAACAAGAGCTGCGAGCAGGAAGAACGATATGGCACTCTTTACGTATGACTCTAGATCCGACCCAGGTCCGCGTTCTCGGCGCGCTGGTAGAAAAAGAGATCACCACGCCTGAGAATTACCCGCTGTCCCTCAACTCGCTCCTGTTGGCATGCAACCAACGCTCCAGCCGCGATCCGGTCTTAGACCTCACAGAGGATCAGGTTCGGCAGGCTGTTCATTCTCTTATGGAGATGGGGATGGTCAGTTCTGTCCGGGACGCCCGTGTTGCAAAGTACGAACATCGGATCCGTACGGTTCTCAACCTTCGCCGGGATGAGACTGCAATCATTTGTCTGCTCTTCCTGCGCGGACCGCAGACACCAGGGGAGCTGCGCAGTCGCGCAGACCGCATGTTCAACTTTGATGATATTGCGGCGGTTCAATCGACGCTGGAGCGCCTTGCCGCTCGGACCCCGGAGTCGGATCCTTCCGGCGTCGGACCGCTCGTCGTCCAGCTTGCGCGCCTCCCTGGCTCACGAGAGTCGCGCTATGCCCATCTGCTCGGTGGACCGGTACGCCCAGCGTCGACTGGACTTCCGCCGCAGTCAGGAAGTGCCGAACCTCCGCACCTCACCGTCGCGACTGAGAGCAGTCTCGCTGCCGGAATTAACGCGCGGCTGGAGCTGCTGCTTGATGAGGTCGGCCAGCTGAAAACGCGGATCGCTCGGATAGAAGGTCTGCTCGATGCCACAAACAGCAAAGCCGTCAGCCAGGCAGACCCGGTACCGGGTTCGCAGTAAAATCTTGCTCAAGCAATTGTGCGCTCATGTCCAACTCTTCTGGCCGCACTACCCCCCGGCCCCTCGAAGCCAACCCGTCTGAGATGCAAGGCGCTGAGTCCGCGCCCGGGCGGGACTCGCTTATCTCTTTGCTGCATCGGCTGCCCGACGCTGTTCTTGTTCTCGATCGTAAGTGGCGCATCGTGTTCGCAAATGCCGAAGCCAGTCGTATCAGCCGGCTTACCCCTGCAGATTTCAACAACAAGACGCATTGGGAGCTCTATCCCGAGACCGTCGGCACGAAGATCGAGAAGGTCTACCGCGAGGCGATGGAGACGGGCCTAAGCGCCCACTTAGAATACTTCTATGAGCCATTCAACGTCTGGCTGGACATCCATGTATTCAACATGCCGGAGGGCCTGGCCCTTCATTACCGCGAGATCACAGACCGCAAGCGGGCGGAGGCTCTTCGCGACGCCACATCCCGGCGCCTGAACCAGGTTCTTGAAGCTACGACGGACGCTATCGCGTCGTTCGATCGTGATTGGAATTACACCTTCCTGAATCAACGCGCGCAGGCGCTGCTGCAGCGGGACGATCTGCTCGGTAAAAACCTGTGGCAGAGCTTTCCTTCAGCTCCTGAATCGTCCGCATACGTGCTGTTCCCGCGCTGCATGAATGAAGGCTGTTCTGCCGAGTTCGAGGACTATTATCCTGCGCCGCTCGATCGCTGGTTCAGCGTGCAATGCCGCCCCTCCGACGACGGCATCGTGATCTTCTTCCGAGACATAACCGACCGGCGTCTGGCGGACCAGTTGGCCCGGGAGCAGCGCGACCTGATCACGTTTGTACAGCAGGCGGCCCGAACCGCTTTCTGGAAGCTTGATCTTGCGGCGGGGACGCTGAGCTTCGACTCGGGCTCCTATCCCGTATTTGGCTATCCTTTGTCCCAGCTCTCGAGCGGTGAAGCCTTTCAGGCCATTGTTCACCCCGAAGATCGCGCCGCAATCTCCGCCAACGTCCAGCGTGCCGTCGCCACGGGCGAACTCATCGTGAATGACTTTCGCGTGATCGATCCTGCGGGAAGGGTCATCTGGCTCGAAGCACGTTCGCAGACGGTGCGGGTCGATGGCCGGCCCGTGACGCTTGGCGGCATGACCATCGACATTACCGACCGCAAGAACGCTGAGCGGGCGCTGGCTGCAAGTGAGGAGCGTTACCGCGTCCTTACCGAACTGAGTCCGCAGTCAGTCTGGACCGGCTCGCCGCAAGGGGAGGTCACCTATGCAAATCAGGGCTTTCTGGACTACCTGGGCTTCACCCTCTCCGATGTAGGCGGAGACCGTTGGCTTGCCGCGTTCGCAGAAGAAGATCGAGCGCGGGTACTGGAAAGCTGGAGCCACTCCGTCGCTACCGGCGACACCTACGAGGTCGAGGCCCGTTTAATAGAGGGCCGAACCGGTCGGCCGCGCTGGTGGTGGCTGCGCGCGCTGCCGCTGCGTGACGCGTCCGGGGCAATCGCAAACTGGCTTGGGGTTGCGGTGGACATTCACGACCGAAAAGTCGCCGAAGATACCCTGCGCCAGAAGCAGCTTGAGACCGAGCGCCAGCGCGAGGAACTTGAAACCGTCTATCGCACCGCCCCGATTGGCCTGGCCCTGTTCGACCCGGTTGAATTCCGCTACCTCCGGCTCAATGACCGGCAGGCGGAGATCGTCGGTCTGCCGCAGACGGACATCCTCGGTAAGCGGCTCACTGAGATCGCCCCGATTCCTGGCCTCGACGACATGTTCCGTCAGGTCGCTGCCGGCAGCCCCATCAGGAATGCGCTGATCGAAGGCAAGACCGCGGCCCGACCGAACGAGCACCGCTATTGGAACGTCAACTACTCTCCCGTTTACGCGGCAGATGGCAGCATTCGTGCCATAACGGCCGCTTCCCTGGAGATCACCAGCCAGAAGAAGGCGGAGACGGCCCTGATTGAGAGCGAAAAGCTGGCCGCAGTGGGCCGTCTCGCCACCTCTATCTCGCACGAGATCAACAATCCGCTGGAAGCGGTGACCAACCTCTTGTACCTCATCGCTACTGACCCCACCCTGCCCGAAGCGCTGCACCCGCTGCTTGACACCGCGCAGAGCGAGTTGCAGCGGGTCTGCCAGATCGCCACCCAGACGCTGCGCTTCCACCGACAGGCGGTACGGGCGACGCTGGTCACGCCGCGAGAACTTGTTGGAGCGGTGCTTACCCTCTACCAGGGCCGGCTGGCAAACTCCGGCATCCAGGTCGAGGCCCGGTACGACACCGACACCAAGATACTGTGTCTGGAGAATGACATACGGCAGGTGCTGAACAATCTGATTGCAAATGCAATCGACGCGATGCGCAAGGGCGGTCGCCTTCTGGTTCGCGCCCACGAGGTGAACGCTTTTGCGGATGAAAGTGACGGCGATAGTTGCCCAGGCGACAGTAGTCGACGCACTGGAGTGCGCATCACAATCGCCGACACGGGCCACGGCATGTCCGCCGAAGTTATGGCCCGCGTCTTCGAGCCTTTTTACACAACCAAGGCATTGAACGGGAACGGGCTAGGACTGTGGATCTCAAGCGAGATCGTGGCCCGGCATAATGGAAGAATTCGGATCCGCAGCAGCGAGACAACTGACCGCTGCGGAACGGTATTTACCCTGTTCCTCCCCCAGTCTCAGAAATAGAACCGCGAGTCAAACTAACCAGGTGATCTGATTTCAGATTGGATCAGCCGGCTTTCTGCTCCTGATTTACAGGCTACAAAATGATTCTATGAATTTTTGTAGCGGCCTGTAGGTTGAGCGACTCTGCGCACGCAAGTAACCTGCTGAAAAGTCTGCGGGAGAACGTTGGCGCATAAAGTGCAACTGAAGTTGCAGTGATCTTCGCTCCTCTCCGTCTCTGGTTCCAATCCCTTCGAATGCTCTCGCGTTCTGAACAGTCTGATTTACCTACCAGGAGCTTTCCAAGTATGTACAAATCTGCTCAAAGCAGCCCCTCCGTAAGGGGGCTGAAATCCCTTATATTCGGCATCGCCGCGTTCCTCATCGTTGCTGGCACGCCCGCCGTTATGAAGGCTCAAGCCACCGGCCAGGTGTCTGGAACGATTACTGATCCATCTGGCGCGACCATTCCGAAGGCCACCGTGACCATCCGGAACTTGGGTACCAACGCGGTGCGTTCCGATGTCTCTTCCGATGCCGGTCTCTACCTCTTCACAGGCCTGCAACCGGCAATGTACGAGTTGACCGCAAGTTTGCCAGGGTTCGCAACCTATAAGGCGACGATTGAAGTCACTGTAGGAGCGCATGCGACTCTGGACGCGAAGCTGGCCGTGAACAACGCGTCGACCAGCGTCGAGGTGGATGCGGGCGCAGCGGTTCTGGTGAACACTACTTCGCAGGAAATCTCTCAGGTCGTAGACACGACTCAACTCTCTCAACTGCCATCACTTACGCGCAATCCATATGACTTCGTTGCACTTTCCGGCAACATATCCAGCGGAGACAACACGGCGGCCGGCAATGTCCAGAACGGAGCCAATCGCGGTGTAAATTTCTCGCTTAACGGCCAGCGTAACTCGGGCACCGAGATACTGTTAGACGGTGTCGAGAACATTACCGTTTTTGGTGACAGCGTTGGTATCACCGTTCCTCTCGATGCCGTCCAGGAATACCGCATTCTCACCAACAACTTCGGCGCAGAGTACGGTCGCGCTTCAGGCGGCGTTGTCGCCCTAGTGACGAAGAGCGGCACGAATCAGTTCCATGGGACAGCTTGGGAGTTCAACCGTTTGGGTGCGACTACCTCGAACACGGTTACAAATGCTCAACAAGGCCTCGCAAAGGGCAACTACACGCGGAACCAATTCGGCGTCGCTGTCGGCGGCCCGATAGTCAAGGACAAGCTCTTCTTCTTCGGCTCAGCGGAGTTCACTCGCGTACGCAGCGCCGCAAACACCATCTCAGTGGTCCCCGATGCCGCGCTGATCGCGGCGGCCCCGGCAAATGTACAGAGCTTCTTGACTACATATGGCGGCACAAACAATTTCCACGTTCTGAGTACGACGACAAACATACAAGCCGGACCCAAAGACGCAAATGGCAACCCCACCGGACCTCTGTATTCCTCGCTTCCGAATGGCACGCCTCTTTTCGATAACGTTGGGTTCACCTCGCCAACCGACGCTGGGGGCGGGCTTCCCCAGAACACATACAACGTGACCGGTCGGGTTGACTACAACTTCAGTTCGAAGACCCAGAGCTTCTTTCGCTACGTGAACTACCACGAGATCGATCAAGCTGGCGCTGCGTTTTCCAGCCCCTACTCTCAGTTCAACGTTGGTGAATCCAACATCGGAACAGCCTACTTATTGAATGTTGCTCACGAGTTCAACTCTTCCCTCTCGACCATAAGCAAGGCCAGCTTCTCACGTTTCAATATCAGTCAGACCTACAATACCGCGCTCCAGAACACGCCGACCCTTGTGGTCTCTCCTAATGCCGTCGACCCGTATACGGGAAACGCTTTCCAACTTCCGGGCTTCTACGACACGAATCCAGCAAACGGTGGTCTTCCTTTTGGCGGACCGCAAAACACTGTTCAGTTCAACCAGGATGTCGACTTCGTGAAGGGGCGCCACCAAATTCAGGGCGGGGCGCAGATACTCTACATTCAGGAGAACAGCGCGTACGGTGCCTACGCGCAGGCCAATGAGCAGCTAGGCAACAATACGAATGCCGGCCTCGCCAACTTTCTCACGGGAAATCTCTACGAGTTTCAGGCCGCAGTGAATCCTCAAGGCGCGACCCCCTGCTCCCGCAATCCGTACACGAGCGTTTTGACCCAGACTCCAGCGTGCACCATCAACCTGCCCGCGACGGCACCCGCCTTCGCCCGATCTGACCGCTTCCATGATTGGGCCGTCTATGCGCAAGATCAGTGGAAGGCGACGCCAAGGCTCACCCTCGACTATGGTGTCCGCTACGAGTACTACGGCGTACAGCACAACAACAACCAGAACCTTGACGCGAACTTCTACTATGGCTCCGGAAGCAGCACTCCAGAGCAGGTTCGCAATGGAGCGGTGCTCACTACCCCCAACAGCCCCATTAAGAAGCTCTGGAACCCGCAATATGGCACAGTCTCCCCGCGAGTTGGTTTTGCTCTCGACCTCTTCGGTGACGGAAGGACCTCAATTCGAGGCGGGTACGGCATCTCCTACGAGCGCAACTTCGGCAACGTCACCTTCAATGTGATCCAGAACCCACCAAACTATGCCGTTGTGGTACTCAAGAAGTCTGCCTCGCTGACTCCTACTGTGACCAATTCAAACGTCGGTCCTCTCAGCGGCTCTGCAGGCCTTACCTCCGTTGCGCTGCCTCCAACCAGTCTCCGGCACGTGGACCAGAACATTCGCACCGCGCAGACTCAATTCCACTCGCTCGCCATCGATCACCAGTTCGGTCACGGCAGCGCAATGGAGATCAGCTATAACGGTGCCCGCGGAATCCATCTCTACGACATCAAGAACTACAACATAGCAGGCAGCGGCAATGTCTACCTCGGCGATCCGCTCACTGACCCGGTCAGTGGCAAGCAGGGCCTTACCTACGCTAACTCGCAGTTCTCAAATGACAACAATCGTGGCTCGGAAGGTGATTCCTACTACAACGCCATCAATGCCCAGTTTACGGTTCAAGACATCCATCACTCGGGGCTGTCCTTGGTGGCGAACTACACCTTCGCACATGCTTTGGACGACCTGAGCACCACCTTCTCCGAAACCTCAGCCGGCAACTTCTCGCTTGGTTACACCGACCCGTTCAACCCGGCTCTCGATCACGGCAACAGTGACTTCGATATACGTCATCGCCTTGTTATCGCTCCCGTCTACAAGACACCTTACTTCAACACCGGCTCTGCAGGGTACTTGAAGCAACTCCTTGGGGGGTATGAAATCACTGGAATATACACAGTTCGCACAGGAACGCCCTTTACCATTTATGACTCCACGAACGATAACTCTGGCTATAGCATCCCTCGCTATACTCCAGGATCGGCCGTAACCAAGCATACCTTCAAGTCCATTCCCAGTGGTGTGAACGGCGGTGGCAGCAACAACTACCAGATCGGCGCACTTCCGACCGCCGTGCCAATCTACAATCCCGCCGTTCTCGGCTACTCCGACTTTGGTCCCTACAACGGCATGATCGGGCGAAACTCCTTCCGCGGGCCGGGCGCTTATAACTTCAATCTCTCCCTTTCAAAGACCTTCCCCATCCACGAGCGTGTCAATCTGGAACTCAGGGCGGAAGGCTTCGATGTCACAAATCACCACAACCTCTACATCCAGGGTGCAACTCTCGATGTGGCGCAGCAGGGATCGAGCAACTTCTTCAACAACTATCCACCGGTCGCCCCCGGAGACCCGACGCAGTTTGATCCGACGGCCGGTAGCCCGTACTTCACCGGCACCACCTATCCGATCCTCGCAAGAAAGGGCGGTGTTGCCGGAGGGGCAAACGATGAGCGCCGCTTTCTACAGTTCGCTGGAAAGATCAACTTCTAGCTAGCAGCTTCGAACTATGGAGCAACGTAGAAGAGGCA
>CAZZYQ010000002.1:113172-145347 GCA_964658395.1 uncultured Granulicella sp. | reverse complement strand
CGGGGTGCCTCTTCTACGTTGGTGAGGCAATTGAGTCTATGCAGACCCTCTATAATAGAACCATAACTAATGGCTGACGATCTCTTTCCCGACGACCCGAACCGCGACCTTCCCGACCCGCAAGACGCCGCTTCAAATGCCCCGCCGCCGGCAGGTTCTCCGCCCGATGACGGCCCGAACTCTACCGTCCAGGGACGCGGTGCGGCGTTCATGCTCTCGATCAATATCGAAGACGAGATGCGCCGCAGCTATCTCGACTACTCCATGTCGGTCATCATTGGCCGGGCGCTGCCTGATGTTCGCGACGGTCTTAAGCCCGTTCACCGCCGCATCCTGTACGGCATGCAGGAGATGGGGCTCCAGTTCAACAAGAAGTACACCAAGTCCGCCAAGGTAGTTGGCCATGTGATGGGCAACTACCATCCCCACGGCGACTCGGCCATTTATGACACCATGGTGCGCATGGCGCAGGAGTTCTCCCTCCGCTATCCGATCGTTGACGGCCAGGGGAACTTCGGCTCGATCGATGGCGATCCGCCTGCCGCCATGCGCTACACGGAATCCCGTCTGACCCGTATTGCCGGTGAGATGCTCGCCGACATCGACTCCGACACGGTGGACTTCGTTCCGAACTACGACGAGTCGACGCTTGAGCCGTCCGTACTGCCCGCTCGCATCCCGAACCTGATCATCAATGGCAGCTCGGGCATCGCGGTCGGCATGGCGACCAACATCCCGCCGCACAATCTCCGCGAAGTGGTCTCCGCCGCGATCGCTCTGCTCGACAAGACCTCCGGCAACCCGGACCTCATCCACCGCACTGATCTTGATATCTGTCTGGACCACGTCCTCGGGCCAGACTTTCCAACCGCCGGGATCCTCTATGGCAGCGGAAACATCCGCCAGGCGTATGCCACCGGCCGGGGCCGTTTCATGATCCGCGCCAAGTGCAAGCTCGAAAATATCACCGGCGGACGCCAGGCGATCATCGTCCAGGAGATCCCCTACCAGGTCAACAAGTCCAAGCTCATGGAGCGCATCGCCGAGCTCGTTCGCGAAGGCGTCATCGATGACATTGCAGGCAACGAGTTCCGAGACGAGAGCGACCGCGACGGCATGCGCATCTTCATTCCGCTGAAACGCGGCGCGCAGTCTGAGATCGTGATGAACCAGCTCCACAAGCACACGCAGATGCAGGAGTCGTTCTCGATGATCTTTCTGGCCGTCCACAACGGCCAGCCAAAGGAACTTCCGCTGGACCAGGCGATCCGCGCCTTTCTCGAGCACCGGGTGGAAGTCGTGCGCCGTCGTACCGCCTTCCTGCTCGCCAAAGCGCGCGAGCGCGAGCATGTCTTGCTGGGCTACCAGATTGCGCTCGACCACCTTGACCAGGTCATCCGCATCATTCGTCAGTCGAGCAGCCGGGCTGAAGCCCGCGAAAAGCTATTCCAGTACTTTTCCGGTAAGACCATTGATCTCCGCGGCTCCGAGCTTGCTGGTATAACCCTTGACCCCGCAAAGTATGGCGTCGATATGACCTTCTCCACTACCGGCACACTGATCCTCAGCTATCGCCAGGTGGATGCCATTCTCGAGTTGCAGCTCTACCGCTTGACGCAGCTTTCGATCGACGAACTGCTGCGTGAATTGGGTGAGGTTCGCAGCAACATCGCCGAGTTCGAATCGATCCTTGCCTCGCAGCCCAAGCTGCGCGCGGTCATCGTCAAGGAGCTCGAAGAGATTCGCGACAAATATGGCGATCCTCGGCGCACCACCATCATCGACGAGACCGCAGAACTGGGCCTCGAAGACCTCATCGCCGACGAGCAGGTCGCCGTCACCGTATCCAACACTGGATACCTGAAGCGCACGCCAATCTCCATCTATCGCCAGCAGCGGCGCGGCGGCACGGGGCGCCTGGGCATGAAGACGCGCGAGGAGGATTTCGTCGCGCAGCTCATCATCGATTCCACCCACGCCTTCCTGCTCTGCTTCACCAACACCGGCCGCGTCTACTGGCTCAAGGTGTACGAGATCCCCGACATCTCCGCCGCCGGCAAAGGCAAAGCCATGGCCTCCCTCATCGACCTCCAGCCCGGCGAGAAGGTGGTCACCATCCTTCCGGTCCGCGACCTGAACGAGGACGGCAAGAACATCCTCTTCGCCACGCGGAACGGGACGGTGAAGAAGACACCGCTGAAGGACTTCTCGAACGTCATGGCGCGGGGCATCATCGCCATCGGCATCGACAAGGACGATGAGCTTATCACCGCCCGCATCACCGACGGGCAGCAGGTCATCTTTCTTGCCACCCATGACGGCATGGCGATCCGCTTCAACGAGCAGGACCTTCGTCCGATGGGCCGTCCCGCCTACGGCAACAAGGGAATTGATCTGCGGAAAGGCGACTACGTAGTCGGCGCGGCGGTCACGCCTTCTGACGCCAGCCGGGAGGCAAAGCGCCGCGAACTTGCCGAGAAGAAGGGTCTTGCCGATGCTTTGGAGGCGGCGGTCGCCGAAGCCATCGAGACCGCGCCACTTGCGCTCTCAGGCTCGCCCGAAGATGTGCCCGTAAAGCCTGAGGCAGCCAAATCCGCCAAGCTCGAGAAGCTCGAAAAGCAGCTTGGCCTTACCCCCTGCCTCATCCTCTCGGTCAGTGAGAACGGCTACGGCAAGCGTACCGACGTCGACGAGTACCGCCTGCAGAGCCGCGGCGGCAAGGGCGTCATCAACATGAAGACCACGCCCAAGATCGGCAAGGTAACCGGCATCAACCTCGTCGACGACACCACGGAGCTGATGGTGATCAGCCAGTTCGGCAAGATCATCCGTATCGACACCAAGAGCATCCGCGCCGCCGGACGCAGCACCATGGGTGTCAGGCTTCTCGACCTGGAACCTCAGGACAAGGTGGCCGCCGCTGTGGTCATCCCGCCGGAAGAGGCAAAGGTGACGCCGGAGGAAGGAACGATGCTGCAGTGACGGGGATACAAACCTCATCAGCTTACGCTGCGGTCAGGTTGTAGGAACTTCGCTCGCCACGAGTAGAGGCTTATGCTGTCGACCATTCCAGACCAGGTACTTGTAAGCCCGGCTGCGGAGGCTTTGATCGAGAAGCTCCACGCCGGGCATGGCCCATTGATGTTTCACCAGTCTGGCGGCTGTTGCGACGGGTCTTCGCCAATGTGCTTTGCGCAAGGCGAGTTCTTGCTGGGCGACAGCGACCATTGCCTCGGAACGGTCGCGGGAGCTCCGTTCTACATGAGCAAGCCCCAGTTTGAGTACTGGAAGCATACGCAGTTGATCCTGGACGTGGTGCCCGGCCGGGGCGGCATGTTCTCGCTGGAGAACCCGGAAGGCGTGCGTTTTCTGATCCGGTCGCGAGTATTCACCGAGCAAGAGATACACGCGCTGCGGGAGGCCGGGCGCTTGTAGCAATTCTGGCATCAAGGTTCGCCGAAGACAAAGGCGCACGCAACAGATTCTGCTCTCCACGCTGTTCTATCGGTGGCGATGCCATCACTGCTCCGACCGTGGCACCGATTAGCCCTCCAAGGTAGCAGTAAACTATGCGCCGGCGCGGAACTGGGGAGCGTCTAATCTGAAGCTGATGGCGACTGCAAACATCCCGAGCCCTGAACTCGCAGCAGCGGCGAAGCCACGAGCTGGAATGCCCAAGAAGCTCACTTCGTTCGAGCGAACTCTGGCCAGTGCACGTACGACCATGGTCTTCAGCGAGGTGCTTCAGCTTGCGTTCGACAGCTTCAAGGCAAGCAAGGTGCGTTTTCTTCTTACCATGCTCGGAATGGTGATCGGGTCCGCTTCGATCGTTCTTGTTGTGACGCTGGGCCTTACCGGCAAGGAGTACGCTCTCAATCTGATCTCGAGCATTGGCCCGAACATGATCGAGATGCAGTACTCCGGCGGCAGCATCGTTGGTCCAGACAATACCAGCAACCCGGACTATATGACCCGTGAGGACATGCTTGCGGTCCAAGAGCAGGTACCCGGACTTGCCGCGTCGTCGCCAATGCTTGAAGCGCATGACAACGTCAGTGTGGGCGGCGGAGTAACTAAGAACGTAATGATTCTTGGCGTCTCGCCACAGTACAAAGATGTACGCAACTCCGAGGTCGTCGCGGGCCGCTTCTTTGACGATCAGGACGCTGCCGGGCATACCAAAGTCGCTGTTCTGGTTGAGCCGCTCGCCCAGACCCTCTTCGGCAGTTCCATGAACGCCGTGGGAAAGTCGCTCAGCATCCATGGCATTCCGTTCACCATCATTGGCGTCTTCAAGGAGCGCATCAACACCTTTGGACAGTCGGAGATCAGCGAGCAGACGATGTTGATCCCCTATACCGTGGCCCGATATTTCACCGGTACCGACACGGTGAAGGAGATCTTTTTCTCCATGAAGGAGACGACCGCAGTGACCCCTGCGGCTGCGCACATCCTCAAGATCATTCAAAGCCGCCATCGGCAGTCGTCAGTCTACAAAGCTTTCACCATGACGCCGGTGCTCGAACTCATGGCGAAGATCGCCAACATGCTCACCCTGGTGTTGACGCTGGCTGCCGGCATCACCCTGATCGTAAGCGGAGTCGGCATCATGAACTCCATGCTGGCGAATGTGCAGTCGCGTCTCAAGGAGATCGGCATCCGCAAGGCCTTGGGCGCAACCGCCCGCGAGATCAGACTGCAGTTCCTGACCGAGGCCATCTTCCTGTCTCTAAGCGGCGGTGCCGTCGGAACGCTGATCGGCTTGGCCATTCCGTTTTCCGTCAGATTTCTCACGCCATTCAAGCTGCCAGTGGACTGGCTCTCTGCCGTGGTCGCGCTGGCCAGCTCCATGCTGGTAGGAATTATCTTCGGAACGCTGCCCGCAAACCGGGCCGCCCGATTGGATCCGGTCGAGACCTTGAAGTACGAATAGCAAGGAAAGCGTATACCGACCCTGTGCTTCACGAGAGCCCGCGAACAGCAGTCTCGGGATCGATGGGTCAAGGCCTGTGCGAGCGCTCAGCTCGCTTTGAGGCGGTCGTGTAAACGACACTCGCCACAAGTCGAAGTAGATCGTTTCGACCTCCCTCCGGACGAAGAAGTGACTCGCCGAAATGCAATGCGGTGCTGATCCTGAGCATCTTTCTGCTAAACTCCTTCGTAGTACGAAGGAGATGCTATGTCGGAACAGAAGATGTACTCCGTCGAAGAGGCGGTAAAGGCACATAAGGCACTGCGCGCCGTGAGCGGCCTCGGCCCGGAGATGTTTCCTATTCAGGCGTTTGTGGGCATGATCAGCGATGAGGTTGAGTCGTTACGAAAGCAAGGCAGGAGCGACGAGGAAATCGCACAAGTCATCCGGGAAAGCAGCGCGATTGAGATCACATCCGAGGAGATCGCCGAGCATTACGCTTCACCAGAGGAGCGGCATCGTCACGGGGAATAGCACCCTGCTCACGGAGGGAAGCAAACTCTTCCAGGCCCTCAAGGAGAGCTTTCCGGCCTTTCCGCGACATACGACGGAAGTGATCCGTCATAATTCTGTGAAACTCCTCCGACGCGGTGTTCTGCATCTGCCGCCCTGCTTCTGTCGTTAGGATACGGACCTTGCGACCGTCCACTTCATCCCGGCGTCGTATGAGCATGCGCCGGGCTTCAAGGGAGTTCACTGTCACGTTCAGAGTGGAAAGGCTCAGGTTTAGACTTCGCGCGAGATCAGAAAGGCTGATGCCCTCTAGAGGAATTACATTAAGCGTCATGAACTGTGTCGCGCTCAAACCTGCCTGATGGAAGCGGTTGAAGTTGGCGGCCTGCACCATCTGCCGCACAGCCAACCAAGCCGTAAGAAAGCGTTCTGTCTCTTCTCGCGTTGAGCTCACACCTGTATTGAAACAGCTCTGGGCACCAGCCTACTAAAACGACGGGCCACACCAATGGCAAGCCATGGGCGAGAAGTACACGTTCGAGATCGCATTGCAAGCAACTTGTTCTTTCAGAATGTGGCGCTTGGATGGTGTTTTAACCAGCAGCCCTAATCTTTCCCATCAGGTACGCCGTGTGGGCGCGAAAAAGGCCCGCGAACTAACCTCAGTTCGCAGGCCTTCTCCCCTCAGGATACTTCGTTGCTATGCTATGGCTGCAGCTTCGGCCTCATCGCCTTTTACCGTTACCTTGACGTGGCTTGTGACTTCGCGGTGCAGCTTGATTGGCACGTGGTACTCGCCCAGCGACTTGAGCGGATCTTCAAGCGAGATCTTGCGGCGATCGATTGCAAAACCCTGCTTTTCGAGCTCGTGCGCAATATCACCCGAAGTAACAGAGCCGAATAGGTGATCGTTCTCGCCCACCTTGCGCTCAAAGGTCAGTTCGACCTGCGATAGGGTTTTGGCGAGCTCCTCGGCCTGGACCTTCTCTTTGGCGGACTTGCGGATGGCCGAGTTCTTCATCTGCTCGATCACGGCGCGATTTGCAAGCGTCGCCTCAATGGCGAGCTTACCGGGAAGGAGATAGTTGCGGCCATAGCCATCGGCGACCTTCACGACGTCGCCGCGGTGGCCCAGTTTGTTGACGTCTTCTTTCAGAATGACTTCCATTACGATTCTCCGAATGACAAACCAATGAGTGACGCAGAGCTTCGAGAAGCAGATTCCCTGCGGGGATGACAAACGCCTCTGCTAGAAGCGCGCAGCGAAGGCCAGCAGGGCGATGTTGCGCGATTGCTTGATCGCGAGTGAGAGGCGGCGCTGGTGGCGGGTGCAGACGCCACTGAGGCGGCGCGGGATGATCTTGCCCCGCTCAGCCACAAAGCCCTGGAGCAGACGGACATCGCGGTAGGAGATAGAGTCGATCTTCTCGGTGCAGAACTTGCACACCTTCTTGCGGCGGAAGAACTTTCTTCCGCCCGGGCCGCCGCCGGGACCACTCGCGCCGGGGCCGCCGGGTCCACCCGCGGGACGGGGAGGCCGCGGGCCGCCAGGGCCGGCGTAGGGTGGGCGTGAACTGGGGGCGCGCTCGCCTGTAGATGCGGGAGCGGAGGGTTGCGGGGTGCTGGTTTCGTCAGCCATGATGATGAATCCTTTCGTATGTGTTGCGCTTTACTCCGCTCCAGACCCGCCGTGGAGTCTTTGAACGTCTTCGCGGCTTGCGCGACGGGAGCGGCCTATGCGGTTCGTCCTGCAGTGGTCTTCCTCGAGAGTCTGCTGTGCACTTTCCCCTAAACAGCGGTCGCGACGGGCTCGGGCGGTGCTTCGGAAGCAACGGGAGTGGCCGGAGCCTCGGTCTTCTCGGCTTCAGCTGCCGCCGGAGCCGTAGGAACTGCGGAGGGCTGGTGCTGTTGCATCGGCTGTGCGCTGCGCTTGACCTTCGTATCGCGAAGGGCTTTCACCTTGGCAAGACGCTTTTCTTCTTCATCCATGCGGACGGTAATGAACTTGATGACTGGTTCGGAGACGCGCAGACGACGCTCGATCTCGGCGACCGTCTTTCCTTCTGCGGCGATCGTCATAAGGATGTAAAAGCCATCGTTGAACTTCTTGACGGTGTACGCCAGGCGGCGCCGGCCCATCTTCTCGACGGCCTTCACTTCGCCGCCTCCCGAGGTCACGTTCCCGGAGAACCCTTCGATCAACTTGTCCAGGTCGGCTTCTTCAACGTCCGGACGGACGATGAACATGATTTCGTAGGTACGATTCATCTTTGCACTTCTTTCTGCGAAGTTCTGCTTCGCACCGCGCCGGCTTGTGTTCTGCAGGCGAACGGTTTGGAATCTGTTTCTGTTTGCTACTGCCCTGAGCTGCCATTGAATTCTGTCATGGCCGCACCAGTCCCCTTGGTCAGGATCGTCTCGACCGCTCGCCTGACGCGATCAAGAACCTCATCCAGCACCTGAAGCTCGTGCTTTCGGAATGGCGACAACAGGTAGTCCTTGCCGCCAGCCCGTATCTCTCGTCCATCCTCCAGGGGCGGCTTGCCGACCCCGATGCGGATGCGTGTCCACTCTTCTGTGCCAAGCACGCCCGAGATCGACTTGACCCCGTTGTGCCCTCCCGCCGAACCACGTTCGCGGATGCGAATCGTGCCGAGCGGGATTGCTAGTTCGTCGTACAGCACGACCATCTCGTGCTGTACCCGCTCCGGCCGAACCTCCAGCTCACGGAGCAGAGCGGCCACGGAAAGCCCGCTCAGGTTCATGAACGTCTCCGGCTTTGCCAGCAGGACTTCCTCTCCTGCAAGCGTCGCCTTTGCGGTAAGAGCGCGACCGCGACGGTTGGCGATCGTGACGCCGCAGACCTCCGCAATGCGATCCAACGCCAGGAACCCGGCATTGTGCGGAGTGAACTGATATTCGATGCCGGGGTTGCCGAGACCGACAATCAGCTTCAATGCACGTTTTCCTCTCTACTGCTTCAACTCAATTGGAAGAGTTCCACATCTCGCAATTCAGATGTGGAACTCCCAACTACTTCTTCTTTGCATCCGCAGCGGGTGCTGCAGCTTCCGGTGCATCGGTCTTGCCCTTCTTTGCGACCTCAGGCTCCGTAGTGGAAGCAACTGCCTCTTCCGCAACCTCTTCTTCCTTGATTGCGGCAACGTGCGCGACCGTCGCGTCTTCGGCGCCGAGGAACTTGATGCTGCCGGAATGCGGCAGGTCCGAGACGTGAATGGAACCGTTCATCTCGAGCTCAGACACATCCACATCGAGGTGGCTCGGAATATCGCCCGGCAGGCACTCGATCTCAACTTCGCGCAGAACATGCTCGAGCACGCCGCCCTGAGTCTTGACTCCGACCGGAACGCCAACGAGAACGATCGGCACAGAAACGCGCATGACCTTGTTCATCGCGATGCGCTTCAGATCGATGTGAAGCAGCTTGCCTTTAATGGGCTCGTTCTGCCAGTCCACGATCATCGCCTTGACCTGGCTCGATCCTTCCACGTGGAGGTCAAAGATGGTGTTGTGTCCGGAGTCAGAATGCAGAATGCGGGTGATGACCTTCGGATCGACGCTGACCGCAACCGCTTCCTGTCCGGCTCCATAGACCACTGCAGGAATCTTGCCGGCCACGCGCACACGACGGGCTGCATTCTTGTTGAACTTGCCTTCGCGGGGTGTCGCGACGACGGCTTCGATGGGGGTGCTTGCCATGTTTTCCTTTCGGGCACGAAAGGCAGGGTGTAGGGAACAGGGTGTGGGGGAAGAGACGACCCGCGCCAATTACCAACTACAGACTGCTCGCTCCCTTTGCGAATGAATCGCTGTTATTGCTGCGCCTAGCATGATGCTTGGAACAAGTTGGGAAGTATCAGCCTTGCGAGCTTTCTGTTCCCTGTAGCCTTTCCCAACACCCTGCTCCTAGTTGAACAGCGTACTGACGCTGGTCTCCATGTGAATGCTCTCGATAGCGCGGCCAAGCAAGCCGGCAACCGAGAGCACCTTGATCTTCGATACCTTTTGCGCGTCTTCACGCAGAGGAATCGTGTTCGTCACAACCACTTCTTCTAAGCCTGATGCCGCAATGCGTTCTACAGCCGGCCCTGACAGCACAGCATGGCTCGCGCACGCGTAAACCTTTGAAGCTCCCTGTGCCAGCAGCGCGTCCGCCGTCTTAACCAGCGTACCGGCGGTGTCGATGATGTCGTCGAGTATCAGGCAGGTTCGCCCGCGCACATCGCCAATCACGTTCATCACCTCGGTCACGTTGATGTCCGTACGACGTTTGTCGACGATTGCCAACGGTACTTCCAGCTTCTTGGCGAAGAAGCGTGCTCGCTCCACGCCTCCCGCATCGGGTGAAACCACCGTCAAATTCGGCAGATTCATGTCCCGGAAGTAGCTCACCAACACCGGGCTGGCGAAAAGGTGATCGACCGGGATATTGAAGAAGCCCTGAATCTGTGCCGCATGCAGATCGACCAGTAGCGCTCGATCGGCCCCAGCGGTCGTCAAAAGATCTGCTACGAGCTTTGAAGTGATGGCGACGCGAGGCCGGTCCTTGCGGTCCTGCCGGGCATAGCCGTAGTAAGGGATCACAACCGTGATGCGTCCCGCAGAGGCTCGCTTCAGCGCGTCCATCATAATCAGCAACTCAAGTAAGTGCTGATCGACCGGGAAACATGTTGGCTGCACAAGGAAGACGTCAGCGCCGCGGACGTTCTCCAGCAGTTGAAAATGGACTTCGCCGTCCGAGAACCGCTGCAGCCTGGTTTCGCCCAGCGGCACCCCGACAAACTTGCAGATCTCTTCGGCAAGGCCCCGGTTCGAGGTGCCAGAGAAGATCTTGAAGCGCTTGTCCTCGCCCAGCTTGCCGGATCGCTTCTTTTCGACACCGGTCTTAGGTGGGGCGGACGCTGATACAGGCTGATAGCTTGTTCCGTGCTCATCAGCCTGTATGAAAGTAGGGGAAAGAACCGCAGTCGTGTCGTTGTTGTTCACGTGAAACCCTCCAGGCTGGTTGACCTTGGTAGCTCCTGCTGCTTGTCTGTTGTGTGCGGCCTTGTTGCGACCCCACGCTTCCGTTTCCTGAATCGAATCTTGTTGCGACTGCGACTTCAAAACTGCGAAAGCTGAGACCTGCGTTCCTTCAAACTCGGTACATCGCCGGCGGTGTTCTCGCGCGGCCGAAATGTACTTCCAATCTCTGTGGCATGTTGCTGCCGTGGATGATCCCTAAATCGTCCGCTCGCAGGTATCTGCTGGCGTCGATTTTTGGCTGGGCGACTAGGATTCGAACCTAGATAAAGAGATTCAAAGTCTCCGGACCTACCATTGATCGATCGCCCAGCAATCTCCAGTTGCCTTCGTCCATTTGACGACCGACCGGAAAATCTACCCTGCGAACATTGTCGCCCAGTACGCTGCCCGGGGCAAGGTGTGAGTTGTCACCGCCTTGCATCCTGCTTCCTGAACGCGCCGTTGAGCTGCCTTGGCATCCGTCTCAGACCGGTAAAGTCCGAACAGCGCCGAACCTGAACCCGAGAGCGCCGCATAAAACGCAGAGCCGTTCGAATCCGTACCCGAGACTTGATCTTGCTTCGCAAGATCGGAGCCTGCCGGATGAATGCCCGTCAAATGCTGCTTGAGTTCACGCAAGGAGGGATGAATCGGAAAGACGACCTCTTCAAAGTCGTTTTCTATCCCGGTGCGGACAAGCGCGAGAAGGGCATTCTCGGCCAGATCGTTCTGCGGTTTGCCTGGATCTAGATCGAAGCCGTCTCGTTTTTTCTCGAAACGTTCTGAGCTTGAGGTTGCGCTTAGCCCAGAGTCGCAGAAGATACCGGAGGTACCAGGCTCGGCATATGTAGCTGCCACAGCCAGACTCAACTTCTTTAGCTTATCGGTACCTGTGGATTTCGTCAAGCGATCATCGGGTAGGCCTGGATGCAGGGCATCCCAGTCGCGAAACGCCTGCGGCGTTGAGACCCCCACCACTGGCAGCGCAACGACGCAATGTGTTTGCGGAAGATCGGGTAACGGGCAAACCTGCTCGCCGCGGCCTGTGCCCAGAATCGCGCCGCCGAGCAAAAAGAGCGGCACATCGGATCCGATCTCAGCCGCCAGCTCCAGGCGCTCCGGCCCCGGCAGAGCCACGCCAAGCTCACGCTCAAGACCAAGCAGCGCCGCAGCCGCGTTTGCCGATCCCGCTCCCATGCCTCCCTGCACCGGCAGGTTCTTCTGGATGCGGATCTTCACCTCTGCCGTCACGCCCAGACGCTTCAGGCAGAGCTCCACCATCCGCCAGGCCGTGTTGCGACCGTCCGGCGGGACCCAGGGATGGTTCGAAGCAAGCGTGAGCCGTGTCTCAGCGCACCGGGCCGCAGTCACCGTAACGACGTCGTACAGCGCCAGGGTGTGGTACAGCGTGGTCAGCCCATGAAAGCCGTCCGCACGCAGCGGCCCGATGGCGAGGCCCAGATTGATCTTCGAGTACGAACGGACAGCAGTGGGCATCTGCTTCAGATTCTACGAGAGGAGCACGCCCCCGGCCCCCGCGCTTCTACTTCTTCTTGACTGTGAAGCTGTCCCTCTGCTGCCACTCTGCCGTCTTCGCCTCCGGATCAGCCAACCGGTACATCGTCGCCTTCAGTTCGTCCTTCCCGAGCTCAAACTTCACGTAATGGAAGTTGACCGGCTCCTTGCCCTGGTAGAGGTCGTCAGGGGTGCGGTCCACCTCATACGGTCGCGCGCCGCCTCCGCCGGAGACCAGGTACACCACGCCTCCAACATCATGCCGTTCGTAGTTATGAATGTGACCGGCCGAGACGATGAACTTTGCGTGCGTCGATGGCGCGATCTTCGTCAGATAGTCGCGCAGTGCAATCTCGTTTGGCCGCGGGTTGTGGTCCACTTCAATCCGTGTCTGTATGTCCGCGACTGGGGGATGATGCATGGCGATCATGACAAAGTCCACCGTCGCGGGCAGCCCGGCGATCTGCCCTTCGATCCACTTCCGCTGGTCACTGCCGTCGGTCAGCGGAAGATCGCTGTCGATCTGGAGAAGGTAGATTCGCTTGCCCAGCGCCACCGAATACCAGCGCCGTCCCTTCAACTCCGGGAACGCCTTCCACCAGTTCGCCACGCCCACATCCACGCCGCCGTTCAATTCGTGATTTCCCAGCGCGGGATAGACGCGCAAGTGCTCATCGCGCCAGGCCGCGGTCTCCGTGTGAAAGACGTCGTAGTCGCCCTGATTTGCCCCCTTGTAGGGAACGTCGCCGCTCATCGTGACTGCATCGGGATGTTCAGCTGCGATCTTTGCTACCAGCGCCTCGCGCGCGGCCGGCACAGCGATCTTCGGGTTCGTGTCCGCCGGATCGTGGAAGCGCTGGTCGCCATATGCGATCAGCGTCACCGGCTTCGATAACTGATCGTCTGAGACGACGAAGGTCGGTCCGGACCCGCACAGAAGGGGTGCGGCGGTCGTCACCGGCGAGTTTGCAGGCTCGGTCTGGGCCAGACCAGCGAGCGGAAGAGCGGCTCCCACCGCCGCGATGCAGTACGTAAGAGGCAGGTAGGTGCGGAGGCTTCGAGCAATCATGCGGTCAGTATAGACAGCAAGTGTTGCAATCGTTCGCGAAGCAGAGGCACTTGTTAAATGCTCGACTGATCGACAGCTTCACGGTTGCCGCTCCTCCAGCTTTTGTAGGCCGCATCGAGCACCCGCATATTGAGAACGCCGTCCTCTACCGGAGCGGCGAACCGGCCTGACCCACGCACCGCTGCGGCGAAGCCATCGAGCATCAGGACGTAGCCATCTGCGTTCGAAACAGGCGTCGTTGAAACGATTTCGCCGCCCTTGCGATGGACAACCTGAACTGGCTGGTCGACGGAAAAGCCGTTCTCGGCCGTAAGCACGCCGTCGCTTCCTGTAATCTCAAGCAGCGTACGATACGCCGCCCTCGCATCCGAGACGACATGCGCGAAGAGGCCGCCGCTCATCTCCATCTGCATCGCTGCAAACGCTTCAACCTCGCCGGACAGTTCGTCCTTCGCAGCCAGCGTGGAGATGCTTCGAACCTCCTGGTCGAGGATGTACCGGAGCGCGTCGATGCAGTGCACGCCAACGTCGCCGACAGGGCCGCCGCAGGCTAGACCAGCATCCGTAATCCACGTTCGAGGAGCGTTGTTAGCAGGGTAGCAGAAGTGTGCCTGCGCGACCTGCGGCTGGCCAATCAGGCCCGCGGCGACCCAGTCGCGCAGAAAGGTGACGCTCTGGTTGTAGCGAAAGTTCTGCGCCACTCCGCAGAAGACCTTCGCTGCTTTCGCCGCTTCGGCGATCCGAAACGCCTCTGCCGCGTTCATCGTAAGCGGCTTCTCGCAAAGGACCGCCTTGCCGTGCTTCAACGCGAGCAGCGCGTCCTCGAGATGCATCGCATCCGGCGAAGTGATGAAGATGGCATCGACATTTGGCGATGCGCACAATTCCTCGCGGCTTGCGAAGCAATGCTCTATGCCATGGTTCCTGCACTCCTGCTCCGCGAGCGCCTGGTTGCGCCTCCACATTCCGACGAGCGAGGTGTCCTGAGAACGAGCGAAGGCAGGGATGAGGCGCCGTACGGCGTGATGGCCGAAGCCGAGAATGGCAAAGCGAACCGAAGGCTGACTCATAGGCGTCCATCACATCACACCCGCGCGGGTTAGCGCCAGCGCGGCCCGCCTTTTTGCCAGCTTCAACGCTTGTCCTGCTTCGCGGAAGACGAAGGATCTGCCTTTCAACTTAGGAACGGTGATGCCCGCCGAGTCCTACTTTGCATCGTTCTTGAAGATCTGCTCGGCAAAGTAGTTCACGACCTTCGCCTGGTCCCGGAGCATCTCGAAGTAGGCGTTCTTCAGCAACTGCGATCGATCGTTGTGAAGCTGCTGCCGAATCGCCTGCTGAACGATCGGGTCGCTCAGGTCACGTTGTCCGGGCGGCTCCTTCGAGACGAGCTTATAGATCGAGTAGCCAGCCGGCTTCTTGGTTTGCGCATCCAGCATCGGCATGATGTCGGTGATCTGGCCAGGTTTCAGGCGGGTGATCGCGGCATAAACGTTAGGATCGGCGTGCATCTGCGACTCCGGCACAAAGCCCATGTCCCCGCCGCTTGAGGCCGTCTCCGCGCGCTCGGAGAAGTTCATCGCGAGCGTGCCGAAGTCTTCGCCGCTGTCGAGCCGCGTCTTCAGTGCCTGGATCTTCTTCTTCGCCTCGGCATCGCTGGTTGCTTTGCTGCCCTGCAGGTTCCCGGCCTGTTCCGCGGGCATGCTTGTTACCTGTATCTGGGCAAGGCGGTATTGCGGCTCAGGCAGGTTGTAGTCAGCTTTGTGTTGATTGTAGTAGCTCGAAATGTCTGCGTCCGAGACGGTAATCTTGGAATTGATCTCCTTGTTCAGAAGTTTGTTGACCGTGAGCGAGCGGCGAATGTCGTGCTTCACGTCGTCGAGCGTCAGGTTTTCCGCCTTCATGTGTTCCTGAAACTGCTCCTCAGTCACAGGCGCTTTCATCTCGGCCAGCTTCGCATCAACCTCTTCGTTGGTTGCGGTAAGATTCATCTTCGCAGCGCGCTGCTCAACGATCTCGTTGTAGATCAGGTCCCCAACAACCTTGAGCCGGCCGAGGTCTGCCTGCTCGTGGGAAAGCTGAAGCTGTTGCTGCTGTTGCTGCTGACCTACCTGCGCAGAATAGGCTGCGTATCCCTTCTCCATCTCGGAGCGCAGGATCGGCTTGCCGTTCACCGTGGCGACCACATCCGCCCCGGGGGCACGATTGCACCCAACGAGCGCCGCCAACGAGCAGACGAGAAGAACCGCGCCAGCCATGACCTTCGAGTTGTAAGAGGTACGCCGCGATGTGTGGAATGCGGCCGTCTTCGGTGTGCTGCACGCTGCGATCATCGGTCTCAATCTGTAGACGACGGAGTTCACTCCGTTCCGGTCTTCACGGGAGGCGCAGGCTGTGCCGACGGCGGAGGTGTCTGGCCAGCGGCAACAAGCGCGCCGTCGATCATCTTGAACACATACTCCATTGGCTGCGCGCCTTCGATCTTCTCGCCATTGATGAACAGTGCGGGGGTGGAATCGACCCCGAGGGCCTCCGCTTCCTTCATCGACTGCTTGACTATGGTCTGGTCTTGCTTCTCGATGCATGCGGCGAGCTTGGCCTCGTCGACCTTCTGGCGCTTGCCCTCTTCGCGAGAAAGGCTGTCGAGGTTCTGGTTGGCCTTAGCAACCGTCTTTTCCGTGCCGCCAATCTCGTCCGCATGGAGGTGAATGTAGTCGATCAGGTTCCAGTAGCCAGTGTCACTCTGGGCCCCTACGCAGCTGGTGTCGACCGCTGCCCGCATCGCCCATGGATGCTGGTCGAGCGGAAAGTCCCGGTATACAACTCGAACTTGGTTCTTGTACCGTTCCAGCACCGCGGGGAAGAGTTGTGCGTTCATTCTGGCGCAGAACGGGCATTCAAGATCATCAAAGCCAACGATAAGAACCGGAGCATTGGCTGGGCCACCACGCGCGGGGCGGTTGGCAGCGGAGACCAACTCCTTCGGGTCTTTGCTGATGTCGAACTTGGTGAACTGCGCGAGCGTTTTGCCGTCCTTGGAGATGAGAAATGCGATGGGCTTGCTGGTCTTGCCGTCGGCGCTGAAATCTACGTCGACCGAGTCATAGCCCGGCACATCACTCTTGACGATCGGGCCGATGTTGATCTGGTAGTTCGCTGGAACGTTCGACCGAGAGCGGATCACAACTTCGACCCGACGGGCCATCTCCGGCGAAAGCGTCGCTCCGTTTTGGCTGGCAGCCTTTACGGCAGGCGACTGCGCATGGCACCCCAGGGCGGCCAGCGCAAGGATGAAGGGCAGCGAACGAACAGGCGCGGGAACTCTCAACACAAACTCGATTATCTCACGATGACAGCGCAAACTTCGTGCAGTGCACTGCAGGCTGCGGTCACGTCGTTGCTCTCGTGGCCGGGCTTACACTTCAGGCGGATCGCGAAAACATGTAGAAGAACGGGACAACAAACAGGCGCCAGGGAGAGTGCACTTCATCTCAAAACAAAGGGGATTGGGTCGTCTGCTTAGAACAGCCGCTCCGCACGCCTCAGGTTTCCGGCCGTGCCGATATTCGCTAACGTGAAGTTGAAGCGATACGCATTCTCGTTTCGCACAGACCCAAGCTCGTACTTCCGGTACTCCACGCTGAAGCCGCAGCAGTTCCAGTTGTAGGAGCTCTGCAACGATCCATATTGCACCGTCCCTAGCTTCAGGTCGATACCCGCGTTCGCCGCAGCGCTTAGTCCAGTCTTTACCGGCGCACCGTAGCCGACCAGAACGCGCATCTGGTTGAACTGTGTGGTCGCCGATGCCTGGCCATCGGTTTCAAATCGTCCTGGCGCATCGAGCTTGGCGTAGCTAAAGCCGGCAAATGTGTTTCCCTCATGCAGGTCGGCGAAGATGTTATTGGTTGTGAAGCGGCCAAGCACAGTGTCGTAGTCAAAGTCCCACTCCACATCCAGCTTCTCGTTCGGCCTGATCCGCAGGCGCGAGATAAATGGAGACAGATTCCGGGGAGCGGTAAGGAAGGCGATGCCGGAGAAGTCAAGCGTACTGGAGAGGATGTTGCGCCGCCCGTCAGCCACAGCTCCCCCGAAATCTTTGTTGAAGAAGACCTTCTGTCCAAGCCTCCAGCTTATGAATTCCCGGGTACTGCAGTGCGGTTGCCCAGAGCCACCCTGGTATGCGTCGGCTGCTTCTGGGTCGTCATCGCTGCTGTCAGCCGTCTCGGTCATCTTGCAGGGCCGCGGCTTACCCGGACGCAAAAACAGTCTTTGGGTCAGACCATACTCCACTTCGTTGGTGTTCGAGACGATGTCGGCGTCATCGAATCGGAGTACATTCGCAAAGTTGCTGACGCCGCCAACGAACCGGTACCTGGCGAACGGCTCGATTGCGTGCTTTACCTCTCTTCCCAAGCCCAGCCGCTCCATCACTGGAACCTCGAACGTGCGTTCAAACGTCGGCAGGCGAACATCTACTTGCGCTTCAAAGTCCGAACGGCTCAACTTCGCCCCGGATTCCACTGGGGTACTGCCGGGCACGAGTGGTGTCTCCCTGCTGTGGGTGTAAAACGTCTCGCGGACACCAAGCGAAGGACGGACGTGGATGCCGGCAAAACTAAGTGGCAGCGCTACCTCGGGATGCACATCGAACCGCCCGACTCCGCTGGTTGTGAACTCGGGCTGCGTTCGCTTCAGCCCGCCTATCGAGCTATCGATGTTCCAGAAGAAAGGAGTGCCCTTCAGCCACCGGTCGGTCGAGGTGAGCGTGAGGGCAGGAATGTGGAAGATGGTTACCTGCGAATTGACGAGCGGCGCTCCCGACGCAATCTCGGCCTCAGTCTGCGGTCGGGGCTTCAACCCTTCGTAGCGGTCTGTGCGGAGAGCGGCCGAATAGCCATTGATGTTCCGCACTCCGTAGAACGTCGAGAGAATGTCGGTCGAGACCGCCTGGTTGAAGTTATCGGTAAACGCTTCGCGATAGATGTAGGAGCTGAGATATTCCGCATCTGCCACCAGTCTGGTGTCTCCTGCGGACCCAAAGCCGGTGAGGACGTCGTATCTGGCCCTTAACGTCACGTCCTGCCCCCCCTGGTTTGTAAACACACCACCCGTTGGCGTGTAGCCGCGGTCCTGCAGCGCGCTGAAGCGTGCGGTCACGAAGTTCTGCCCGAGTCCGCGATAGCGGAATGTTCCTGCCTCGGAGAATCCTCGCGACGAGTAGAGCGTCGATCCCAAGGTCAGATCCATGCTCCTGTTGAGAGCGAAGTAGACCTGTTCCCCGATGATGAACCCCTTGCTTGAAGACTGGCCCAGCACCGGTATCAGCAGGCCGCTTTGGCGGTCTTCCGAATCGACGGGATGAGTGACGTAGGGCAAGTAAAGCAGTGGCACATTAAGAAGATGAAAGATGCTGTTCCTTGCCCGCGCCGTTTCGCCGTCGAGCGAAAACTTGTCCGACGTCAGCAGCCAGTCCGCCTTGGGCAGCCGACAGGACGTTACGCTCCCATCGATGATGTCGTACTCCTGCGGTCCCTTTTTGATGACCATTCGACCCGTAAACAGCAGGGGATTGCCATTGTCGTAGACCACACGCGCTGGCACCCTGATGGATGGACTGCGCCGGAGTCCCACTGAACCCTTCACATCGTAGAAGCGTCCGGTTTCGGTCTTCACGTTGAAGTTGCCATGACTGGCTTCGATCTCTTCGTTGTTCTTGCCTCCCGTGACCTTCAGGTGCCCAGTTGCAGTCACGTCGCCTGCGTCCGAGTCATACTCGATGTGGTCGGCCTCGATGGTGTGGTCGCCATAGGTGATCACCACGTCTTTATCCAGCGTGTAAACGCTGCCTACACGTGTTTGCGGGTTGGTCGACTCGATCACGACCTTCATGCCTTCGTCTTCGCCCGACACGATCTCTGCTGCTGGGTACGGCATCTTCGAAGAGAGATCAGGATGTGCCGCAGGAGCCGCCGGAAGGGCGTCCGCCTGAGCATCTGGAGCGCCAACCTGCGCCGCTCCCCCCGTGATCTGTGCCGCGAGCGAAGCAGGTGCCGGACTTGATACCTCCTGCGCGGCAAGGTACGGGTAACTTGCGCCAGCTCCCATGATACTTATCAAGAGGAATGCGGAGTTAACTGCACGGGACGCGCCACGCTGACATGACCTCGATCCGTATCGCTGCCCTCGAAGCACCGTTGCCGGGCCTTGCAGATAGCGCCAAAATACTTGCCCGCACTGCTTCACTGCTTTCTGTGCTCCCGCGATCGGCTCTTCTGTGTCTTCAAAATTGCATTGTGCGGCCAACCGGTAAAGGTCCGCGCTTCACTGAACCACTGCTGAACTAGAGGCTATCCGATTTGTCAGTACATCTGAAACTTGGTTCGAAGCAGCACCCTGGATTGTCAACCCGATGAGGTCCTCAAAAGCACAGATCGAAGCGCTCGACTTTCCGGCAGAAGAGGCCGCCTACAGCTTCAGCGACCCTCGAGCAGCGCTCAAGCAGGAGGTGGCCGAGCGTTTGGCGGCACACCGTTCGCGCAAGGGCCGCAGCCCCGCAGCCAAACTGGTGGCCATTGCGGAGCCGGCGCTGCCTCGAAAAACTCGAAGCGGCGCAGACCGCATCGCCGCCGCTGTCGCGGAACGCTATGCGCATTCCCAGAGTTACAGGGACTTTCTTGCAGCGGAAGCCAAGCGCGCGATTGAAGAGGCGAACGCGACCGCCGAGATCGCCGCTCGCAACGCCGAGGCTGTGACCGCCGTCCAGCAGCAGTTGCTGGCCGAGCTGGACCTCTGGGACGCGCCAGAGAGCAGCCCCGTACCCGAAGATCAGGCGCACACCGACATCGTTCGAGACCCGGTGCCTTCTCCCGGTTCGCCCCGCGAGACCGAGTGCGCACCCCCTTCTGTATCCGCTGAAGCTCCCGGCCTGACCGTGCGGCTCTACGAAGATGTCGGGATGCGATCTGGGGAGCTTCGTGCAAACACTTCGAACCGGCTGGCCGCTCGGGGAGCGGAAACGCAGTATGAGGAGCTGGACGAGGAGCATACGGCGCTGGATGAAGAGATCGATTTTCGCCGCGCTCCTGTCTTCGAAGCGCCGCCGGCACCACCGGTTACGATTCCAGCCAACCTGATCGCCTTCCCTCGCCAGCTCGTGGCTCCGCGCAAGTCGCGACCTCGATTGGCGGAAGGACCACTGCGCGAAGAGACGGAGACCTCCTCGGCAACCGCACAGCTTCGCATCTTTGAGGTGGAGCCGGACCAGATCTCTACCTCTGCAAGTTCCGGAGTGGAGACCGTGGTTCCCGAGTGGTCCTCCATTCACCTCGACGCCAGGCCGGCCAGAGTCCCCAGCCCTGCTTCGTCCGCCATCGCCGACGATCATCGACCCATGCAGCTGTATGTGCCGCTCCAGCCGGCGCCCACAAGCCAACGGCTGATGTCAGCGGCTGTCGACGGCTGTATCTTGGGTATTTCTTTCCTCGGAGCAGTGTGCGTGTTTGCTCTTGCTCTGAACCAGCTGCCGACCGGAGCGACCGCTCTCCTCATCGCGGCCGCTACGCTTCTGGTGTTGTTCGTGGTCTATCACCTTCTGTTCTTCACCTTTTCCGACGCAACCCCCGGGATGCGCTATGCGCGTATTGGATTGTGCACCTTCAGCGACGATAACCCGACACGGTCGGAGATGCGCCGCCGCACCCTGGCAATCCTGCTTGCGGCGTGTCCACTTGGTCTTGGCCTGGCCTGGGCGCTGCTGGACGAGGACGGGTTAGGCTGGCATGATCGCCTCTCCCGCATGTATCAGCGCAGCTATTAGCGCTCGGGCGGACGCAGTGCCCGCTGCGCCTGCCAATTACGAGAGGCGTTTCAGATCTTTCTTGGCACCGTCCAGTGAACCGTCCTGGCTCACCGCGGTCTGAAGCTCGCGGATGGCATCTGCCTTTCGCCCCTGCCGTTCCAGCACCTGCCCCAGACGCCAGTGGGCGCGAGCGTGACTGGGCGCCTGACCCTCTGCTGGCTGGGCGAGGTACTCGCGGAACAGATCTTCCGCTCGCTGCCATTGCGACGTGGCATTGTCGTTCAGGATGGCCACCGCGGCGCGGTATCCCGGCCCTCGATCGTCCGGCACCGCAGCGCGCGCCTGCTTGAGCAGTGCTTCAAGCTCGTTCCAATTGCCTCGGCGCGCGTAGACGATGGCCAATGAGTTATAGGCTTCGATGCGCGAAGCGTCGATCGCAAGCGCGCGCTTTGCGTTGGATTCCGCCGCAGCCAGGTGGGCGGCATCGCTCGGCACTTCAAGCTGTGCGGCTGCCAGGAAGGCGTTGGCTTCGTAGCTGTTTGGAGCCGCGGCGACCGCGGCCTGCCAAATCTGCTGTACCGCGGCACCCCGACGGTTTATGTCGCCCTCATCGTTGGCGAAGTCTGCTCGCGCGGCCGCACCGCGCGAGGGAGAGATGGCGAAGAGCCGGTCTGCGGTTTCGCGGGCCTTCGACTTGTCGCCTCCCACCATCCCCGGTGCGTGCCAATAGAACTGGGCAAGGTCCTGCAAACAGTCGATGTCTTTCGGGTCGAGTTCCAGCGCGCGATCGATCTCCTTGCGGAACCGATGGGCAAGCGAGATCCTCGCCATCATCCCCGCATCGCTCGACACCAGCTTCGCACCTAAAGCATCGGCCAGTTTGGAGTGGGCTTCAGAAGAGTTCGGTGCCGCAGCCACGGCCTTTTCTGCATCGGAGATAGAAGCGTCGAGCCGGTTGAAGGCCCAGTCGACTACTGAAAGGTTACTCAGTGCGTGGGCGTCGTTCGGGTTTCGCTGGACCTCCAACCGGACCAGAGGTTCAGCACGAAGATAATGACCACCGGCGAGCAGGTGGTCGACATTCGTTCCTTGCCCGAGCAGAGGAAGGGAGCACAGAACTCCGGGCACAATCAGTAATCGAAGGAACGGCATGGAAGGCTCCGCGGCGCTAATGTCAACCACATCATGGTACTTCAGAGTTGTAAAGCGGCTATGTTTCCGATGACTGTCCTCGGAGCGCTCGTTCGAAGAAAATGCTACGAAACGGCGCTCCCGCAGAGTCCATCTAGGTAGGAGGTACGGCGGTGCCTGCCGGCACCTTCGCGGGAGCGGCCTCAGGAGATGGCTGAGACTTCGGAGCATCTGGAGCGGGGGCTTCCTCATCCGGAGCGTCTACGTTCTCCGGCTTCTTGATCGGGATGTCTGCCCCAGTCACGGGAACCTCAAGCTGTCGCTTTGGCGCACCTCCAGTCGCAAACGTTTCGTTGGGCCGGTTCGCGATCGCCGCGCGCATGAAGTCAATCCACATCGGCAGCGCAGCCCTCGCTCCGGTCTCTTTTTCGCCCAGCGACTGCCGGTCATCGAAGCCGATCCATGTACCGCACGTAACTCCCGGAGAAAAGCCGACGAACCAGGCGTCGGTGTAGTCGTTTGTCGTTCCCGTCTTGCCGCCGAGCGGATGTTTCAGCTGCGCCGCGGCCCCGCCTGTTCCCTGGGTCACAACCGCGCGCAGAAGCTGCATCATCGTACGGGCGGTGTCGACTGAAATGACCTCCTTTACCACGGGCGCGATCTCCTTCAGCGGCGTTCCATCTCCCTCAGTCACCCGGCGAATATAGTGCGGTTCAATCCGGATGCCGTCGTTAGGGAAGACGCTGTACGCGCCCACCTGTTCCGCCAGCGTAATGTCTGCCGACCCAATCGCCACCGGCAGGAATGCGGGCAGATTGCTCGTAATGCCGAAACGACGCGCCGTATCAATCACCGCCTGGATACCGGCCTTGTGGGCGAGCTTCAGGGCTGGAATGTTCCGCGACTCCGCGAAAGCGCTCAGCAGAGTCATCGCGCCACGGTAGTCCCCTTCGTAGTTATGCGGCGTGTACCACCCGCTGGGTGTGTAGAACGACGTTGGCGCATCGACAACGATGTCGGTAGGCTTTGCACCGGCTTCTATGGCCGTTGTATAGACGTACGGCTTGAACGACGAGCCCACCTGCCGCTGCGACTGCGTGGCACGGTTGAACTGCGATAGCGCATAGTCGCGGCCGCCGACCATCGCCAGCACCTCGCCATTCTCGTTGTCTACAGCCATCATCGAGGCCTGGGCCCCGGAGTCCTGCTCGAGCACTGCATGGACGGTGCCGTCGTCCTTGATACTCTCGATCCGCACATACACCAGATCGCCTGAGCGCAGGAAGCTGTCCGCTGTGGGGAACTGCGTCCATCGCCAGTCTGGCTCCTTCAGCACCGCAGTCTTTGTCCCGAGCTTCACCACGAAGTGGTCGGGTGCAACCTCCTGCACCAGTCCATGCGTATATCCACCAGCTTGAATCGACTGGGTCCAGTCCGGATGCCGGTATGCCTCTGCGTCCAGGTTCGCCAGAATTACATTCTGAAGATTACCGATCCAGCCCCGACGATGCTCGTATTTCGCTACCCCATCGAGCACCGCCTTGTTCGCCACCATCTGCAGGTCAAGATCGAGGGAGGTATCGACCCGCAGACCAGCCCCGTGGACCTCTTCCACGCCATACTGCTTTTCCAGCTGCCGCCGGACCTCTTCTACGAAGTACGGCGCAACCGTATTCGCCGGTGTTTCGATGTGCAGGCCTAAAGGGGCAAGCTGTGCGGCCTGCGCCTGTGCCGCTGTGATCTTGCCATCGTGGAGCATCTCGCTCAGAACGAGGTTACGCCGCTTGAGCGCTTTTTCCGGGTTACGAAGGGGCGAGTAAGCCTCAGGCCCCTTCGGGAGCGCCGCCAGGAGCGCCGCCTCGGCCAGGTTCAAATCGCGAACATGTTTGCTGAAGTAGTACTGCGATCCAGCCTCGAAGCCGTACGTTCCATGGCCCAGGTAGATCTGGTTCGCATAGAGCGCAAAGATCTGCTCCTTGGTGAACCGCCGCTCGATCTGCATGGAGAGCACAACCTCCTGCAGCTTGCGGCCATAGCTCTTTTCAGAGGAAAGAAATAGGTTTCGCGCCAGCTGCATGGTCAGCGTGGATGCGCCTTGCGCCCGGCCCTTCGCATGCAAATCGCGGTAAGCCGCACCCACGGCACGCACCAGGTTCACTCCCCAGTTGCGCTCGAAGCTCTTGTCTTCGATCGAGATGATTGCCTCGCGCAGGTTCTGCGGCAGTTCAGAATACGGCACCACGACGCGCCGCTCCAGGGAGAACGTGCCAAACGCCCGCCCATGAATGTCGTAGAGCGTGGAAATTGTGCTGGGACGGTATCGAACCAGATCATCCATCTGCGGCAGGTCGACCGAATACACCAGCATCAGCCCGCACATGACCCCAAACAGCGAAGACAGCGCCAGCAGCATGTAAAAAGCGGCTCGTGCCGCCGTGTGGTGGCTGCTGGCTGCGGGGGCATCCACTTGCTTTACTGTCAACTGCTCTGGAGTGTCAAGGAAGGAAGGCATGGCGGGCAATCTCAAGATGCCGGGCCACGCTCGATCGGCCCACAAACCCTAACGATATCAGACGTCTGTTTCCGTCGATCGCTCCGGCCCGGGCACAACAGACCAGCAGCCCGCTCCTCTGACCTTCAGCATTCGTGCGCCGCGGGCCCGCTATACCGTCTTGCTCTTCAGTAGATCGAGGGCCTTGTTCAGCTGCTCATCCACTGTCACCGTCGGTTTGGTCAGCGGAGCCGGGGCAATCGCAGGCGACTCCTCCTCCGGACCATCCGCATTTTCCGCGGTTGCTGAAGCCACCAGGACCCCTGGTGTTACCCCTTCGTCTTCAAGCTTCTTGCCGGACGGAGACTCGTACTTCGCAACGGACAGAATCAAGGCCGCTCCGTCCGGAAGTTCGAATGTCTTCGATTGCGTGCCCTCGCCAAACGTCTTTTCACCCACAAGATCCGCCCGCTTGTTCTCTAGCAGCGCCGCAGCCACTAACTCCGCCGGCCCAGCGGTCCCGTGATTCACAAGCACAACAGCCGGTGCAGCCGGCACGATGGCCTTGGAAGGATCAGCGGTAAACGTAACCTTCTCGACCTTTTGCCCTTCAAGGCTGCCAATCGTGCCTGATTTCAGCAGGAAGTTCGCGAGCCGCGTTGCCTCACTCATGTCCCCAGCCGCGACATCCCTGAGGTCGAGCAGCACCTTCTTATTACCAGCGCTCCTCATACCCTTCAGCTTGCCTTCAAGCTGCTGTACATGCTCATGATCCAGGGTGCCTGGTTTCAGATAGAGGATGCTGAATCCGTCGTACATCGTGTCCTGCAGCGCAGGAAGAGCTGTGATGGTCCGGGTCAGGTCGATCTTCTCCGGCTCAGGTTTTCTTGGACGCACCACGGACACCGAAACCTGCGTTCCCGGCTGTCCTTCCAGCATCTTCTGGATCATCGCCAGCGGAATCTCGCGTGTATCGTGGCCGTCGATCGCCTCGATGATGTCGCCGTCAATCAGGCCTGCCTTGTCAGCCGGACCTCCGGGAACGACCGAAACCACATTCGCGTAGCCAAACCGCTTGGAGATGTTAATGCCAACCTGGGCCTTTCCGCCGGCGCTCGCCTTGTACAGCTTGTAGTCGTCCGGCGAAAGATAGCTCGAGTCTGCATCAAGAGACTCGAGCAGTCCGCGCAGGGCGCCGTTTGTCACCAGGGAAATGTTTGGCTCTTCGACGTAGTCGCTCTGGATATGCTGCAGCACTTCGCTATACACGTTGATCTGGTGGTAGGCGTTGTCCTGCGAGTCCGTGTCGGCAGCAGCGCTCACGCCGCTCGCGTTGACACCCAGAAAGATGGTGAGTACCAGAACGGCAGAAGCGGTAAGGAGCAGGATCTTCGAAAGCTTAGGCATACGTGGACATGGTCTCCTGACCCGATCTGAGATAAATCATCGCACAATCAGGCCGCCGTGTTTGGACGTTTTCAGCCATGCAAAAGAGAGTGCATGTCCCTGCGCCCAGGTTGTTGCGACGGGGCTCCGACTCTTTTCGCCCCGCCAAACGATGCAGTTACGGCGCGTCCCTGTCTGCAGCCACCCTAACGTCTGCCACGCCGAGAGGAAGCGCTCCAACGTCGCCCCCGTTGGTGCCTCGTCCGCGAAGCGGCGAGTCTGGCGTCAACGAGAAGTCCTCGGCAGCTTCGTTCCGGAATCCAAGCACCGACCTTCCCGGAACCCCCTGGTGGCACGTGGAATTCTTGTCGGAGATGGACGCCAGAAACTCCTGGCACTCCATGCCGCCGCCGAACGGATGGAGGTTGGCTCCCGGCACCCAGTGGTTGTGATGCCAGTTGGCTCCGGTATATCCGTTAACGTTTCCCTGGTGGGTTACATAGACCAGTGACCCGCTGTTCAGGTGGGTCTGGTGGTAGGTAGCGCCGGGCTGGTACGTGTACGCATACTGGTCGATCACATTGTCGTGGAAGTTCGCGCCGTAACAGCCAGACGACTCAAACGTTACACCCGCCGAGTTGGTGTTGTAGAAGAGGTTGTGGTCAATCACCAGCACTTGCGACCCTCCTACACCGTTGCAGTCAAGCCCGTTGTATCCGACACTTGAGGCCGCCTTGCCGAAGTTTGCGATCTGGTTGTGGTCGATCCTCTGTGGTACATCCGGAGTACTGACGGTCAAAGGGCCGCCGATCTGAATGCCTTCGCCAAGACCATCGTTCCCGATGTTGTGATCAAGCCGGCCGCCGATCGTCGAGCCAAAGAAATAAGCTCCAATCCCGCAGTTTGTCGCCGTGTTTCCCCAAATCCTTCCGCCAAGGTTGGCACCGGACGCCGGTCGCACGGAGCCATACAGGAGACATGCCCCGTTGGCGTTGCGCATGGTGTTCCCTCGAGCGACCGTATAGTTCGCTGCGCCGCCGCCATCAATGCCCAACAGGGACAGCGCCTGCGCGAGAGGACCGCGCTGTCCAGCAGTCTGATCCACGTCCAGCAGAGTATTTCCTTCTACCAGGATTCCGCGCACCTGGTGCATCGCACTTCCACTGTTGTAGGACTGGACAGCCAGGTCAGATTGGGTGTTTACCGTGCCGTTATCCTGGTTGCGGTGGCTGTCGCGGATCATGCCGGTGGCATTCCACACCTTATTGTTCGTGAACTTGTGGTATTCGCCAGTAAAGTAGTTGCCGCCCTTTTGGTCGCTCGAGTACACCGTGCTCAGGATGCCCGAGAAGGCCGTGTGCTCCACGGCAATGTGGTCGACATCGACATAGTTACTGCTCTCCAGCAGAATGCCGTACGGCCGGTGAGTGGCCTCCATCGTGTGCAGGTTCGGGTTGCTTCCATCCTGAAGTTGCACAGTAATGGTGGAACCATCCCAATACCAGCTCCCGTGGTCCTGGCGAAAGATGAAAGCGCCGCCTTCGCCAGTGGGCGCCGTAAGAACGATGGTGGGCTGCGAGGTGCAGCCTGAGTTGCTGCTGAACTGAAGGGTGCTTGGCGTGCCGTTAATGGCAGTCATGGTCCCTGTAAGGGAGCACTTTGGCCCGCCACCAGTTGAGGTAAACGCAGTTGTATCTGCGTAACCGTGGCCGCCGCACTTACCGTCCACACTAAGGTAGACCTGCCATGAGCCGTTGCCGATGCTTTCGACGTTCTGCAGACCGCTATTGCTGGGTGAAAAAGTCTGTGTCGCCGTGCAGGTCGGCGCGTGGTTGGTCACGTTCCGCCAGGTGAAGTAGTCCTTTACGTTCTTGCCGCCGGACGATGCTAGCCCGGGAACGCCATTGACGTAGTAGCTGGTGTCCGCGGTTACACCGTCAAGCTGGTTGTACGTTCTGCCCGGAACAAACGGCCCAACGGCGTTGGGCACCGGGGTGAGTTCCATCGTCGGAGAAGTCGCACCATCAACGTAAATCTTGATTGGAGGTGTAGTCACACCCTTCAATTGCCAGACCGTCGGATGACCCGGCAGCTGGGTCCATGTACCGGTAAGCGGATCGGCGCCGTCGATCAGCGGCAGTGCGTCCGCCTTGCCGTACGCTCCGATCAAGATGGAGCGCCCCGCCACCCCCGAACACGCCGGGGGGTTGCTCAGCAGGGTTGTCGCAGGCGTGGCATTTACAAGGTTCTGGCAGCGGATGTAGTCGTCCCGCCAGACATCCCCGCGATTCAGCAGTATCTGGGATCCCGGGGCAAGCGTCGGCAGTGCTTTGTTAACTCTGCCGATGGTCTTCCAGGAAGCGGAGGGCGAAGTGCCGCTATTTGAGTCGCTCCCGGCATTCGAGACGTAGTACGTTGCTTGCCCCGGTAGATGTACCGCAGCAGCCAGAACGAGGAGTGCAACCAACCTTTTCATATCCCCAAGGATACGCGGCACGTCGCTGAAAGTCCTTATCAGCACGCTGCCAAGGTGGCGCGCGGCCGTGCCTCCTTAAAACAGACCTGCCATACCCCTCGCTACTGCTCTGCCTGTGAAATCCACTTAGTGCGCCCAGTCATAGCCCTCTTCGCCATGCTGCGAGAGGTCGAGACCCGTGCGCTCGTCTTCTTCGCTCACACGTAGACCAATCAATTTATCGACAACAAAAAGGATGACGAGCGTACCGACGATTGAAAGCACCCACGCAATGGCCACGCCAATCCACTGGTTCACAATCTGGTCATGATTGCCCTCGAAGAATCCAGTAGGTTTCCCCGCACCGAAGATCGGATTAACAGCACTGTTGGCAAACAACCCTGTCAGCAAAGCACCGATGGTTCCGCCCGCTCCGTGGACGCCGAAAGCGTCGAGCGAATCGTCGTAGCCGAACGCAGCCTTTATCTTCACCACCATGAGGTAACAGAACACTCCGGCGATCAACCCGATCCAGAGTGCCGACATCGGTGTCACGAAGCCAGACGCCGGAGTAATAGCAACCAGCCCGGCGACCGCACCCGAGATCGCTCCCAGCGCCGAACAGCGGCCCTGGCGGATCCACTCTGCCGCGCTCCATCCGATCGCCGCTGCCGCCGCGCCAAAGTGCGTCGCGATAAACGCCGAGGTGGCGAGCGTCCCCGCTCCCAGCGCCGATCCTGCGTTAAATCCGAACCAGCCCACCCAAAGCAGGCATGCGCCGATGAAACTCAGCACCACCGAGTGTGGCGGCATCGGCTCCTTCGGGTATCCGAGCCGCTTGCCCAGATACAGCGCCGTGACCAGCGCCGACACACCCGAAGTTACGTGGACAACCGTACCGCCCGCAAAATCGAGACAGGGAAACCTTCCGCCAAGCGACGCATTGAGCAGACCGCCCTTCCCCCAGACCATATGCGCCATCGGGCTGTACACAAACAGCGCCCATAGAACCATGAACACGAGCATCGCCGAAAACTTCATCCGTTCCGCGAACGCGCCTGTGATCAGCGCTGGCGTAATGATGGCGAACATCAGTTGATAGACCATGAAAGTCTGCAACGGGATCGTGGCGGCGTACTTCACGTCCGGCGCCAGCCCTACGCCTTTCAGAAACACGTTGTGCAGCCCGCCTATGAAAGCGTTGCCCTCTCCGAACGCAAGCGAGTACGTGACGAAGGCCCACAGCACCGTGATCACGGCCATCATGGCAAAGGTCTGCATCATGGTGCCGAGGATGTTCTTCTTCCGCACCAGGCCGCCGTAGAACAGCGCCAGGCCGGGGCCGCTCATCATCAGCACCAGCGCGGCGCTCACCAGCATCCAGGCGTTGTCGCCGGCGGTCTGCGCAGCGGTGATGGCTGCAGCCTGATCCGCCGCGCTCTTTTCGAGCGCACCCAGGCGATCCGCCTGCGCTGTAGCCGCTGCCGCGCCCGATGCCGGCATCTGCGCGAACGCGGCGCTTCCTGAACTCATCACCGGAAACATCAACACAGCCGCAAACAGCGCCGCGCCCGCTCGCCTAAGTAGCTTCATCTATCCTCACCTTCGTCAGTCGGTTCGTTGCGGATCTCGTCCAAAGGCAGACGTGCAATTTGTTGTTTCTGTTACTTTACACAAGATTCGACGAAGTTCAGCCGTCTCCGCATACAGGGACGCGCTTTGGTGGCGGTGGGCAGAATCGAACTGCCGACCTACGGGTTATGAGTCCGTCGCTCTAACCATCTGAGCTACACCGCCGGGGGTGTGGAGAGCTGGATTGCCGGGGAACCATGCGCGGCAATTTCGTGGAAGCGAGCGCTTCTCTACAGCCAACCTTGATGATACTTGATTCATACTTCCCGGTAAACGCTCGGGCTGCGCTCCCTCTTTAGCGTCGAGCGCGCTGTATGAGAACATCTCCTATGGCTGCAGCTCCAGGCGACACCTCCACACCGTCCATCGAGAAGAAGGCCAAGTCCGCAGAAAAGAAGCTCCGCGATACCATGGGCCCGGCTTCGACAGCAGATCCCGAACCACGCTGGCCGGCCTCAATCGCACTGATCGCCGTGGGCGGACTGCAGCTTGTTCTGCCGGAGAGCATCTCCCCCGGACCGAGCTGGCTCCTGCTCGTTGTCGTGGCCATGCTGCTCGTTCCAACGATCCTGGCGCGGAGAAGCGGCAACCATGCCCTCAACGAAATATTCGGCTACGTCCTCAACTCCATCATTACGCTCGACCTGGTATGGTCGGTTGGCCTGCTGATCGCCGCGCTGCCGGCGCACAAGGAAGGCCCGCTGCAACTCTTGCGATCGGCGGCCGCTCTCTGGCTGACCAACATCCTCGTCTTCGCGGCGTGGTACTGGCGTCTGGATGCCGGCGGTCCCCACGCCCGCGACATGCGCGGCAAACATACCGACGGGGCATTTCTGTTTCCGCAGATGACCCTCGACGACGAGACCGCGCGCGAGATGGGTGAAGAGAACTGGAGCCCAGGCTTCGTCGACTATCTTTTCATCGCCTTCAATACCAGCACGGCCTTCTCGCCGACCGATTGCCCGGTCCTCTCGCGCTGGGCCAAGGTGCTGATGATGACGCAGTCGCTCATCTCCTTCTCCGCCGTGGTCCTGCTTGCCGCTCGCGCAGTCAACATCTTGTAGAGACACTTTTCTTTCTGTCATTCTGAGCGAAGGCGAAGCATCCCGACGCTCTCCACATCCCCTGAACCGCTCGAGCCTTTCAACCACGAACTCGGGCCTAACCAATCGATCGAATGCCCAACCACAGCATCCTCGGCATCATCCCCGCCCGCCTCGCCTCCACGCGTCTCCCGCGCAAAGTCTTGCGCGAGATCGCCGGCCGGCCCATGCTGGCGTGGGTTTACGACGCCGCCAAAGCCTGCCCGCAGCTTGATGACGTCGTCATCGCCACCGACTCCGAAGAAGTGGCCGAACTCTGCCGCGCCAACAACTGGCGCGTCGAGATGACCTCGCCCGACCTGCCCAGCGGCACCGACCGCGTTCATGCCGTCGCCCAGCACATCCATTCGGACATCTACGTCAACATTCAGGGCGACGAACCTCTGCTTACGCCCGCACACATCACGACGCTGCTCCACCCTTTCGCGCAGCCACACGTCGACGTGACTACCCTGAAGGTCCTCTGCACCGACGAGAACATCGCCAACCCGAACGCCGTCAAAGTGGTGACCGCGAAGGATGGCCGCGCCCTCTACTTCTCCCGCGCCGCCATTCCCTACGACCGCGACGCGCAGGGAGCGACCTACTGGAAGCACCTCGGCCTGTACGCCTACCGCAAAGCCGCGCTCGATCGCTTCGCCGCACTCGCACCGTCCCCGCTCGAACTAACCGAGCGCCTGGAACAGCTCCGTCTGCTGGAGAACGGCTTCAATCTGTACGTCGCGGAAACAGAACAAGACACCATCGGCGTGGACACCGCAGAAGACCTTAAACGCGCCGAGCAGTTCTTGCTCCGGTAGAGAAGATCGGGTGCAGGTTCATCGAGTCTGAAAGCGAAATCTCCATACCCTTACGCTACTCCACGCATTGCGCGTCGAGCATCTCCGTGACCGACCGCGCATACTTCAAAAAATGGTTCGCCGAGAGCAGCACCATGAACCCCAGCCACAGCTTCGCTGGCTGCCTGCTCCATTTGCGAATCATCACCCACAGAAAGTTCCAATAAGCGCCCCTGTAGTTCGAGCGCACTCCCTGCTGCCACAGCGACGCGCCGAACACCTTCAGGTTGTACAGCATCGGCAGTTCCGGCGGCTGCTGCGCCGCTCGCGGCTGCCACGACTCGATCGACCGCATCGCGCGCCCGA
>CAZZYQ010000002.1:0-113072 GCA_964658395.1 uncultured Granulicella sp. | reverse complement strand
GGCTGCTGCGCCGCTCGCGGCTGCCACGACTCGATCGACCGCATCGCGCGCCCGAAGTACGCATCCGGCGTGTAGAGCCCTGTGAGCAGAGTGCTCAACCCGCGAAGCAGCACCGGCAGCGGCAGCACGGTACGGAAGTTCGGTGGACTGAAGTTCGTCGTCGCCTCGGAGTCCTCGATGAGCCTGCCTTCGCGCTTCATCCGGTCGAAGAGCGCGGTCGTCGGCGGTGCCTGCAGCACGCCCGCCATCGCCCAGGTAATCGAAGTCTTCTCGATGAACTGCAGCTGCCGGTCGAAGATCGTCTCATCGTCCGAATCGAAGCCGACGATAAAGCCCGCCAGCACCCAGAGGCCGCTCTCGCGAATCTTGTTTACATTTGTCACCAGGTCGCCGCGCAGGTTCTGGAACTTCGACGACCCCTTCAACGCCTCCGCCGACGGCGTCTCGATGCCGAGAAAGACGTACATGAAGTTCGCCTCGACCATCGCCGCCAGCAATTCCGGCTTGTCGGCCAGGTCGATGGACGCTTCGGTGTAGAAGGAGATGACGCGTTTGTTCCGGTCCTGCCAGGCCTGCAACTCCTTCGTAAGCGCCAGCGCCAGTTTGTGGTTGCCGATGAAGTTGTCGTCAACGATGAACACTTCGTTGCGCCAGCCAAGCTCACGCAGCGCGTCCAGCTCCGCAATGAGTTTGGCGGGAGGCTTCGCGCGCGGCTTGCGGCCATAGATCGTGATGATGTCGCAGAACTCACACTGAAACGGGCACCCGCGCGAAAACTGCACCGACATCGAGGTGTACTTGTTCAGCTTCAGCAGGTCGAAGCGCGGGGTTGGACTCATCGACATGTCCGGCTTGTCAACGACCTTGTAAAGCGCCCGCGCCGTTCCGTCTTCGAGCGCCGCAGCGATGTCCGCAAAGGCCTCTTCCGCCTCGCCCACCAGCACATGATCTGCCTTCTCGAGTAGAAAATCCGGCTCGCTGCTCGCCCATGGGCCGCCGATGAACGTCCGCCGCCCCAACGCCCGGGTCCGCTCCAGTACAGCAAGCGTGTCGAGCTTCTGCGCCTGCATGGAGCTCACCATGACCAGGTCGGCCGCCAGAATATCCTGGTCCGACAACGTCTCGAAGGCCATGTCCAGCAGCTGGATCGTCCAACTCGGAGGACACAGCGCAGCCACAGTGATCAGTCCCAGCGGCGGCATCACCGACTTCTCCGGCACCATCTCCAGCACGCCCTCGAACCCCCAGAAAGAGGGGGGAAAGCGCGGCCAGATCAACAGCACCTTAAGGTTCGGCCCAAGCGGAGGATAGAACATCGCACCGCGAGCTTGCGGCATTGAGATCTGTGGAAACAGATCGGCGGCAACGGCGGTCGATGCAGCGGCCATCGGGTACACTCCCGTGGAACGAACCTACACCGGCGCATTGAGCCGGCCCTGTACGCAAAGAAGTCGACACCCTCAAGCGCACCTTTGAGGGACAGAAGTCCCGACCGATGCTAAGGAAGGAATGAGATGGAAGCGGGAAACGTGATGCGTAGTAAAGCTAACACAGCGCCATTTCGGATCAACTTAGATACACCAGTGGCTGCACAAGCTAGGTCGCCTGGAGGTCCAGTTCCAGTCCGTCCGCCACGACTCGCGACCTTACGGCAGTAAGCGCAGGCACGATCCACGAAGCGGCCGATAACTCGCTCGCCTCATGTGTTCCGAGCACACCCACGACCCGGCATCCGGCGGCTACACCAGCGCCGACACCCGACGGCGCATCTTCAAAGACGACGCAATCGGCAGGTTCAAACCCCAGCAGCCTCGCTCCTGTAATGTAAGGCTCCGGGTGCGGTTTGCCGTTCACGACGTCGTCCGCCGCAATGATACGGGCTGGCAGAGGCAGTCCCGCTGCCTTCAGTCGGCCCAGCAACAGCCGACGCGTCGCTGAAGTCACGATCGACCAGCGCTCCGGCGGGAGTGACTCCAGCAGTTCGCGTGCGCCGGGTAGTACCTTAAGGTCGGCCGTGTCGGCAAGCTCAAAGTCCTCGATCGTGCGCAGACCTTCCTGCACAGCCGCTTCATCGAGGTCCGGCCGCAGCTTGCGGATGATGTCCGCTGCGCGAACACCATGCGGCACTTCATAGGTCTCCCACCCGGGAATGCCGTACAGCTTCGTCCATTGCCGCCAGCAGCGCACGACCGATCCGATGGAGCTGATGAGTACGCCATCCATGTCAAACAGGATGCCCTTGGTCGCAACCTTCACCGTACCCCCACATGCACCGAGGCGCCGTTCCTGCTGTCTGGATCGCCATAAACGTCGTAGTCCGCCTCGTAAAGCCGGTCGAGCGGCGTCTTCCAGACCTCCGTCCAGACATCGAAGACGCTTTGCGGAAGCACGCCTTCTGGCTTCCACACGGCGAAGCTTCCCGCCGCAATCTGGACCTTCTTCATGCCTTCGGGCACTTCGGCATCGGCCTCGACGGCGCAGCCGATGACGACAGTGAACTCCTTCGTCCAGTCGCCCTCGTACTCGCAATAGACGCAGTAGTGCTTATCGCCAATGTGGTCCCGAATCATTTGTTCCTTGCCCGCCGCGTTGAACCTGCGCCACAGGTCGCCGATTCTTCGCGGATCTGAGTTCGCGGCGCGCGTAAAGAAGCCCATCACGGCGAGAGCTTCCTCGTTGCGGAGTTCGTAGCTCACGCAGCCGCCCCTTGCAGAACGAACTGCTTCGCGGCTGCGAGAACCTGGGCTACGGACTCGACCGAGCAGCTCTCGCAGTACACGCGAAGCAGAGGTTCCGTCCCGGAGGCGCGCAGCAGCAGCCAGGTCTCAGCGGCGTTTGGCCTCCCCGCGCAGGCTGGATTCTCCAGGAAGAACTTGATGCCGTCGAGCGTCTCTGTCTTGAGAACTTTCAGCCCCGCGATCTCCTTCACGCCGGCCTTCGCGCGCGCAATGGCCGACTGCTTCAGCTCTTCGGTGATGTGCATGTCGATGCGGTCGTACTGATGCTCGCCGAACTCCTCCTGCAGCGCGGCGACGAGTTGCCCCAGCGTCTTGTTCTCGTCAGCCATCACGTTTGCCAGCAGCAGCGAGTTCAGCATGCCATCGCGCTCCGGCAGATGCTTGCTGATGCCGACGCCGCCTGACTCCTCGCCGCCGATCAGGATGTCCTTCTCCAGCATCAGATCGCAGACGTATTTGAAGCCGATGCCGTGCTCGTGCAGCGTGCGGCCATACTTCGTCGAGATGCGGTCGAGCATCTTCGTCGTATTGAAGGCGCGGGTGACATCGCCCGGCCAGCCCTTGCGATCGAGTAGCCACTTCAGAATGATGGAAAAGATTTTATGCGCGTCCACGACGTTGCCGTGCTCGTCGACTGCTCCGATACGGTCGGCGTCGCCATCGGTAATGAAGCCCGCATCGCACTTTTCAGCAACCACCGCTGCCTGCGCCGCTTCAATGTGCGGCAGGATCGGCTCCGGATTGATGCCGGGGAACGCCGGGTTGATCTCGTTGCGAATCTCGACGAACGGGATACCCGCCTTCATAAAGATGCCGGCGATGACGCCACGTCCCGCACCATACATCGTGTCGATCAGGAACTTGTACCCGGACGCCTTGATCGCATCCAGATCGACAAACCTTGTAATCGCGGCGATGTACTCCGTGTTGAAGTCGACTTCCTTTATCTTTGCCGGTGAATCAGCATGGGCCAGCGGCAGATCCAGATAGCCTTCGATGCTGGCGATGATGGACGGCTTGCCTGACCCGCCATAGCTTGCCTTGTACTTCACGCCGTTCCAGTCGGCGGGATTGTGGCTCGAAGTAATCATGACTCCGCCGGCCGCGCCGCGCTCGCGCACGGCATAGGAGAGCGCGGGAGTTGGTGTGATCTCGTCGGCCATCTCAACGGGAATGCCTGCCCCGGCAAGCACCTCCGCCACGACCTTCGCGAAGACCTTCGAGCCAAAGCGCGTGTCGTATCCGATGCATACAGCCTTCGACGCATCTTCGTGCTTCAGCACATAGTGCGCAATGGCGGAGGCGGCGACACGCACGTTGGCAAACGTGAAATCGTCCGCGATGATGCCGCGCCAGCCGTCCGTACCGAACTTGACTACACTCTTTTCAGCCATTCTCTCGTTCGCTCCAAACTGCAGTTGTGTGGCTCACCCGCCTGCACCCTGTCCGCTACAGCCTGCACGCTGTCTTTAGATCAACTCGTGGCGGCCAGTGTCGTGGATCGCCTTGACGACCTTGCTGACGTCCTGGGAGCGTTCCCGAGTCGTGATCAGCAGGGCGTCAGGCGTTTCGACGACCACCAATCCATCGACGCCAAGCAGCGCGACCATCTTGCCGGGCGCGTAGACGTAGTTGCCCTTCGCCTGGATCGTGACCAGGCCGTTGGTCGCGCCGTCGATCACGTTGTCCTCGTCCGCGCTGCCGAGATGCTCATGCAGCGACGCCCAGGAGCCGAGGTCGTTCCAGCCGAAGTCCGCCGGCAGACAGAAGATTCCGGACCGCTGCTCGCCCTTGGCGGAGCGGCGCTCGAGTACCGCGTAGTCGATGGAGATGTTTTCGCACTTTGGATACTCCTCCGCGAAGACGCTCTCGAACTCAGGCGTACCGTGTGCCGCGGCGATGGTCTCGAGGATCGGTGCCATGTCGGGCACGTGCTCGCGAATCGCGTTCACCAGCGTGCGTGCGCTCCACAGGAAGATTCCGCCGTTCCAGGCAAAGTTTCCCGCGGCGAGGAACCGCTCCGCAGTGTGCTGGTCCGGCTTTTCGCGAAAGCGCTTCACGCGGAAGATCTTGACCGGAGCGGAAGCGCCGGCCTGTTCGGCGTCGGCGATATGCTCGCCTTGCTCGATATACCCATAGCCAGTCTCGGGCCGGGTCGGCGGGACGCCAAGGACGACGATGTTCTCGCCTGCTGCGGCGAGATCGATCCCGGCGCGGAGCACCTCCGCAAACCGCGTCACATCCTTTACGACCTGGTCCGAAGGAAATATGCCGATGACCGTATTGGGCTCGATCTTCTCCAGCAGGAACGCAGTGAGAGCGCAGGCCGGAGCGGTGTTCCGGGCGGCTGGTTCACTCAGGATATGTTCCGGAGTGAGCGTCGGCATCTGTTCGGCGATCGTCCTGTCCAGCAGCTTGTTGGTGACGATCCAGACGTCCGCTGCCTCCGCTACAGGCAGAAGACGCGCGAGCGTCTGTTGAATCATCGTCTGCTCGCCATCGAGCGCAAGCACCTGCTTGGCGCGAGCGCGGCGGCTGCGCGGCCAGAAGCGAGTGCCGCTTCCGCCGGCAAGGATTACGGGGGCAAATCGCGGAGATTCTGTTTCCTTTAGATCAGGCATAACCCTCTGCGTTCAGGAACTTGGCGAAGTGGCGGATTGTTCCGCCGCCGAACTTACTTTGCGTCCTGCCTTGCTTCGACTACGGCGAGTCGTTCGTGGAGGGGATCATATCGCTGTGGATCGCGCGACCAAGGGCCTTCCTCTCTGACCTGAGTGAATCTGCCATATTCGACTTGTTTGATAGCCAAGCAAGAATCACTGTCACCGTTGGAATTACTGTGCTGAGATAAAGCTGCGCGTTATCCATCTCACTCCCTCTTCAGCAAGACCAAAGTCTTAACATCGACGACTAGCCCAGCTTCGCGAAGTACTCACGCATCCGCTTCACACCTTCATCGATCACATCGCCCGAAACCGCATACGACAGCCGGATATGCTCCCTCGTGCCGAAGGCCTCGCCCGGAACAACGACGACGTGCGCCTCGCTCAGCAGCTTTGCCGCCAGGTCCGTCGATGAAGTAACGCCGCCTTTGCCAAGAAACGCGCTGATGTTCGGATAGACATAAAACGCGCCTTCAGGCACGGTGCAGGTCAGCCCGGGAATGGTCTTGAAACCCTCGATGATCTGGTCGCGCAGCTTGATGTAGTCCGCCCGCATCTCGCCGACACACTCCTGCGATCCGTGCACCGCCGCAATCGAGGCCCGCTGCACAATGCTTGCCGTATTCGAAGTGCTCTGCGACTGCAGTTTGCTCATCGCGCCGATGATCTGCTTGGGTCCAAGCGCGAAGCCCGCGCGCCACCCGGTCATCGCATACGTCTTTGAGAGTGACCCCAGGATGACCATGTGCTCTTTGCACTCCGTGAACGATCCGCCGCTCACGATCTCGCCGGTAAAATTCAAGTAGACGTAGCACTCATCGAGCAGGACATAGATCTCATGCTTGTGTGCCAGGCGGACGATCGCTTCAAGGTCAGCAGGCGAGACCACCGCGCCCGATGGATTCGACGGCGTATTGAGGATGATCGCCTTGGTCCGTGGCGTGATCGCCGCTTCGATCATCTTGGCAGTGATGCGGAAGTTCTCGTCCTCACGGCTCTCGACCGGCACAACAATGCCGCCGGCGTATTGGATAATGTCTTTGAACGAGACCCAGTAAGGCACGGGGAGGATCACCTCGTCGCCATGATCCACCAGTACCTGGATGGCGTTGAACAGCGCCAGCTTGCCACCGGTGGTAAACACGCACTCTTCCGGCGTGTAGTTTGAGCCAAAATCACAGGCGTGGCGGTCGACGATGGCCTTGCGCACTTCGGGGATTCCAGCGACGGCGGTATACCGCGTGAAGTTTTTCTCGATCGCCTCGATGGCCGCGTCTTTGATGTGGCGCGGCGTGGCAAAGTGCGGTTCGCCCGCGCCGAAATCCGACAGGCTGACGCCTTCAGCCTTTAGCTTCAAGGCCGCGGCGGTGATTGCCATTGTGGCCGACACTTCTATGCGGTTGATGCGGTCCGACAACACCTTCACTGCCGTGGCTGTGCTCATGTATGTAGTCTTTCAGATTTGCGACGCAAGATAAAGGGTAACGGTACGAAACGGTCAGGCCCATCCGCGCACTTCTCTGCAACAGGAAGTGAGGTTATGTATGCTTCACGAGCTTCAGGAACTCGAAGCCCGCGTACTCAGGCTGGACCGGGCCATTCAGGGCATATCGCTGGCTAAGACAATTCTGCCCGTCATCCACGGACCGGGCCGGACAACGCACGCGGAGATCTTCGCAGCGGATGAGGGCCTTGACACAATGGAGCGGAAGATAGGAGAGATCAAGGAGATCCTGCGCCAGCTTGCCGCACCTTCAAAGTTGCCTGGTTCAACGTTGTGCGGATCGTCGGACGGCATGCGCCGCACCGCCGTTTCCAGTGCATGTCAAACTCACCCGTCGAGGACTCTTGAACAAGCTGAAGCACTCAGTGGCGCTTGCAAATAACCCAGGTCGTCATGCATCGTGCGTTCTGTACCACCGTGGTCTTCAGCGGATCGATCAGCTCGCCGCCTAGATCGGCTGTCAAGGTCATCAGCATCGCTTCGTCCGCCGAATACCACTCCGCTCCACCCTGCAGGCGATGGCGTCGGCCTTCGATCTGCTCGAACCGTGCTCCGATCGTCGTTGCCAGGCGGCAGAACAGCAGCCCGCCGGGCCGGAGTACACGCCACATCGCTCGCAGTATCGCGTTGAACTGCCCGTCGTCGCGTGCAAAGTGCAGGACCGAGTTCGAGATAACAACGTCGAAGGCGCCTTCCGCGAAGGACATGCTCTCGACCGGTTCGACTCGGAAGTTCCCGGCTGGGAGCGCAGGCGCAAGAACGTTTGCCATCGATCGAACAGACTCGATTGCATCAGCGCTGGCATCCACCGCAAAGACCTGATAGCCCTCTCGCATCAGGTAGATGAGGTTGCGGCCGCTTCCACATCCGGCATCTAGTATTCGCATTCCCAGCCGAATGTTGCCGCGCAGCAACTGATCGAACAAATAGATGTCGATGTTGCCAAACTGCTCCGCCAGCTTAGACATCGCTCTGCTTCTGCCCGGCGGGCGGTGCCTTCGCCTTCAGCCGTTCCATGACTAAAGGCGGCACCAGCGCGGTCACGTCTCCACCCAGATTGAAGACGCCTTTAATCAGCCGCGAACTGACGTACGTGTACTTCTCGGCCGGCATCATGAACAAGGTCTCCAGCTCCGGGTCGAGTTTGCGGTTCATCATCGCCATCTGGAACTCGTATTCATAATCGGAGATTGCCCGAATTCCGCGCAACACCGCCTTCGCTCCCTGTTGCTTTGCAAAATCAACCAACAACCCGTTGAAGGTCGTCACCGAGACATTGCCGAAGTGGCGTGTTGCTTCGTAGATCATCTCTTCGCGTTCAGGCACCGTGAACAGCGGGGCACCCTTTTCGCTGTTGCGAAGGATGGCCACCACAAGTTGATCCACGATCTTCGCGCCGCGGGCGATCAGATCGAGATGGCCGTTCGTGAGCGGGTCGAAGGTCCCCGGATAGATTGCTTTGACGGTGTGCATGTCAGGAGAAGCATACCGCGCTTTTGTATAACTTCAGACGGCTCAAGGTCACCACGTTGACACAACCGCCACGATGCTCCAGGTTACGCCGGTTACACGATAGGCCGGTTTGTTCTGGAAGCGTCGATCGGCAGTGCGTAGGATGGGCGAAGTCTCAACAATACATCAGAGGATTTATCCCATGGCAAGCCTTGCTGAACATCTCTCCGGGCCTTCATCGCCCGCGCTTTCAATCGTCCCAAAAAGGACGAGAAACACGGAATCACTCGCGCTATTCAGCCTGGGACTCACCACTGTGATTCTCAGCTGCTGCATCCTTGCGGATGCGTTCTACCGGTCGAGACGTTCCCTTTAGGGCTTTTTACCTGCAGCGAAGACTGATCCGCTTTTGAGATTAGCCTGCTGTGTGCAGTGCAACCTCCTTTAATCGCGACATCAGTCGCGATGATTGCCTAGAATGGTCGACGCACACGAATCCTCTGTCCATCAAGGATGCTCCTGCAATGGCAACTCTCGATGAAAATATGTCCGGTTCCGCAGCTCCGCTCCCAGTCAGGGCCGCGAACCCCGGTCCGCTCGGGCTCTTTGGCTTTGGCCTCACCACGATCGTGCTTAGTTCGATCAACGCTGGCCTCCTGCCTCCTGAGGCCGTTCCTGTAGTCGTTCCGCTTGCCTTCGCGTATGGCGGGGTAGCGCAGCTCGTCGCCGGTGTCTTGGAGTTCAAGGCCGGTAATACCTTCGGCATGGTTGCTTTTACTTCGTTCGGGCTCTTCTGGTGGTGGTACGCCCTGCTCAGGTGGACGGTTGGCGCTGGCTGGCTGAAAGCTCCGCCAGCCAACGCCATCGCCTGCGTGCTGCTGATGTGGGGCATCTTCACCTTCCTGCTCTGGATAGTGACGTTCCGGTCAAACCTCGGCGTCTGGAGCATCTTTCTGCTGCTCTGGATCACCTTCTTCCTGCTCGCCGCAGGAGACGCCGGAATCAATCTCGGCAACCTGAGTTTCTCGAAGGCGGGCGGCTACCTGGGCATCCTTACCGGTGCCGACGCAATGCTTGTGGGATTTATCGAGGTGCTCAACGCCACGGCCGGACGGGTGGTGGTCCCGCTGGGGAGACCCATCCTTCGCAGCTGAAGATCCGCTTTATAGAGCGGCAGCCATCGCGATGGTAGTTGTTCTCGCTGGCGGAGCGCTTCAAGGGTGACAGCTTACGTTTGCTTCTATTACACCGGGCATCATCGCCTGGGTCAGCGCTCATCCGCTACCGTTTGCTCCGGATTACTTCGGCAGCTACCGCCGCTCCGTTCACCGGCGCATCCGGCACATCCAACGGTGGCAGCGCGGCGCCGATGTTCAACTTCTTCCGTACTTCGGCGTCGATGCGGCCAAAGACGTCTCTGTTCTCCTTCAGGAAGTTGCGGACGTTCTCCCGGCCCTGGCCGATGCGCTCGCCCTGATAGCTGTACCAAGCTCCACTCTTGTCTACGATGTTGTGGAGTACTGCGAGATCCAGGCCATCGCCCTCGCGCGAAATGCCCTCGCCATAGAGGATGTCGAACTCAGCATCGCGGAAGGGAGCTGCAACCTTGTTCTTCACAACTTTTATCTTGGTGCGCGACCCCACAACCGTGTCGCCTTCCTTCACCGCTCCAATGCGTCGAATGTCGATGCGCATCGACGAGTAGAACTTCAATGCGCGACCGCCGGTGGTTGTTTCGGGATTGCCGAACATGACGCCAATCTTGTCGCGAATCTGATTGATGAAGATCAGGCACGTGCGCGACTTCGAAACAGTTCCGGTCAGCTTGCGGAGCGCCTGGCTCATCAGGCGCGCCTGCAGTCCCATGTGCGAGTCGCCCATCTCGCCGTCGAGTTCGGCCTTGGGTACCAGCGCCGCAACCGAGTCGACCACCAACACGTCGATGGCATTCGAGCGTACCAGCGCCTCGACGATCTCAAGCGCCTGCTCGCCGTAATCAGGCTGCGAGATCAGCAGGTTGTCGATGTCCACACCTAATTTCTTGGCATACGCCGGGTCAAGCGCATGCTCCGCGTCGACGAACGCCGCGAGACCTCCTGCTTTTTGCGCTTCAGCGATGATCTGGAGGGTTACGGTCGTCTTGCCGGAGGATTCAGGACCAAATATCTCGATTACCCGGCCACGCGGAACTCCGCCTACACCCAGCGCCGCGTCGAACGAGATCGCACCCGTCGAGATGACCGAGATCGGCACAATCGCTTCTTTCGACCCAAGGCGCATCACGGAGCCTTTGCCGAACTGCTTCTCGAGCTGCGAAAGTGCGCTATCGATTGCCTTGCTACGGTCTTCTGCCACGCTATTCTCCCAACTTGGAACGTCCTCGGATTCTAGCACCGAAATGGGAGTATGGCAAAGAAAAGGCGAATGTTAGGAAAGTACGCCCTTTTGGAAGGCGCTTCCTGTGATCTTACTCACCCATACCGGTTCGTACAGCAAAATCGATGAGTCTTCCCTTAACTTTTTACCGTTGCTGCCGATAACTGCAGAGAAGAGTAATTCAGAACAGAAGGCAGGAACGCCATGTCACTTGAGATATCTTCCGGCGGAATTACCTCAAATTTGCCCGCAGAAAACTTCTTCGTCAACTCGGCCTCTTCAGCGTCGGCCAAGACCCCGCCTTCGCCCCCGCCTCCACCGCCTCCGCCCCCACCACAGGACACGGTGCAGCTATCGCTGACGGAGAACATCCACAGGTTGAAGTCTGCGGGGGACAATCCATCTGAGATCTCACAGATCCTCGGTGTACCTGAGCAGACGGTGTCGATCTACCTCGGATCCTCGATTCTCGAGGCGACGCTTGCGTCCGCTCCGACGCTGCCCACTCCGCCGTCCGCAGGCTAATCTGCTGCGGTCCGGGCGGAGCATTAGCTTTCTATCGTCGCAGCAGGTCGACGGGTACGTTTACATCTTCAATCCGGAAGCAGTCCGCGAGCGCTGGGTGGCGGGCGGCAACGGCCCGATACATCTCCCACGCAACGCGCCGGTAACTGAAGTGTCCGGCGACGCCAGAACGAAGTTCGGCGATATACAGTGCCTCCGAAAAGTCCATTTTAAACAGGGAGCGGCACCGGGTACCCAGCGGCAGGCAGTACTGTGCCGAGTGCGCCGCCTCCGGCTCGTCGCTCGCAGCAACCGTGCGGTAGACACCCTGGGCCGCGCGCATAGCTTCCATGTACAGCGTCTCCAGTCCAGCTTCAGACAGGGTCGGCTGGCCCGGACACGCGGGCATCTCGTAGCCGTGGACGTCCGTAAAGCCCTGTAACAACTGGATGCAGCGGCGATGGCGATGCATATCGCGGAAGCCGCCAACGTCCATAAGAATGTCAAAGCAGAATCCCTGACCTGCACTGAATGGCCGCGGCAGCTCATCGTGACGACCGCGATGGGCCGTGCCTAGCCGTATGATCTTGTTTCGGCTGCCCTCGCTCAGGGCCGCTACTTCGCTGCGAAGCTGTCGATACGAGAAATGGCACTGTGGATAGAGCAGCGATGTGGCCAGTTCGATCTCAAGGGGTCCATCATTTTCTACCAGGTCGACCACCGGCGCGGGCTCAATGGCTCTGCCGTCCATAAGCTCCGCGGCTGCCGCGGTTAGTTCAAGGTCACTCTGCTCCCGGTAAGCCGATGGCGTCGCGTACTTTACCAGTGTTGGTGCGGTCTTCACCGGCCGCAGCAGCAACTCGGCCGCTTGTGCGCCGAGCATAGAATCGGCATCGGCGATCTCTTCCGTCAATGCCCTGAGTGCCTTTTCCTGCACATTCCATGCGGGCTTCGCTGCGGCCTCACGCAGACGTTCGCCAAGGGTGCGGATCTCCGCGTGTTTGCTTGAAAGAAGGCGCGAGACCTGCGTCTCCAGCGTCCGCGCGTTGACGATCTGTCCCAGCGACGTATTCGTTGCCAGGGGCAGCAGGTATCGAGCCACGTCAAAGGCGCGGGCCTTCAGTGTCCGCTCATAGGCGTCCGGCTTCATCGCCTCTGGCCGGGCGACAGCGGCTTTCAGCGCGTCGAGCATCCCGGCGCCGACCTTCTCGTATGCCGTAAACAGGGCGCGAATCGCTTCCGTAAAAACGGGCGTCGCCTTGCCCAGGGCCGGCGTATACCAGCCGGACTTCTGGAAGTCCTGGTAGCGGGTTGACCGCTCCTGGCCGTCCCAGCGTTGCTCGTCCACAAGCGCGATCGCCGCCAGGAGGCTCAGCCGCTCAATGGCCAACGGGATATGCGCCAGGTCGGCAATCGAGCGATGGCCATACTGAAAGTAGAAGGTGTTCAGGAACTGCTCTGCCCGCTGCGAACTGATCTCCGCGAGGGACTCGCGCAGGCTCAGCGACGAGCGCGAATACTTCGCCATGGCATAGGCGAGCACCTCCGGATCGGCCCCGTGAATGGCGTACACATCGGTTTCATTGGGCTTCAAGTCCGAAGGGGGAGCATTTTGATCTGACATGGTCGACTGTCAGGATACTTTATCGACCGCCCGGATCATGAGTAGCATCGAGGCATGGGAACAACCAAGACAGCGGGCGAACACAAGACTCTGAGTACGGTCGAGCATCGCCCCTTCCCGTTGCCTGACCGGCCCTGGATCATGACTCAGCGCTGGAACGACCTGCTCTTTGCGCACTGGCCGATTGCAGCCGGGCAGTTGACCGGCCTGATTCCACCGGACCTCGAACTCGACCTCTTCGATCACTACGCCTGGATCGGAGTGGTGCCGTTCTGGATGGACCGGATCAGGTACCGCACGCCGGGCACAGTAAACCGCAGCGTGCCATTTTCGCGCAGCTTTCCGGAGTTGAACCTGCGGACGTATGTGCGCTCGAAGCGGACCGGTCGACCGGGGGTCTTCTTCTTCTCGCTCGACGCGGCCAGCCCGCTGGCGGTCGCAGGAGCTCGCATTCTCTTCCACCTGCCTTACTTCCTGGCGAACATGCAGCGCGAAACCTCCGCCAACGGCACCGTGCGCTATAAAAGCCTGCGGCTGCTTAGCTCTAAGAAAGCGGCGTTCCAGGCCTCCTACCGAGGATTCGGGCAGCATCCGAGATCAGCCGCAAGCCAACCCGGAAGCGTGGAGTACTTCCTTACTGAGCGGTACTGCCTCTTCACCACGGCGGGCAGCCGTCTGCTGGTCGGCGATATTCATCACCTTCCCTGGGCGCTTGAGCCTGCCGAAGCAGAGATCCGGGTCAACGATCTTCCCCGTACCAAGAGCCTCATGTTGTCCTCTGCGCCGCCGCTGCTGCACTTCTCGAAGTCGCTTGACGTCTTCATCTGGCCGCTCCGCCCGGAGAGCGCGGTTTGAGCCCCCTGCGGCTCCGTATAATGCCTTCGTATACTTAGACATTGGAGATTGTTTGAGCACACTGGAAAACCGCATCGCACTCGTTACCGGAGCGTCACAGGGAATCGGCAGGGCCTGCGCCCTGAAGCTGGCACAGAGAGGAGCCTCGGTTGCGTTGGCCGCACGCAATCTGGACAAACTGGCTGAAGTGGCAGCCGAGATTGAAGCCGCGGGAGGCAGGGCGCGCGCCTTTGCGCTCGACCTCGCCAGCGAGGACTCGATCAAGAACTGCGCCAAGGCGGTCCTTGGGCACTTTGGTCAGGTGGACATTTTGGTCAACAATGGCGGAATCACCCGTGACATCCTCGCCCTTCGCATGAAGAAGAAGGATTGGGACGACGTCCTGACGACCAATTTGACTGGCGCTTTCCTCATGTCTCAGGCGGTAATGGGTTCCATGCTCAAGTCGCGCTGGGGCCGCATCATCAACATCACTTCGGTTGTAGGCGAAGCCGGGCAGGCCGGCCAGGCCAATTATGCTGCCTCCAAGGCCGGCCTGATCGGCGTAACCAAGTCACTCGCCCGAGAGCTGGCAAGCCGCACCATCACCGTCAACGCGGTCGCTCCGGGCTACATCGAGACGGCGATGACCGCCGTCCTTACCGCAGACCAGCGCACGGCCATGACAGAGCACATTCCCCTCGGGCGCGCCGGAACTGATCATGATGTTGCCGCCGCCGTCGCCTTTCTGGCGTCCGATGAGGCAGCTTACATCACCGGGCACACGCTCGATGTAAACGGCGGCATGTACATGGGATAACGGTGTCTTGGACTTGAACCATAGCTGGTACAGGACATGGCCCGTCGCAGAATGGTCTTGACCCCGGTCACGCGGCTGGTTACTTTGTGGGTAATGGCCAACATGCACACAGTTCTTCCAATGCCGGGCGGTGAGCCGGTTAAATCCTTCTCGGTCTCAACTAATATCGGGACCACGATACGGGAGTACCGGCTGCAGAAGGGTCTCTCGCAGGGTGATATTGAGAAGCGCACAGGTCTGCTTCGCTGCTACCTGTCACGGGTTGAGAACGGCCATACCGTGCCCTCGCTCGACACGCTCCAGAAGATAGCGCGGGCACTGGACTTGCAGCTGTCGCAATTCTTTGCCGAAGAGCTGGTTGGCCGGGAGATGTCGAACCTGAACCTGGATGCGGAAGAGATTCGGTTCCTTACCCAGGTGCAGCGCTACTCCTCGCACCTGAGCGAAAGCGACCGGAGGCTGCTGCTCGCCATGGTAAGAAAATTTGCTTCCACGGCGGTGAGTTAGCCGCAGCACCAGAAGCGCCACTTGTTCTCGCTCAATGCAGATTCGCCACCCAGTAGCCGAAGAGCGAGAGGACCAGGGCGGAAAGAGCGAATGTGGACTTCTGCCGAAGCAAATATCGCTGCCGCCCGGAGGTCATGCGCGGAACCAACGGGACACCCATGGCAAGGCCCGATACGAAGCCTCCAATATGCGCTGAGTTGTCAATCCGTACAACATTCACAAAAATAGTCGCTCCGCCAATGACGAGATTCAGCACCGCGAACTGAATCACCGAGCGCCGCAGCCGGCTTAGCTCCGCCCATGGGATTGGCAGCTTCTTGTTCGAAAGCAGAACGATCAGGATTCCTGAGATGCCGAAGACCGCTCCTGAAGCTCCAACACTTACCTCGTCACTCCCGTTTGCTACGTTGATCGCCATCGAGAGCAGATTGCCGGCCGCTCCGGTAAGGACATACACGGCAGCCAGGCCAAACGGACCGAGCAGCGGCTCTCCCAGCAAGCCGAGGTTCCAAAGACACCACATGTTCGTCAGCAGATGCACCCAGCCGCCGTGGACAAAGATCGCCGTCACCAAGCGGTACCATTCGCCATGCTCCTGCATCAGCGAGGTGCTCGTGGCACCGAACCGGATCAGGTCGCGCGTCGAGTTGAACGAGACGCCGGTATAGATCATCCAGAAAAAGACGGCGCAGTTCACTGCAACCAGAGCGTATGTGGCAGGCGCAGCGGAGAGATCGAGGCCGCGCCGCTTGCGCTCTGCCGGCTCGGGGACCTGGAACTCTGCCGGGCTATACTCAGGGCCCTGAATGGCAGGGCCGCTCGGAGGGATGATCTCTCCCCGCGGCGAGTAGGTTGGGCCGTCCGGAGAAGAAGACGTAGGCATGGTAAGAGCTTAGGCTGCGTCCTTGTGGAAACGCTGGCGCAGATCGGCGGGAAGGCGCTGCTGCAGCAGACTACCGAGAAAACCGGGAAGCGGCGTGGCAACTGCCACCAGCACCCAGAGCAGCGTCGAGAAGAGCAGGCCAGTTACGGCTACCGCTTCCAGCGAGATATAGACCGCTGAGTGCAGGAGATGGAGATGAACCTGGCCGACGTGGGTGATCGCCTCCACCCGGTGCATGACGACCGCGGCGAGAAGAAACGCCAGGATCGACAGCGAGCTGACCGTGATCAGCAGAACGTCGACAGTACGGTGCAGCCGCTGTTTGGAGCGGCAATGCTCACATTCATTCAGATGAAGCTCGTAATCGGTGCGCATCGCGGGCGACACGCCGGAGATGTCATACCGCCATCCTGACAGGATTGCACCTACCACCGGATCGGTACATGTGGACGACGCCGGGCGTCCCAGGCTGCGGATGGACACATCTTCGATCTTCAACGACGAATGAACAGCGGTTTTTCTCATCACTAAGGGTCTCTACAGTCTACCGCGTTTGATCGCTTGCGGAGATGCAAAGATTCATCAAACGTTCAAACTGAGCAACTTAGAGCAAGATCTGAGATTGTCGTGCGTTACATGCAAATCGGAGCGAGCGGCTCGGACTGTCCGGCAAGAACGATTTTGTTGCCCAGCAGCGTCATCCGGTCGCCAATCGCTTGCTCCGCGGCCAGGCGGGCAAGCTCGGGAACGTTGTTCGATTCAGAAAGGTGTCCCAGCACAATGTAATGTGCGCCGCCGTCGTAGTCCCGCGCCAGGAAGTCTGCCGTGGCGGTGTTCGACAGATGGCCGACGCGCGACAGCACACGCTGCTTCACCGACCACGGATATGGCCCGTCGCGCAGCATCTCGAGATCGTGGTTCGACTCCAGCATCAACACGTCCGAGCCCGCGATCGCCTGCTTCACGTTCGGCGGCATGTAGCCAAGATCGGTTGCCAGCGCCATCCGGATGCCTTCGGCCTCGAAGACGAAGCCGCAAGGGTCGGCGGCGTCATGCGGGATGGTGAAGGGGGTGATGTCGATGTCGCCGATCGAGAAGTTCGTTCCGGCACGGAAGTACTCCACTGCAGGCAGAAACGTTGGATCGGCTTTGACTGCTGCGGGAGTCGCTTCACCGGCCTCTGTCTCGCATGGCTCCGGATCAGCGGGCAGCTCCATGCTGGCGTTAGGGTCGTCCGAGCGCAGAGCGGCTTCTCCGGAACGAGTCACCCCCGCAAAGTGGTCTGCCGCCTCAATCTCAAATGCGGAGGCCCGTGCTTGCTTCTCCTGCTGCATATGGTCGAGCCACTTTGCGTAGCTCATCGTGGTGCGCGGCGTCAGCATCCTCACCCAGGCCCGGTGTGTTGGCTCGGTAAAGAAGACAGGGATGCGCAGCTTGCGCGCCAGCACGGCCAGACCGGACACATGATCGAGATGCTCATGCGTGATCAGGATTGCACTGAGAGCCGCGGGATCTTCTCCGGCAAGGGCCATGCGGCGCATCAACTCGCGGCACGACAGCCCGGCATCGACCAGAACGCGGGTGCGGCTCGAAGCGACGACCGTGCTGTTGCCTTTTGATCCCGAGGCCAGCACTGTCATCCGCATCATGACCTAGAGGATACCTCTGGCAGCTGTGAGTAAGCAGTAACCAAGTGTCCTGCTGGATCAAAGGGAACCCAATATCGAACTGCCTGCTGAATAACCACAGTCTACGGCTTTACCGGCGCGAGAAAGTTAACCGTTGAGCGCAGCACTACCTGGTTGCGCTGGTTGTAGGCGAGGGTGCGGGTGCGCACGATGCCGAAGTCCTTGCGCGAGGTGGAGTGGCGTACGCCGACTACTTCAATCTCGGTGCGGATGGTGTCGCCGGGGCGTACTGGCTCGGTCCAGCGCATCTCTTCGACGCCCGCGCCGATCATGCCGCCCGACACCTCGATGCTCTGCACCCGCAGCCGCATCACAATGGCTGCAGTCAGCCAGCCTGAAGCAGCCAGCCCCTTGAAAAATGACCCTTCGCCGGCTGCCTCATCCAGATGAAAGGGCTGCGGGTCGTACTTCTGACCAAACTCCTTGATCTCCTCCGCACTCACCTTCGCGTTGCCGACCGAGTGAAAGGTCTGTCCTACATAGAAGTCCTCAAAGTAAAGCGCGTTCGCCATCCATGTCTCCTCAAGCTGTTACTTATCGTAACGAAAAAAGCCGCGGCCAGACTTTCTTCCTAACCATCCCGCATCGACCATGCGAATCAACAGCGGGCAGGGCCGATGCTTCGGGTCGCCGGTGCCTTCGACCAGGACGCGCATGATGTCGAGGCAGACATCGAGGCCGATCAGGTCAGCCAGTGCGAGCGGGCCCATCGGGTGCGCCATGCCGAGCACGAAGACCTGGTCGATGGACTCGGCCGTGGCGACGCCTTCCATCAGCGCGAAGATGGCCTCGTTGATCAGCGGCATCAGGACGCGGTTCGAGACGAAGCCGGCGGCGTCGTTCACCTCGACCGGCGTCTTGCCGAGGGCGACGGCAAGATCGCGGATGGTGTCGAAGGTGGCCTGCGAGGTCGCAAGGCCGCGGACGATCTCGACCAGCTTCATCACCGGAACTGGATTGAAGAAGTGCATGCCAATGACCTGCGCCGGACGGCGCGTCTGCGCAGCAAGTCGTGTAATCGAGATGGACGAAGTGTTCGAGGCGAGGATGCACTCGGGCGGCATCAGGCGGTCGAGATCGCGAAAGAGCTCAGCTTTGATCGCAAATTGCTCGCTTGCGGCTTCAATCACCAGGCTGCACCCAGCGAATGCTCCGCGATCGGGTGTAGGAGCAATCCGTTTGAACGCCCGGGCGGCCTCGTCTGGAGTCAGCTTCGCCTTGGCGACTTCGCGCTCAAGATTTTTCTCGATTGTCGCCAGCCCGCGATCGAGCGCATGCTGGTCGATGTCGTAGAGGACGACTGCTGCACCCGACCGGGCACAAACGTGGGCGATGCCGTTGCCCATCGTGCCAGCGCCAGCCACGCCAATCGCGGGTTGCGGGGTGGCAGGCGGGCTAGTGGACATAGACCAGCAGGCAGGTGATGTTGTCGCCGCCGCCTCTCCGGTTGGCCTCGTCGATCAGCTTCCGGCAGAGTGCCTCAAGCTCAGCGTTACCCGACGATTCAGCGGGGAGCGAAGCCGAGCCCAGCAAGGCTGCAATCTCGCCATCGCGCAACTCGCGCATCAAGCCGTCCGAGGTCAAAAGGTAAAGGTCGCCATGCCGGGCGGGAAGGCTTTGGATGTCCGGTTCAACGATCGGCTCTGAGCCGATCGCGCGGGTGATCACGTTGCGGATCGGTGACATCTCCGCCTGTTCCCGGCTGATCGCGCCCGCGCGTACCTGCTCTTCGACGATGGAGTGGTCGCGGGTAAGCTGCTCGAATCTGCCCTCCCGGAGCCGGTAGCAACGGCTGTCGCCGATATTGGCTACCCAGACCGTTCCCGCTGCCGCTACGCCTTCGGGATGTGCTTGAGGCGCTGAAAGATCCACCAGCATGGCCACCATCGTGGTCGCCATGCCATAAAGCTTCGCCGAAGAGAGCGCACGGGTGTGGACGGCATGGTTCGCGTGCTCGACGCCGTCGCTGATCCCGGCCTCGAAGCCAGCTTCAAGGCCGTTCTCTGTACCCGAACCCGGCTGTCGGTGCTGGACAATCTGCGCGATAAAGGACTTCGCCGCCAACTGGCTCGCCACTTCGCCGCCGGCAGCGCCGCCGACTCCATCGCAGACCACAAACACGCCGTGGTCAAGATCGGCGGCACAGGCGTCTTCGTTCCTCTGCCTGACCTGGCCGGGATGGGAGAGCATCGCGAAGCTAAGGGACGTGGTGGCCATTCTTACGGGGAGCAAACAGCGGTTTCGACAACGATACACGGTCGTGCACGGTGCCTGGTCAACAAAGTTCCCGGGCGCAAGCCGCTAAACATCCATTCCATTAACGCTAAACATCGATTTCATTAAGATGACAGGTTCGAACCCATACGGCATGCGCTGAAAGTTGTGCACGATATAACAAAAGCGTACCTCAGCCGCGGACTGAACTCACGCATAAAGAGCCTCTTAGAAGGAGACGGATGAATCAGATCGTACATAGGGACAACCTTCAGGTATTACAGGAAACAGCGACAGGTTCAGTCCCTTTGATTTACATCGATCCGCCCTTCAACACCGGGCGGCGGCAGACACGGCCGCAGATGAGGACGGTGCGCGACGAAGCCGGGGACAGGACAGGCTTTGGTGGAAGACGGTACCGGACCGAGCTGCTGGCAAGGTCTTGGTCGGGCAGCTACGACGACCACTTCGCGGACTTCCTGGGATTTCTGCGGCCCAGATTGACAGAAGCGCACCGGGTTCTTACCGAGGAGGGCAGCTTCTTCTTCCACATCGATCCGCGCGAGGCCCACTATTGCAAGGTGCTGCTGGATGAGATCTTCGGCAGAGATTGCTTTCAGAACGAGATCATCTGGGCCTATGACTACGGCGCGCGCGCGACCAAGCGCTGGCCGGCGAAGCACGACAACATTCTTTGGTACACCAAGAACCCCGAACGCTACACCTTCAATCTCCACGCGAGCGACCGGATCGCCTACATGGCGCCAAAGCTGGTTGGCGCAGAGAAGGCGGCGGCAGGCAAGACCCCGACTGACGTCTGGTGGCACACCATCGTTTCGCCCACAGGCAAGGAGAAGACCGGCTACGCGACGCAGAAGCCGGTCGGCATCCTGGAGCGGATCGTCCGCGTACACTCGAATCCAGGAGACCTGGTCATGGACTTCTTCGCAGGCAGCGGCACCACCGGTGTTGCGGCGGCGAAGCACGGTCGGCGTTTCCTGCTCGTGGATGACAACGAAGAGGCCATAGATGTGATGCGCGAACGACTGGCGGAGCACCTCGCGCCGCCAAAGGCTTAGAGAAAATAAAGAGCTCAATGGATGCGGCATCTGAGCATTCGTTCCGGTCAAAGCCAACGGCTCATCAAATGGCCGTACGAAGCCGCCGCACCGTAAGATGAGTGCATGCGATTCCTGATTGCACTGCTCGCGATTGCCGGTCTGGTCGTTTCGGTCCTAGCGTTGAAGGTCCACAACATGGACCCCAACGCCGCGCCTCCCTGCGCCGTGACCGAGCACTGGGACTGCGGCGCAGTGAACCACAGCCGCTTCGCGGTCTTCCCGCCGCGCACCTTCGATGAGGCACCCAACGCGAAGGGACATCTTCCAGTCGCAATCGTTGGCATCGTTGGCTACGGTCTGATCGCGCTGCTGGCGCTCTTCAACCGGCTTTGGATCGTGCTGCATCTGGCGGAGTTTGGATTCATGAGCGCCTGCTTTCTCTCCTATCTTGAAGCTTTCGTGATGGAGAAGTGGTGTATCTACTGCGTGTGGTCGCAAGCGCTGATGACGGCAATCCTGATCACAACGTTAGTTGCTGTCTTTTTAAGGCATCGCGCGTCCCGGCGCAGCGTCTTCGCCTGACACCGGCCCGGCGTAAACTGAAGCCATGTGGCCCCGTCTTGTCGCCCAGCTTCTGGAATTGATGCCCCATGTCACCCGCCTGGTTCCAATCGCGGACACCTACTTCTCATCGCGATCCGCGGGGGACAAGACCCACGCCGCCGCGCTCGAAAAGATGTCTGAAGCCATGCGCATTGACCTGCTGCGGGTGACGGCTTCCTACACCGGCCTTGATACGCAGATCGCTGAGCAGAGCGCACAGATCGCCGCGCTGAAAAAGAGTCTCGAAGAGACCCAGGCGGAACTGATCACGCAGGGCCGACAACTGGAGTGGATCACGAAAGACGTGAGTTCCATGCGCGTCTGGGTGAAGTTCGGAATCTCGGCCCTAGTTATCTTGCTGGCAGTCACGATCGCGCTTGCTCTAAAGCTCGTCTATGCCCGTTAGCTAGGGTCGGGAGAACGAAGTGCTGGTGGAGAGACGTTCAGAGAGCTTGCTTGGCGCCATTCACACGAAGAGCCCCGCTCGTGCGGAGCTCTGCGTTTGTGTCAAAGTAAGACCTTTGATTTGGCTTCCGACACTTGTAAGGTGAGTGCTCGGTATTGCAGCCGAACGCGTTTGAGACGGGAAGCTATTTGGAGAAGATAGTACTTCCGGGTGTTTTTTCCTCGTTGCTCAGAATCCTGTTGCTGGAGCGCTTCGCAGATTCCATCGCGACGTGATCAATATGCGTCTCGGTGCTGCTCTCCGCGTTCGTCAGGTTTGCATCGTGCTCCACTGCTTCGTGGGACGGTCTTGCCGGGGTCTTCGTTGAATTCACACCTTGTGCCATGTCCACTCCCTCCGTACATCAAGTCGGATGAGAAACGGAGCAGGGAGGTTGTCGAGCGCTCGTTGCCGGTCGCCAAGGTCATATCGGCTTTGCCTTGCTCTGACGGCTGCGGTAGCCTGTGTGTTGGAGATGCACCAGGCAATGATCTTTCGTTCGCTCGTCCTGTTGACGACACTTACTTCCGCTCTGTACGCCCAATCTGTCCCTCAGCCCGCCCCGGCTGAGCCCACTCCGCCGCAAAACTCTCAAGGCTCCGCGCCATCCACTCCCACAGTGCCGTCGCAGGATCTTCCTGACGCTCCCAGCACGGTAAATCACGCCAAGGCCGCTCCTGAGCCGACCGGGCCCACCGTGGTAATCGACTCGAGCATGGGCCGAATGGCCTGCAAGCTCTTCGACAAGATTGCGCCGGTGGCCTCGGCAAACTTCATCGGTCTTGCGGAAGGATCGAAGGAGTGGACCGATCCGACGACGCAGAAGAAGGTGCGCCGGAAGCCTTTTTACGACGGCGTCACCTTTCATCGCGTCATACCGGGCTTCATGATTCAGGGCGGCGATCGCCTGGGCACCGGCACCGGCGACGCAGGCTACTTGTTCGCCAACGAGACCGATCCCTCGCTGAACTTCGATGTAGCTGGCCGTCTGGCGATGGCAAACGCGGGACCGGGACCGGGCGGCTCCGGCACCAACGGCTCGCAATTCTTTATCACGGAGGTTCCGTACCCCGACCTCAACGGCGGCTATACGATCTTCGGCCAGTGCGATGAGCACAGTGTTCTCGTCGTCGCGTCGATTGCGCGCGTCGATCGGGATGCGCAGGACAAGCCAAGAGAGCCGGTGACGATCAAGAAAGTGACCGTCGTGCGCGAGGGGCGATCGTTACCGCCACTGCCGTCCGAAAGCGCTTCGACGCCGACCGCCGCCAAGTAGAGTTTCTTGCGTTATCCATGAGAACTACATAACGCGCCATTCGCTGTATAACCGCTGCACCAGCAGCCGCCAGGAGACTACGAAATGCCAACAAAGCCCGGCACTTATGCCACATTCAAGACCTCAGAAGGCACCATCGTCTGCGAACTCTTTGAGAAAGATGCGCCAGAGACGGTCGCAAACTTCATCGGCCTTGCGGAAGGAACCAAGGAGTGGAGCAGCCGCAGTAAGAAAGGCGCAAAGCTGTATGACGGCACCATCTTCCATCGCGTGATCCCTCAGTTCATGATCCAGGGCGGCGATCCCGAAGGTACCGGCATGGGCGGTCCCGGATACAAGTTCGCGGACGAGACCAAAGGCTCCAAGCACGGCTTCCAGCAGAAGGGCAAACTGGCCATGGCCAACGCCGGCCCGAACACCAACGGTTCGCAGTTCTTCATCACTGTGGCCGACACCAGCTGGCTGAACGGGAAGCACACCATCTTCGGCGAAGTGGTCGAAGGCTATGACGTAGCCGAAAAGATCTCAAAGGTCAGCAAAGATGGCATGGACCGGCCCAAGAAGCCGGTTGTGTTAGAAGAAGTAACGATCGAACGTGTGGCCTGATGGTCGACAAACGAAGAGGGCTGTGTCCGAACGATCGACACAGCCCTCGCGTTGAACGGTTCAGAGCCCGCGAACTACAGTACTCCGATCACTGTGCACAGCTCTTTCACAGCCTCCGACGACCTGGTGAGGGCGGCCTGCTCTTCGGGCGTCAGTTTGATCTGGATGATCTGTTCCAGCCCCTTCGCCCCTAGCTTGCAGGGAACGCCGACGTAAAGGCCGGAGATGCCGTACTCGCCTTCGAGATACGCCGCGCACGGCAGAATCTTCTTCTTGTCCTTCAAAATCGCCTCGACCATCTCGACCGCAGCGGCTGAAGGCGCATAGTAGGCGGAACCGGTCTTCAGGTGCTTCACAATCTCTGCGCCCCCGTTTGCAGTGCGCATTTCAAGTTCTTTCAACCGCGCAGGTTCGATCAGTTCGGTTATCGGGATACCTGCCATCGTGGAGTAGCGCGACAAGGGAACCATCGTGTCCCCGTGTCCGCCAAGAACAAAGGCGGTCACGTTCTCCACCGAGACTTGGAGCTCCTCAGCGATGAAGGTGCGAAACCGCGCCGAGTCCAGCACACCAGCCATGCCGAGGACGCGCTCACGCGGAAAGCCCGCATGACGGAACGCGGTCTGGGCCATGGCGTCCAGCGGGTTTGAGACAACGATCAGAATTGTGTTGGGCGACGCGGCTACAACTTGTTTCACGACCTCGACCATGATCTTTGAGTTTGTATTCAGCAGGTCGTCACGGCTCATGCCCGGCTTTCGAGCAATGCCTGCCGTGATGACCACGATGTCGGAGTTCGCCGTGTCCGCATAATCGTTCGTGCCCACTATGGTGCAGTCCCGCTTCTCGATCGGCATCGCCTGTAACAGATCGAGCGCCTTGCCTTGTGGGACACCTTCAACCACATCAAGCAGGACGACGTCCGCCAACTCCTTTGCGGCGATCCAGTGTGCCGCAGTTGCGCCTACGTTTCCTGAGCCGACGATGGTTACTTTCTTGCGCATGGTCTCCGTTGTCTCCTTGTGCGTCCGTACATTGTCTCTGTTGATCGATGCAGTAGGCAAATCGCTGTCGGAATCGGGCATACGCCGCACGCTAGACCCAGCGAGCCAGCCTCCACGTCAACGAAGGTCTTGCATCGGGCTTGACTTTCTCGATCGACGATGGACGTTCGCAGATGCGGAGAGCCGGAACTGTCCGGGTTCCGACGTCAGCTTGGCCGATTATGCAGGAGCAATCGTTCGTTTCTTCAGTAGGTCAGCGATCCACTGTACTTGGCAGTCTAAGTTCCGAAGGGGTTACACGTGGTTAGTCTATGAATCGGCTTGTGATTCCTGCGTACGCATCGATGCGTCGGTCGCGAAGGAACGGCCAGTTTCGCCGCGTATCTTCAAGCAGCTTCAAATCGACTTCGGCAATCAGGATGTCCTCGCGATCATGAGGAGCTTCTGCGATGATCCGGCCAAATGGGTCCGCAATAAAGCTTCCGCCCCAGAACTCCAGCCCCGCTCCTTCCGGACCTTTGATGGTCACGCCGTTGTGCACCACGTCGCCATGCTCGAAGCCCACCCGGTTCACGGCGCCGACGAAGACCCCATTCGCGATCGCGTGCGCCCGTTGGATCGTCTGCCAGGCTGAGTACTGGGCTTCGCCAAACTCCTCCTTTTCGCTGGGATGCCAACCGATAGCTGTCGGGAAGAACAACGTATTCGCGCCCTGCAACGCCGTTACCCGCGCACCTTCTGGATACCACTGGTCCCAGCAGACCAGCGTACCGATGTGACCCTGTGAGGTCTTCAGGGCTTTGAAGCCGAGATCGCCTGGTGTGAAATAGAACTTCTCGTAGTACAGAGGATCATCCGGGATGTGCATCTTGCGATAGATTCCTGCAATCGACCCGTCAGCTTCAAGAATGGCGGCCGTATTGTGGTAAAGTCCGGCGGCGCGGCGTTCGAACAATGACGCGATCACCACCACCTTCTCTTCGCGGGCCACGGCTGCAAGGCGGTCTGAGCTCGGGCCGGGAATCGACTCGGCCAGGTCGAACAGCGCATGCTCTTCCCGCTGGCAGAAGTATTGTGCTCGAAAAAGCTCCGGCAGACAGACGATATTCGCGCCCGCACGCGCCGCTGCGCGCACATGGTCTGCCGCTTTGTCGAGATTCGCCGCCGTATCCGGCTCGCAGGACATCTGCACCAATGCGATCCGCTTGTTCTTTTCGAGAGATGACACGCTACCCTCCGCCGCTTCACTCCAGGCCCTCCACTATTCTAGTGCGTCTCGTAAGCGAAGCCCTTGGTCGTTGAATGCGACACAATTCCGTAAGAATGAAGTAAACGTCAGGTGAAGTTCTTCTCGTGCATGCGGCAATATCTGATAACTTGATCTGGAAGGCAGCGCAACGGAGCCCCGCCAGGCGCCTTCGATCACCCCACAACTGAACGAATACTCGAAGCGCTGCGTTCTTCCCCGATCATTGGGTCAAAACGTCAGAAGGAGTGTCATGTTGAGCGAATATCGTGAATTTCTGGAACTTTCCTATGCCGAGCTCGAAGACCTGAACCTCGCCGCAAAAGATCAGCGCAAACAGCGCGTCGCGACCGATCTCATCCAGGAAGAGCGGCTCAAGTACCTGACGGATGAGAAGCGGATCAAGGCAGTCACGGTCGTGTTCTCGGACCTCGAGGGCCGCCTGCACATGCTCGACTACGACAAGAAATTCTTCGTCAAGGGCTGGGACAATCTCACCTTTGACGGCTCTTCGATTCGCGGCTTTACAGCGCAGCGCGAGAGCGATTTGCGGCTGGGCATCGACTGGAGTGCCTTCTACTGGGTGCCTGCCGACATCTTCGGCGCGGGCAAGGTGCTCGTGTTTGGCGCAGTCATCGACAAGAACGGCGGCACCTATGCTGGGGACATCCGCGGCGTGCTCAAGAGCTTCGCCCAGGAGATGTACGACACCAGCGGCTACACGCTGAATGCTGCCAATGAGATTGAAGGCTTCCTCTTCGATGGTCTGGACGCAGAGCGCACCTTTCATGAGACCGGCAGCTTCGAGTACGTGAACACCGGAGGGTACTATCATTCGCTGCCCGGCGATCCGCTGCGTGAGTTCATCGATACCGCCGCAGAGGTACAGCGCGCAATGGGCTTCGAGAACGAGAAAGACCACCCCGAGGTTGCGCCGTCTCAGTTCGAGATCAACTATAGCTATGGCGATGTTGTTACCGCGGCTGACCAGATCCAGCTTTACAAGCTGATCTGTAGGCAAGTAGCCACGCAGATGGGAATGACTGCGAGTTTTCTGCCGAAGCCTGTAACAGGAGTCAACGGCAGCGGCATGCACACCAACGTATCGATCACCAAGAACGGCAAGAATCTGTTCTGGGACCCACGGGGCGAAGAGAAAGTGTCAAAGCTGGCGTGGCAATTTGTTGATCGTATCCTGACCCACGGGAACGATACCTGCCTGCTCCTGAACGCAAGCGTGAACGCCTATCGCCGCCTCGACCCACACTTTGAGGCCCCCAACCAGATCAAGGCGTCCGCTGTAGATCGCGGCTCAATGATCCGGATCCCGATTGGCAACGAGAAGTCCGCGCGCATCGAAGTGCGCTCCGTCGGCCCCGACGCCAATCCATACCTCGTACTCTACTCGGTCTTCAAGACGGGCCTACACGGTGAAACCGCGAAGATCAAGAATCTGCGCCAGGCCGATCGCTATTTGCCCGACAACATCTACACGGCGCTTGACGACTTCCGCGCAGCGAGTTGGACAACGACGCTGCTAGGCGAAGACGTAAAGGGACGCTATGCAGATTTGAAGCAGGCCTCCGCGGACCGCTGCGCGCGATTACTGGGCACGATCGTCAAGGCGCCTGAGGTCCAGTTCCACCACGACGTCTACAACCAGCTTCTCTGGAACAACTTCTAGGGATGTATTTCACTGCGGTGCAGACGGCCAGCCCGGGTGCTGGCCGTTCGCGTCTGGCTTAGCCTGTACGCCGAGTCGGTTGTACTTCGGACTAGGCTTAACGTCAGCTTTGCTTCGGACGAATGGCAAGCTTCGCTTCTTGTTCACACAGTCGAGTGTCGCGATGCTCCTCGCGCACACTGAAAGGCTCTATGGCTGCCCGTTGTTTGGCAACCGGCAGGAGTAGGCTATACCGAGTGATGACAACACCCGATCCACGCACCTACCGCATGCCAGCCGAGTGGGGTCTCCATGCTGCGACATGGATTGCATGGCCGCACAACGCGGAGGATTGGCCGAGCAAATTCCAGCCGATACCGTGGGTCTACTCGGAGATCGTGCGCCATCTGTCCCAGGTCGAAGACGTAAACATCCTGGTCAACGACCTGGCTGCGGAGAAGCGAGCCACTTTCCTGCTGCGGCGCGCAGGAGCGAACCTCGCGCGGCTGCACTTTCATCACTGGCCAACGGACAGAGTTTGGCTCAGGGACTCCGGACCGATCTTCGTTAAGAACCAGCAGAACGAGCTGGCCATCACGAACTGGCGATTCAACGCGTGGGCGAAATATGACAACTGGCGCAGGGACGATCAGATTCCGCAGCAGGTCGCAAAGCTCTATGCGATGCCAGAGTTCCGGCCCGAAGTGCGGCTTCAGGACGGCGGCAGCCATCGCCTCGTGCTTGAAGGTGGAAGCATCGATACCAACGGCGCAGGTGTTCTGCTGACCACGGAAGAGTGCCTGCTGAGCGAAGTGCAGCAGCGCAACCCCGGCATTACTCGTGAGCAGCTGGAGGCGGCTTTTGGCGAGTACCTCGGAATCGAAAAGACGCTCTGGCTGCATCGCGGGTGCGCGGGCGACGACACGCACGGCCACATTGATGACGTGACTCGCTTTGTCGGCGAGAACACAATTCTCACTGCAGTCGAGAGGAACACGGCGGACGAGAACCACTTGCCGCTCGCAGAGAATCTCGATCGGTTGAAGTCTGCCCGCAACCTGCATGGCGGCCCGTTTGAGGTGCGGGAGCTGCCGATGCCGAACCCGGTGGTCTTTGATGGCCAGCGGCTACCTGCGAGCTATGCGAACTTCTATATCGCCAACGGCCTCGTACTGGTTCCGACGTTCAACGATTGTCATGACCGGCTGGCGCTGAACACCATCGCCGAGTGCTTCCCTGACCGCGAAGTTGTCGGAATCCATGCGGTCGACTTGGTTTGGGGGCTGGGAACGCTGCATTGCATGACCCAACAGGAACCCGCGTGAATGGCTGCCACTTCCGACTTCATGCAAGCTGCGATCGCTGAGGCTAGGGCCGCCGAACGAGAAGGCGAAGTGCCTGTAGGCGCCATCGTAGTTTTCGACGGCACCATCGTCAGCCAGGGCAACAACCGTGTTGTACGCAACAACGATCCCACCGCGCACGCGGAGATCGTCGCCGTGCGTGCCGCAGGACTGGCGCTGGGAAACTATCGCCTCGAGCGCTGCACCCTTTATTCAACCCTTGAACCCTGCGCGATGTGCGCAGGCGCCATTGTTCATGCCCGGATCGCTCAGTTGGTCTATGGGGCAAGCGATCCGAAGGCCGGCGCATGCGGATCGGTCCTGCAGGTGATGAATCATCCTCAGCTGAATCATAGGGTGGAAGTGCTCTCCGGCCTGCTTGCGCAAGAGTGCGGCGCCCTGCTGACTGAGTTCTTCCGCGCGAGACGCGCCGCTGCGCTTCTAAGAGCCTGACAACCTGCTGATACGTACGGGGTGAGTTGCCACTGCCGAAGAGTTTGCATGCGCCTGCCTGCGAACCTGCATCTATTTCGAGAGGGTTGGCTCTACGTGACTGGCGCCGAACCAAAGCTTTACTCGTTGCAGGAGACATACATCGCCATGGCATCAGGCAGGCTGTCGGGAAAAGTTGCAGTAATTACAGGCTCGTCCTCGGGCATCGGACAGGGAATTGCGTTGCGGTTTGCCGCAGAAGGTGCAGACGTCGTTATCAACTATCGCAGCCAGCCTGATTCGGCCGAGGAGACCCGCGCAAAGGCCGAACAGTATGGCGTCCGGGCGATCATGGTCGAAGCCGATGTCTCAAACATCTCTGATACAGAGAAGCTGATCGCTGAGACGTGGAAGCAGCTTGGCGGCTGCGACATCCTCGTCAATAACGCGGGCGTTGAGAAACATGGTCCATTTCTCGAAGTTACCGTAGAGGACTATGACACCGTGCTCGACACCAACCTCAAGGGCGCCTTCTTCCTTACACAGGCTTTTGTTCGAAAGCTGACCGAGGCGAAGAAGCCGGGATGCGTAATCAACATCAGCTCGGTTCATGAAGACATGGTGTTTCCAAACTTCTCGACCTACTGCGCCTCGAAGGGCGGTATGAGGATGGTCATGCGCGACCTTGCGGTGGAGTTGGGCCCTCTCGGCGTTCGCGTGAACAATATCGCTCCGGGAGCAATCTCCACGCCGATCAACTCGTCTCTGCTCAAAGACAAGACTAAACTCGACGCATTGCTGTCGAACATTCCTCTCGGCAGAATGGGTACACCCGACGATGTGGCCGGAGTGGCCGTGTTTCTCGCTTCCAACGATGGCGGTTACATTACCGGCTCAACCTTCTTTGTGGATGGCGGACTCATCCGCAACTATCATGAGCAATAGCTAAAATCCAGACCAGAGGACTTCGATTGAAGCTGACACTTGGAGGTATTGCGGACCTCATCCATGCGGAAGGGGAGTTCACTTCCGATCTGGAAGTACTTGGATATTCGATCGACTCCCGCAGCGTTGGTGCAGGAGAGCTTTTCTTTGCCGTCAAGGGCGATCGTCTGGACGGACACGACTTTGTTGAGGCGGCCCTGGCAAACGGCGCAATTGGTGCTGTGGTCAGCCAGCGCTGGCTTGCCCCGGGGTCGCTCGATCCATGCACGCTCCTGCGGGTCCCCGACGATTGCGACGACTGTGTGCTGCGGGCGATGCAGTCTCTCGCGACCGCCGTCCGCAAGCTGTGGGGTGGGCGACTGATCGGCGTGACCGGTTCAGCGGGAAAGACAACAACCAAAGAGGCGGTTGCCGCCGTGCTTGGCAGCCGATTCCGAGTGCTGAAGTCTGCCGGAAACCTGAACAATGGCTTCGGACTGCCGCTCCAGCTTCTAAAACTGGAACGCGAGCACGAAGTTGCCGTGATCGAGATGGGTATGAACCATGCGGGCGAAATTGCCGCGCTGGCAAAGATCGCGCTCCCTGACTGGGCAGTCGTCTCCAACGTCGCCCCGGTACACCTGGAGTTCTTTCCCGAAGGCATTGCAGGCATCGCCAAGGCGAAGTACGAACTTGTCCAGGCGCTACCCGAAGACGGCCTCGCCTTTCTCAACGCGGACGACCAGTACGTGGCCTCGTTCGCCCGCGGTATGGGATCCCGGGCAATCTTCTATGGTCTTGCCCGTACAGCGCAGATTCGTGCGGCAAGGATCGTAGACGCGGGCGTCGAAGGAGTTCGCTTCACCGTTCAACATCGCGACGAGACAGCCGAAGTGACCCTGAAGATGCTCGGCCGGCATAACGTTTCGAATGCTCTTGCAGCTATAGCCGTCGGACTTGAAAGCGGCATATCGCTCCACGAATGCGCAGCGGCCATCGGCCGCCTCAGCGCGGGGAACAAACGCGGCGAGGTCCTGCACTGGCGCGGCGCGACCATCATCAACGATGCATATAACTCGAATCCAAAGGCGCTTGACTCCATGGTGGACGCGCTGCTCGCCATTCCGGCGGCGCGACACGTCGTGGTCGCCGGGGAGATGCTGGAACTTGGTCCGGACGCGGCGAAGCTGCACACTGACTGCGGCGACAGGATGGCGGAGCGCGGCGTCGACCTTGTTGTAGGCGTGCGCGGCCACGCAGAGCACCTGGTTGCGGGCGCAGCCTCGCAGGCGCACGAGGTTGTCTTTGTCGCTTCCGCGGAAGAAGCGGGTGCGTGGATGCAATCCAATTTGCGTGAAGGCGATGTAGTGCTGCTGAAGGGGTCTCGGGGAGTCGGTCTGGAGCGCGCTCTCGCTTCGCTCACCTGACGTGTGAGACTCTTCGCCGTAAACATCGCCTCCTGTCCCTCCTGTTAAGATAACCGTGCGTGCTGAAGCTGTGAGCTCGCCTGCGGGAACGCTTATCTTGGCCTCCTCCTCGCCTGCTGGTTGGCGCGGGAGCAGCCATTCCAAGAAACGAGTTCGATTTGCTCTACTGGCTGCTTTACCAGAAGCTGTTTCCCTACTTCCGTCTGTTCCGCATCTTCCGCTACCTGACCTTTCGGACGGTGTTTGCGAGCCTTACCGCGCTGCTCATCGGCCTGCTTATCGGCCCATACGTCATCAGCCGGCTCCGCGAGTTCCAGATCGGCCAGTACATCCGTGAAGAAGGCCCGCAGTCGCACCAGAAGAAGGGCGGCACGCCCACCATGGGCGGCGTGCTCATCTGCATCTCGATCCTCGTGCCGACCCTGCTTTGGTCCGATCTCGCCAACCCCTTCGTGTGGGTGGCCGTACTCTCCATGCTCGCCTTTGCCGCAATCGGCTTCGTCGACGACTACGCCAAGGTGGTCAAGCGCACGAACAAGGGACTGACACCGCGCGCCAAGCTCTCACTGCAAATGGTTGCGAGTGCGGGGGTCGCGATCGCTTTGGTGCTGATAGAACAGCGCGGCAACTACTCCACGCGCCTCGTCGTCCCGTTCCTCAAAAACGTCCGTCCCAACCTGGTGATCGACAGCCTGCTTCACTTCCCGCATCTCTACTGGCTGGCGTTCGCGCCGTTCGTAGTCTTCGTGATGATCGTCATCGCCGGGGCAAGCAACGCCGTCAACCTCACCGACGGCCTTGACGGCCTCGCCATCGGCTGCACCATCATCGCCGCCGGCGCGCTCACCATGCTCACCTACGTCAGCGGCCACGTCGTCTTCTCGGACTACCTCGAACTCCAGCGAATGCCCATGGTCAGCGAACTCACCATCTTCTGCGGCGCGATGGTCGGCGGCAGCATCGGCTTCCTCTGGTACAATGCCCACCCGGCAGAGGTCTTCATGGGCGACGTCGGCTCGCTCGCCCTTGGCGGCGCCATCGCCACCGTCGCCGTCATCATCAAGCAGGAACTGCTGCTCCCGCTGATCGGCGGCGTCTTCATCATGGAGCTCTTCAGCGTCATCCTGCAGGTAGGAAGCTACAAGCTACGCAACGGCAAACGCATCTTCAAGATGGCCCCGCTGCACCACCACTTCGAACTGCTCGGCTGGTCGGAGTCGAAGGTGATCGCAAGGTTCTGGATTCTGGCGCTGATCTTTGCGCTGCTGGCGCTTACGACGTTGAAGTTGCGGTAAGCCTGTCGGACAGACAAAGCTTCTGGTTTCGTTCGATCGTGTGATGGCCAACTAGAATGGCGTTTATGTGGACTAACGCTGCGAACTTGCCGAAACGCGACTTTAGCGGCACCTCACAGCTCCCTTCCAAATCGTTAGTGATCCTCCCGCACTGCTGGGCGGCGGTAGACTCGACCTATGTCCCGCCTTGTGCTCATGTCGGCTCTCATACTTTGGTCCTCTGTCCTCGCTGCTCAGCAAAGCATAAGGCAGGTTGATTTCAAGAACTTCACATATCCCCTGAGTGGACACCTGCTCGGTCACGACAGCCTCGAATGGCTAAACACTCCTACGCATCCCGCTGCCAACAGAAAGATCATCCAACTTGTCAGCGGCTCACAACTGAATAAAATCTCCAGCGTAATGGTGGACGGCAAAGAATATGGCCAATATGAGGGATTTACGTTCGAGTCCGTGAGCTATGGCGACGCCATCGGAGATGGCAAGGAAGAAGCAATCATCGTCCTCACGTACCACAGTGGCGGAACTCAGACGACGAACTATGTTTATGTCTATGGCCTCGGGAAGCATGGTCCAAGGCTCCTTGCCTACTGCCATACCGGAGACAGATCACACCTTGGACTCTACCGGGTGTATTCGAGAAACGGCTCGATCGTCTTTGAGCTACTTGATCCCGCCAGAGCGTCCAGTGACTGCTGTTCTTCTGGTGTTCTGATTTCCAACTACAAGTGGCAGAACGGGGCTTTCAAGCTCGCGGGTACTATCGAGCGGCGAGCGTTGCCGCCACCACAGGAACATGCCGACAAATAATGAATAGTAGCGAAACGGATACCGGATGAAAACGGTGTTTTGAGCAACTACGACGTTGTGAACTTCTCCGCCGCTTGTTCAATTCGCGATAAATCGTTCGTCGAGGTCCGGATTAGTAGTGATAAGTCGGCTTCTCGCACCCAACCTGCTCAGTCTACATCGAGCAGTAAGACATTCCCGGCGTACCTCGGCCCTGCCAGATAAATAATCGCCCTATCCATCGTGACCAGCACTCCGTCTTCGCGCACCGCAAGACAGAGAAGGCAGGCGTCCGTCACCTGCTGATGGCCGAAGAGTCGTTCCGCAAAGGGCGCGGACAGTGTGTCCCATCCGTCGACGATCGGCCAGAACCGGTGACCTGGAGGCGCTATGAAAAGCGATAGCGCCTCCAATGCCTCTTGCATTCCATGTCCTAGATTAGCCTGGGATTTGTCATGACCCGGATAAATCCGGCCTGTGTCAACAGGCAGGTTGCCCAACCAGCGCCGCTCCGGCCCTCGCTCAACCGCGCATCGAACCATCTGCGCGCTGTATGGTGATGAGGATGGGCCCCGTCGTGGAGTGCGATGAGGACATTGACATCGGCAAGATGCGCCGCCTCAGTCAATCTCATCTTCCTGCGCGGCCTTGACCATCTCCGGCGTCAGCACTCGTCCATTTGCCGGGAAGAACGCCAGGCCGGTGTCCGCAATCACCATCTTGGGCGGATGCGTCGATGGCTGCGAACTTTGCATCGTCTCCGTCTGCCATACCAGCAGCGCGCGGCCATGCGGCAGCGAGGCCGCGGGATCCATCGGGCGAACCGTTCCGCTGTCGTCGATCTCCACCTCAATCGTCCTGGTCATGGCAGGGCCTCTTCACCAGGCTCTAGGATACTAAAAGCAGATTCCCTGCGGGAATGACAAACAAACTGGGAGGGAGACTGGAACATGGAAGCGATCCATCCGGGCGAACATCTGGCAGAAGAGTTGGCGGCGATGAACCTGAGCGCAGCGGCTTTTTCGCGGCAGATCGCAGTGCCGACGAACCGCGTCACCCAAATCCTGAATGGCCGCCGTTCGATCACAGGCGACACCGCCTTGCGTCTGGCGCACTTCTTCGGAACAAGTGCCGAGTTCTGGCTGAATCTCCAGAGCATTTACGAGATCAGACTGGCGCAGGAAAAATCAGGACGCGCGATCAAGGCATTGCCAACAATCAAGAGTCTTCGCCTGCGACCGGCCTGATATGACTGCACTCAGGCGCTGCTCAGACCTCATCCTCCTGAGCGGCTTTTACCATCTCAACCGTCTGTACCCGTCCAGTTGAGGGAAGCGGAAGCCCATTTTCTCCAATCACCATACGAGAGGGTCTCGTCGGTTCGTGCGGTCCACGTATCAAGTCTCCAAGTGCGGAACCCAGCGTGATTCCATGCGCTGCCGCGTACATAGATGCCATCTCGTGGATCTCGTCATCAAGATTTACGGTGATCCTCATAACGACTATCCTGCACTCCTCGAAATACGACTGCAGACATTATCAACCAGGTTTACCGGCCCTGCCGGGGGTTATGGCCGAAAGGTTCGAGGCGGTATGGGGTTGAGGAGCGGCGTCGGGATTCTTCCCCGTTCGCCACGCTCAGGGTCAGAATGACGGATTTGTTGGGACGGGCATTGGCACTCCTGCGTTTGCGTTGATGCACTAAGCTGGTACCCATGGCACCAATGGAGCTGAAGAATAAGCGCGTCCTTGTAGTCGGCCTGGGCAAATCTGGCCTGTCCGCGGCAATGTTCCTTCGCGGCCAGGGCGCACGCGTCACCGTCAGCGACACCCGCAACGCTGTCGCCCTCGCTGACGAGATTCCCGCCCTGCTCGACGCTGGCGTTATGGTCGAGTCCGGCGGGCATGGCCTGCTTACCTTCCGCCGCCAGGACCTCATCGTCGTCTCGCCCGGTGTCCCGCTCGATACCCCGGAGGTGAAGCAGGTCATCGGCTACGGCTTGCCCGTCATCGGTGAGCTTGAACTCGCCAGCCGATTCCTGAAGGGCGGCATCGTCGCCGTCACCGGCTCAAACGGCAAAACGACCACCACCACCCTTATCGGCAAGATCTTCTCCGACGCTGGCGTGCCCACGCTGGTCGGCGGCAACATCGGTCTGCCTGTCATCGAGCTGATTGCGGAAAGCACTGAGGCGACCGTAAACGTCCTAGAAGTCTCCAGCTTCCAGCTTGAAACCACGGAAGAGTTTCACCCAAGGATTGCCGTCATCCTCAACATCACGCCCGACCATCTCGATCGTCACCACAGCTTCGAAGCCTATGTGGCGGCGAAGGAGAAGATCTTCGCCCGCCAGACCTCATCCGACGCCCTGGTTTTGAACGCCGATGACCGCACCACACAGATGTGCGCTGCCCGTGCGAAATCAAATGTTTACTGGTTCAGCAGCAGCCGCGTCGTCCGCCAGGGTGCGTTCGTTCGCGACGGTGTTATCTGCTGGATTGAAAGAGAAGGCGCTGCTGCCCAGCCGATTCTGCCGATCTCCGAGATCGGCCTCAAAGGCGCGCACAACGTCGAGAACGTCCTCGCCGCCGTCTGCGCGGCCTGCCTTTCGAACATCCCCGCCGAGTCTATCCGTTCCTCCGTCGCCGCCTTCAAGGCTGTCGAGCACCGCCTCGAATTCGTTCGCACCGTCGCCGGAGTTGAGTTCTACAACGACTCCAAGGCAACCAACGTCGACGCCGCCATGAAGGCCGTCGCCTCTTTTCCGGGCGGCGTCCACCTCATCCTTGGCGGCAAGGACAAGGACTCCGACTACAGCCAGATGGCCGAACTGCTTGGCGACCGGGTCAGGGCTGTTTACACGATTGGTTCGGCGGCCCAAAAGATTGAGCGTCAACTGGCCGGAATGGTGAAGATCATAGCTGCGGGAACACTGGACCGGGCCGTTGCCGAGACGGCGAAAGCCGCCGCAGCAGGCGATATCGTTCTGCTCGCTCCGGCCTGTTCAAGCTTCGACCAGTTTGACAACTATGAGCACCGCGGTCGGGCCTTCCGGCAGCTGGTGATGAACCTACCTGGCTGAACCCGCTTTACGAGGCTCAGCCGCTTGCGGAGCAGGGGAACAACACAGCATGGCGAAGCGCGTTGGCGTCGATAAATGGCTCTTCGGGACTGTGCTGCTGCTCGTGCTCTTCGGCCTGGTGACGGTCTTCTCCGCCTCGGCGGTGATGGCTAAGGAGCAGTACGGCTCGCCATATCCTTACATGCTCAAACAAGCAGTATGGGCGGGGCTTGGTCTGCTCGCGCTGGTCGTCCTCATGAAGATCGACTACCGCCGCTACAACAATCCGAGGATAGTTTTTCCAGTACTGGCGCTTACGCTTTTGCTGCTCATCGCCGTTTTTGCCGTTCCCGGCTCTCATCACACCCATCGCTGGTTCCGCTTCGGCGGTTTCTTCACCTTTCAGCCTTCTGAGCTTGCAACTCCGGTCCTGATCCTCTTCCTCGCATACTTCCTGCAAAACCGGCTACATAAGATGGACGACAATCGCAATACCATCCTGCCGGCAGTCGCCCCGCCGCTCCTGCTGATCGCTCTTATCTTGAAGGAACCTGACCTTGGCACTGCTTTAGTCTGCGCGGGAGTCATGTTGTTCATGCTCTACCTTGCGGGCATGCAGATGCGCTATATCTGGATCGCCGGACTGTGTGCCACGCCCGTGCTTGGCTACATGCTCTTCTTTGTGCCGTGGCGTCTCGCGCGCATGAAGGTCTTTCTTGACCCTGAGGCCGATCCCCGTGGCGCAGGATTTCACATTCTGCAATCGCTGATCGCAGTTGGCACCGGCGGCTTTCGCGGCCTCGGGCTGATGGAAGGCCGCCAGAAGCTCTTCTATCTTCCCGAGCCCCATACTGACTTCATCTTTGCCAACGTATGCGAAGAACTCGGCCTCATCGGTGCGCTGGCGCTGGTCGCGCTCTTCGTCGCCCTTGCCTATCGAGGCATGCGCGCCGCTTATCTCTCGACTGACCCCTTCGCCCGTTTCCTCGCCTTCGGCATTACATCGGCCATCCTCATCCAGGCCTTCTTCAACATGAGCGTCGTCGTCGCGCTGCTTCCCACCAAGGGCATCACCCTTCCGTTTATCTCCTTCGGTGGCACATCGCTCTTCGTCACCCTTGCCTGCATGGGTGTGCTGCTGAACATCACGCGCGAGATCGATTAGCGTGCAGGGAATGGAACTCGGGAGCCGAGGATCAGCCGAGGCAAAACCTTTGCGAGTTCTGATCGCCGGCGGTGGAACGGGCGGACATGTAATACCTGCTCTTGCGATCGCGCGTGAGCTTCGCGACAGGCACAACGCCGAAGTACGCTTCGTCGGAACGGCACGCGGGCTGGAGACGAGGCTTGTGCCGGAAGCCGGCTTTCCGCTCGAACTGATCCGGGCTGGCCAGCTGAAGAGTGTCAGTCTCGCAACTCGCCTGAAGACCGTCATCGACCTCCCGCGAGGCCTTCTCCGGTGCATTTCGCTGCTCCGGAGCTTCAAGCCGCACGCTGTCGTAGGGGTTGGCGGCTATGCCTCCGGCCCGGCCATGATGGCGGCGATCGTCTTGCAGGTACCTACCTTGGCTTTCGAGCCGAATGCCTTTCCAGGCCTCGCCAATCGTCTGGTCGGAAGGTTCGTCTCAGCAGCCGCAGTAAACTTCGAAGAGACCCGGCAGTTCTTCCGCAACGCCACCGTCACCGGCATTCCGGTTCGCGGTGCCTTCTTTGATATTCGTCCCCGGCAACCCTCGCAAGAAAAGAAGCTTCTGGTGTTCGGCGGGAGCCAGGGCGCGCGGGTCTTGAACGAAGTGATGCCGCAGATCCTCTTTCCGCTGCTTCGGGACATCCCGGGTCTGACCGTCACGCACCAGTCCGGTCCCCGAGGCGAATCCGCCACGCGCCAGGCTTATCTGGCCACTGGCGCGCCCGAATCCCGCTGGCGGGTGAGTGCCTACCTCGATGAGATGCCCGCTCGTTTTGCCGAAGCGGATCTGATTCTCTGCCGAAGCGGAGCCAGTACCATGGCTGAGCTTGCTGCCGCAGGCAAACCGTCTTTGCTCATACCTTTCGCGGCAGCTACGGACGACCATCAACGCAAGAACGCCGAGGTCTTCGTCGCCGCAAATGCGGCAAGGATGATCCTCGAATCCCAACTCGAAGCGCAAACCTTGCTGAACACCCTTTGCGGCCTTTTCGCGGCAAAAGATGAACTTGCCTCCATGGGCGAAAACGCTCGCCGTCTGGCGCATCGTGATGCCGTTTGCGCTATCGGCGAGATGGTCCGCAAAGTCGCTCAACAAGCAAAAAGGCCAGAGTCTTAGACTCCGGCCTTTTGCTGCTCGAGTACCTTGCTTCAGCGACGTCCTCCGCCATGCGATCCGCCGCCGTGGAATCCGCCACCGCCGCCCTGGAAACCACCCGAGGCAGGTCTTGCGCTCCCACTGCCGCCGCTGAAACTTCTCTGCGGGGCGGCAAAGCTTCTTCCCGCGTTGCCCTGGAATCCACTTCCCTGTGTCGGACGGGCGTTCGAGTTGAAGCCCGCGCTACTCACAGGACGTACCTGCGCGGCCTGGGCAAACCCTCCCCGATAACCGGAAGCGGGCGAATACACACTGTTGCTTACTGGGCGAGCAAAGCTATTGCCGTTGTTGAAGCCGGCTGAGCGGACCGGATTCGCACTTGCAAAGGAGGAGGCTCCAGATCCTGCAACCTGCCGTCCGCTGTTCTGCGCAAAGCCGTTGTTCAAGGGGCGGGCGAAGCTGTTTCCGCCGTTCATGTTGCCGTTGTGGTTTACCGTCGCGCCACCGGAGAAAGATCTTCCGCCATTCTGTCCAAAGCCGCTGCCAACCTGACGAGCGAAGCTTTCGCCACCACGGTTGAAGCTTCCTCCGCGATTGGCCTCAAAGGCGCCGCGAGTGAAGCTCGAGCCACCGGGCCGGCCATCGTAGTTGCCCACCCGTTGGCTGTAGAAGTTATGGCCCCGATAGTCGCCAAAGTGGTTATACGCCCGGTTGCAGAAGAATGCGCCATGGTTCCAGTAGCCGCCGTAAAAGCCGACGCCAAAGTATCCGAAGCCGTAGTTGATGCCGCCGTAGTAGCCGACGGTCGGGCCCCAGTAGCCGGCATTCCAGAGATAGGAGCCTCCGTCAAAACCCCAGTAACCCGGAGTCCAGAGCGCCCCCGTGTACGGGGCAAGCACCCAGGCTCCATCCAACCACTGGTAGCCGTCGTCGGTGTACGCCCAGTATCCTGGAGTCCATATATAGCCGTCGCCCGGCCAGACCGGCTGCTCGTAGACGGGGATTGGCGGTGGCGCGATCGCGACTGAGACAAATACCCTCGCCTGCGCTGCTTGCGGGGCCAGCAACAGGGCTCCGGCCAGCAAAGAAGTTCCGAGAATGCTCTTGAGAAGACGTGTCAGCTTCATAGTGTTCGCCTTGGCGGTCTTCCTTCGCTTGCCCGATTCGCTTGCGGTTTCCGGGTTGCGCGGAAGTCTCGCCGGTAAGTCTTATCCGGAACGCTCCAGCTTCGACTCACACCATATAAGACCCTAAACTTCCGCTTGGGTTGCGCCAGAACAGGGAGGATGTTTAGCCGGACTTGCTCGGTTGGAGCAGGCCAAACCCCTCCTTGATCGTGATGAGACGATCGACCGGCATCACGCCCAGCTTCTCTTCTTTGCCGGTCGGCCATCTTACCTGGACCTCGGCGCGGTCTGCGTCCCCAAGGCCAAAATGCAGCCTAGGATCGTTGCAGGATAGATAGCTCGACTGGCTGAGCAGCTCCTGCATCTGGACTTTCCCGGCGTAACGCACGGTGACCTGGGCCCCGATCGCGCTGCGATTGGAGATTGTGCCGATCAGCCTAACCTTCAGCCAGTGGTTCGATTTGGGTGCGTCGTTTCGCAGCAGTGACGGGACCTCGTTGACGTTCATGATCAAGAGGTCGAGGTCGCCGTCATTGTCGAAGTCGCCCACAGCCAAACCGCGGCTGGCATGTCTCTGGGCAATCGCCGGTCCGCATCCCTCGGTTGTCTCCTCAAAAGTCCCATCGCCGCGGTTGCGGAACAGGATGCGAGGGCCTTTCAGCGGATACTGGGGGTACTTCTTCTCCAGCTCCGGGTAGACGTTGCCGGTGACCCAGAACAGGTCTGGAAGACCGTCGTTGTCGAAGTCAGCGATCGCTGCTCCCCACCCGACGTACCTGGTCTCTCCGGCAAGGTGCGCCTGCGCCGTCACGTCGGAGAACTGTGCCTTTCCATCGTTACGGTAAAGGCCGCTCGCTTCCTTCTGGAAGTGGGTCACGAGCAAACTGGTACTGCCATCCAGCCCAATGTCTCCGATGCCTACACCCATGCCAGCCTGCTCGGCACCTTCTCCGCTCACGGCAACCCCCCGGTCAAAACCTTCCTCCCGGAAAGTTCCATCATGGTTGTTCATCAGCAGCAGGCTTGGGGTCGAGTCGCAGGCAACAAATATGTCCGGCCAGCCGTCGCCGTCGAAGTCTGCCGTAACCGTGGTCATTCCGTACGAGCCGCGGTGCTTCGAGATGCCCGATGCTTCACTTACATCCGTGAACGTACCGTCGCCGTTGTTGCGGTAGAGGGAATGCGTTCCGGCCTTGAGCCCACGCGGTCCACAGTAGACCTCCATGCCTTCGAAGGTGCATGTGGAGTTTTGCAGAGTCGGCAGCGGCGGGTGCTTCAGATCGAACTCAACGTAGTTGGCCACAAAGAGATCGAGGTGTCCATCCTTGTTGTAGTCAAAGAAGCTGCAACCCGTCCCAAAGCGGACGGCAGCGTCATAGAGTCCAGCAGCTTTAGTTATGTCCGTGAACGTGCCATTGCCATTGTTTCGATAAAGCTTATTGTGCCCGTAGTAGGTGCAAAAGAGGTCTTCAAAGCCGTCATTGTTATAGTCTCCAACGCAGACGCCGCAGGCCCAACCTGTGTCGAACAAGCCAGCCTTGACGGTTACGTCCGAGAAAGTTCCGTCTCGATTGTTCCGGTATAGACGGTTGCTGGCCCCCGAAGGCGCGCCTTCAAGACGGCTGCCTCCCAACAGGAAGATGTCCATCCAGCCATCATTGTCGTAGTCGAGAAAGGCGCATCCTCCACCCATCGACTCGATAATGAACGTTATGTGCTCTTCGCCCCCATACGTCATTACTGCGTTCAGGCCGGCCTGGGCGGCAACATCGGTGAATTGAGAATAACTCTTCGCAAAGGGGGAAAGGGCAGTCTGCGGCTTCGGTACAGCCCCGACCGTCTGTGCGACGATTCTTCCGCACGAAGCGGCGGCGGCCGACGCCATGAACTTCCTTCGACTGATCGGTATAGCCAACCAGACACTCCCGTTATCTTTCCACGTCGTGCTTAGTGCCACGTCGTGCTTAATGCAAGTTGATCGTATCGGCTTGGGGAAGCATGGCAAGCAGCTGCGCAGCATCCGGATTATCGGGCTCTATCTGAAGTGCGCTTTGAATTGCGTTTCGTGCGTCTGTAAACTTCGATCGAGCAGCAAGAGAAGCTGCGAGGTTGATCCAGGCGTCGGTATAGCGCGGATTGGCGGCGATCGCCAAGCGAAAGTACCCTTCCGCTTCTGAATCTTTTCCTTCTCTTGCCAGCAACGAACCCAGGTTGCTTTCGGCCTCGGCATACTCTGGAGCGGAAGCAATCGCCTTGCGGAAATATCCCTCTGCTGCGGCTGTGTCCCCACTCTTAATTGCAAGGTATCCAAGCTGGTTATACGCCGGGGCAAAGTCCCGACGCAGCGCTACTGCGTGTTCCAGTGATGCGCGCTCACGGTCTAAGTCTCCGGTAAGGTCCTGCGCGAGCGACAGGTTGTAATAATGCACCGCGTCATCAGGCGAGATCTTGAGAATCTGGTTTTCCGCTTCGATCGCACCGGCAGCGTCGCCGCTCGCGAGTTTCTGTGCCGCTTGCGCAGAGAGACTTATCTGCTGGTCGCGCAGCGCCCTCTTCGCAAGCTTCTCTTTATATAGGTCCATCTCCTTCTTCGCGTCCTCAGGGTGGTTGAGCGCCCGGAGCACACCGGCGAGTTGGAAATGCACTTCAGGGCCAGAACCGTCGATTACAGCTGCCTTCGTAAGCTCGGCAGACGCCTCTTCTGGCTGATGCAGTTTGGCCAGGGTTGCGCCAAGATTGAACAAGACGTCGAAGTGGTGGGGCTGCAAGGCCGCCGCAGCCTTCAGGTGTACAAGCGCCTGCTCGTACTCCCCAGCCTGGCGTTCCAGCAATCCGTTCAGGTACAAGCCATCGAAGCTGTTTGGATGAATCTTGAGGAACTCGCCGGCATAGGACTTGCTTTTCGCCGAGTCTCCGGACAGCACGAGCGCCCGAAGGTAGAGCACCTGCAGGTCGAGTTCGCCGGGGTGATCGCGTAGTCCTTCCTGCAGCAGAGCGAGCGCTTCCTCGAAACGATTCCGCTGCAGCAGCACTGTCCCCAGCGCCATGCGCAGGCGCAGCCAGTCTCGATGTCTTTTGAGGGACTGAGCACCCATCTCGATCGCACGTTCAGAAAAGCCCGACCGGCTGAGCGCAACGATGCGGTCGATCGCCAGGTCTTCCGTGTCCGGAGCTGTCAGGAGCAGATCGACAGCTGCGGTATATTGCTGCGACTCGATCCTTGTCTTGGCGATCCAGTCCAATGCCGTTGCCGACGATGGATTCAGCCGAAGCACCTCCTGCCACTGCCGAAGCGCTTCCGAACGGTTGCCGCGGTCATGTTCGAGAACACCCAAAGCGAGATGTGCTGGCTGAGAAGACGGATCAAGGCTGACTGCGCGGCGCAATGCCTCCTCTCCCGACACTCCGGAGGCCTGGAGTGCGGACCCGAGCGAAAGTTGCAGCGTCGCCGATCCTGGAAATCGCCGTGTGCCCTGCTGATACGCGTCCACGGCGCATCTCAGCTGCCTGCTGCGCTCGAACCACGCGCCGAGCTCCTGGTAGGCCGCAATGTTCGGCGACCTCATCTTCACTGCCATTCCAGGTGAGACCCGGCACGTGCCGGTCGCATGCAGCCGCAAACAGAACAGCGTAGATAAGGTGATCGCCTGCAGCGCCGAGACTAAAGAGGATGCAGGGATCAGTGTGCGCGTCATGGTCTCTTCCCTGCACCATTATGCTCTTCAAGCGTGCCGCATGCAGGTGCGGAGTGCGCCGTGCATAGGCGCTGTTCCTTGGCCTGAGGTGTATGCCCTCATGCCCTGGTGCGATCTCTGATTCTTTTCGAAGAAACTGATTGACAGTTCTTAAAGCGGTCTCGTATAACCAATGACGCTTCCACAATGATATCGATAACAAAATCAGCAAGCGGACTGTGTTCTACCCGGTTACGGACCTATTCAGGAGAGGCCACCATGCGATTCTTAACGCTATTGTTCGTCTTCATGCTCTGTCCCATCGCCCTATCTTCATTTGCTCAAAGCCCGACAGGGACAATCCAGGGTGTCGTCACGGACGGCAGCGGCGGCGCGATCGCGGAGGCGAACGTCACCGTCAGCAACGTTGCAACCAACGAGGCGCACGTTGTGAAGTCCGATAGCGGGGGCCGCTATCAGGTGCCGTTCCTTCAGCCCGGAACATACTCCGTCGCCGTAACCGTTGCGGGCTTCCGCCCGGCCACGCAGACCGGCGTTCATGTCGAGGTCGCTTCGAGCAGCACGGCCGACTTTGCCATGTCCATCGGCCAGGCGAGCGAACAGGTACAGGTGAGCGCGAACGTCGAGGAGCTCGACACCAATACGTCCAATCTGTCTGACACCATACCGGCCCGGTTCATCCTTGATCTTCCCGACAACGGCCGCAATCCCTTCGACTTCGCGCTGCTTGCCCCAACCGTAAGCAACCTGGGCAACGCATCGACTCCGCACATTGGCGGTTCGCGCAACGGGAACAACGAGCAGTTGATCGACGGCATGACCAACATCCTTCCGGAGAACAACGTCGGCAACAACGTGAGTGCCTATAACCCGATCATCGACTCCGTGCAGGAAGTAAACGTGCAGACCAGCGTATTGGCTGCCGAATACGGACGGTTCTCGGGCGGCGTCGTCTCGCTGGTCACAAAAAGCGGAGCCAATTCGTTCCACGGTTCAGGCTATGAGTTCCTTGAGACCACAGGCCTCAACGCGAACGCCTTTGGTGCTGCTCCTGGAAGCAAGAAGACCGACACGCATCGCTATCAGACTGGCGGAACATTCAGCGGGCCCATTCGCCGTGATAAAACGTTCTTCTTCCTGGACTTCGAAGATTCGCGCCAGTCGGCGGGTGCGAGTATTACGTCCACTGTGCCGCAGAATCTTCCGGCGTACATTGCGGGCGACTTCTCCGCGCTCGGTGCGCCAATCTACGATCCCCTTACCGTCCATCCAGGCACGTATATCGATCCGAGCACCGGCGCCACGGTTGCGGGATACGTCCGCGACCAGTTCCCGGGCAACATCATCCCTGCAGATCGACTGAGCCCGATCGCTCAGAAGATCCTCGGCTACTTTCCGGCACCACAGACGACCGCTGCAACCAACAACTACGTGAACAGCGGCGCGAACACGAACAACTACTACCACTTCGACACCCGCCTGGATCAACAGTGGACGAACAAGTTCCACTCCTTCATCCGCTTCTCGCATTCGGCCGGGAATAACAGCTACCTGCAGGATTATGCCGGGACCTCTGCGATTGCCTCACCCGGCGGGTACAACGGTCCAACCAGCGGCAATGCGTACAGTCTCTCCTTCGACAACACAGTAACGTTTTCTCCCACACTCGTTGGTGAGTTCCGGTACGGTTTCTCGAAGTCGGTCTCAAACCGTACCGCCTACAGCGCCGGTTTCGATCCGACCTCGTTGGGCTTCTCGGGCGCCTTCGATGCTGCTTCTGTTGAAGGTCTGCAGTTCCCCCACTTCAGCTTCAACGGCTTCTCCGACCTCGGCGGCCTCGGCTATGTTCCCTTGCTCGAAGATCCGCTCGCGCATGATGTCAATGGAAGCCTGGTGAAGATCCTGGGCAGCCACAGCGTAAAGGCTGGCGGCGAGTATCGCTACCTGTACATCAACTTCTCCCAGTTCGCCTATCCGACAGGAACTTTCTCGGCCGACAACACATGGACGCGGTTCACGCCTGATTCTTCGACCGGCGCGGCTGCTCCTGGCGCCTCCGCTGGAGGGGCTACGCTGGCCTCATTCCTGCTCGGTCTGCCGCAATCCGGCACGATCTACAACGAGCCTCACCTGCACCAGAACTCAGAGTACCTGGCACTCTACGTTCAGGACGACTGGAAGGTGAGACGCGACTTAACCCTGAACTACGGCATTCGTTGGGACCTCGAGATACCACGCGAAGAACGAAACAACGCGCTTTCGTACTGGGACCCGAATGAAGCGTCCGCGATCGGTTCGGTGGCCGTTCCCGATGGGGTCACCTGCCCGGCCTGCGGCAGCTTGAAAGGCGCGATGCACCTGGTCAACACGCCGGGCGCGGCGCATGGCCGCAAGCAGGTGCCGACGAACTACAACGACTTCGGGCCTCGCTTCGGCTTCTCCTACAATCCCTACACCAAGATGGTGCTGCGCGGGGGCTTTGGCGTGGTCTTCCAGCCTTCGGCGTTCCAGGCCGCCGGCACCTCAGGAGCTCCGGGCATAGAGGGCTTCACCTCTCAGACGCAGTACAACCCCAGCTTCGATGGACAACACAGCGCACCAGTCGCTTCGTTAGCCAATCCATTCCCCGGAGGTGTCCAGACGCCTGCCGCACTCGATCCCGCCTGCCGAGCCGACGCTGCTTGCATCCAGAACATCGACGTTGGCAACACCATCAGCGAATCGTACTTCGACAAGACGCGCAATCCTTACACGATGCAGTGGAACCTGGCTGTCCAGTACCAGCTCCCCGCGAAGATCAAGGCCGAAGTTGCGTATCTCGGCAATCGAGGCGTCTTCCTGATCGCCGGTGATCCGGGGCGTCCACACGATCAGTTACCGCTCTCCGATGCGGCCCTTGGCGACAAGCTGAAGGCCTCCGTCACCAATCCGTTTTACGGCGTAATTACCACCCCAGGTTCTGCGCTTTCCCAGCCAACCGTGCAGCAGAACCAGCTTCTGCGGCAGTTCCCGCAGTACACCGGGGTAAACACCTTCCGTAAGCCGGAGGCAGACTCTATCTACCACGCCTTTACCGTGCGTGTGGACCGCGAATTTGCCAACGGCATCACCTTCACAACGGCTTACACCGGCAGCAAGGCAATCGACAACTCCGCTTCGTCTGTCACGTACCTTGGGCCCGCCGGCGCCACCTTCGCAGATCAGTACAACCCCCGGGGAGAGCGCTCGGTCTCGCCGTTCGACGTTCCACGCATCTTCGTTGCCAGCACCGTATACGAACTGCCGTACGGTCATGGCAAGATGTTTGGCGCCAACATACCCAAGACTGCCGATCTCTTCCTGGGCGGCTGGCAGGTCAACGGCATCCTGACCTACTCCAAGGGAACGCCGTTCCTGACGCCGTCGTACGACAATGGAAGCACATCCTCGGGACTGCTGACCTTTGCTCAGCGGCCCAGCCTGGTCGGTAACCCGGTCGGACCCGGCAAATCACTGAATGCAGCGGCGTTTGCTTCACCCGCGCCTTACACCATTGGCAATGCGCCGCGAACGATTCCGGGCGTTCGGAATCCAAGCAGCAATAACCTGGACTTCTCGGCGGTAAAAAACACCCGCTGGGGAGATTCCAGCCGCTACAACGCACAGTTCCGTTTTGAGATGTTCAACGCACTCAATCACGAGAATATCGGTACCATCAGCACCTCGCAGAACTACTTCAACTCTGCTTCGGGTCAGACTGAAATCGTCCATGTGAACCCCAACAACGGGAACTATGCCAACTCGGCTCGCGTCATCCAACTCGGCTTCAAGTTCTACTTCTAAGCACTTGTAAGATCGAAAGGCCGCTGTAGCGTCATGGTCAAACAGATGGGCAGGAGCGAGATCAGCTCCTGCCCATCTGCTTGCACGATTCTCTGCCCGCTAAGAGCCTTCATCCGTTATTGCGGCAGCTTTGAGAAGTTCACAAAGGCGATGCGCGAACTGTCGGGCGACCAGAAGAGAGTGTTGGATGTGTCCGGAATGTTGTTGAGTTTCGCCAGCACCTTCACCGTCTGGTCGGACAAGGAACGAATCCTGAGTTCTGTCACATCGGGAGCGAAGAAGGCCCGCCATTTGCCATCAGGGGAGTTGCTCTCAGCCAGAGCATCAGTCGGCGGAGCCGAGGCGGGAAGCGGTTGCGGTGCGCCCTTGTAGCCCAGCACTGCCTTGAACACGCGGTGATCACGGCTGAACAGGAGAGACGCGCCATCCTTAGCCCAGCTGACCCCGTCGATCTTGCCTGTCGAAGTGTAGGCAATGAGGCGGTCCGTAGAGGCTATCTTCACGGTCTCAAGGGTGCTCCAGAGCGTGCTGGCTTCGGGTGCGGCACTCAGAGCTTCCACGGACACATTCGAGAAGAGAACGCGCTCCGTGGTGTCTTTATCGTGCGAGCAGACGCCAAGCCCTACGTAGAAGTCGCCGTTGACGCTGGTTCGCATGGAGGCACCGGAGTACGCCAGGCGGCCTTCGCTGTCTCCGACAAAGACGAAGACTTCCTGGCCGCGCTTTTCGATGCGGACGCGTCGCGGCGCAGAGACCGCAGACTCAACCTCGTGCGTGTCTGCGCCCGCGGCGTCTCGATACTGAAGCGAAGTGAGACCGTCTCCATGCAGTGCTACGTCGGCGTATATCGAGCCTGGTTCAAGGGACTGGCGAAGCAGAAGGGCAGCTTTGCGATGGTTGTTGCCCTTGTCTCCAACGAAGGCGATGTCCGCGCTGAGAGCGACGTCGCCCGAGATCCTTTTCCAGACGAAGTGGAAGTCATCTGTGCCGAACCACATATTGGCGCCGCTTCCTGAGACTTCGTAGGAGTGTTTGTCGGAATCGTAGTGCGCGGTGCCTGGGTGCAGAAGCGTTCCAACATCCTGCTGACCTTCGAAGATGCCGATCGAGCTTTGCGCGAAGAAGGCGGGTGTAGAGATGAGACCGAAGGCGGTCACAAGTGCGAGAGCGAGATACCGTTTGGCTGCAAAGGGCATGCGAATCTCCGTATCTGATGAGTGGCTAGTGTGCTCCGGGAAGGCGGGAGCCGCTGAGTATCTCGCATGGTGCTCCGCCAAGGTGAGCGGCGACGACCGGCAAGGTCTGGGTGGAGAGAAAGTGCAGGTAGGGCTGCGTTCCAGAGACGAAGCGGGGCCACGCGGGCAATTCGGTGGAGTTAGGGTCGCCAGCTGCAGCGAAGCGTACCCAGTAGCTTTGCACTAGCGTGGCAACGGCAGAATCGACGGCGGAGCGCTCGGAGGAAGAGGGAAAGCCGAACACGTATCGAAGTTCAGAAGAATGCATGGCAGGTTTGTCCGAGTTGGCGGACCGGTCAAACTGATAGACGAAGGTAGGGAAACCATGCTCTGCGTGCCAGGCTGCGATCTGCTGCACGGGACAGCGGAAGTCGCGGTCGGTCTGAAATCGGGCGCCGATGCTCCCTTCCATTTTGTTCTCTGGCTGCTGCTCGTAGGCCGCTTCAAGCGCGGCGGCAGCCGTGCTGCCCACCGCAGCCGTCATCAGGTGGCGCGTCCACTCCAAGGAATCAGCATGCGGCACGATCTCCTGGACGTTCGACCCGAGAAGAAGCGGGACAGGAGCTTCTTTTCCCTGGGCGAAGATGGTGGCGGGCAAGTCGGGAAGGACCCAGCCGTCGACGCTGGCACCGCGGTAGCCCCAGAAGTTTTCCGGCGGCGGCTTCTTCGCTTGCGCCTCGGACGAGAGCACCTGGGCAGTAGTGGCTGCGCGCATCGTTTGCAGGTCCGCTCCCAGAGACTTCGTGACGGATGCCCATGCGTCTTCCGATTGTGTCCTTGTCGCCGTAGGCATGAGACCGACAACCTGGCCGCTTTCTTCCAGAGCCCGCGCAAACAAGCCGCCTGCTAGAGGCGAGGCCATCAGCAAGCCGGTGTCCACTGCGCCGGCGGACTGGCCAAAGACGGTCACGTTGGTGGGATCGCCCCCAAAACTGGCTATGTTCCTGCTGACCCAGTGCAGCGCGGCGATCTGATCGAGCAGGCCGTAGTTGCCGGATGCTTGGTGCGGCGACTCGGCGTCGAGCGCGGGGCTTCGGAGAAAGCCGAAGACGCCAAGACGATAGTCAAACGTGACCAGCACAACGCCTTTAGGAACAAGAGCGAACCCATTCGAGAGCTCTTCGGCAGCACTGCCGGCAACGTTTGATCCGCCATGGATATAGACCATCACAGGGTGCCTGGACCCGCTTGCCGGAGCCCAGACATTCAAGAACAGGCAGTCTTCACTTCCATGATCCGCAGACGTGTCGTTCCAGCCGAACTTCTGCTGCGGGCACGGTGGTCCGTGGGCTAAGGCGGAGCGAACGTTGTTCCAATTCGGGTACAACTGCGGCGGTCGCCAGCGTAAAGGGCCGACGGGCGGTGCCGCGTACGGGATGCCCAGGTACGCGCGAACTCCAGGGGCCGGTTCCGCGCCCTGCAGCCGACCCTCCTGCAACGTAACGACTGCTCCCGGAGCCGGCGTGTAGCGGACCTGAGTATTTCCTGCACGCGAATGTGCCCCGACGACGATGAATGCAAGCAGAACGGCTCTTGGAGGAAACATTACGTTGACTCTCCGGCAGAAGTACGTTTGTCACTCAGACTTCGGAAAAGGCGCTGGGGAAGAGATGAAGGAGAAGGTTGGAGGCACTGCGGAGTCGGCGAGTGCAGTTGAAGATCGAATGCCCACCGGCTTGAGTCCGGCAAGCTCCTCGGCGGCCCGCGCAGCATAGCTACGCGTGGCGAAGTCCGGCGGTACATCCAGCATGAGCGCATCAACTCCGAGCGGGCCGGGGTAGAAGTCTTCGAGCGGAGTGCGCCGCGAACCTTCTGAGGGTGCGGACTGAACGGCGGCTTCCCACACCCAGACAAGCTGATGGAGGTGATGGTGCGTCACCAGTTCTTCGTCGAGTTCACGAAAGAGCGCGCGCGAGCCTTCAGGCCCGGGACGAGCGCCCCACCAGATGCTTGAAGCATTAGCTCCGGGCAAGGGGTCCCACAGGACGGCGATGTCATCCTTCCGGAGCTGCTGAAGCACAGGAAGGATGGACTCGATCTCCGCGAGCCATTTGGCGTGGAGCGACGTTCCGGGCCTGATCAACTCGCTCCATTCAAAGTCGGTCAGGGGCTTTGACGTACCTTCGCCAGTGGGTGACGGAGGCGTCCAGCGCAGCAGCGGAAGACGGCCAGCGCTTGCGGCAGTTCGGATCTCGGCAGCTACATCTGCCGCGGTATGGGCGCCCAGATCGAACGCAACGACTTGCGGCCGTGCCTGCTGGGCAGGGGAAACACGTCCAAGCAGAGCCTTTGCCGCGGGAGATGCTTCAAAGTCTGACGGTTGCGGCTGATTTGCGGCGATTGCTGGAACAGCAAGCCTCGGGTCTTTGCGATTGACCACGTTGGAAGCATGGAAGATGGCCTGCAACTGCTCCTGGGAATTCGAGCTCTCTGCCATGCCGCTCCACATCATCATGTAGGTCCACCGCGGCTGTGCGGCAATCGTTTGAAGCGAAGGCATCGCGCCGACCTCCGCGAGCGCTATGGGCTTATCGTTGCCTGCCAGAGCCACCATGCTGTCGTAGTAGGCCTGCTCAAATTGCCCATAGATGTCCATGCTGATCACATCCGCATAGGCCGTACCGGGAAAATACTGATCGACGGGCCCTGCATTAACAGAGGGCGCGTTTACGTTCCACACCCAAACAAGGTTGTTCAGGTGGAAGCGATGGACGTAGCGATCGAAGATCTGTTTGTACAGTGCGACAGTGCCTGCCGGCCCGGGACGCCCGCCCCACCAGAACCAGTTGCCATTCATCTCATGATACGGACGGAAGAGTACAGGCACGCCAGCTGCCTGCAACTCCTGAAGGTAGCCGGCGATAACATCCACCTGCCGCGCCCACCGATTGTAGAGGTCCGTGCCCGGAGTGAGGACCTGCTGGAACTCCCAATCGGTCAGATGGCCGAGTACGCTGTCGTGGAAGGTGACGGGTTCGTCCTGTGTAGGCCTTACGCTGTGCCATGTGAGCGCAATGATCGAACCGCTGCGATACTGGCGAATCACCTCCTGGATCATGGCGGACCGGCTGAGGGTCGAGTCCTTGTCCTCACCCGCTGAGAAGCCGAAGTCCTGTCCGAAGACGGCGGGATAGCGTCCGGTAAGCTCGTACACGCGATCGCTGTAGCGGGAGACAGTGTTCGGGTAATTGTGCTGGCCGCTTAAGATCGCGTGTCCAGAGACCGAGTCAATCTGCTGGAGAAGCACGCGCGCGGCCGGAGTTGCGTCCGGGTTGACCGGAGCGGCACGGGGCTGGAGCGTCTGCGCGATCGCCCCGGACGCGAACAGAAGTAAGAGAGGTACGATTCGATCGAAAACGTTCATCTTTCCTCCGTGAATGGAGCCGACGGTTCGCTTACAGGTGGCGGTACGGGCGAACGGGTTCAACCAGGGGCCTTGTATTTCGCTGGTTAATGCTAGGGTTTAGGCCAGTGATAGCTCGCCAGCAACTCGCCATGTTCTGCAACCAGGAGCAGTGCAGCTCTGCCAGCCTCGAGCTTCCCGGAGAAGGATTTGCCGCTTCGTGTGTCCGTGAAGGCGACGGTCGAGTCTTCCGTCTCCGAGGTCAACACGTAAAGGGTCGCGTGAGGCAGTCGTGTAGGGCAGATCAGAATCCCTGGATCCTTGACGGCAGTGGTGTACGTCTCATGGACACCGGCTGTTTTCAAGGCGTAGTCATAGACCGTCGCAACTGAGGCGAGATTGCTATTGAGTTCAAGAGGAAATGCGGAAAAGATGATGCGGCCTTTCTCCAGTTGCACTTCTTCGAAGTTCTTGCCTCCAGCGAGAGTGGCGCGGTCCAGAAGAGTTGTGTTAAGGCCGGTGTATTCCAGCGGCAGTTCCCCAAGCGGGGTGTGGAGTACATCGTTCCGCAGTTGAAGGGGTGCCAGTCCGGGACGCATCTGGACGACGGAGGCACGCTCCACCGGGTGCAGGTGTTCATCCGCGTCGAACGGACCCGAGATGAGCAGCGTAGCTCCCTGGCGCACGCGAGCTTCAATCGCCTGCCACGCGCGGTCAGACAACCCGTAGGCCGAGGGGAGCAGGATAAGCTTCGGTGTTCCCAGGGTGTCGATCTGATACTCGCCAACGGCATAGGCCTCGACGCGGCTGTACTGGTAAAGTACACGGACGGCAGTCTGCTGCGCCTGGAGCGCCTGGCTGTTGCGCGTGCTCATCTGGAACGATTGCGGCAGGATGATGGCGACCTCGGGCAGGGTAAGACCTGTGGCATAGGCGGAAGCTGCGGTCGCAAAAGCACCGAGGTCGCGCATCATGGATTCCCACACCTTGGCTGACCCGTCGCTGCGCTGGATGCCGAAGTCGGGCTCGCGGGCCCAGTCCCACTGCATCGCGCCCGAAGACCCGGCGGCAAACCCGAGCGCCCACTTCCGCTCCTCGATCGCCGTCCCCGTCAGCTCGTCGTAGCGCCATTGGCCGTCGGGGTCCCAAGCAGGCTGATAGCCCGTCTCGCCGGTAATGTTCGGCATGCCGGGACGTTTTGCTACGACAGAATCCCAGAGCAGGGCATCGTCCTGCCAGTAAGTATGGTTGGTCGTGAAGGACACACCGGCGACCGCGTAGAACTGGTTCAGAAGCCGGTTGGTCACGCCGCCTTCGTCCTGACCGACGTTGACCAATTGGTTGCTGCCTGCACGATGGATCACGTCGACCATCGTGTTCACCCAGTGCGAGAACATGTCCTGAGCGAACAGGTTGTAATCAAACGCGCGGACCTGCTGGTCGTTGCCGTAGCGGTCATAGACCAGGTCTGCCGGACGGGGCAGAGGGATCGACTGCCAGGAACCCAGTTGGACTTCCGACGCGCGCCAGGCGTCCGCAAGCGATGACAGCTTGCCATACCGCTTCTGTAGCCACTCGCGCCAGGCGGCAAGCTCCTGCGGGTCGCCGTTCGGTATGTTGCCATGGAAGACATTGCGAGGATTGGAAAAGGACGGCTCGTTGATGAGGTCGTAGGAGAGCCATGGCAGCTTTCCGAAGCGCTCCACGACCGAGGCGATATAGCCCTTCTCGGCCTCGATCGCCCCAGGGTCAAGGTAGGGGTTTGGGGGCGTCGAACTCGCATCGTTTTCAGGCCGGCGGGTCTCTGTTACGCGAGGCGTAAAGGCGAAGAAAGTGAAGTTTACGGCGATGTTGTGGCGATGCGCTGCAGCCAGAAATGCTTCCAGGTTTCGCAGGAACCGCTCGTTGGCGCCGCCTGTACTTGGCTCAACGAACTTGGCGCTGCTCATCCAAACCCCGGTACGAACGAAGTTGACCCCATGCCGCTGCATGTCTGCGAAGTCGTTTTCCCAAACGGCGGCGTTGCGCGGCCCGGAAAAATCCCATCCATTCTCTTCGGTGGTGAAGTAGTTCGTGCCTACCGGGAAGAAGGGCTTGCCGCCCGATGTAAGAAAGTCTTCGTGTACGCCCAGCGCGTCGCCTTTCTCAAGTTCAGAGATGTTCTCCACCTCGAAGCCATTCTCGGCGAACTCCTGTGGTGAGCCAGCCCCTGTGGGAGTCCAGGTTGCGCGCAGAGTATACGTACCGACCGGCAACGGAAGAGATTTCCGAAACTCCACGGCGATGTCTCTCTGGCTTACGAGTACGGGCACTTGACGCGCGTCCAGTACCTTGCCGTTGCTAAGCAGCCTGATGTCTACCCTGCCTGCTTGATCAGTTCCTGAGCCATGCCTAAGGTGGAGCGTGAGCAGCGGTGGCTCTCCGGGACGCAAACAGGCATATTGGGTCTCAATCTGAAAGCTTGTGGCCCCATGCAAAGCGTATTGGGCCGCTGTTTGCACCAGGGTGGTGCCGTCTTTCGACGCCCAGTACCCGGGCTCAGGAGTGAAAGGAAGCGCCACAATACGGGATCCCGCCATTCTTGTTCCCGCCGCATGATCGACATAGATGACCGGCGCGGCAGCGTGGGTGCCGTCCTCAAGATCCAGGTATCCCAGTCCTTGCAGGCGCCCTTCCTCGGCGAAGACCTTTTGGGCCCTGACTGCAATCGCGGGCATAAAGCTGTCATAGCCCGGCCTCCAGGAAAAGTGGGTCTTGAGGCTGCTGAGTGGAACTTCGTACGTGTGGCGGAAATCGATCATTCTGCTGTACGTGTCTTGCGGCGCTTCCCGGACAAACGGTCCAGCGGCCGCTCCGAGCACCGGGACCCGGAGAGGCTGCCCTCCAAGCACAAGGAGGTTTCCTCCCTGATGGAGGTAGGCCTCGATTACCGATGCCGCCTTTACGGGAAAGGCTGATCCGTAGGGCAACACAAGAAGCGTTGTACCCTGCGCCCACTGGGCAGAGCTAAGTTCATCAAGGTTCAGCAGTCTCACGTTGTTGCCCAGCGTCGACTTGAGCACAGCAATCGGAACTTCTTCGCTGTCGATCGTTGGAAACCCCGGCTGTTCGAACACGGCTATCTGCGATCGAACCTGGAGAGTCAAAACCAGAAAGAGAACGGCAAGAGAGACGGGCAGAACGCGACGGAGAGAGGTCATCGGGCCTTTGAGTTCAGTAACTATTTGAAGCGACAGGGTGGGCTCGTCGTTCCCGCGAGCCATATGGTGAGCTGGTTCGAGAGCATGTGATCGATAACATGAACTCGCAAACTCTTATAGAAGCCCGCGCGAAGGACTGTCAAGCTGCCGAACAGCGCCAATCTGGTCCTTCACACTTTTGCTCCGCACGATCCGCGGATCACGAAATCGACCGGCAGAACGATCTGCTTTGCCGGGCGCTCAACCGCGCTCGGTCCCGCCGTAAGTCGCTCAAAGAGCATTTCGGCTGCGGTCCTGCCGAGCGCCTCTACGGGCTGACGCACGGTTGTGATGCCGGGGCGAAGCAGGTCGGCGGTATCAAAATCGTCGAACCCGACCAGCGCGAGAGACTCCGGCGGATGTATGTTCATGCTCAGCAAGGCATGGAGCACATGTCGCGTCAGCAGGTTGTTCGCGCAGAACAGAGCAGTCGGTCGGACCTTGCTCGAAAGCAGCTGGCGTATGGCGGAACGAGTACTCTCCATGTCTTCAGAGAGTTCCGCCGTTTGAGGCGACAGACCGGCCGCTTGTATCGCTTTCCGGTAGCCGCGTTCTCGCATGCGCATCGTGTACAAATCGCGGCTGAGCCCCAGGAAAGCAATGCGCTTATGACCTAAACAAACCAGGTGTTCCGTTCCGGTGCGCGCACCACGCTCGTTCTCTACGACCAAGGCATCGAAGCGGCTGCCTTCTATGGGCCTATCGAGCGAGACAATAGGCAAAGCACCGAACTCGCTGCCGAGCAGGAGCGATCTGCTTTTGCCAATCTGTGCGGGTATGACGACCAGCCCCTCGATGTTGCGCCGGAGCATGCGGTTCGCCTCATCGAACTCCGCCTTCGGATCTTCGTTGGAGGTAGAAAGCACGACGGAGTACGAGTGCTGTTTCGCCACGGTACTGACCGCATGAGCGCACGCCGCGAAGAAAGGATCGAGGAGGTAGGGAACCAGAATTCCGATCTGCCTCGACCGCTTCTCCCGGAGCGAGCGTGCCAGTTCGTTGGGCTGGTACCTGAGGTGTGCAACCGCCTCCAGAACCTTTTCCCGGGCCTTGTCGGAGACACTGGGATGATCGCTGAGGACGCGAGAAACCGTCATGACGCTGACGCCAGCCAGTTTTGCCACGTCGATCATGCGACTGGATTGCGACATCTTCTACTTGCCTCGCCAGCGGTCCCTCTTTTGGCTCGTTCGACTTACTCGCTGCCTTGAGCGGATCACCGAGCACTTCCAGAGTTGGGCCTGTGAACGCTAACATGATAGCGTAACGCCCGTCGCGCGGTGATCGACCCTCTACCATTGAGCGGGGATGCGAGATGCCCAAGGCGGCGAGTACTCCTGTCGCGATCGTCGGCTGCCGCTTCAATTTTGAGACCGGTGCCCTCGTCGTTCCTGCTGGAACGTGTTTTCCCGCCGCCCGAGCCTGGCGTGTTCTTGGCCGAACTCGGCATATAATCCAAGGAGAAGCGGGAGTAGTTCAGTGGCAGAACGTCAGCTTCCCAAGCTGAATGTCGCCGGTTCGATCCCGGTCTCCCGCTCCAAATACAGGCATGATCGGCGAACACCATCCGCAATACGGCTGTCGTTTTTTGCGAAGAGGTGGAGGAAGGGTATGGCTTCTGCCGGCGCAGAACAGGTTGGCGTGCAACATCGGCTGCTTCTCTGGATCGATGCTCTGGCTGCGCGACTGAATCGCCTAAAGCCGGAGCCGGTCGCCCAACATCTGGTTACTGGATTGCGCGGGGAAGAGGAAGCGCTGTTCTATTTGAAACGACGCGGCTATACGGTTGTCGCCCGTCGCTGGAAGACGCCGAAGCTGTTTGGCGATGTCGACCTGATCGCGTGGGACGGTGAGACCCTCTGCTTCATAGAGGTAAAGACGCGCACAGGCAGGAACATCGTTCCGGCGGAGTATGCGGTAGACGGTCAGAAGCAGCGTATGCTTCGGCAGATGGCAGCGGCATTTCGCCATCGGTTCCCGGAAAAGCTTCGTCGCGCAATCCCATTTCGCTTTGACGTAGTCTCCGTTTACCTCGGCGTCGATTCCGCAGAGATCGAGCTGTTCAAAGACGCCTTCTCAAGGTTTGAACGCTAGAGGCTTCTGCTCTTCTGTAGTGTGAGATCGGCTGCCGCGGCGGGAAGGGGCGGGAGCAGTTCCGTACGCCGCGGTGTCTAATACACCTGAGGGAGCAACAACATGACCTTGCTGAATGCACCGGTGTACAACGCTCGTCGCGAAAACCTGAAGCGCAATCTTTTTATCGGGGGAGGGGTAACGGTCTTTCTGCTGATCGTTCTCGCCCTGGCAGGGTACATCATGGGGCACGGTTGGTTCTTCAGTAATCTGCCGGTGGAGCACAAGGTAAATGTTTTCCTGACAACAGTGCAGCAGGGCGATTACCCCAAGGCTTACGGCATTTGGATGAACGATCCTGACTGGCAGCAGCATCCGCAGAAATACGACTACAAGCTGCAGCGATTCATCGAAGACTGGACCACGCAGAGCGACTGGAAGGGCCCGGTCCGATCCTTTCACGTCGATGTTTCGAAGCGAAACGCGTCGGGTACCGTGGTGGCCGCAAGGATCAATGGGACGAAGAAGATCTTCCTGTACTACGAGAGCGCGACGGGCACGCTCACGTATTTCCCAAATGTTCTCGAATACTGACCATCAGAGGTTCAAACAGCAAATCAGGCAGAGATTCGATCTCCGGCAACGGCCTCTGAGAGTGCCGCGAAGCATTCGCTGTCCAGACGGAAGGGGATGTCCTTGGTCATAATCGACGTGACCTGGCCGAAGTCAAGACTCTCCCGGTACGGCCTCTCTTCGGAAAGCGCGGCGTATACATCTGCTACTGCAATGATCCGGGCTTCCAGAGAGAGTTCCGTAGCGCTCAGGCGATAAGGATAGCCGGTCCCGTCCAGCTTTTCATGGTGTTCGCCCGCAATTAATGCCATACCCTGGAACGCTCCGACGCGCTGCAATATCTGTTGGGTCAGGCCCGGATGCTCCTTGATGACGGCGAACTCCTCGTTGGTCAGCTTGCCCGCTTTATCCAGGATAGAATTTGGCACCCTCAATTTTCCGATGTCGTGTAATAGGGCGGCCCTATGAATCAAGGTGATGCGCGGCCTTGATAAACCTAGCGTCTCCCCAATCGCAAGCGTGGCGTTGGCGACGCCGATGGAGTGGCGATGAGTGAACGGGGACTTCGCGTCCACGACATCGGAAAACGCTTCGCAGATGCGATCGATTTGCTCTGGCCCCAGGTGGATCTTCTCTCCTGGTTCTAAACCTCGCACCACATTTCTCGTCTGTTCCTCCGGCGTGCTGGCAACCGCATCTTGCCAGAGCTTCTGCCGCCGGTGGAGCGATTCTGCAACGCGGACCAGGTCTGGGTCGAACCATTTACCCCCGCGATCTCGAAGGACCGTCACTGCATTTTCGGTGGAGGTCTCGGAGGCGAACGCGTCCAGGTGCTGCGAAACCGCCGCGATGCGCGCCAGGATCGGTATGGCGTCCTTCCGAAGGCGATGAGGGTAGCCGCTTCCGTTCCAGTGCTCATCCAGGCTGAATACCGCGCTCGCGGTGGCCTCGCTCAGGCCGATCTTTCGGATGATGCTGGCGCCGCGATCGCAGCGCAGCGTAATCAGTTCCTCATTGTTCTGGTGCTGCGTACGGGCGATTTGGGCGATGCGCGCGAGGCGTTCCAGATGGGTGCCTTCGGGCAATACGTTCGCCCAGAGCAGACGCAGGGTGGAGAGTTTTGGCTTGTTCGGCTGGGTCCAATCCTCCAGCTTTACCCCCGCTTTCATAGCGCGGTCGTCGCCGCCGACGATCTGGCACATACGGGAGGCGTTGCTGCTGCAGCCGATGTCTTTCAGCAACAGAGCATAGTAGAGGTCGCGGAGTTCGCTGTCTGCGAGACCGAGTTCTGTCGCGATCCGCATTCCCAGAATGCAGGTCCTAAGTGCGTGTCCGGGAACGGCACCCTCGGTTAGATCAAGTGCAAAAGAGAGCGCCGAGATGATCTCCGGCATGTCGATGCCGACATCATCGCGCTCATAGGTGGTAAGTTCAGGTGTGCTCTTGCAAACGGAGATCGGGATAACTTCACCTGCCAGAACCATACATGGTGGTATCGACCCTTTGAGCTGAGTTGAACAGCTTTTTGTGTACAACTTTAGCTCGCGCGATCGGCAGCTTCAGGTAAAAAGTGGTGGGCCCACCAGGACTTGAACCTGGAACCAGCGGATTATGAGTCCGATGCTCTAACCAATTGAGCTATAGGCCCTTCGAAGCGAGGAGAGAGCCTGCAGAACAGAAGAGTCTGCTGCACGCTGGCGTCAATCCCTGTGAACAATCTTACCGGTTCACGCAGGAATTGAGTCGGGCTGAAGAGATCCCGGCTCGACCCGCGTGCGAGGGACCCTCATGTTGCCCGCAAAATACGTGCATTGACAAGCTCGCCACGACCGCCATTGAATGCTAGACATGCGCGCAACCGTGCTTTTCCTGTCCAGCATCATGGTCTTCATGCTGTGGTCTGCCGGTGCGGAAGCCGCGCCGGCACCACATCACTTCACCGCCCAGTGGATCACCGCAAGCGGAGCGCCCGCTCACGACGCGGCGGTGCTGCACCTCCAGAAGGAGATCGTCCTTGACGCCGTGCCGAAACATTTCATCGTCCATGTCTCGGCGGACAACCAGTTTTTGCTGCTGGTAAACGGCAGGCGGATCGGCGCGGGGCCGGCGATAGGGGATGTGCAGCACTGGCGCTACGAAACATACGACCTTGCGCCGGCGCTCCGTCCCGGCCCGAATCTTCTTGCGGCGACTGTATGGAACCTCGGCGACGACGCACCCATCCGGCAAATGAGTTCGCGCTTAGGATTTCTGCTCGATCCCGATTCCGCAGTGGAAGCTGCCGCGGCAACTGATCCCTCATGGAAGGCAAGACGCGATGCGGGATACAGCTTCCTGCCCAAGCCTGCTGAACTGAGGAACGACTACTATGTCGGATCGCCCGGTGAGCGGATGGATGGAAGCCTGCTCGACAGGAGCGTGAGCACTGAGACTGCGGGGGCAAGCGCACAGGAGTGGAAGCCTGCTGTGTCGCTCGGTGAAGCGGTCAGCCGCGGCGTTCACTCGGAGAGCAACTCCTGGCTGCTTGTTCCCGATCAGCTTCCGGCAATGGAGTACAGCCCAACCGAGGCAGGCAAGGTCATCCGCTCTGCCGGTGTTACGGGAGTTGTGGAATTTCCAAGTAGACCGCAACAGATTCCGCCGAATACTACGGCTACTTTGCTCCTCGATCGCGCGACCTTGACCACTGCTTATCCGACCCTCACCGTCTCCGGCGGCAAAGGCGCCCACATTATGCTGCGGTATGCCGAGGCGCTGATTGACGATAGTGGAAGCAAAGGCAATCGCAATGAGATCCAAGGCAAGCATCTGGTTGGTGTCTCGGATGAGATACTGCCCGACGGCGGGGAGCGTAGAGTGTTCACACCGCTCGACTGGCGTACCTGGCGGTATCTTCAGATCGATATCACAACGGCCGCGCAGCCGCTGCGGCTCGATTCGCTGACAGCAGACTTCACGGCGTTCCCGTTCGAACAGCGCGCGAAGTTCGCGAGCGATGACTCCAGCCTGACAGACATCTGGAACGCAGGATGGCGCACGGCGCGGCTGTGCGCCCATGACGCGTACATGGACACGCCCTATTGGGAACGTCTGCAGTACGTCGGCGACAGCCGCATTCAGACGCTGATCTCCTACACCAACGCCGGAGACGACCGCCTCGCCCGGCAAGCCATCGAAGCCTTCCACGCTTCGCTTTTGCCTGAAGGCATAGGGCAGAGCCGCTATCCGTCGCGGCACCTACAGGTCATCCAGAACTTTTCTTTACTTTGGATTGGCATGGTGCACGACTTCTGGTTCTATCGCAATGATCCCGAGTTTGTACGCGCGCAGATACCGGCGGTCCGCAGCGAGTTAAGCTACTTTCGCGCCCGACTGAGTGAGGACGGACTTCCCGGCCATCAGGACTGGTGGCCGTTTGTCGACTGGGCAAGTGGATTTCCCGGCGGAGACTCGCCTGCTGCTTCAGATGGCGTAAGCGCTTCTGGAAGCCTCTTCTATCTCGAGGGATTGCGGAACGCCGCCGAGATTGAGGCCCAATTAGGCGACGGAAACCTGGCGCGGGAGGACGCCGTCGAAGCAGACCGTGTGCAGAAGACTATCTTCACACGCTTCTGGTCGCCAACCGAGCAGCTACTCGCGGACACACCCGAATTGAAGCACTTCAGCCAGCAGGCCAACGCCCTGGCAGTGTGGTTGGACGTCATTCCGCACGAACAGCAGGCGGAAGTCATGACCCGCATCTACTCGGCTACTGATGCAAGCTTCCATGCGACCCGTCCGCTGCCGCACGAAATGTCCGTCGCCTCGAGCTACTTCCGCTTCTATCTCACACGGGCGCTCGTGCACGCCGGTCTGGGCGCCCGTTATCTCGACACTGTAGGTCCATGGCGCACGATGCTCGGCAACGGTCTCACAACCTGGGCGGAGCAACCTGAGCCAACGCGCTCCGACTCGCATGCCTGGAGTGCTCATCCGAACATCGATCTGCTGACGACCGTCGCCGGCATCACCCCATCCACGCCCAACTTCGCGACTGTGGATGTCACACCCGGACTCGGCCCATTGCACCACCTGGCCGTCCTGTACCCCTCCCCGCGCGGGGACATCTCTGCTGACTTCAGCGTGACCACGAAAGGAGTAGAAGCGCACGTCAACTTGCCGCCTGAACTCTCCGGGACGCTCCATTGGCAGGGGAGCAGCTTCTCTCTGAAGCCGGGAAGAAACAGCTTCAACTTGGCCTCTCGGTAGGAAACGGTAAGATGGCACCACATCTGCCAGACCACCTGGAGGGACGCGATGATCTTCAACACCTTCAAGCAGGATCTTTCGTTTACGCTCCGGCAGCTTGTAAAGCATCGCGTCTACGCTGTCACTGCGATCCTCTCGCTCGCGCTTGGCATCGGCGCAACTGCAGCGGTCTACAGCGTGCTCTACGGAGTACTGATCGATCCTTATCCTTACCGTGACGCCAATCGCATCGCCTTCATCGAGATGCAGGATAAGAAGGGCAATGGCGGCCAGTTGCAGTTCACGCTTGCCCAGTTGAACGAGATTCGGAAGGCGAAGTCGGTTGAGGCCGCTATCCTCGAAGACCGCACTCACCTGGTCGCTACAGATGGTGAAACGCCGCAGCCCGTCGCTACGCTCCGGGTCACCGGCAACGGCTTTCAGTTCCTGGGCGCGCCGCCAATCCTGGGACGGCTGTTCAGCGCGGACGAAGCTCCCGAAGGCGCGGCGCCTCCGCCGATTGCAGTGATCAGCTTTCTCTTCTGGAAGAAGCATTTTGGCTTGGACCCCGCGGTTCTGGGCAAGGTGCTCGAACTTAACCAGCAGAAGTACACCGTGATCGGAGTGGTTGGCCCGCGGTTTACCTGGACCGATGCTGATGTCTATGTTCCCATGCTGCCGTCGGCGCTGACCGATAAAGAGCATTTCAATACGCTCATCCGGCTGCGCCCGGGCGTCTCCCCCGAGACGGCTGCGAGTGAGATTGCAGGGATCGTCCAACAGATTGGCCAAGCCGACCGTTCGCTCGTTCCGCAGGATGGCTACCGGATCAAAGTCGAGTCGCTCAACGATGGCCTGCTCGGCCAGTTCAAAGGCACGCTGGTTCTACTGTTTGTGGCGGTGGCGCTGCTGCTTGCGATTGGCTGCGGCAATGTATCCATCCTGATGCTTGCCCGCGGGACCGCACGGCAGCAGGAGCTTGCGACGCGTCTAGCGCTTGGAGCTTCGCGCCTTCGCATCATGCGGCAGCTGCTTACCGAGGCGGTCCTCTTTTCTGTCGCGGGCGGCGTTCTGGGGATGATCTTTGCGTTTGGCGCGATCCGGCCCATGGTCGGCCTGCTTCCGGAGTACTCGATCCCCCATGAAGTTGTGATTTCGCTGAACCTGCCGGTGCTTCTCTTCAGCACTGCCGTATCGGTCGCTATCGGTATCCTGGCCGGCATCTCTCCGGCGCTGCAGTTTTCGAGCCCGCACATCAGCGAGACGATCCAGTCCGGGGGAACGCGCGGGTCTACTACTTCGCAGGGCGGTCGAACGCGTACGGCACTGCTCGCCGCCCAGATAGCACTCACGGTGTTGATGCTGGCTGGGGCCGGCGCGGCGATGCGGAATTTCGTCCAGGCCTATGAAGCGCAACTTGGCTTCGATCCGCACCACGTACTGATGATCAACCTGAGCTTCTCGGACAAATCATTCCCGGTCTGGCAGCAGCGAGTCAATTACTTCGACGCACTGGTCGAGAAGATCAGATCGACGCCGGGAGTGGCGAGCGCCTCCATCTCGGTGATGGGGCCGCCGTCAGATACATGGTTTCAGCCCGTGCAGATTCCCGGCAGTGCGCTCGATCCGAGCCGAAAGAGCGGCGTAAGTATGGTGGGCGAGGAATACTTTTCCGTGACGCACATCCCGCTGCTGCGCGGTCGAAGCCTCACCCGTGAGGAGGGGCTGCGCGGTGCGCACCTTGCGGTCATCAGTGAGACCTTCGCGCGCGAGTACTTCGCCGGTTCCGACCCGATCGGCAAAGCAGTGCTTCCAGTGGGCCTTTCTCATCTGCCAAGTGAGTTGATGGTTGCTCCGAACCCGGACCAGCCCTACCAGATCGTCGGCGTAGTGGGTGACGTTCGCAACGACGGCCTTCACAGGCCCACCCTTCCGCAGATGTATGTGCCTTCGTCGATACTGGTCTCTCCCCAGGAGACCTTCCTGATCCGCACGACGGGCGATCCGATGGCCTTGCTCCACGCAATCAGTGTCAACCTCCGCACGCTGAACCAGAACCAGGCGGTCAGCACGGCCTATGCTCTGGAGGACTATCTCTCATTGTTTGTGTGGTCGCAGGAGCGGTTCATCGCGGTTCTCTTCGGCGTCTTTGCTCTGGTCGCTCTTGGGCTTGCGACGATCGGCCTCGCCAGCGTGGTCGCCTACACGGTTGAGCAGCGAACACGCGAGTTCGGCATCCGCATGGCACTCGGCGCGCCGCAGTGGAATGTTCTCCGCCTCACCCTGCTCTCTACCGCGAGAACAACCGGCATCGGCCTGGCATTGGGGATCATCCTCAGCCTTGGAGCGAGCAACGCAGTCTTCAAGTGGACGCAGAGCAGCATGCGCAACCCCGAGGTGCTGGCGTCGATTGCCGCGGTGTTCCTCTTCGCGGCGACCGCAGCTTGCCTTATACCTGCGCGGAAAGCGACGCGAATCGATCCCATGGTGGCCCTGCGGGATAGTTAATTGTTTGTGAGCTACTCGCCCTTCAAATAAGCCTGCGAGTTGAGCAGCGGGCGTTCCATGCTTCGCACCCATTCCGTCATGCCCGCTCCGCTCCTACCCAGGGCAAGCTCCTTGCCGAACTCGGCGCGCATGTTCTGCATCTTGGCTTCGAGATCGTCGAGCGTGTGCAGCAGGATTGCCTCGGGTGTCATGGGCAGTTTCGGCGAACCGAACTCATACTTGCCGTGATGACTTAGGATCATGTGCTCGACCAGCACCCGCAGCCGGTCCGGAAATGGAGCGAGGGCGAGGACCTTCTCCCGCAGCATTCCTTGCGCGATCGAGATGTGGCCAATGAGTTGACCTTCAAGCGTGTAGGAGAAGCTGCTCTTCCAGGAGAGTTCCTTGAGCTTCCCAATGTCGTGCAGGATCGCTCCCGTTAGCAGCAGATCGCGATCGACTTCGGGATAAAACGGGGCCGAGCCAGCGCAGACCCGCACCAGTGCGAGCACATGCTCCAGCAGACCGCCCAGCCACGCATGATGCAGCGTCTTGGCCGCGGGCGCTGCTTTGTAGGCCGCTGCGATCGCTTCATCGTCCAGGAAGGAAAAGACGAGGCGCTTCAGATCGTCATTGTTGAATCCCGAAACAAAGCCGCGCAGCTCCGTCCACATTGCGTCCACATCGAACTTCGTCGCGGGCTGGTAGTCGATCGGATCGATCTCGGACTCAGCGGCATAACGAAGCTTCTGCAGTGTGATCTGGAACTTGCCCTGATACTTCGATATCTGCCCCTGCGCCTTGACGTAGCAGCCTTCCACGCAGTGGGGAAGCGCGTCGGTGAACTCCTCCCACATGCGGGCTTCCATGGTGCCGGTCCTGTCGCTCAGCAGCATAGCGAGAAATTGGCCCCCCTGTCGTCGATCGCGAAGCTGGATCGACGACAGGGCGAAGTACGACGTCACGACCTCGTTGTCGAACCTGGCCGCGTCGGCGATGAAGAAGTCTTTCATGGATGAACACAGGATAAGCGGAAGGGCCCGAAACCTAAGTGTTCCGGGCCGTATGCATTCTTTATCTAGGAGCCTGGCGGCGGCGTTGGAATTGGGGTTCCCGGTGTCGCAGGAGCGTTGTCGTTGGAAGGCTGCGCGCCCGGCGCAGGGGCGGTAACCGGCGGCAGTGTTGTGCCGTCAGCGGGCGCAGCTGGTGTTGTCGCGGGCGTCTTTGAGGCCGGATGGTAGGGGCTGGGGTACGATCCTGTTGCATCCGGAGTCGGCTTCGCATCTGGCGCATTCGGGTCCTTCGGCTTGGGTGTCAGCCGTTCTTTAGCTTCGCCCTTGGCCCGTTTTTTCTTCTTCTTTTTGGCGGTATCGCCATTCAGACCAAGCGGCGCGGCTTGAACCTGCTTGGTCGTCTGCTCGGTGGTGGTCATGGCTACGGGAGTCGCAATTGCCTTCTCCTGTGATTTGGCAGTCTTGACCTTCTCTTTACGCACCTTGACCTCGGGCGCGCGGGAGCTATAGCGCGTTTTTTCCGCACGCGGTGCCTTTGGGGCAAGTGGATCGGCCTCTGCTTCGCCCGCAACGAGCGTGTTGCTGCTGCTATCGATGGGAGCGATCGCAGTCCCGGGTGCGACGTTGGCATCCGCCGTGCCCAGGGTGCGGTTCTGGCCGCCCTCCGGACCCGAGGCGGAGCCCGAACCCAAGCCGGTGTCGGTGCCGCTCGCGATCCGTGTGGGCCCGGGCGGCAGTGCTTGCTCCGGGGCCTGACCGAAGCGGATCTTCTCCCGCTTCACCTTCTTCGGTTTGCCGTTCTTGTCGAGCTTGATGACTGCCGGTTTTGCCGTGGCAGCCGCTGCTGCGAGCGAAGCATTGGTGTAGCCTCGGCCATTCCGATCGAAGCGCTTCTTGGAAGCTTGTTTTTGCTTCTTCGAGAGTGGCGCCGAGTAGGCGCTGAAGACCGGCTTGCTCTGTTTGGGGCTTGCGCCGGCATCGACGAAACCGGACTTGATGTCGATGTAAGCGTTCTCGCGTAGCTTGGTGAGATAAGCGCGGAGGGCGGGCTGCATCTGTTCCGTATACATCGCCTCCTGCACCTGCTGTTCTACGTCCTTCAGCGGCGGGACGCCTGCAGCCTGGTGCTCGGTGACTTTGAGGATCACGAAGCCCTGGCGCGTGCGAATAGGCGCGGTGTTCTGGCCGGGCTGCAGGATGAAGGTCTGGTCCTCGAGCACTTTGGCGAGAGCACCGCGCTTGAACAGACCAAGGTCGCCGCCCTGGGCCGCTGTCTGGCCGCCGGAGACGAGTTTAGCGAGGCTCTCAAAGGAGTCGCCCGCTTTGATCTGCTTGGCGATGCCGTCTGCCTTTGTCTGCGCCTGGGCGATCTGCGCCTCGGTCGCGTCCGCCGGCAGAGGCACCAGGATTTCACTCAGCCTTATCTGCTCGGGCTGCGCAAACTCTTGTTTATGCGCTTCGTAGTAGGCCTGTTCCTGGCCTTGCGTCATCTGCAGCCGGCGTCCAACCTCTTCCCGAACAACCTGCTGCGTAATGATGCTGTTGCGAATGTTCGCCTTGAAATCCTCAAACGAAACGCCCTGCTGGCGAGCAGCTTTTTCGAGCGCCTCCATGGAATCGAGCTTGTTCTGCTTGCGAATCTCGTCCAGGCGGCGGATGACCTCGGCGTCCGCGTTGATGCCAAGCTCTTTGCCCCGCGAAAGCAGAAGCTGCTGGTCGATCAGGTCGCGCAAGAGAGTTTTCTGGCGGTCGGCAAGTTCGGACGCACTGACGCCGGACTGCTGCGCGTCCTGCTGCAGTTGTTGCTGGGCACGCTCAAGATCGCTGCGATTGATGATCTGATCATTCACCTGGACGATCACGTCCTCGACGACTTGTCCATTCGGAGTGATCGCAGGCGGAAGCGGCAACGATGGAGGCTGCGGGGCTGGAGCGTTGATCGGACTCTGGTAGCGGGGGGTCTGGCTTGCCGTCTGGCCCGTAGCCGTCGAGGTCACGCAAAGCGGTGCCGCTAGCAGCAAAGCGGCAAGCCGCACAGCGCTGCTGCGTAGCGTCGTTGAGGGTGTCCTGAAACGGGCGGAAGTGCGGAGACTGGCAGCCTCCACCTGAGCAATCGTCGAAATCATCATTCCTGCAAACTCTTCCCGGCGTAACTTCAACGCCGCAAAACGGCTTCCCCTTTGACTATGAAGGAAGCAAATTGTCTTGCAGCCTTCCATTCTAACTGCGGTGTCTGGCTCATGCGAACTGCCGTCTGAAGCTTTCCTTGGAGGCAAGCAGGACCTGCCTCGGCTTACGCCGGAGTGCTATACTCCGTCCAACGCAGGTCGGCACGCCTGGGCAGTCAAAGTCAGGGCCGTTGCCCATTCTTGAGGTACACCAAGCCCATGGCTCCCCGCACCCGCCGCGCTCTATTTTCTGTAACTCTGTTCCTGACATCCTGCGCCGTGCTGGGCTCCTTTATCAGCCGAAAGGTGGCGGCGCAGTCCGCGTCGGACGAGTCGACGCTGCGCGACTCGTTGCATGCGTTTACCAACGTGTACTCCATCGTCGAGCAGAACTACGCGGACAAGTTGAACACCGAAAAGACGGACAAGGCGATCTACGACGGCGCCATCCCGGGCATGCTGCACACGCTCGACCCGCACTCCAACTTCTTCGATCCGAAGGCCTTTGCGCAGATGCGCGAGGACCAGCACGGCAAGTACTACGGCGTGGGTATGTCGATCCAGCCACAGCCCGATAAAGCCAGCGGCGGCACAAAGATCGTTGTTCTGGCCCCGTTTGAAGGCACGCCGTCCTACAAGGCAGGCATCCGGCCCGGCGACGTGATTCTGTTCATCGACGGCAAAACGACAGCAGGCCTTGATTCAGCCGCTGTTGCCTCCCAGCTCAAAGGTCCCAAGGGGACCCATGTTGCTGTCACGATGGGCCGCGAAGGCGCACCGAAGCCGCTCGTCTTCGATCTCGTTCGGGACGATATCTCCCGCCCATCCGTCGACCTCGCCTTCATGGTGCGCCCGGGGGTTGGCTATATCCGGGTCACCAGCTTCATCGAGACGACCAGCCGCGAGGTTGGGGACGCGATCAACACTTTAGACAAGGACGGTGCACTGAAGGGGCTCGTTATCGACCTGCGCGGGAACCCGGGCGGTCTGATGATCGAAGCGGTTAATATGTCGGACAAGTTTCTGCAGAAGGGGCAGATCGTCGTCTCGCAGCGCGGCAGGGCCTTCCCTGATCAGGTCTATCGCGCCGCCCATGGCGAGCAGGGGACCAAGTACCCGATCGTCGTGCTGGTAAATCGCGGCACAGCGTCAGCCGCGGAGATCGTCTCCGGAGCGCTGCAGGACCATGATCGGGCGATCATTGCGGGCGAGACCACCTTCGGCAAGGGCCTCGTGCAGACTGTATTTCAGATCTCCGAAAATACGGGTCTGGCGCTTACGACCTACCACTACTACACGCCGTCAGGCCGCTTGATTCAGCGCAACTACGACCATGTCTCGCTCTACGATTACTACTACGTCCGTGACCAGGGCACTACCCCGAAGGACAAGTCGAACCTTGAGGTCAAGCTGACCGATGCGGGCCGCACGGTCTATGGCGGCGGTGGCATCACGCCAGACGAAAAGATCGATCAGGTCAAGGCGAACCGCTTCCAGGATTCTCTGTTCCAGCGCTATGCCTTCTTCGACTTCAGCAAGCACTACCTTGCCAACCACGTGGTGTCCAAAGACTTCGTCGTCGACGACGCTGTCATCCAGCAGTTCAAGGACTTCCTGAAGGCGCAGCAGGTGGAATACACCGACCAGGACATCGCCGGTGTCTCGGACTGGCTGAAGGCGAGCATCAAGAGTGAACTGTTCAAGTCGCAGTTCGGGCAGATTGAAGGACTGAAAGTGACAGCAGCCTGGGACCCGCAGATTGCAAAGGCAATCACCTTCCTGCCGGAAGCCCAGACGTTGGCGGAGCGCAGCAAGGCTCCGGCAAAGGTAGCTAGCCTGACCCGTTAGTATCTATTTGCTGGCAGGTGGTCGATCCGGGTTCCAGAGCGGCTGACCGGCCTCGATATGGTCAATTCGCACTCCCGGGAAAACCTCGCGCAATTCGCTGGCGCATTGCTCCATACCAGCCTCTTCAGACACCTCGTGGCCAAGCAGGATGAGTGCTTTCCTGCGTCCTTGCGCCACCGCGTCGCGAACGTATTCGACGGTCTCCCACTCGTGCGCTTCGCCCGCGATCAGCACCTCGACCAGCGGCTCCCTTAGCGCAGTTACATGCTCATGAAGCCCTGCGGCACCCGGTATCAGCGCGAGATGGGTGACGGCAAGTTCAGGATTGCCCTCGATCCGCAAAGTCTGGATGTGCAGCCGCGTCTGGAGTGACCGCGCGAGTTGCTCGAGCGTGGTTGGAGGGATCGTAACGCGATACGCTCCCTCTGGCCCCGACCCTCGTGGATACTTTTCCCATCCCAGTTCCTTATAGACTCCGGCCAGGATGTGGTCTCCGGCAGGGTCCGCGTGAATCGCGTCGTGCAGGCGGTAGACGACCAGATGATGCTGCTCGATAAACGCGAGCTTTTCCCTGTAGACCGGATCGTCTGTGAAGAAGGTCGTGTCATCCTCATGGTTGTAGAAGGTAGGCTCGTGCGTGATGATCAGGTTGTCTCCGCGACGCGCCGCCTCGCGCAAGACATCCATCGTGTCCAGGAATGTCGTTGCAATCCCGGTTACCGGGGTTGCCGGGTCTCCTGCCTTCAGGGTGTCTACTGTTTTTGCCGCAGGTACGGTGGCGTACTTGTGCTGAATACGCAGCCAGGCATCGGCTGCGGAGAGTCTCTGCGCGGGAAGAGCGCCTTCAAAAAAGATCGTGAGTCCGAACAGAGAGAGAAGGGCAGCATAAGGCCTGATCGTCATACCCCTCATGCTAACCTTTCACGGACACGTTCCGCAGCGTCAGTGCTCTCGCAGCGCCCGGTCAACCGCCAGCTTCTCAGCCATCAGCTTCGTCAGCATGGCGTCGTCGGCCCGGCGGTCTGCTTCGGCGATCTGCGTCCGCAGCTCTCGCTGGCGGCGCTCCAGCCTGCGACGCTCCAGCGCGTGCAGCGCATCCTCAACCTGCTGCACCGCCGGGCGGTTGGAGGTCTCCGTAACATCCTGCAGTGCGCCGGCAAGCTGCGCGCGCAACTCGACCGTGCCTGCGGCGTCCAGCGGGTTTTCTGGTACAGCGCCCTGCGCAAGAGACTCCAACACATCCGCCATCGCCAGATCGGCGAACCACTCAGGATGCTGTGCCAGTTGCTCGGCTGCGAGCCGCCGCGCCGGGTCACTGTCCGGCTTCACGAGTGCCCGCAGCAGGATACGTTCTGTTTCGCTGATCGGCTCCTGCCGGTGCTGCTTGACGCTCTCAAGCCGCTGCGCCGCCGCCTGTTTCAGCTCCTGCCGCATCAGTGCCGAATCGATCCCCAGCTTCTGCGCCGCATCTGCCGCGAACTCGTCCCGTTGAATGCGGTTCGGCATCCGCCGGATATGCGGCAGAAGAAAATTCAGCGCCTTGACCTTCGCGTCTGCCGAGCGCGCCGGGAAGAGTTGCCGGGCCCTGTCGATCAGGTAATCCGAGTGCCGTTTTGCCCCGCGCAGCGCCGCCATGTAAGCCTGCACGCCGTTCTCGCGAACATAGCGATCAGGGTCCAGGCCGCCCTCAAGCGACACCACCTTCACCTCAAACTCCTCTTCCGTGAGCAGCGCAATCGACTTCTCCGCCGCATTTGCTCCCGCCGTGTCGGGGTCGAAGTTGACGACAACGCGCTTCGTAAACCGGCTCAGCAGACGGACTTGCGCCTCGGTAAAGGCCGTGCCCGATGTCGCCACCACGTTTTTGACCCCGGCGACATAGACCGAGATGCAGTCCATCTGCCCTTCCACAAGCAGAGCGAAGTCGAGTTCGCGCATCCCGGCCTTGGCTTTATCCAGGTTGAAGAGCACGTTACCCTTCGTATAAAGCGGCGTCTCCGGTGAGTTCAGATACTTCGCGACGGGGCGGCCCTTTTCGTCGATCTCATCGAGCGCCCGCGCCGTGAACGCAATCGTCTTACCCTGCTCATTGGCAATCGGAAATGTAATGCGCTTCCGGAATCGCGCATACATCGTGCCCTGGCCGCCGTCTTCCTGCTCCTTTGCCGAAAACAGCCCGCTCGCCCGCACTACCTCTTCAGAGAAATGCGTTCGCATCGTTTCGCGCATGTGATTGAAGTCTTCAGGAGCGTAGCCGATGCGAAACGCCTTGATCGTCTCCGCTGTAACCGCACGTCCCGTCAGGTACTCGCGCGCCCGCGCCGCCTCGGGCGATCGCAACTGCGCTTCGAAGTACTGTGTCGCCGCCTCGTGAATGTCGATCAGCTGTCCACGCAGTCCGGCCGCGCGGGTTTCTTCCGGCGAATTGAACTCCCGCTTGGGCAGAGCGATCCCGCACTTTGCGGCAACGGAACGCAGCGCCTCCGGAAAGCTCACGTTGTCCATCTTCATGACAAACGTGAACACGTCGCCCTTTTCGTGGCAGCCGAAGCAGTAAAAAAAACCATGCGTCGCATTCACGGAGAACGAACCGGTCTTCTCCTTATGGAACGGACACAGCCCGGTATAGTTCTGTGCGCCCGTCTTGCGCAGCTTGACGTAGTCGCCAACGATCTTCACGATATCGGCCTGCTGCTTCACGGTCTGGGCAAAGTTTTCGGACACGAGGGCCTGATCTCAGTTGTATCGCAAACTATCGAGCCGCCCAAAAGTAACGTGCGGCCGATAAAGAACATCCCTCACGTTCGGCGCGTTCCAGATCATCGCCATCAAAGTTTGATGGCAAGCTCTTGGCAGGGTCCGGTTTCGCTGAGTGTTCCAGCATCAACTGCGGTTCCGCAAAACAAACGAGCGCAAGCCGTGTTGATACAGAGGCAGTCTCGAAGGGCCACCACCCTGCACCCAGCCCCTTCGCGTAATTGGAAGTTTCAGGAGAACGGTCATGAAGTTCACAGGTCTAGTTCGGAAATTTGCGCTTTTAGCGGCGCTTGCACTTGCGCCCGCCGCTTCCTTCGCGGGGGTATTTATCTCTGTCGGATTTGCGCCTCCGGCGCTCCCCGTTTACACGCAACCCATCTGTCCCGGCGACGGTTACATCTGGACCCCTGGTTATTGGGCCTACGGCGATGATGGCTATTACTGGGTGCCCGGCGTCTGGGTCGAGCCGCCTTCGGTAGGTCTGCTCTGGACCCCCGGCTACTGGGGTTGGGGAGGAAGCGCGTTCGTGTTTCATGAGGGCTATTGGGGGCCGCACGTTGGGTTCTACGGTGGAATCAACTACGGCTTCGGCTACGGCGGTGTCGGCTTCTTTGGAGGCGAGTGGCGCGGCGGACACTTTGCCTACAACACGGCCTACAGCAACGTGAACACGACGATCATCCATAACACCTACATCAACCGGACGACGATTAACAACACCACGATCAACAACATTCACACCAGCTACAACGGCGGCAATGGCGGCATTCAGGCGCGACCTTCTCCGCAAGAGGCTCAGTTTGAGCACGAACAACACATCCCGCCAACCACCGTGCAGCAGAGTCACGTCCAGGCCGCTCGCGCAATACCCGCGAACTTTGCCAAAGCGAACGGTGGACACCCGGCAATGGCCGCGATCCAGCGTCCCGGAGCGATGAACACAGCTATCTCTGCTCGTGGAGCCGTACCGTTGCGCGCAGCCAACCAACAGGCACGCGTCGCCCAGGGTGCACGCTCCGGCCAGATGACCGCCGGCGAGACCCGCAACGTCGAAGGTCGCGAAGCCAGCATCCACAACCAGGCTGCTACCGATCGAGCCGCCAACAATGGCCGTCTTACACCACAGGAGCACCAGCAGATCAACCAGCGGCAGAACAACGTAAGCGGATCAATCTACAACGATAAGCACAATGCAGCGGTTCAAAGACCTAATGCTGCGGTGCAGCAGGGTGGTAGGTCGGCGTACCAGGGCGCGCCGCGCGAGCAGACTACTCCTCGGCAGCAGCAGGCCCCACGTCCCCAACCGGCGGCACGTCCAGAGCCCGCAGCGCGTCCCCAGCCTGCTCAACATGCCGAGCCTCACGGCGAAGGCAATCATGGCCACCGCTAACTTGTTGCCGCAGAACCAAAGGCCGATGCTTTGCGCATCGGCCTTTTTGCTTGCAGCGCGTGAGACCTTCCTGCGCCACTAGAATAGTGGAACATGCTGCACAAAGAGGAACTTGAGCGCATCGCAGTTGTCCTGGTGCGAGCGCGCAACCCCAACAACATAGGTGCCGTGGCTCGTGCCATGCAGGACTTCGGATTCAGCGATCTGCGTCTTGTCAATGAATTCCAAATGCCGCTTGAGGGTGCCCGCTCTGCCGTAGATGCAGCGGACCTTCTACAGGGAGCCACATCGTTTGCCTGCCTCGCCGATGCCGTCGCCGATTGCACTCTAGTGGTCGGCACCACTGCCGTCGGCGATCGTAACCTGCAGCACTCACTGTATGCGCTGCATGATGCCGCACCACTCCTCCGCAGTGAAGTCGCGACGGAGGGTAGAAGCTCCCGCGTGGCGATCCTGTTTGGCTCGGAGAAGACAGGCCTCAGCAATGACGAACTGAGCCATTGCACCTGGCTCCTTACCATTCCCATGAACCAGCCAGAGGGAGAGCGCCACCTCTCCATGAACCTGGGTCAGGCGGTAGCGGTCTGCCTTTACGAACTGGTTCGAGGTCGTACGTTGAAGCGGTCGAGTGAAGCGCCTGCTTCCGCGCCAGCAGCCGACAAGGAGCGGATAGCAGGCCTGCTCTTCGAGGTGCTCCAGGCAAGCGAGTACACCCGCCACCATCCCGCCGGCAGCAGCCTGGAGGACGTTCGCCGCCGCGTGCGGACGCTCAACATCGACAGAGCAAGCGCTCCTGCGTGGATGGGCATACTGCGGCAGGTACTTTGGAAGCTGCGCTGCTAGACTTGTGCTCAGTTCCCGCACATCCTTCTATCAACCCCCAACAGCAGGAGAGTTTCTTGATCTCGTCCGTCGCCAGAACATCATTTCTCTGCATCAGTATTGCCGCGGCTCTCACAAGTCTGTGCGCGTTATGCGAAGCACAATCGCCAAAGGTCTATACGACTGAAGACTATGCCCGCGCCGAGCAGTTCATGACCTATAACGTCGCGCCGCTTGCCTGGAAAGGAATCGTCCGTCCGCACTGGATGGACGATGGACGACTATGGTTCCGCGCTGTCGACGACACTGGCGTGGACTTTCGCATCGTCGATCCTGCGGGAAAGACGAACGTGTCTGCGTTCGACCGCACGAAACTTGCCGCGGCGCTCACCGCAGCATCAGCGGGCAAGACGAAGTACGACGCCGCGCACCTGAAGATCTCCGCAATCGCGTTCACTGACAGCAACAGCAAACTGCACGTGACGGTAGACTACGCCGACCATTTCGTCTGCGACCTTGGCGACAAAGTGACCTGCAATCCGGACGCATCGAAAGTGACTTTGCTTCCCGATCACGCGCCATTGAATGTTTCTCCTGACAACACCAAAGGTGCATTCATTCGCGGCTACAACCTGTGGGTCCGGGATCTCGCAACCGGCACCGAGACGCAGCTCACGACGGACGGAGTTAAAGATTACGGCTACGCCACGGACAACGCCGGGTGGAAGCAGTCCGACGGCGCAGTCCTTCTCTGGTCCCCCGATTCGAAGAAGATTGCCACCTTCCAACAGGACATGCGCAAAGTGGGAGAGATGTACCTTGTTCCGGTCACGAATGGGCATCCATCGCTCAAGGCATGGAAGTCACCGCTTGTTGGCGACGAGAACGTCACCATGATCGAGCGCGTCATCATCGATCTCGACACCAAGAAGCTAATCCGGCTGAAGATGCCGCCCGACCAGCACCGTTCGACCATCTGCGACGACGTCGCTTGTGCCGGTACGCTTTGGGACGATGTCGAATGGAGCCCGGACACGCAGCATCTCGCCTTCGTCTCCACCTCGCGCGACCATAAGCAGGAGTGGCTACGCGTCGCCGACGCGAGCACCGGAGAGGTGCGTGAAGTCTTCTCGGAATCCGCGCCAAAGTTCTTCGAGAGTGGCGCGGACAAGGTCAACTGGCACTACCTGCCCGCTTCAAACGAGTTTCTCTGGTTCAGCGAACGCGACAACTGGGGTCAGCTCTATCTCTACGATCTCGCTACCGGCAAGCTCAAGAACCAGATCACTCACGGCGACGGAAACGTCACGCAGGTGCTTCGCGTCGACCAGAAAACCCGGACCATCTTCTACCTTGCCGTCGGGAAGGAGCAGGGAAGAGATCCCTACTTCCAGCACCTTTACAGCATCCACTTTGACGGAACCGGGCTGCGTTTACTTACGCCGGAAGATGCAAACCACGAAATCCTCCTTTCGAAGGATTACCGCTATTTCTCGGACGTTTACTCGACACCCGTCAAACCGCTGACTACGGTCGTGCGCAGCAGTTCGAGCGGCAGCCTGGACCTGGAACTTGGCAAGCAGGATATTTCAAAGCTGGTCGCTGCCGGATGGGTTCCTCCCACCCAGATCGTTGTGAAGGCCCGCGACAACAAGACTGATCTTTACGGCTTAATGTACAAGCCCACGAGCTTCGACCCATCCAAGCGATATCCCATCGTCAACCATGTTTACCCGGGCCCGCAGACCGGCTCCTGTGGCACACGCAGCTTTATGTCGGCGCGCGGCGATGCGCAGGCGCTTGCGGAACTCGGCTTTATCGTCGTCTGCATTGATGGCATGGGTACGCCCAACCGGTCCAAGCGCTTCCACGAAGCCTATTACGGCGATCTGGGAGACAACACCATTCCCGACCAGATCTCCGGTATGAAGGACCTGGCCGGGCGGTTTCCCTGGATCGACATCGAACGGTCTGGCATCTATGGACACTCCGGCGGCGGCAACGCCACTGCCGCGGCAATGTTCCACTATCCTGACTTCTTCAAAGTAGGTATCGCCGAAAGCGGAAATCACGATCAGCGCGACTATGAAGACGACTGGGCGGAGAAGTGGGCCGGCCTGGTGGTCAAGAACGCCGACGGCACCAGTAACTACGATTCGCAGGCCAATCAGAACTTTGTCAGCAGCCTCAAGGGGCATCTGCTGCTTGCCCACGGGACCATGGACGACAACGTTCCGCCGAACAACACGCTTCTCGTCGTCGACGCGCTGATCAAGGCCAATAAGGACTTCGACCTGCTGCTGATCCCGAACGTGGCACATGGCTATGCTGACGCATCGCTCTACATGACTCGACGTCGTTGGGACTATTTTGTGCGATACCTGGCAAATGCGACCCCGCCGCACGAATACCAGATGAAGAGCTATTCGGCTGCGATGAGTGCCGTCACTGCCGGACCCGAAGAAGATTTTGACGAAGAATAGCGTTCGACATGAGAATGGCCGGGACTCATCAGAAGTCCCGGCCACGTGTACGATGACCTTCTACCTACTGCACGATCTTTCCATCCGCGGGCGACACCGGCTTACCTGCATCCGGGGCGCTGGTCACCTGCCATCCGTTGCTAGTGTTCGTAAGTGTCGCGGTCGCTGCCTGCGGGCCGGAAAGGTCGGCGGCCACATTCGGGAAAGCGGTCTTGGTCTCAGCCGCCGTTGCCCATGCGGGCGCGTCCGAGAAGGTGTAATGGTAGGCGACTTGCGTTGTTGCGCCCGGGTCAGACGTTGTCGGCGAAGCGCTATCGATGCTGCTTACCTTTCGATGTCCGTAGCAGAAGTTTCCAGATCCCGGCTGCGATGTGTCCGCGGTCCAGGCCGATCGGCCGTTGCTGGATAGGTCGTAGTTTGTTACCTGTTTCGAAGCGACGATCAGGACCTTCTTCTCCGCCGTACTCCGTACCAGTAGACCCTGGTCGACGAGCGCATCCATCGGAGCGGTCTTGCTGGTGTCCGAGGTAGTTACCTGGGCAGGAAACTGCTTCGGCTCCGTGAACAAGCAGGCCGGATGCGCGCTGTAGAAGGTATCGATTGCGCTGGCGTAGTTGCTGGTGTTATCTGCCTTCTTGTTGCACCCGGCGAGCACGAGAAGCGCAACTCCGCAGAGTGCGCCTGTACTAAGAACTTTACGAACATCGAGCGTCATGGGAAATCTCCTGTCCCTCATTCGGATGCTAAACCGGCGTATGAGGACTGTTGCTGCCGGAATTTGGCTGACACCTGAGTCGTCGCTCCAGGTTCTACCCGCTGAGAAGTTCGATAAGTGCGTGTGCTGCATCTGTCGGTCGCGTCAATCGGGAACGGAGACGCAAGAGCTAGCTGCGCGGCTTTCCTAAAGCCATCCCTTTGCACGAGCGATCCGAGCAGCATCCACGCGATTTGCCGCACCCAGCTTGGCGATTGTCTCTGAGAGATAGTTCCGTACCGTCCCGTCTGAAAGATGCAGCTCGGCGGCGATCTCCGTGCTGGTGCGCCCGTCGCCCGCCCGCTGCAGTATCTGCCGCTCGCGCTCGGACAGAGGATCGATCTCTGCGCTCCACGCCTCGGTTGCGAGCGCCGGGTCAACGACCCGCAGCCCGCGATGGACACGCCGGACCGCATCGGCCAGTTCTGCCGCAGGTCGGTCCTTCAATAAATAAGCCCTCGCGCCGGAATCGAGCGCCCGGCGCAGATAGCCGGGTCTCGCGAACGTGGTGAGAATCACCGTTTTCGTCGCCGGATGGTTCGCTCGCAGCTCCGCTGCCAATGCCAACCCGGTCATGATCGGCATCTCGATGTCGGTCACTAGAACGTCGGGCTTGAACTTGATCACCGCGTCGAGAGCCAGGCGACCGTTCGCCGCGCATGCCATGACGCGGATATCGTCTTCCATCTCCAGCAACGCCGCCAGCGCGCCGAGCACCATGCCCTGGTCTTCAGCTATTACCACTCGTATGGCCACGTGTTGGGCGCTCCTTAGTGCGCGATGAGGGAGTGGTCGATGGCTGTGTGCTGCAGATCGGTTGACGCTCCCCCTAAGGTCTGGGTCGTCTGGATTGTCTGGGTCGTCTCGGCAGGGGTACTCATGTTTTGAGGATTCGATACAGGCAGTTCAACGATCAACTTCGTGCCCGCTTCGCTGACGACCCAAAAGCGGCCGCCCATCGCTTCAACACGTTCGCGCATCCCGCGTAGGCCATTTCCTTCGTGGCGCACGCGGTTGCCTCCATCGTCTTCAACGGAGAGCACGTGGAAGCCATTCGTTTCCGACAGCGCGATCCGGCAGTGCGTCGCTTCAGCGTGCCGCACAATGTTGGTCACGGCCTCGCGCACGGCGAGCGAAAGCACCGTCTCCTCCGCGGCGTCAGGCGCCTGCCGGCCCGCCGCATCCAAAAACGTCATCTGTACGCCGGCGGCGGCGAGTGTCCGCTTTGCTAAGGCAATCTCCGCCGCCAGGCCCTTCGCACGGTAGCCGCCGATAGCTTCGCGGACCTCCGCCAGTGCGGTCCTTGCGGTGTCTTCAACGTCGGCTATCTCGATCGCTGCTCGGGCCGGGTCGCGCTGGAGCAGCCTGCCGGCAAGCTCCGCCTTCAGCACAATGACCGAGAGCGTATGCCCCAGCACATCATGCAGGTCGCGGGCGATTCGTTCGCGCTCCGCGACCGCCGCCAGTCGGACGATCTCCTCCTGAGCCATGGCGAGCCGGTTGTTCATCCACTTCTGCCGTGCGATCCACATGTTGGAGATGCCGCCTACCAGCAGGAAGAACGCGGCGATGGCGTAATTGAAGATGTTGCGGTCCAGCAGCAGGCCTTCTCCTACCAGCAGCACGAAATCCAGCGCGATGCAGAACGCGACTACCGGCACGGACCGGACCATGAACGGCAGCAGGCAAGCCGCGTAGAGAAAGAACGTGGAAGCGCCCGCGTTGAACGGGAAGGTGCAGAGGCCCAGCACCACGAAGCCGCCCAGGATGCTCAGCTTGACCGCAAGAATCTCAATGACATCGAGGGCGACGTACATCACCAGAAACACGGCATAGATGCCGAGGCACTTGATCCAGTAGCGCAGGTCATGCCGGAAGAGCGGCTCGAAGAAGAAGAAGATGGAGTACGCAAGCCAGATGTATGCACTCGGTGAGATGCGCGACAGCGGAACGCCGCCCCACCGGGTATGCACGGTCCTGCAGTCTGCGACCTTGTTGCCTATCTGCATGCCCTGGCTTCGGTCCGTCATGCATTCCGCTCCTTGCGCTGAAACACCATCCAGAATAGACCCAGCATGACCAGCGTAAATCCGGCCAGCGCGTTCCAGTGAACCGCCAGTGACGATCCTTTCTCCTGGTAGCCGTAGACGCTCAACATCAATTGTGCCAGGTGGTACATGGGCATCGCCGGCGCAATCTGCTGCAGCCAGTGCGGCATGTAGCGGAGAGGCATCCAAAGTCCGCTCAAGTACGACATCGGAAGATAGATCAGGTTGACGATCCCCGGCGCGGCGTTGGTCGGTATCAGCAAAGCAAGCAGAAGTCCAAGGCTTGCGAAGCTGATCGACCCGGCGATGGTCACTCCGAGCATCTTGGCCAACTCCGCGCCGGTCAGAGAGACGCCCCCAAAAGCCGTAGCCACACCCGCAAGAATGCTGACGATAAGGATGCCGAATGCGATGGCCGACGCACACTTTGCAAACAGGTAGGCAGGGACCGGCATGGGACTTGCCCGCTTCAACTCCAGCCATCCGGAGTTCAGCTCGGACGCCAACCCCACCCCGATGCCGAACAGAGCCGCGCCAATCAGCCCAAAGCACGCGTACCCGCCAAGCATGTACTTGGCGATGTTGGCACCGCCCTCCACAACGTGCCGGTTGGTCAGCCCGAAGAGGCTGTAGAACATCAAGGGAAAGCCGATGACCGCGAGGGAAAAGGACTTTGCACGGAACAGCTTGAGGAACTCGTACTTCGTCTCTTTCGCATAGATTGCCAGGAGCTTCGTGCTTCCCGGTGCCGCTGCTGCATGTGAAACCGTCGCTGTTGCCATCTCACTCTCCTCTTCCATAGCCATGATTTTGACCGCTCGTTACCTGTCCACGCCGTCTAGGCTCTGGTAAGTTCCAGAAATGCATCTTCAAGAGCCGGCCCGGCGATCTCGAGACCACTCAGTGTCTTGTCTGTCGCCAGCAGCGCTCTTGCGACCCCCTCGACATCTGTCGCTACAATGGTTACGACTTCACCGGATCGAGCCACCGCCGTGACACCCTCCAGGGCCTCAAGAAAGCCGATGCTCAAGGAGGTAACGCACTTGATCCGTCTCCCGCCAGAGCTCCGCTTGATCTCCGCCGGTGTGCCTTCGCGCACCACCTGGCCTTTGTTGATGACAACCACGCGATCGGCGAGAGCGTCGGCTTCCTCCAGGTAGTGCGTCGTGAGCAGCACGGTCTTTCCGCGCTCCTTCAAGCTGCGAATCTGCTGCCACAATCCGCGCCGCGCTTCAATGTCCATGCCGACCGTAGGCTCATCAAGGAAGATCAGGTCCGGATCGCCGCACAGCGCCAGGGCAAACAGAAGCCGCTGCTTCTGGCCGCCGCTCAACTGCCCAAAGAGCTTCCCTTCGATGCCATCAAGCTGTGCGATGCGGACGATCTCGCTCATTGCAAGGGGATTGGGGTAGTAGCTGCGAAACAGATCAATGTGCTCGCGCACGCGGATTGTGTCGGTCACCCGCGCTACCTGCAGCATTGCTCCAACGCGAGTTCGGGCCTCTGTATTGCGCGGATCGGCACCAAAGATCCGCACCGTCCCGGTGGTTGGAGCGGCAAGGCCCAACATGAGTCGAACGGCAGTGGATTTGCCCGCACCGTTCGGTCCTAGCAGCGCAACTACTTCTCCCGCATGAAGCGAAAGATTGAGTCCGTCGAGCGCCATGGTCGCACTGTATCGCTTGGTGACTCCTCGCACCGTCGCAACCGGTTTGCCGGCGACTCGATCGGTCTCAGCCGCAGACGCCAAGTGATCTATAGTCGCAACCCTGGAACTCAAAGCTGTCGTCGCCATTGCTGTCTCCTTGTCCTTCGACTGCTCACTTCAAGATCAAGGATGGGCCAGCATGCGGAACATACCCAGTGGCGAACGTCAGCGATTGAGATGACGTTTGTCATGCTGTTCGCGAGGAAGGCTACATATAGTCGACGCCGTACTGCACCGGGATCTGGGTGAACGCGATCCGTGTGGGCGCTGTCTCCCGCGCGGTCAGCATTCCGGCGAAGTGGAGCGTAGTGTGGCCATACTTCAGATTCAATTTGTCCATCGTCGCGGAAAGCTCTCCACGATGATCCATGTCACCGAACAGGGTCGCCTGATGCTCGTTCTCCGGAATAAGGTTGCGGAGCGTGACACCGACGAAGAACGGCCGCGCGAACTCCGCGCCCTGCGGCGCACGATTCCAGACGCCGCGCAGTGCTTCCAGCAGCGTAAGCGTGTCCTGGCAAGCTGTAAACTTCGCTTCCATACCCCAATCTGAGTGCTTAATTCCGCTGAAGTGTTTCTTCGCCTTCACCCTCGCGGCCTGCTCCGCCGTAAGTTGATAGCGAATTGTCACTGCCATGGTGCTGGCATAGAACTTCTCCATTCGCAGCCGCATCGCCGCCTTGTGCAGCAGCTTGTGCGCGACCGACCACGCTCCCTCCGGACTGCGAAACTCCGGCCCCAGCACATGGGAATGGCCCAGCGACTTCTGTATGTCCCCAGCCACCGGTGCGCCATCGTCACCCGTCTCCGCACCTCGCAGCCAGTGGTACAGCCGATCGCCCCACACGCTGTCCCACAGTTGGTGCATCTCCCTGCGGTCGAGCGCCAACAGCCCTTCCATTGTCGTGATGCCTTTCGCATTCAGCCGGACTTCGGTCCGAGCGCCCACACCGGGCAGATCTCTCAACTCGAGATGAGCGATGGCCCTGGGCAGCTGCGAGGGCAACAAGCCAATCAATCCGTCAGGCTTCTGCATATCACTCGCGATCTTTGCCAGGTAGCGGTTTGGGGCCATGCCAATCGAACAGCGCAGCGTCTCTCCCACATCGTCCTTGATGGCTTGCTTGATCGCGAGCGCAATCTTCCTGGCTGTAGGCGGTTCCTGCTCACGCCCGATCAGTTGGCAAACCACCTCGTCGATCGAAGGGGTATGGGCGACCGGGCAGCATCGCTCTACGGCTTCAGCAATCTTGTGCGAGTATTCCGCATAGTGGTTGTGATTCCCCGCGATTAGAACGATCTCCGGGCAGATTCTTTTTGCATCCCCAACCTGCGTGCCGGTCTTGATGCCTAAAGCTTTCGCTTCGTAGCTTGCAGCGATGCAGCACGTCGTATCTGCCACCGTTGGCACGACAGCGAGAGGACGATTGCGGTACTCCGGATGCAGTTGCTGCTCAACCGAGGCGAAGAAGCTGTTCAGGTCGATATGCAGGAAACTGAACCGATCGAAGGAAGCAGGAGACATAGCGGAATGCTGCAATTCTATTCGCTTTACATTCGCTTGCGCGATTCATGTAGAGTCCCGCTTGGTCAGTTGCGGATAAGAAAGGGGTCTGCGCACTGCAGCTGGACAAGAACGACTACAGAGGCATCCTCACCGCTTTGGAAGGTGTCACCGGTAAGAAGGCCGTGGATTCAGCATCGCTCACCGTAAAGAACTAACAGGGACAGATCTCCAAGCAGCGCTCCCCGTCGTGGTGGTAAGTTGCCTGTGGCACGTCATTGCGCCCAGGCCAATCCGTCATCGTTCTTCCCAACCTCGATCAGCCTCTCCACCTTCCACTCCCTTAGATCGATCGACGCCACCTTTCCCGCACCCATGCAGGCGACGTAGGCGACGCGTCCATCGGGACGCATCAGCACGTTCTGCGGGGCTTCTGCAACATCGATGGTCCGTGCGACTTTCATACTCTTCAGGTCGACGACGGCTACCAGATTCTTTGTGGGAACTGCGACCAGGAGCCAGCGCCCATCAAGCGTCGGAGCGGTCCCGTACCCCAAGTCAGGCAGAGCGATATGGCCTTTCACCTTGTTTGTGGCCGTATCGATTACCGCCAGCTGTGGCTTTGTCTGGTCCGCCGTAAACACCAGCTTGTCGTCGACTGAAACCGAGATGCGCTGGACGTTACCTGACACCGGGATCACGGCCAGTGTCTTGCGTCCAACCATGTCGAGCACCGATACCGTGCCCGGCCCCACGTTTGCCGTGTAGCCTCGCTTGCCGTCGTGTGAGAGCGCCAGCATATGAGACTGCTCCTGCCCCGTCGGCACGGCGCCAACGATCTTCAGCGTTTTAGGGTCGATGATGGTGACGCTTTTGTCTAGTTCCGTCGTGACGTACAAGAGTCCGCTTACCGGGTCTAGAACTGGAAGATGAGGGCGCACTCCATGACCGAAGTCGACCTTGCCTGTGATCTTTCTTGAAGCGACATCAATTACCAACATCTCGTGGCCGTCGATGCCGGGTTTGCCGACCCCTGTGCTGCCGTAGATGGGAAGATAAGCTGTTCGCCCATCGACGGATGCGGCAATCTCGTGGCCGTGCACACCGGGCGTATTCTCGGTGACAACGGCCACTTGCTTCGCAGTTGCCGGGTCGACGACGCTAACGGTCGCGTCGCCCTGGTTTACCACCAGCAGCGACTGCGCGTCAGCCGGCAAGAAGGAAACCGAAAAGCATAGTAGTGCTGAACCGAACAGGAGGTTTGGCATGTGGCTAAGAGCATATCTCAACCGCCGGCGGCCACGCATCCCTGACGCTTGCTAGAATCACCCCGATGCCGACCGACTCAAGATTCATATCGAACGAACACAAACTGGCCGAACTCGCCGCTCGCCACGCAATCGCGGAAGAGGGCGGCGGCCCGGAGCGGCGGGCGCGAGAGCATGCTGCCGGAAAGCTCTCCGCGCGGGAGCGCATCGACTTCCTTCTCGACGAAGGCACCTTTGAGGAGATCGGCAAGTTTGTGACTCATCGCGCTACAGACTTCGGCATGGACGCGCAGCGTGTTCCAGGTGACGGGTTTATCACGGGCCACGGGCGCATACATGGGCGGGTCGTCTTCGTCTTCGCGCAGGACTTTACCGTCTTCGGTGGAACTTTATCGGAAGCGAATGCCACCAAGATCGTCAGCATTATGGACATGGCGATGCGAGTCGGCGCGCCCATCATCGGCCTTAATGACTCCGGCGGAGCACGCATCCAGGAAGGCGTCGTCTCTCTTGCGGGTTATGCGGACATCTTTCTCCGCAACACGCTTGCCAGCGGCGTGGTGCCGCAGATCTCTGCGGTCCTCGGCCCATGCGCCGGCGGTGCAGTGTACTCCCCCGCCATCACCGACTTCACGCTTATGACGGAAAAGACGAGCTACATGTTCGTTACTGGCCCGGACGTCATCAAGACGGTTACGCACGAAGAGGTCACCAAGGCAGAACTCGGAGGCGCGCTCACACATAACGAGCTTTCCGGCGTCGCTCATTTCATGGCCCTCGACGACCGGCATTGTCTGGCGATGGTGCGCGAGCTGCTAAGCTTCATGCCTTCGAACAACCTGGACGATCCTCCGCGCCAGGGTTGTACGGACGATCCCGGTCGCGCCGACGCCGTACTCGACACCCTCATACCCGAGCAGAGTGATCAGCCGTACGACATGCTCGACGTTGTTCGCCGAGTTATTGACCTGGGTGATTCGGGTAGCGGCTACTTCTTTGAAGTTCACCAGCACTTCGCGAAGAACATCGTCGTCGGCTTTGCCCGTATGAACGGACGACCGGTCGGCGTCGTCGCAAATCAGCCTGCATTCCTCGCGGGCGTCCTCGACATCGATGCCGCGGTGAAGGGAGCGCGCTTCGTGCGCTTCTGCGACGCCTTCAACATACCGCTCATCACCTTTGAAGATGTTCCGGGGTTTCTTCCTGGCGTGCAGCAGGAGCATGGCGGCATCATCCGCCATGGCGCAAAGCTGCTCTACGCGTTCGCCGAGGCGACCGTGCCAAAGCTCACTGTCATCACGCGCAAGGCCTATGGCGGGGCTTACTGCGTAATGAGCTCGAAACACATTCGTACCGACTTGAACCTCGCGTGGCCCACCGCGGAGATCGCTGTTATGGGTCCCGAAGGCGCGGTCAACATCGTGTACAAGACGGAACTTGCACGGACCCTCAAGCAAGCGGAAGCGGTCATGCCGCAGGGCGTTTCACTGTCAGAGCAGCAGAAGCTCAACATACTCACTGAGGCAAGGAAGGAGAAGGTGGAGGAGTTCCGCGAGCGCTTTGCAAATCCCTATGTCGCCGCCGAGCGAGGCTATGTGGATGCGGTCATTCGACCAAGCGAGACTCGCCACCGGCTGAACGCCGCTTTGGACATGCTTGCTACGAAACGGGAAAAGAACCCGCCAAAGAAGCACGGCAACATTCCTCTTTGAGGAATCCTCAGCCCTCTTCAGGCTCTGGCCCACGCGTCGGCTGCGGAGGCAACCGGATCTTGACCGGTCTACCGCTCTTTGCGGAATCGTAGATGGCTTCGACGATGCGCTGGTCCTGCAGTCCTTCTTCGCCGGGGGTGTGCGGAGCTCGGTCCTGCTGCACGCACAAAGCCATGTGATCCAGCTCCAGGGCGAACTGGTCCTTCTCTTCGATTGAAGGCTCCACGGTGATGTCGCTTGGTGCCTCGTGTCGACTATAGCGCAGCCTTATCCCGTGGTAGCCGAACGCCCGACTGAGCTCGGCCCAGCCGAGCTCTCCTTCGACTCGAAGGAACTGCGAGCGATGCGCTCCGTACCCTGAGGAGCACGTTGCGATCAAACCGCTGGGGAACCTCACAAGGAAGCTCGCGGTCTCTTCTACCTCGACAAACCTCGGATCATCCTTCGGCTGGTAGATGCTGCCCTGCACCTCGTTCGGCTCTTCTCCCGTTAGAAAGCGAGCGGCGTTTAGACAGTAGATACCAACATCCGGCAGACATCCGCCACCGGCAAGCTTGATCTTCTGCCGCCACTGGTTCGGGTCGCCCTGGTTCTGGCTATTCGAGGCGACGAAGCTTTTTATACGCCCAAGCTTGCCCTCCTTCACCATCTTTACTATGGCGCGGTTCATGGGCTCATACTGCTGCCGATACGCAATCATCAGTTTCACCTTCGCGCTGTTGCAGGCGGCGATCATGTGCTCGCAATCGGCCACGCTGGTCGCCATCGGCTTTTCGCAGAAGATGTGCTTACCCATCTTTGCGCCGCGCACGGTGTACTCCGCATGCATGGAGTTGGGCAGCACAATGTAAATGGCCTGGACCTGCTTGTTGTCGGCCAGCCGCTCATAGCCCGCGTAATCGTAGATACCTTCTTGAGCTATGCCGTACTGCTCGGCGATCTTGCGTGCCTTCTCTCGATCGCCGCTTACCAGGGCCACAGGTTTGGCGTACTTCGATTTTGCGAAGGCCGGAAGAATCTGGTTCAAGGCGAGCGTCCCAAGACCAATCACCGCGAATCCGGTTCGCTGCTCTCTGTTCTCGAATGGGCCCGGCGTCTTTTCCGGAGCTTCGGTCGGCGCATGAAGCTGCGGCAGGGTGACGGCATCCTGAGCGTTCGGCTTCGATGTTTGTGCGAGGACAGGTGCACCCAGGCCCGCGGATGCAACGGCAACACCGCTCGCGCCGATCAAGAAAGCCCGGCGATCAAGTTCCCTGCGTTGCTTTACTGAAGCTTTTTCCGCGTCAGGAGGTGTCTGGCCGGGAATGTAGGAGGCATCATCTGTCATGTCCGCTTGGGATGCGGAGCAGGATCAAGCGGGATGTACTTTTATTTTCCCGTATCGATCTTCAAATTGATCATGAACTCGTTCTTGTTGTCGAAGGAGCTGATGGTTCGCGTATTGCTCTTCTTTCCATCAAGTTCCGCCCAAAGCTCGTAGTCCGTGTTCTGCGAGAGCTGCCCGAAGCGAAACGCCCCCTTGTCGTCAGCGATGAAGCTCTTCACCGCAAGCGAGTGATCATCCTTCAGGTAGACGACCGAACCCTTCAGCGGCGTATCGCTTTTGCTGACTACCTTGCCTGATACGGAGCGTGCAGCGGGCCCGCGCTGTTGTGCCTGCGCCGGGACACATAGGGACAGCGACGCCGATCCGACGACCCCGGAGGCCAAAACCAGAAGCAGGAAGGCCGATCGGGAACGCCGAAGACGGGCAGGGGAGTTGCGCAAGGGGAGAGCAAGCGGGGCACACATCATGCGTTCCAGTATACGGCGAAAGCTACTCTTCTTCTTCGTCGACTACGTGCGCTGCGTCCTCATCGTCGTAGACCGCCTCGTCCACGGCGGCGATCTCAAGCGGGTCAACTGAAACCACCTCAAGGTCCGCGCCGCACTCATCGCACTGCACGGTCTCGCCTTCTTCTACCTCGTCCGCATCGATCGTGAGCGGGTTATCGCACTCCGGGCAAACTACAGCCATGGCCAGCCTCCATCATTGTGTGTGACTTCATCAGGTACGCTCATGCATCATCAGGTAAGAGCAAGCCGGAGAACCGCACCCCGTACTTCTTTCTAGCGGCAGCGCGCGGCTACGTCAAGCCTACCCGCTGCAACTATCGCCACTTTCCACAGGAGCCGTTTCCATGTTGATCTCGACCCGCATCGTCGCCTCTGTCGCACTGCTTACATTGGTGTCGCCTGGTATGGTCCTACGCGGTCAGAACTCCGCCTACGGCAAACCGATCCAACCCTCTCCCGCTGATCCTGCGATTGCAGCGGCCTTGAAGCAGATTTCGTCTGATCGCATTCATGCGACGATCGCCAAACTGGTCAGCTTCAACAATCGAAGCACCCTCTCCAGCATGGAGACCGATCTTGCGCCGGGCACAGGAATCACGGCCGCCGCTGACTGGATTACTGCCGAGTTCACCCGCATCTCTGGTGACTGCAACAACTGTCTCGAAGTCAAGCGCGACGAGTTTGTTGAAGCCGGCAGCGACGCTCCTAACTCTCGCATCCGCAAAGATACAAAGCTCGTAAATGTTTACGCAGTGCTGAAAGGGACAGACCCGGCGCAATCCGATCGACGGGTGCTTGTCACCGGCCACTACGATTCGCGCAACTCCGACAACTTCAACACCCATGATGCCGCCCCGGGTGCCAACGACGACGCCAGCGGAGTCGCGGTATCGCTCGAGTGTGCCCGCGTCCTCTCCAAGCTGCGATTTCCATCCACCATCGTCTTCGTGGCGGTCGCCGGAGAGGAGCAGGGTCTAAATGGCAGCCGGCACCTGGCAAAGCTGGCGAAGGCGGAAGGCTGGCAACTCGAAGCCGTCTTGAACAACGACATAGTCGGCGGCGATACTACTCCAGGCCAGCAGCAGTATCAGGACAAGTCCGCTGTTCGCGTCTTCTCCGAGGGAGTACCCAGTCCCCTAACGCCTGAAGGTTCGCCCGACGGCATCCGTGTTATTCACAATCTAGGTTCTGAATCCGACTCACCGTCGCGCGAACTCGCCCGCGCTATCGGAGAGCTCTCCGCATCGTATTTTCTGGCACCAGGACTGCACACAAGACACCTGACAGCGACCATGACCACCAGGCAGAGTTTTCATCCAGTCATGATCTTCCGCGCCGATCGGTATCTCCGCGGGGGTGACCATACGAGTTTCAATCTGGAGGGCTTCTCTGCTGTCCGATTGACTGAGTGGCGCGAGAACTTCGACCATCAGCATCAGAACGTACGCAGCGAAGGAGGTCTTCAGTACGGTGACCTGCTTCAATACGTTGACTTCAACTACGTCGCACAGGTCGCGCGCCTCAACTCCGCTGCGCTGGCAACTTTCGCAGCGGCACCCGGCATACCCGGCAACGTGAAAATCATGACGTCCAATCTGGACAACAACACCGAACTGGTCTGGGATGCGCCCCAGGGTGCGCCGGCAGGCACCGTCTATGAGGTTGTCTGGCGCGCCACAGAGGAGCCTTCCTGGACAACGATGGAAGCGGCTGGCACTGCGACAACGCTCAAGCTTCCAGTCTCCAAGGACAACGTTATCTTTGGCGTCCGCTCTGTTGACCCCGCTGGTCACCGCAGCCCCGCGACTCTTCCGCTTCCTGCTTCCGGAACACAAGCAGGGAAGCCGCGCTGAGCCCACGCTGTGAAACCATCGATGACCGACCCTAAACGTGGGCTTGCACGGGTGGCCCGGCTCAAGCATCCTGAAAGCTAGTCGCCGGAGCCAAAAGTCGCCAGGGAGTCTCTATGCCAGAAGTGCCCGCAGGACCGGCCGCAACCGAACGCATTTTGCTCAAACATGGCGGCCACGCGATCCAAACTGAAGCGGGCGGCCTTCTAACCTCTCGCTTGCTCATCTTCTTTCTGCTGTTTCTCGCTGCGGTGCAGTGCGGTCGTTCGGTCTTCCTGGTCAACGACAGCTATCTCGATCTCCGCCTCTATGCAAGCGGCGGCGAAAGAATGCCGTATCAGGGTCGTATTGCCATGATGCCCGTGCTGCGATGGGCCGGTCGCAGTGCCGCGCTGGGAAGTGCCGCGGCCAGTATCGGCGCAAGTCAGGAGAGGACCCCGCGCCACATCGCGAGGCCAGAGCCGATGAGTCCGGAGAAACTCATCTGCGTTTTACTTGGCTGCATCTCCGTCCTGGCGATGACCTTCGGCGCAACCTGGTACACCTGGCGGCATCTTCCCGAACTGTGGTGGCTAGGCGGAGTTGTGGTCGTTGTCATCCTCAACGCAAGTTACGCGTCTCGCGCCGAACTCAACCTCTGGTATCCCTACGACCTGCCTCACTTCGCCGTATTTGGTCTGGCCACGCTCTTCCTTCTGGAAGGAGCCTGGGCTCCCTTCTTCGCGCTTTTTCTGCTGGACCTGCCGATACGTGAGACTTCGATTTACCTTTCTCTGCTCGCCTCTGCAGTCGCCTACCAGCGGCGCCATTTCAAGGTGATCGGGCTTGTTGCCGCGGTCGTCCTGTTTGCGTGGCTTCCGTTGCGGCTGGCTATCGTTCATCATTTTGCGAATAATCCAGGGGAGACCGGAGTGCGTCCCATCGGCATACTTCATGCTGTAGCCGACCCGCTCCATTGGCCGCAGGTCGCCAGCGCAGGTGGCTTTCTGTTCCTGCCGCTTTGGATGGCCAGGAAGTATCTCACTGACGATCAGCGGATCTTCATGCTGGCTGCACTGCCGTGCCTGGTCGTCACATTGATCTTCGGAATGTGGTACGAGTCTCGGATCTTTGGCGAGTGGACGGTCGCTCTGTCAGTGCTTCTCTGCCAGGCGTTCGCCGGTTGGCTGGATTCGCGCCGACGTGCAAGAGGCGGAGACTCCCTCCCATACTGAAACCCGTCCCCCATCCGTGCTCACCTCCTGCAGGGCCTATGATGAAATAAGGACTGATGCCTCGCTCCAGCCCCATCACGATGACGTTTCCGCCGTTCGCCGGCGCCACGCGTAAGCTCGTCCTCGCCAATGTTGCGGTGTTCTTTACGCTGGCGATCATGCACTGGATCGCCCCTGCGGCGACCGATCTTCTGGTACAACACCTTCTGCTTGAGCCCGCTGCCCTGATGCGGGGCGAGGTCTGGCAGCCACTGACGTACGCGTTTCTGCAGACCGGTCTGCTCGACATCCTTTTCGGGATGCTTACGCTGTGGTTTACCGGTTCGCTGCTTGAGGGTGCCTTTGGCAGCAGGTGGCTGTACGAACTGTTCTTTAGCTCCACCATCGGCGGTGCGCTGGTCGCCTCTGCCATCTCGTTCACTCACGTCTTCGCACTCGATCCACGCGCGATCGCTCTAGGGGCCTGGTCCGGCGTCTTCGGCATGCTGGTCGCCATCGGCATCTTCTTCGGCGACCAGGAATTTCTGTTCTGGTTTGTCATTCGGATCAAAGCGAAGTACATGGTGACGATCTACATCTTGATCGCCGTGGCCATCCTGCTGAAGGACCGTAATGCCTTCGGCGCTCTGTTGCAGCTTTCTGGCGCATTGTGCGGGTTTCTGTATGTCAAACTCGCACCGCGTAAAGGGTTGGCTTTCGGAGCTTCGGAGCGCTACTTCGGCCTTCGCAATGATTACTATCGATGGAAGCGCCGCCGCGCCGCCCGCAAGTTCGAGGTCTATATGCGAGGCCAGAACCGCGAAGTCCACTTCGACAAGGACGGCCGCTACGTCGATCCCGACGATCCGCGCACCAGGAATCCTAAGGACAAAAGCTGGATGAACTAAGCTCGTAAAGGCTGGGAGCCGGCCAAGCGGTCGCCTGAGAGGAATCAGCCGGATATGTACGGGTTTGTATACTCCTGACATGCCTCGATCTCTCTGTCTTCTCGCGCTTCTCAGTGCGGCCCTATCGGTACCAGCCCAATCAACCCTGCAGACGGGAGTTCAGCAGGTCGAGGTTACCTTTCCCGCGGCGCGATCTGCCAAACCGCTCGATGGCCGACTGCTCTTTTTATTGTCAAACGACAACAGTGCCGAGCCGCGCATGCAGATCGACGACACTCCGCGCTCGCAGATCGTCTTCGGCATGACTATCGACGGCGCTAAGCCCAACGAAGCGATCAGGCTCGAAGCCAACGCTGCCGGGTACCCGGTCCGCCGGCTTGCCGATGTGCCGGCGGGGGACTACACGGTGCAGGCCGTGCTGAACGTTTACCAGACCTTTCACCGCGCCGACGGTCACACCATCAAGCTGGCCCCGGACCGCGGCGAAGGCCAGCACTGGAACATCGCTCCGGGCAATCTCTACAGCAAACCGGTGAAGCTCCACATCGGCCCCAAAGCGGCGTCCATCAAGCTCACGCTCGATCAGGTCATACCGCCCATCCCAACCGAGCCTGATACGAAATACATCCGCCACATCAAGATTCAGTCCGCGATGCTTTCGAAGTTCTGGGGCACGCCCACCTACCTGTCCGCCGTGGTCCTCGTTCCGGAGGGCTTCGACGAACACCCGCAGGCGCACTTCCCGCTCATGATCTTTCATGACCACTTCGTCAGCGATATCGACGACTTCCGTACCACTCCGCCCGATCCCAATCTCAAGCCAAACTACTCCGAGCGCTTTCATCTCGCCGGTTACAACCGCATTCAGCAGGAAGAGGCGTACAACGAGTACAAGCTGTGGAGCGGACCGAACTTCCCGCGTGTGCTCGTCGTCAAGCTCCAGCACGCGAACCCCTACTACGATGACTCGTACGCGGTCGACTCCGCTAACCTAGGCCCTTATGGCAGCGCACTCGAGCAGGAGCTGATCCCAGCTATCGAACAGAAGTTTCGCGGAATAGGCCAGGGCTGGGCTCGTTTTGTTTATGGCGGCTCGACCGGCGGCTGGGAGTCGCTCGCCGTCCAGCTCTTCAATCCGGACTTCTACAATGGCGCCTTTGTAGCTTGCCCCGACCCGGTCGACTTCCACGCCTACATGACGACTGACCTGTACAAGCAGAAGAACATCTTCTATCTCGAAGGCGCGAACAAGCAGGTGGAACAGCCTGCGATGCGCGACTATCTCGGCCACACACTGATCAGTGTCCGCGACAATGTCGCCTATGAGGCCGCCTTGGGCGACCACGGCCGCTCAGGGGAACAGTTCGACATCTGGCAAGCCGTCTATTCGCCGGTCGGCGCCGATGGGTACCCGCAGCCGATCTTCGACAAGGAGACGGGCGCGATCGACCCCAAGGTCGCCGCTTACTGGAAGGACCACTACGACCTGAACGCGAAGCTCCAGCGCGACTGGACCACGGTTGGGCCAAAGTTGCAGGGCAAGATTCACCTCTACGTCGGCAGCGACGACACCTACTTCCTGAACGATGCCGTCTACCTGATGGAAGACTTCCTGAAGACAACCGGGACGGCCGGCGTCGGCGTTCCCTATGACGGCGAAGTCCTTTACGGTCCCCGCGCCGAACATTGCTGGAACGGCGATCCTTCGCTGCCCAACGCCTATTCCCGGCTGCACTACAACACCATGTATCTGCCAAAGATCATGGAGCGGATCGCGAAGACAGCGCCGGAAGGCGCGGATGTAACAAGTTGGAAGTACTGACTCGCCTGCTCACAGCCCGGGCCCATCGCGTGTGCCGCAGGGCCTTGCGGCTCGCTACAATGGAAGTATGAAACTGCGGCGGGTTCTTCTGGTCCTTGTTCTGCTTTCTGGCTTTTACTATGTCACCACGCATACGGCCACAAGCGGCTCGATCTCACCCTGGATCCACAGGGCGCTGGATCTGCCCAGCGCCAGTGGAACGAAGATAGCGAGCTTGAGCGGGCCAGGTGGGACCTTTGAACTGACTGAGGCTGCAGCCGCGCCTGCCTTCGACGTCGAAGAACAGCAGAATATCGCCGTCTATAAGAAAGCCTTGCCTTCCGTTGTCAACATCACCAGCACGGCTGTCTCGTTCGATTTCTTCTATGGGCCGGTCCCGCAGCAAGGGCAAGGATCGGGCTTCGTCCTCGATAAACAGGGGCACATCCTCACCAACAACCACGTGATCGACAACGCCCAGCGGGTCGAAGTTACGCTTGCCGACAAACACAAGTACAAGGCCAAGGTTGTTGTGGTCGACAAGAACCACGATCTCGCCCTTCTGCAGATCAACGCTCCCAATCTGCTTCCGGCTACGCTTTCCGAGTCTGGCGGCCTCATCGTCGGCCAGCGCGTCTACGCAATTGGCAATCCTTTCGGCCTCAGCGGCACCATGACCCGCGGCATCATCTCGGCCATACGCTCGATCCACGGACCGCAGGGCAACCCCATCGAAGATGCGATCCAGACTGACGCGGCCGTCAACCCGGGCAACTCGGGCGGCCCGCTGCTTAACTCTCGCGGAGAAGTCATAGGAATTACGACGCTGATCGCAAACAATGGGGCGGACCAGTCTTCCGGTATTGGCTTCGCTATACCGATCAACACTGCGAAGCAGGTGCTGTCCGACTTTGAGAAGTATGGCCGGGTCCGGCGCCCATCGCTCGACATCGTCCCGTTGCCCATCGGGCCGGAGATCGCGGAACAGATCGGCCTTCCGGCGGATTACGGCGTTCTCATCCAGCGGGTGCTGCCCGGCGGTGCTGCGGAGCGAGCTGGTTTGAAGGGTGGAACAGAGCGTCGCTATCAGGGCAACACGCCAGTTATGCTGGGCGGCGACCTGATCGTAGCAGTCGACGGGCAGGACATTGCCAACGTTCAGGACCTTTCTGCAGCCATCAACTCCCATCGCGCAGGCGACGCAATGATTGTGACGGTGTTTCGAGGCCGCAAGAAGCTAGAGGTCAAAGTCATCCTGAGTGACGAAAAAGACCGGGACGGCGAAGGCCAGCAAACCTGACCCGGTACAAGGCATAATCAAACACATGCCGTCTCTTTGGACCCCTGCTAGTTGGTCGCAACGCCTTGCCGAAGTGCAAGCGGCAACCGCCGAGCTGAAGGAAGCCCCTCTTCGCCGCGACGTGCGGTCGCTCGGCGCTCTACTTGGGGAGGTGCTGAAAGAACAGGCCGGCCCGGAGTTATTCGACGCGGTAGAAGATCTGCGGCGGACTGCCATTGGGCGCCGGGAGGCGGAACAGGCGGAGAGCAGGACCGCAGCCATCGCGGATCCGATGGCCGCCGCGCGTAGCCAGATGCAGCAGGCGCTCTTCAGCGTTCATTCCTACTGCGACGACACTACAAAGGCTTACCGTCTTGCACGTGCCTTCAGCTTCTACTTCGAACTGATCAACCTTGCTGAGACAAACCATCGCAAGCGGCGCAGGCAGGCAAACCAGCTTGCCGCCAGCGAGATACCGCAGCGCGGCTCCTTACGCGGTGCGCTCCGTCAGCTCCGCAGTGCAGGCGTTGCCGGAGAGCGGGCATTTGAGTTTCTGAACAGGATCTGCATCTCTCCCGTCTTCACGGCCCACCCGACCGAGGTCGCACGCAGGTCTGTCATGTTCAAACGACGCCGCATCTCGGACCTGCTGGAACAACTGGACCGCATACCCCTTACAACTCGTCAGACAGAGTCGCTGGAGCGTGACCTTACTGCCGAGATTACGGCCCTCTGGCAGACCGATGATGTTCGTAGCGCCCGGCCCACTGTGCGCGACGAGATCCGGATGGCGCTTGATTACTACGAGTCATCCCTGTTCGACACCCTGCCGGTGCTGTACAACGAGGTGGCGGCTGCCTTCGCCGCGGAGTATCCGGCCTTCATGCCCGAGAGTTCCCCGCCAAAGCTGGCGCAAATGCCAGTGCTGGTTTCATTCGGATCATGGATAGGCGGCGACCGTGACGGCAACCCGTTCGTGACCCCGGAAGCGACGCGTGAAGCGCTCGCGATGGCGCACGCCCTGCTCATCCAGCACTACACCCAGCGCCTGCAGGGAGTCTTCGAGCAACTTGGCAGCTCCACGCAGCAGGTGCCTGTCTCTGCCGCGCTCACCGCCAAGCTGGAGCAGTACCTCACTCGGCTTAAGACCGCTGGTCAAAACGCTCTGGCGGAGCGGTTCCCCTTCGAGAGCATTCGGCTCATGCTGGCGTGCGTTATGATCCGCCTCGGCAGTGTTCCGCAGTCAAGTGCGGGGCTGAGCGTACCCGCCGGAACGCTGCCGCTGCCGCGCTACACACGCGCGACGGAACTCCTTTCTGACCTCTACCTGATTCGCGAGTCGCTGGTCGAGAACCGCGGCGTGCGCCTCAGCGAGCTGCTCATCGACCCGCTCCTCATGGAAGTCCGGACGTATGGGCTGCATCTCCAGACCCTGGACATTCGCCAGCACGCCAAGGTCCACGCCAAAGCCATCGCAGAGCTGTCGGCCTGGAAGCCGCAGCGTAATGCAACCGGGCTGGTCGCCTCGCAACGCGACACCGGGACGCCGCTGAGCCTGCCTCCTGCGCTCTCGCCCCAGACGCAGGAGGTGATCGATACGTTTCGTGCCATCGCTGAACTCAAGCGCCAGTATGTCCCTGAATCAATCCGCCAGTACGTCATCAGTGGCGCTACGTCCGCCGAGGACGTGCTCGCGGTCCTCTGGCTCGCCCGGCTCGGGGGCGTGCGTGTTGAAGCTTCTGAAGATCATGACGACCCCGGCCTGATGCCGGTCCCGCTGTTCGAATCGATTGAAGACCTGCAGAACGCCCCTGCGATCTGTCGCAGCTTATGGAGCAGTGAAGCATACAAGCCGTTGCTCGCTTCGTGGGACCGCCGCCAGGAGGTTATGCTGGGCTACTCTGACTCAAATAAAGACGGCGGCATGATTACCAGCACTTGGGAGATCTTCAAGGCGCATCGTGCCTTGCACGACGTGGCCCGCGAATGCGGCGTAAATCTACGCCTCTTCCACGGCCGCGGCGGCACCGTCGGTCGGGGAGGCGGACCTACCCACCGCGCTATCTTTGCCCAGCCGATCGACAGCTTCAATGGCGAGCTTCGCATCACCGAACAAGGCGAGGTACTCAACTGGAAGTACTCAGACGTAATCCTGGCCGAACGCAATCTTGAATTGATGATCGCCGCCTCGCTGGACGCGCTCGCACGCCCGGACGTCCTTCTGCAGCGGCAAGCAGCAGAAACGCGGCCCGGCGAGCAGTATCTTCCTCACCTCAGCGGCGACATGGTCCCGGAATGGGAGCGCATTCTCGATCAGCTTTCTGCCACTTCCTTCGAGTTTTACCGCGCCAACATCATCGATAACCCTGACACCTTCACCTACTTCGAACAGGCCACGCCGATGGCCGAGTTGGAGTACGCACGCATCGGCTCCCGTCCCGTGCGCCGCACCGGTAAGCGCACCCTGGCCGACCTCCGCGCCATCCCCTGGGTCTTCGGCTGGATGCAGTCGCGGCAGCTTGTTCCCGCCTGGTTCGGGGTGGGCCACGCCATCAAGCAGTACCTCGAGAGCAATCCGGATGGCCTCGCGCAACTTCAATCCATGACCCGCAACTTCACCCTCTTCATCGACATCATCCGCAACGTTGAGATGGCCCTCGCCAAGGCCGACTTCGGCATCGCCCGCCTCTACGCCTCGCTTGTCGAAGACGAATCGCTGCGCGATCGTATCTTCAACATGCTTGAAGCGGAGTTCCTGCTCACCCGGGAGATGGTCCTCGTGCTCACCGGCCAAAGCTCGCTGCTGGAGAAAAACTTGGTCCTTGAGCGCTCGATTCGGCTACGCAACCCCTATGTCGACCCGATGAGCCTGCTTCAGATTGAACTCATCCGCCGCAAACGCGCACAGCCCGATCTTGATCCAGAATCGCCTGAGGCGCAGGCGCTGAACCGCGCGATTACGGCAACGATCAATGGCATCAGCGCCGGACTGCGCAATACGGGCTGATGAGGATGGAAGACGAATTTGAGGTTGCGCTTTGCAGTTCTGTTTACGCTTCCCTCACGACGCCATACTGGCTGCTGAAGTTATGGGTTGACTGCTCTCGCGGGCTTTGCTCGCAAACCACGCACATCGCTTTACAACCAGCTTCACGATCAGCACTAATGGGCTCTTATTTGCCCTTCAAAGCGCTCTCGTAGCGAGCGCGACATAAGCCATCAATCTCGCGCTACTGCCCCCGAATGGTTGTCGCCTTGTTCTTCTCGAACGTCACGTCAATGGGATGCCCTTGGTGGTCGAACGTCACCGTCCGATTGCCGTAGTCCTGGCTTCCGCTGTTGCTCACCTGGCCCAGAGACAGTTCCACCTGGCGCTCGTTCATGCCTGGAATGACCCTGTGCTCATCGATCGCCTTCCACTGGTCGGGTGTCCAGTGCTTGTAGAGCACGTGTGGGTCCTCGTAGAAGAAGATCTCATCGGTCTGGAAGGTGTAGGTTGTGCCCTCGCGGTATCCGACCGGAACCGCATATTGGGCCTCAGGATCCTTGGACTTCGGTAGGGTAAAGACAAGAAGCACCTGTCTGTCGCCGCCAGGAATACGGAACGTGGCTGCCTTCGGTGCGACTTGCTCGATCGCGTCCTTCACAGCCAGGGGCTCTGCACCCAGCAAAACTCCCTGCGATTTTGCGTACTCCGCTTTGTGGTTCGCGTAAGGGTAATAGTCCATCTGGCCACCTGCGGAGACCCAGAGAGTCTTTCCGATCAGGTCCCTCACGTCCTTCATGGAGTCTGGCCGCAGCTTCTTGAGGAAGACGAGATCGTCCGGATCGGACGTGTAGGCGGCTGTCGCAGGCGCTTTTATCTCCTGGTGCCGTTCACGGTAGATCAGGCCTACGCGTATCCCGACCACGAGCAGCAACGCAATGGTCCCGCCGATTGCATACTTCTTCCCGTTGTCCACACCCACCCCTTGTACAGCCTTGGCCGATCGTTACTCTGGCTCGGCCGCGCTTAGCTCCGCGTCCGCGTTGCGGAGAGACTCCGCAGTCAGCTTATCTGCTCTTCGCAATGCTGGGAACAGGCCGGCCGATCCGGCTGTGACGATCAGCGAGCCGACTCCGCCGACGACGACCGCACGGACCGCTCCCCACCAATGCGCTGTCAGACCACTCTCGAACTCTCCAAACTCGTTGGATGCACCAATGAACAGCCAGTTCACCGCGCTCACCCTTCCCCGCATCTCGGGCGGCGTCGCAAGCTGCAGAACGCTGCTGCGAATGACGACGCTCACCATGTCGCTGGCGCCGACGATCGCGAGCGCGATAAGGCTTACCCACATGGTCCGCGAAAGCCCAAAAACTACGGTCGCCGCTCCGAAGATTGCCACACAGATCAGCATCACCACTCCAGCGCGACGCTTGATCGGCCTCCACACCATGGTCAGGCTCACGGCGAGAGCGCCGACCGAAGGCATGGCACGCAGCAGACCGAGTCCGCGAGGCCCGGCGTGAAGGATATCTGTGGCAAAGATGGGAAGCAGCGCGACCGCGCCGCCCAGAAGCACCGCAAACAGGTCGAGCGAGATCGATCCCAGCAGCAGCTTCGTCTCCCAGACGTACTTCATCCCCGCCAGCATGGTGCCAAGGCTGAACGCCTTCTTCTCGGTGCGCTCCACCCGGGTGCGAATCATGGCGATCAGCACGATAAATACGCCAAGCATCGTCAGCGTGAAACCATACACGATTGCAGCGCCGTTCCATCGCGCCAGCACGCCTGTCAGCGGCAGCGTAAACAGAAGCCCGCCCACGGCCGGGCCTGCCATGTTCGCAATCTGATAGATGGTCGCGCCCCACGTGATTGCATTCACAAAGTGGTCTTTTGGCACCAGGCTCGGAACCATGGCGGAGGAAGCCGGGCCGCTGAACGCACGTCCCAGGCCAATCCCGATGAGGACGGCATAGATCGGCCAGATTCGCTGGATTCCGTGCAGCGCAAACCAGAGCAGCAGGGCCGTGCAGGCGAACTGCACCGTGTAGCAAAGCAGGATGATCTGCCGCCTGTCGTAGCGGTCCGCCGCATGTCCGGCGGCCAGCATAAAGAAGAGGCCGGGGAGGAAGAGTGCAAGACCCGTGTATCCAAGTGCAAGCGCCGAGTGCGTGATCTGATAGACCTGCCAGGCCACCGCAACCGACTGCGCCTCCGCTCCCAGGATTACGAAGAGCCGGGCGCTCTGATAAAGCCTGAAATCGCGCGAAAGGAACGCGCTTCCGGCACTTGCTTCCACCTCGTTCGAGACGACCGCCATGCTTTTATGCTTTCACACTGCAACGCTTCTGTTACGCGGGATCGAGTTTAGGAACGCGCGGATCAACGGCCCAGGTAGGCTTTGTACTGCGTTTCAACCACGCCAATGCTTCGCGCCAACGCCAGCTTCGACTGGTTGTACTGGAACTCGCTCTGCACGAGCTGGTTCTGCGCGGCGGCAACGGTCGCCTGCGCCTGCACGAGCGGAAGATTGTCCGTGACACCTGCCTTGAAGCGCTCAGTAGCGTCTGCGAGCGCCTGCTCGGAGAGGGTCACGTTGCTCTGCGCCACCTTCACGCGTTCCGAAGACGACTGTACATCGAGCATGTTGGCGCGGATCTGCTCGTCAATGTCCACCCGCAGGTTCGCTATCTGTGACCTGACCCGGCTAATCTGCGCGTCGGCGACTTCGCCTTCGCCGCGCAGCGATGCTTCCTGGAAGATGGGGAATTGCAGCTTGCCCTGGGCCACAAAGTCACCGTGGTAAAGGCCAGTCGTTTCTCCAATCACGCCGTAGTACCCACCAAGCGCCAGGGTGGGAAAGCGCTGATACTTGACTGCCTTCGCGGTGTGCTGTGCCACCTCAAGCTGGGCGAGTAGAGACAGATAATCCTTGCGCCGCGTGTAGGCGAGCTCAAGTGCCGCAGGCTGCGCCATGGTGTCGAACTGCGCAAACGGCACAGTGTCGGTAAGCTCAAGCTCCTGGTCCGCCGGTAAGCCGATCAGTCGCGCCAAAGCGATCTTGTCCTTAGCCAGGGTGTTCTGTGCGCTGATTGTGGCCTGCTGCTGGGTCTGCAACTGTACCCGTGCCCGCAGCACATCCAGGTTGGTGCCCACACCAGCGTCATGGGACAGCGTTGCCTGGTTCAGTGCGACCGCGTCCGAGCGTTCAAGTGCCTGCGCATTGACGATCTGCGCTCCATCGGCGAGGCAGCGTAGATAAGTTGTTCCTACCTGAAGCGCCACGTTTCCGCGACCGAGTCGGGTGGTTAGCTGCGCGACCAACTCTGCTTTCTGTGCGGCGCGGTAGAACTCATACGCCGGCAGATTGAACAGCGGTTGGTTGAGGTTAATCTGCGCCGAGGTCGTGTTAACTTTAACGATCTCCGCAAAGGTGGTGCCGAGACCAAGTCCAGCGAGCGAGGACGGCTTGAACCCCATGGCAGCAAGATTGATTTCGTTTGCAGTCGATTGGGCCTGCGCGGTCAGTTGAGGCAGGAGATTGTTGCCGGCCGTGAGGATCTCGCCGCGCACGGCGCGCTCGTTCTGCTGCGCCAGAACCTGCTGGAGGTTGTACTGCATCCCTTGCTGGATGGCATCATCGATGCCCAACTTCAGCACTCCAGGCACGGCTACGGCGACAGGTAGCCCATTCGGTACAGGGCGAGTGTAAGTGAGCGGCGCGGGAATGTTCGGTGTAGGGGCTTGGGGAAGGCTCTGTACACCCTGCGCGCCGGCAATGCCGATTGCCGGAAGGAGGCCGATGCCGCAAAACCACCAGACACGAACCTTAGGGAATGGAACGATTTGCATGATCTTCACTCAAGTTTAGAGTGACATGACAGGCGCGGAGTTGCGAAATTCGTTCGAACCAAGGCATAACGGGGTGCGCCGATGACCCCTACGCATCCAGGTGCGCTTTCCTCACTTCAGCTAGGCGGCTTCTTCTATCGGCTGCGACAGGGAATGTGGGGTCTGTGGCAGGCTGATGGCTGGCAGCGACTCAAAAGCAGGTTTCGCAAAAAGGAAGCCTTGCATGAGCCGGATTCCGCTCTCGCGTAGCGCCACGTACTCCTCAAAGGTCTCCACCCCTTCCGCAACGATGTCCTGGCCGAGGCGGCGGGTCAGTTCCACTATCCACTTCACAATGGTAAGCGCCGCCGGACGCTTGTGCAGGTCGCGCACCAGGTCTAAGTCCAGCTTGAGATAGTCGGACGGCACGTCCGCAACCAGGTTGAGTTCGGAGTAGCCAGACCCAAAATCATCGATGGCCACTTTGAAGCCCTGACGGCGGTACTCGTCTACAATGCCTCGCAGATGCGCCCGGTCCCTCACCTTTTCCGTCTCCGTGATCTCGAAGATGAGCATCTCTACTGGAAAGCGGCACTTCCGCGCGGTCGCAAGCGTCAGCTGGATGCAGGCTGCGGGACTGTAGACGGCGCCGGGCATGAAGTTGATCGACAGTCGCGCACCGGTCTCGGCCAGGCCTAATCGTGAGGCCAGTTCTATGGCAGCAATACGGCAGTTCTGGTCGAACGAGTAGCGGTTGACGTCGGTCACCTGACTCAGTATGGAAGAGGCCGATTCGCCATTCATCCCGCGAACAAGCGCCTCGTACGCGTAGACGCGACCTGTCTCCACGTCCACAATTGGTTGGAATGCCATGCTGAACGGGAACGGCTTATCCACGCCATCACGGCAGGCGCTGCACCGGGAACCGCCTGCAGTTTCATTCATCCAACTATTATCAGCCGTTCCCTAAAATCCGATTAGCAACGTTCGGGCTATTGCGCGTTCCCATTTGGTCATAGTACTAATCCAGCTCGGGATGGGGAGAACGCCGCCAGGCCCGGTCGCTGGGTGCATTGGTGTCGATTTTCCGTCTAAAATGAACGCAGCAGGAATGTGATCTCTATGCGTCTAAGCCACATGAACCGTCCCGCGCTCGCCTCCATTTGCCTCGCCGCCGCTCTGGTTTTTCTGGATGCGGCCGCCTTCGCCCAGAACTCCGCCCCTCCGGGTAAGGGGAATTCCTTTCGGGACACTTCGATGGTCAAGCCGCCTGCCGGTGCCAAGGTCGCAATCTATGAGTTTGAAGATCTTGAGTGCCCGGCCTGTGCTCGCGCGTTCCCTATCATCCATGCCGCCGTCGAGCACTATAAGATCCCACTAGTGCGCCACGATTTCCCGCTGAAGATGCATGTCTGGAGTCTGGACGCAGCAATCACCGCCCGGTACCTCCAGGACAAGGTCTCACCAAAGACAGCCGAGACCTTTCGCGGCGACGTCTTCGCTTCGCAGACCGCGATTGCCAGCAAGGACGATCTCGCCAACTTTACCCGGCACTGGTTTCAGACGCACGGCTTGAACATGCCGTTCGTTATGGATCCCGCCGGTCTGCTCGCCGCAGAGGTCCAGGCTGACTACACTTTGGGCGAACGGATTGGTTTATCGCAGACGCCCACAATCTTTGTCGTCTCCAACAAGGGATGGACGCAGATAATGGATCCAAGTCTTACCTATCAGACCATTGATGCCGCGCTCGCCGAAGCCGGGCCCGCCGCAAAGAACTCGGCGCGCGCATCGCTACGCAAGTAGCCGAGCTTCGATGTGTTCTGTGTGAGTTTCTGGTTTTTGCTGCGGACCGCTTCGGGTGTACCGCTAACGGATCTGCACCAGTTCGGGCGAGCCCTGCGACTTCCCAGGCGTTATCTGCGACTTCTGCGGCGCGCGCCAGTGGTCGATGTAGCTGACCTGGTGTACGCAACTGATGGTGCAGTTTGGGGCGCAGCCTTTTTCTGTGAGGAACTCGCGCTTTACATCCGCAGTCTGATATACCGCGAGAGGAACGCCCGGATAGCCGCGCTGTTGGCTACAGTAGTGCACCAGGCCGAACTCGCAGATATAAAGGTACCGGCCACCAGCCCGGCAGCGCCAATCGTTCGGCTTGCCATTCGCAATTGCTCCCTGAAAGTGGTTGAACCGGGAGTAGCTGCGGCGCGTCAGCTTACGCACCTTGTCCCACACCGCCCGCTCCGCATCTCCAAGCGGCTTCAACTGCCCGCTTCCGTCGTGGATGATGCCGATGGTGGAGCTGAACCCCAGCGCCAGGGCGCGTTCGCTTACGGTAAGCGCATCCTGCGGAGGTGTACCACCACCGACCACCGAATTGATGTTGACGTGAAAGTCTGCATACTCAGCCAGCATCTGCAACTTCTTGTCCAGCACCTTCAAGCTCTTTTTCGAGACCTCGTCCGGCACGACGTTATCGATCGAGATCTGCATATGATCGAGGCCCGCCTGATTAAGGCGCTCGATTCGTTCCGGCATCAACAGATAGCCGTTTGTAATCATTCCCGCAATAGCGCCCGTCTTACGAATCCGGGCGATGATTTGGTCAAGCTCAGGGTGCAGGAGCGGTTCTCCTCCCGAGATCGTGATCACCGAGGTTCCCAGCCGCCCCAGATCGTCAATTCGGCGCAGCATCTCGCCCACAGGAACAGGGTCCGACACGTCGTCGAACTCGTTGCAATATGTGCAGGCAAGATTGCACCGCCGCATCGGAACGATATGGGCCATGTAGGGGTGACCGGTAGAGAGTAACGCCGAGCCGATCGATCCAAGCTCACGCAGCTTCCGGGTTACTGCCCGAAGACGCCGTACAGCACCCGAGAAGCGCTTGACCTCCGGGCGGCGTACCGGTGTGCTCTGCCCAGGGTCTGTAGTCATCGAAGCCATTCCTACAAGTTTACATGGGTCAGCAGCGAGCCGCAGCAGAGCAATCAGCAGACGCGCGGAGCTACTTGTGTTCCAGGGCCGGCTTGCCAGAGCCCGCATTCTGCGCGAGCATGCTCACCTTGGTGATGTGGACCTGTTTACCCGTCTTGTCTTCGATCGCGGTAACCAGGACGTGGTGGCCATAGTGGTCTTTGATTGCGTCAGGATTGTCGATGGCCCACACCTGATTATTGGCGTCGACGAAGACCGGCTTTCCGCCTTCCTTGATGCACTTCGCGACACACGCCGGGTCAGCGCCCTTGCCCGCGTGATCTGCCTTGCACTGGCTCTCGCTGATCCACCCGTCCAGCTTGACCGGCCTGGAGCTTGCATCCACTGCGAACGCGGCGAGAGTGGTCAGCGCACAGGCCGCGGCCACCAGATTGAACTTGAAAATGCCTCTCATGGAACTCCTCCGGCCAACACTGTATCTCAGTGACCGGTTGTACGCCTTCGGGTCTGCGATGACAAGAAAGATCGGAGATCAGGAAGCGGTTATTGGGTTAGTTCATCCGGGGAATCATGCCGTCGATGCTTTGAGCATGTTCGGTCGCGGGCATGAGCGGGCCTGATTCTACGCTCGACCGCTTCTTTGAATCCGGAACCAGCACGAAGATCTGCTCTTGCTTGTCCCGCACCACCACAACCGTAAGCGGCCGGCCTCTATTTTCTCGCACCAGCCTTGACCACTCACCGAGTCCGGCGATCACAACGGCGTTTGCCCGAACCACAACGTCTCCGGCCCGAAGCCCGGCGGTGGCAGCAGGGCTGTTGGGATCGACACTGCGAACCAGCAAACCGTTTCCTCCTTGCGATCCGAAGAACTGGGCGAGCTGTGGTCCGATCATCTCCAGCGCGGCGCCCGTGTAGGACGATCCGAGCAGCACATTCCCGATCAGGCTATGTGGAAGCGGGTCTGGAGCGGCGGTGATTGGCGGCATCGTCACCGGCTCTCCGCCGAAGAAGCGACTGCCGCGCATCGCAAGTGGCGGCGGCTCAGGCACGGTCGTACGATGCTCCCACGCCAGCCGTTCTACCGTGTCCCGGTCGGCCATTTGCGTCGAAACAGTCTGCTGCTGTCCGTCGCGGCTTAGAACGATGGTGATGCCGTGTCCCGGCGGGATTTCGCGCAGAACACGGCGAAGCTGCTCCTCGCCCTCAATCGTCTGCCCGTTGATTTGCAGGATCACGTCGTGCTCCTGAAGGCCAGCCTTGCCCGCGGGTCCGTCGTGATCGACGTGGATGATCTCTGCGCCTTGAGCCTCCTTCAACCGCAGAGCTCCGGCTCGCTCTTCGTTGATGTCGCGGAAGGCGACTCCCAGGTAACCCTGAGGACCCGACGCCGCGTTTCCCAACCCCCGGTACCCCGCTGCGAGTAAAGGCTGCTGGAAGGCGCGCGCAAAGGCGCTGCGGGCACCGACCGCCCCGGGTTGGGCCGATGCAGTTGCGCACAGCACCAGACCGGCCGCCGCAAGCGGAAGAACGATGGCGAGGCTGCCGGCCTTGATCTGCGTGATGTCCATCGAGAACCCTGAAACCTTCGCGAGCTTAACTGCCGCTCTGAAACGTACAGCCTGCATCCCTGACTTCTACTGAATATCGCCCACACTCTGCAAGGCCTGGAACGAAGCCGTCCGTATGTACGGGTTTTCGTCCTGTGCTGCGAGCGTGCGAAGCACCTTGCGAACACTCGAGTCGGACTGCACAGGCGGCAAGAGCCGGAAGCCCGCCTGACGAACGCTCGCGCTAGGGTCGTGCATCAACAGCTCTAATACCGCGTCGCGCACCCGCTTGTCCTGGGCTATGTACGGCTGCAGGCCTTCCAGCGCCTTCAGCCGGTCTGCCGGGTTCTTGTCGTATCGAAGCGAAACCAGCAGGGCGCTCCGAATGCCGCTACCGTCCTCACCCGCCAGGCAGCGGTGCTGAGCCCGGCATTCACTCGCCAGAAGGCTCACAGAGCTTTCGCGCACTCCACCAAGGCTGCTGTCCATCGAACCCATCATCAACAGCTTCCGGATCTCAGGTTCGTCCAGCGATCCCTGTATCGTCTCAGGCACCAGCCGGCTGTAGCTTACCTGCACGACCTCGGAGTCGGGTGTCTGCACGATCGAGTTGATAGCGGCAATCGTGCTGTTTGCTTCATTCTGGAAGACCACCTTGTTCGCGATGGGCCTGTGGAGCTGCTGGTATTGGAACGTGTAGTAGCCAGCGAAAAATCCGAGGCCAATCAGCAGAAGGGTCAAGGCAGGTGCGCCGCTGATGCTGGCGATAGAACCAAAAAAAAGTCCGCGCACATGCGTCAGGAAACCGTGTGCGGGGATAAGGTCGAGCTCTTCGTCCAGCTTCATGCGGGCGTGCGCCAACAAATTGGGCGAAGGTTCAAGCATGGGATGGTGCGCCAGAGTCTCTTCGAGCTTTCTCAGAGCTTCCAGCTCTTCCCGGCAGGTCTCGCACCCGGCAAGGTGCTCCTCCAGGCCGTCTATCTGTTCGTCGTGCAGTTCGCCATATCCGGCGAAGACCATATTCTGTTGTGCGGTCTCACACTTCATTGCTTTCGCCTCTTCAGCCTCAAGTTTCTACTCTTCCAAGCCGGGTCTGTTGTGCGTCTGCCCGTTTGCTGTCCCGAACCATGCCGAACATCAGCCCTAGCCCTAACTTTATTGCTCGTGCCCGCCTAGGCCCTGAGTTCTGCGAGGTTATGCCGCAGCTTTCGAGTGGCCCGGAAGAGGGTATTCTTGGCCGTCTCCTCGGTGGTGTTCAGCATGTCTCCGATGGTACGCAGCTTCAGTCCCTGGTAGTGCTTCAACTCGAATACCGTGCGTTCTCGGGGCGTAAGCTTGTCCAGCGCTTCGCCTATCCGCTCGCTCATCACCTTGCGGTCCAGCTCGCGGCCTGGATTCGCCATCGACCGTGTGTCTGGCACGCTGGCCATCAGGTCCATCTCGTCGCCGCTCGCGTCCAGCGCCGTCGCCGGATCTTCACGGCGCGACTTTCTCCTTCGCAGCTGGTCAAGACAAAGATTTGTCACAATCCGGTAAAGCCAAGTGTAGAAGGAGCACTCGAACCGGAAGTTACCGAGGTGCCGGTACGCCTTGATGAACGCTTCCTGGTGAATGTCCTGCGCGTCCTGTTCGTTGCCGAGCATATGCAAGGCCAGCCGCAACACAGACTGGTCATAGCGCCGCACCAGGGCATCGAAGGCCGACCGCTGGCCGCGCTGCGCCTCTCGAATCAACTCATCATCTTCGGCCCGCTGCTGGACGCGCGCGTCCAACTGGGCCGGGGTCAGCTTGGCTCCCCTGCCTTCCCGTGTGCCGGATTGTGCCGCCGCCCTGGGCATCGTTGCCACCGATTCTACCGGCAACGTACTGCCTGCGACTAGTGCGTCGCCCGCGGCCATTGCGCGCGGTGAAATCGACGGACTGCCCAGGCTCAACGCGAACGGGCTGACGCGCCCAATTCGAGGCGTGCGGAGCGGTACGGCTCTCTCGATGGCTCCTTCGCCATCGTGGGCAAGGCTTAGTGCTTCTGAATTCATTGTTTCCGACTCCGGAGTCAGAGACTTAACGTTCAACTAGATAGACCGAAATCTGGCAAAGACGTGAGCAATGGCGAAGGGGATAATCAGTCCCAGTAGACTGGAGGGATGCCAGCCTCCTCAAACGATCCAGCGCTCGGTCTATTTGGTACACGGCCTGACCCGGTCCGCGCCCCCAGCGAGCAGCCGCGGTGGATCCTCGCCCACTGCGATGGTGGCGCTCGCGGGAACCCTGGACCGGCCGGTTATGGCGCGGTTGTTCAAACCGCCGACGGCACCATCCTTGCCGAACTGTCAGAGTTTCTCGGCATCCGCACAAACAACTACGCCGAATACTCGGGTCTTCTTGGCTGTTTGCACTACGCGCTCGAAAACGGCTACCGCCATCTGCGCGTGGTTTCAGACTCCGAGTTGATGGTGAAGCAGATCCTGGGCAAGTACCAGGTGAAAAGTCCGGACTTGAAGCCCCTTTACGACGAGGCAAAGCGGCGCATCGCAAAGCTGGAAGGTTTTGAAATAAGCCATGCTCTGCGACACAAGAACAAGGACGCTGACCGGCTCGCAAACGAGGCGATGGACCGGGGCATGAGGCGACCACAGGCGACTGCCGCACGGCCCGTCCCTTCCGCTGAGGCCCGGGCATCCCAGTTGCCGATTGCCGCTCGCGAACGATCCGCATCGGCTCCCGCGCAACCGAACGCGATGCTCCGTGGCTTTACTCGCGACGGAGTTGTTCACGTACTTGGAGGGACCACCCTTCCAGACGGAATTTTTGTGAAGATCCTGCCGGAATAGAGCCGCGCTATTTCGCCAGCTCCGCCTTCAAGATGTCACTGACCATCTTGCCGTCGGCCCGAAGGTTGTTTGCAAGTATTCGCTGCTGGACCACCCGCATGGCGGGACCGATGTCCTTCGGTCCGGGCTTTGGCCCGGCCTCAGCCAGGTGTGCGATGGCTCCAAGCACCACGGTGCGGACCTCATCCTCACTTGCCGATTGCGGCAGATACCCTTCAATCATGGCGATCTCAGCCTGTTCCTTGTCTGCCAACTCTGGCCGGCCGCCCTTGGTGAACGATTCAACTGATTCGCGCCGCTGCTTAAGAAGCGTAGTCAGGATCTGAGACTCCTCGGCGTCGGTCAGGGGCTCTCGCTTGTCGATCTCCTTGTTCTTGAGCGCCGCCTTCACCATGCGCAGCGTGGTCAGCTTGTGCTCATCCTTGGCCTTCATCGCGGTAACGATGTCGGTTTGAATTCGCGATGAAATTGTCATGGGATCAATCCTAATTGATTCCAGTGGATCAATTTGGCACTCCTGCAGGCAACCAAAGTTGGGACGGGAAGAAAGGCGACCTTTTTGCAATCCGATAACATCCTTTCCCCGTTTCCTAAGCATTCGGGCGCGAAATCGCGCATCGCTTTACATACGTGCGGGCTGAACGGCTCAGCAAGCGTTCCGCAAACCGTCAACGAGCAACAAAAGAGAGGCAACCGTGGAAAAGAAATTGACCAGTGTTATAGATAAGGCCCTGTCTCGCCGGAGTTTTCTGGTCGGAGCAGGAACCATAACCGCGGCAACGGTGATCGCAGGCTGCGATTCATCAACGCCCGCTCCCACAACTCCGACCCCGCCCCCGACTCCCTCCGATAATCCGGACATTGACATCCTCAACTTCGCGCTCAACCTTGAATATCTGGAAGCCGAATACTATCTCTACGCAGTCACGGGGAGTGGACTCTCTGCTGCGGACGCTGGAAGTGGGGCCGGTACAACCGTGGGCGGCAGCAAGATCACGTTTACGAACGATTCGTATGCGCAGCTTGCAAACCTGCTCGCCCAGGACGAACTTAACCATGTTCGGGATCTTCGCGCGGCGATTGCGGCGGCGGGTTATACCCCGGTTCCACGGCCTAATCTGGATTACACTGCAGGCTTCAGTGCTGTCGGGACCGCGTCGGGCATTGGTGCCGATCTAAGTGGCTTTGCCGGGGACACTGGTTTGTTGCTTGCCGCGTTCACGTTCGAGGACGTCGGAGTTACTGCGTATACAGGTGCCGCTCCGCTCATCTCCAGCTCTGCCATTCTTAACACGGCCGCTGGCTTTCAGTCTGTGGAGGCGTACCACGCCGGCATTATCCGCACCATCATCGCCGGCGCGGCCGCCCAGCCCGGCGCCGATCAGACCGTGTTGACGAACGCGAACAAGATCTCCGCTTTGCGTGCGACCCTTGGCGGCGGCTTTGAAACCACGTTGAGCACATCCAGCGTCGTTGCAGCCGACATGAACGCAATCGCCTACGGACGCTCCACCGACGAGGTGCTCCACATTCTTTACGGTGCCGCACCCGGCGCGGGCGTAAAGAGCGGCGCGTTCTTCCCCAATGGACTGAACGGCACCATCTCAGTCACTGCAGCCTAGGCACGAGTAACGATACGGAGAAAACATGGCAACCCAAGAGACACAGATCCTCGACGAAGTCATCGTCAACAGCCGCCGCAAGATGCTCTCGCTGGGCGGCGCCGCGCTGGCCGGCCTCGCCTTCGCCGGCGTGACCAAGGCAAATGCGCAGTCCACCACGCTGACTGACAGCGACTACCTCAACTTCGCACTCAACCTGGAATACCTCGAAGCACAGTTCTACAATCTTGCTGTGTACGGTCAGACCATCGACCAGCTGGCCAACAACCCGGTTCCGATCAGCGTCAACGGCGGCACGGGTGGGACCGTTACCCTCAAGCCAAACTTCGCGGCGGTTCCGTTCACCGACACCGTTATTGCCGCTTACGCAAAAGAGACGGCTACTGAAGAAGCCAAGCACGTCTTATTTCTTCAGGGTGCCCTGGCGTCCGCTGCAGTCTCGATGCCTAACATCGATCTGTTCAACTCCTTCAATGCGCTTTCCATGGCCGCAGGCATCGGGCCGGCTTTTGACCCCTTCGCCAGTGACGCCAACTTCCTGATTGGAGCCTACATATTTGAGGATGTCGGCGTTACGGCGTACCACGGCGCGGCTCCCTTGATCACCGACAAGAAGAACATTTTGCCCGCAGCGGTCGGCATCCATGCGGTTGAGGCCTACCACGCTGGTCTGGTTCGCTTCTCCATCAACCGCCTGGATGGCGGAACCGGTACACTCAACAACCTTACCGAGATGATCTCAGCCACTCGCGCCAAACTCGCCAACTCCGCCGTAGCCAACCCAACCGGCAGCACCACCACGGTCGACGACTACGGCATCATCAACACCAACGTCAGTCTTGAAGGCACAGGGACATACCCAATCAAGGCGTTGGTCGACGTCAACATCGGCAAGGACAGTCTCGGCTTTGCCCGTACCCCGCAGCAGGTGCTGCAGATCGTCACCGGCGGCGCAGCTAACAACCAGGGCGCCTTCTTCCCGAACGGCGTAAACGGCAACATCAAGTAGCCTAAACCGCTCATAGCGAGCAAAAAGGGCGAGACTTCGGTCTCGCCCTTTCTTGTTATAGAGTTCATCCTCGTTGCCTCAGTTCTGCAGTGCATCAGTCGTGCTACATCCCCGGGGCAACGCACGGTCAGAATGCCGCGCATCTTTGTACGCTGCAGCGTCACCCTAGCTCGGGTCCATCGTTACAATAAGGGCATGATCCGTAAGACACGACTCTACACGCCCGGTCCCACCCCGCTTCTTCCTGCTGCACAGTTCGCCATGGCCGCCGCCGATATCCACCATCGCACGGCGGAGTTCCGTGCCCTCTACACCCGCGTCCTCGCGCAGCTGAAGGAGTTTGTCGGAACAAAGAACGACGTCATCCTCCTCTCCAGCTCCGGCACGGGCGCGATGGAGGCGGCTGTCTCGAACCTGACTTCTCCAGGAGACCGCGTCCTGGTGCTCTGCGGCGGTAAGTTTGGTGAGCGCTGGTCAGCGCTCGCAAAGGCGTTTGGCTGTGCAGTGGATGTTGTGACCGCACCGTACGGCGGCACGTTTTCACTGGACGAGGTCAAGGCCGCGCTAAAGCTCGAGACACGAGCTGTCTTCATGCAGGCCACTGAAACCTCGACCGGTGTCCGGCACTGTACCCCCGGAGTTGCGAAGCTACTGAAGGAGACGAACAGCGAAGCTCTGCTGGTGGTGGACGCAATCACCGGCCTTGGCACCACACACCTCGACATGGACGCCTGGGGCATCGACGTTCTCATCGGCGGGTCGCAGAAGTCGGTGATGATTCCTCCCGGCCTCAGCTATCTTTCACTCTCCGACCGGGCCTGGGACCGCATGGAAGCCACCTACAATCCGCGCTACTACTTCGACCTGCGCAAGGA
>CAZZYQ010000001.1:147163-170797 GCA_964658395.1 uncultured Granulicella sp. | reverse complement strand
TACGTAAACAGCTCCGTCAGCAGCGGCCAATAAAACGCGGCAGCCTTGTCCTTCGCTGCGTCGCCATGCAGGAGTTGTGCAATTCGCTTCGGCGTCGACTCCACATTCTTCGCCATCTCGATCGCCTGAAACTTTGGCCTCGTACTCGCCGCATATTCGAGTGTCTTCCAGTCCAGCACTAGCCGGATGTCCCGCCCCTGCTCGTCCTTGCCCTGCTTCTTGTAGAAGCCCTGCCCCGCCTTGTCTCCCAGCCACTTCTGCTCAAGCATCGTCGTAATGAATGGTGGCAGCGTTACATCCTGCCGCTCGTCTTCAATCTCGGCGGCCTTGGCGGAAAAGTTCGTCGCCACATGCGCCAGCACATCCACGCCCACCATGTCGCCCAACCGAAACGTTCCAGTCTTCGGCCATCCCAAGGCCGCGCCGGTCAGCGTGTCTACTTCCTCGATCGTCAGCCCTTGGGCCATCATCAACCGGATCGCATTGCCCATCGAGAACGTCCCAATGCGGTTCGCGATGAAGTTCGGCGTGTCATGTGATCGCACGACGGTCTTGCCCAGCCGCGCATCGCAGAAGTGCGCGATCGTCGCCACGTCACTCGCGTTGGTCTCCGGTGTAGGAATAATCTCCAGCAGCCGCATATACCGCGGCGGATTGAAAAAGTGCGTCCCAAAGAAGTGCGGCCTCGCCTCATCGCTCAGCGTCGCCGCAATGCTCGCAATTGGAATGCCCGAAGTATTCGACGTAAGAATCGATCCTGGTCGGCGGTGCTCCTCCACATTCGTCAGGAGCGCCTTCTTGATCTCCAGATTCTCCGCGACCACTTCGATGATCCAGTCGCAGTCCTTCACCAGCGCGAGGTCATCCTCGAAGTTGCCAGACTGGATCAGTCGAGCGCTTTCGGCGCTATAAAAAGCCGCTGGCTTGGACTTCTTCAGCCCGTCGATGGCTGCGATGACAAACTTGTTTTTCTCGGCAACCGAAGCATCGGCCGCAGTCCCCGGCGGTACGATATCCAGCAGCACTACCGGCAAGCCTGCATTTGCCACATGCGCCGCGATGCGCGACCCCATCGTTCCCGCGCCCAGCACGGCAACTTTACGAATCTGGATCCCCGAACCAGCCATGCACGGCACTCCTTCGGGCGGAATGCCCGAACGCAGCGAAGCATACTGAATGGTCATTCATTCAGTCAAGTGAAGCGCCTGTTAACTCTCGTATCGCGATCGCTTCCTGCTCCGTGCGCAGATCGTCCCCACGGTCCACTTCGATGCGCTTCGCCCTTCTCTCTCCCCACGCACGAACTGGTACCTCGACAAGCCGATACAGCAGAGCGCACACCACGCCCGTGATCAAGATCGCAGCTGGAAATATCCTCCGGTTCGAGGCCTCTCCAGCGATTCCATACGACATATGCAAAAGCTTCTTCAAGCTCGCATTAACAAACGGATGGAACAGGTAAATCCCGTAGCTGATCCTGCCCAGGTATACCACCGGCACCCACGAAAGCAGCCGCTCCACCCAACCGCCTTCGCGCAGAAACAGCACCCACGCCACGACGAAGAAGTAGATGGCAGCGAGGGTTGAGTAGCTGGTCGTGTTGTACAGCACCGTGTTATACGACCGCACAAACCACGGATAGAACAGGTACGACACCACCAGAAACGCTGTGGTAAGCGCGACGGCAGCCCATCCGCTCCAGCGCATCAGCGTCCGCGCCGCGGCTGCATCTTCCACCAGCAGCGCGAGCAAGCTACCCGCTGCAAGGCTGTCCAGCCGGAATGGCGTGAGATAGAAAATCGGCTCGAAACCGCCGGAGTACCGCGTGTAGAAGTGACGGAGCACAGGCTCCGCGACAAGGAGAGCAGACAACACGATGAGCAGAGTCCGGCGGTTCAAGAACCGCACCGCAACGCTCCATAGCAGCAGGAAGTGCGCTCCTACGGCGATCGACCAGAGCACACCAAGCGCTCCCTTCGCATAGGGTGTGACGTTCACGACATCGCCCATAAAGAGCGCGTAGCCCGCAACCCCGATTGGCGATAGATTGTGCGTGGACAGCTTGTTCACCACAACGGCAAGAAGAAGCAGAGGAACAACTCGAACAGCTCGCTTCAGGTAGAACCGTGACCAGTAGCTCTTGTTCGTTCGCGAGTCGCGCAAAATCCGCGTCATCAGAAATCCTGACAGCACGAAGAACAGTTCTACGCCCGTCCATCCCAGGTCCACCAGGCTGTTTTCCGAGAGCACCACCATCACAATGGCTGCTGCGCGCAATCCGTCTAAACGCTTCAGCCTCATTGATTTCTGCGGTCTCCCAATGGTCGCGTCAGGATAGCACGGCCAGACCATCGCGGCGGCGACTTCAAGCCAGGACCTTGTTCTTGGCTATGCTCTGCCAGATGAGCAAACCCCTCGCATTGTCAGGCTTTGTTCGCACAACGAATTGAGCTAATGAACTCGCGCCGCTTGCACGTCGGCCTGCTTCGCGTATCGTTATCGCAGTGTTGGAGGATTCTGCGATTGCGTCTGCGTCATCTTGTCTTTGCCTCGACTTTGCTTTGCACTGCCTCGAACCTCCTCTCGCAGGATCTCGCGAGTTTTGAAAAACGAACCACCGTCAAAGTGCTTCCGAATGGCCTCACCCTCATCGTCTGTGAACGTCCAGCGGCCCCTGTCTTCAGCTACTTCACGCTTGTCAACGCCGGCGCTGCCGACGATGCACAGGGCGAAAGCGGCCTGGCCCATATGTTCGAGCACATGGCCTTCAAGGGAACGACCGAGATCGGCACCACTGACTATGCCGCGGAAAAGCTGGCGCTCGCCAACGTTGAAGCCGCCTACGCCGCCTATGACGCGGAGCTCCGAAAGCCCGTCGCTCAAGATCAGGCGCGACTCGATTCTCTAAAGAAAGCCTTCCTCGCCGCACAGGCTGCCGCAGAAAAGTTTGTGATTCCAAACCAATTCTCTGAGCTCGCCGAGCAGAACGGTGCCGTTGGCCTTAACGCCTCGACGGGCGAAGACTCCACCCAGTTCTTCTGGTCGATGCCCTCAAACCGCCTCGAACTCTGGGCCTACATGGAAAGCAGCCGCATAGGCCACCCGGTTGAGCGCGAATTCTACAAGGAGCGCGATGTCGTCCAGGAAGAACGCCGCATGCGCGTGGACTCCTCCCCCACCGGCCGTATGCTAGAGCAGTTCGTTGCTACCGCCTACACTGCCCACCCATATCGCCGCCCTGGCGTTGGCTGGGAGAGCGACATCAGCCAAGTCACGGCGACGGAAGCGGACGCGTTCCACCGGAAGTTCTACGTCCCCTCCAACATCGTCGTTGCCGTCGTCGGCGACGTGAAGGCAAGCGAAGCGATGCCCGTGCTCGAGCGCTATTTCGCTCCCATTCCTGCCGGGCCGAAGCCGCTCCCCATTACCACCGTCGAGCCACCCCAATACGCCGAGAAATCCGTCGTCATCAAAGAAGCCACCCAGCCCTTCTACATCGAGGGCTACCATCGGCCCGACTACCGCGATCCCGACGACGCGGTCTACGACGCCATCACCGACATCTTCTCCAATGGACGCACCGCCCGGCTCTATCGCGCCCTCGTTCGCGACCAGCAGATCGCCGCAGAGGCCGAAGGCTTCTCCGGTTACCCTGGCGACAAGTACCCGGGCCTCTTCGCCGTTTATGCCGTACCGCTCCCGGGCCACACGCCCGCCCAGATGCGCGAGGCCATCCACAAGCAGCTCGATCTGCTTAAGTCCACGGACATCTCCGACGCCGAGCTCGCCCGCTTCAAGACCCGCGCGCGCGCCGACCTGCTCCGCGGCCTCGCCGACAACGAAGGCCTCGCCCACCAGCTTGCCGAGTACCAGACACGTTTCGGCGACTGGCGCCAGCTCTTCCATGATCTCGACAAGATTGACGCTGTCACCAAGGCCGATGTCCGCCGCGTGGCCAACAAGATCTTCCTCGACAGCAATCGGACCAGTGCCCAGATCGACTTCGTCGCGCCTGCGCCAGACAAAGCAGCGGCTATAAGCGGAGGTGCGCAGTGACTCTGTTCAACGTTGTCCTCCTTCGTCTCAGAGAATCTGTCATCCTTCGCGACGTGGTGTACTTGCTTTTATTCCCTTCACCGAAAACGCGGGTGCACCATCTTCGCGAGGGCTTCACCGTCACCAAGGTGGGCCTTCGGGCGCAGCACGAAATGCTTCTTTCCACGCAGCGAAGAAGCGTCATCTCGACCGAAGCCGGACATCGCGCGGCGAAGCGGAGCAACCCCCGCATTTCAGCTTTGGGCATATCCAAAAATTTAGCCCTGGCAGCTATCACAGCCATTGTCACCCTCTCTTCTGTAGCCCAGTCCACCGAGCCTTGGAAGCAGATCCCCATCCCGCCTCTCCACGCCTTCAAACCCACTGAACCACGCCGCGTCGAACTCCCAAACGGCCTCACTCTCTTCCTCCAGGAGGACCACGAGCTTCCGTTCATCAACGGCACCATCCTGATCCGCGGCGGCAGTCGCGACGAGCCTGCCAGCAAGATCGGCCTCGTCTCGCTTTATGGTCAGACCTGGCGCACCAGCGGCACAGCCACTGCCGACGGTGACGCCCTCGACGACCAGCTTGAAGCCAAAGCCGCAACGCTTGAAACCTCCGGCGGCGGCGCACTGACCACGGTCAACTGGTCGAGCCTCAAACAGGACTTCGATTCCGTCTTCGCCTCGACCATCGACTTGCTCCTTCACCCCGCCTTCAAGGCAGACAAACTCGCCCTTGCCCGCGGCCAGATGGAAGCCGGTATCTCTCGGCGCAACGACGACGCCGGCAGCATCGCCGGCCGCCTCGCCGGGCAGCTCGTCTACGGCACCACCAGCCCCTTCGCCCGCGAGCCGCAGTACAGCACCGTCGACGCCGTGACCATCGCCGACCTCAAAGCCTGGCACGACGCCACCGTCATCCCCAACAACATGATCATCGCCGTCTCCGGCGATTTCGATCCCGCCGAGATGCAGGCGAAGCTCCTCGCCGCCTTCGTCAGTCTTCCCCGCGGCAAGGCGCCCCCGAAGGCGAAGTTCGACTTCCCTGGCCCAAAACCCGGCGTCTACTTTGTCGATAAGAACGACGTTAACCAGTCCAACGTCCTCATCCTCGGCCTCGGCACCCAGCGCAGCAATCCTGACCTTTACGCGCTTTCGGTCATGAACGAGATTTTTGCCGGGGGCTTCGGGTCCCGCCTCTTCCAGAACGTCCGCACCAGGCTTGGTCTCGCCTATTCCGTCGGCGGCAGCTATGGTGCCTCCTACGATCATCCTGGCATCTTCGAGGTTTCCGCCTCCACCAAGAGCGTTAGCACCGTCGCCGCCGCTCAGGCCATGCTCGAAGAGATCGGCCGCCTGAAGACCACGCCGCCCACCGCCGACGAACTCCGCAAAGCCAAAGAAGACCAGCTGAACTCCTTCATCTTCCGCTACGACTCCCCTGATAAGGTACTCAACGAACAAGTCACCCTGGCCTTCTTCGGCTACCCGAAAGACTTTCTGGAGAAATACAAGACCGGCATAGAATCGGTCACCGCCGCTGATGTCTCCCGCGTAGCCAACAAGTACATCGACCCGGCGAAGCTGGCCGTACTTGTCGTTGGAAACAAATCGCAACTCGTTCCGCCCGTCAGCACCCTCGGCCCTGTCAAGACGCTCGACATCACCATTCCCGGCAATCCCGGTTCCTCAACGCCGCAATAACATTTGCGCATACAGTGTGCCGCTCAGGCATGGTCGCTTGTCGCAGCTCTCATTTGTAGATCTTCCTTTCGAGCCTTCTGCTTCAGAGAGGAGCGCAGCAGTACGTTTATCCTGAGATCATGGCGTTCTTGGAATCGAAGCGCTCGGCAGGCAGAACAGCGGGTGATGGGTATGTCTCGTTCGGGCACCCGACAGTCCCGCTAACGCTGGCATCTGGTGAAATCGTCGAGATCGATCAAGGTGTCATTGACCTTGTGAAGTTGATGAACAGCATTCCCGGCATTGAGACCCGGGGTTCCTGCCAGGGTGAGGACGCAACCTACGGCTACGTCCAATTCATGCCGGACGATACCGAAGGCAAGGCCCACGCCTCGCTTTACTTCACCTACCATATGCTCCGGCTCATGCACACAGCCTGGGTCAGGCACAGGCACAGCATGGCGGAGCATGAGGCCTCTACCGGTTCCGAGCATCCAGATGCCTACAAGTTCAAGTTCACAAGCGAACTCGGCAACGGATACGTGTTGAAGTGGTCGCCCTACACCTATCCGGCGGTCCTGAGCGCCGCCCGGCAGGCCGCTGAAGATCTTCGCGCGGAGACATAGAAGCCCTTCGAACCGACTGCTTACCGCAGGCGCGCAAACCGTGGCAAGATGCTTTCTTGACGCTGTAGGTGCGAGCGGTCAGCAGATCACGGAGCTCAACGGCTCCGGGCAGTGGCAGCACAGCAACGTCTATGCCGCTGGCGGGAGGTTGATCGCGACCTACACGCCGAACAGCAACACTTATCACTACAACCTGACCGACTGGCTCGGCACCAAGCGCATGCAGACGACCGCCGTCGGCACCTCGGAGGAAACGTGCACCAGCTATCCTTTTGGAGATGGCCTGACCTGCACTGGCAGCGCAAACGCAACCGAGCAGCATTTCACGGGCAAAGATAGGGACGACGAGACAGGTCTCGACTATTTTGGGGCGAGGTACCTCTCATCCAACTTCGGGCGGTTCATCACTCCAGACTGGGCTGCGTCACCGACTAGCGTGCCGTATGCGCAGTTCGGTGATCCACAGAGTCTGAATCTCTACGCTTATGTTGGAAATAACCCAAACACTAATATCGACATGGATGGGCATGAACAGCCTGCGCAGCCGCAAGCCAATCATAACGGAGGTTACCCGATCTACGAGGGCGGGAACTATTGTGCAGACTTTGCATTTTGCTGGGATCTTCCCGATGGCTATTCGGGTGGTGGATTAAACTGGAACGCTGCGGTGAATTATCTCAACAGCCTGCCAACACCATACGGTGATGATTCGGCCCAACAACAGAGCTCAAGCGATGCGAAGACAGCAAAGATCAATTCACGGGCCCAATCTCAATACAATAATGACGTTCCAATCATCGCGAAACAGCTTGGGGTTTCAGCAGACGAAGTTCGAGATAGCGTTCATATTGATTACGACGTTAATGGTAGAGCGGTTGTGGTTGGCGGCCATGTGAACATGACCGTCGATGACGGTTCTGACGCACAATCGGCTCTGGCGGCAAGACTCGGTCCCGGCCCGCACGGGTACAACGAAAACGCCGCAACTGGACAAGGACAAGGGAGCGAATTTTCGCGACTTGGCACAAGTCCTTCTGTGCACCTGGATGGTGGCCTTCTGCATGTCGACAGATTTAACGCAAGCGCTTGGGGAGGTTTAGGTGTCGTTCCGCACTTTTTCTATGATGTTGCGTATGGACATATGCAAGGCAGCAGCAATCCGATGCTTCCTTACTAGCGGGGTTTTCGGGATGGCTTTTGTTTTCGCTATTAGTGCTGGCGCTGCTTCTAAGTCGTCAACTCTAGATGCAGCGGTGCAACTGTCTCCTAGCCGAAGTGTTTCACTCAAAGCCTGTGGGTGGGAACCGGAACCGCTTGTCGTTCATCACACGGGCTACGTGCCCTTGAAGTTGGCCTTCGATCATCGAGGAAACCTCTGGACTGGTTACACCAAAAAGTCGCAGCAAGTCGTTCCTCGTAGCGCGCCTGAACTTGGCGCACTGTACAACGTCGTTGAGCTGTCTGGAAATCCAACGCAGTGTGTGGTTCAGATGAAGCTCCCCACTACGGAGAGCAGTCCTGTCGCAGTGCTCTTCTCGGACAAGGACGACATGCTCGTCGTGGCCAATGATAAGTTGCACGTTGTCGATCAGAATGGCTTCAAGGAGCGAGCGGCCTTCGATCTATTGAGAGCCTCTGATCAGGCCCGCTATCAGGTTCTGCAATCTCCTCAGCGAAAAAGTCTCGTTGCCCTCGCTGACGGGTTCACTAGGGCCGAGAGCAGTTACACCTGGCTCGACTCAGCATCGTTGCAGGTTCTCCACTCCTGCTCGTACCCGCCGGTGCCAGAGCATTACGTTCGGCTTCGGTCTTTTGCTGACGATGGAAGGTTCATCGAGGTCGAACATGGGCCAGGGACCCAAGGCCACTGGATTTCGGAGGGGCGTTACTGCTCTGCGAAGACAATCATCCCCCCTGACCACATCCAGCCAGCGGCTGCGATCATGCTCGAATCCGAAACTGCTTACTTCCGCGACAATCCGCTCAACGACAATCTCCCGAGTATCGTCGTCTATGATCGGGCCGGAACTCTGCTTCACAGCGTCCCTGGACATGACAAGGAGTCGATGTCTGCCAATGGTGGAGCGGTCATTTCCGAGGATGGGCGGCGCGCTGCTGTCTTGCTTAACATCACGTCGGGCGGCGCTCGTTGGCTCGATATCAGCAATCATGTTGCTGCAAAGCGTGTGGACATCTACGACACTGCAACATGGACGCGCATCGTCCAGATCAGTCTGTCTTCTAAGGGGGAAGCAGAACTTGCGTTCTCTCCAGACGGCAAAACGCTGGCCATCCAAACGAACGACCTTGTTCAGTTCTACGATGCTCTGCCTTAGCTAACCTGCTCCCCGCCGTCGTCTTGTCCGCCCCTGAAATCATCTCCCGGCCAGCATGGTGACGCCTGCCATGCTGCGCATGGGATGAATGGTGACACGTCATGTATGAAAGCGCCTTATGTCAAGGGCGATGTTTTTGCTGTTGTTTTTTCTCTTAGCCGCGCAATTTTGCGAGGCCGTGGCGGGCACGGCTGTCTGGAGGATCGAATTCTTACTTCTCCTTTCGTCCGCGTTCTTGTCTTTCGTCCTGGAGCAGCTCGTGATGTCCTTTCGTCGTGAATCATGTATTCGCCGTGGCTATCGGCATGAGCCTGTGCTGATCGGCTGCCGCATTCACCCCGAGACCTGTGTGCTGGTCAGACGTGTCTCGCGTTTAGCCGAACCTGGAGTGGAATCTGCAATCAATGTTTCAAACACTTCTTGCGGCCCGGCGCGTGAATTTACGGCTGAGGTCAGATGAAGCGTTATCGGATCTGCGACGCAGTAGGAAGGAAACTCGCCATTTCTTTTTCCCGGACAATCATCCCCACCTCGTCAAAGGAAAGGGTTGGATGTCTTGCGTTTGGAACTATTTGCGGCCCGTAGATCCGAGCGGCAACAGCGCCCATCGGGATTCTAGAATCCATATATCAGAGCGATGGCTCCTGGAAGCAGGGAGAATCGACCTAACCAGTCTCAATATGCGTAACGTGTCCCGTCAATGTCGGTACCTCGTCGGCACTCCCCGCGGATGGTTTTCTTTGCTGGCGATATTCATAGAAAAAGAGCCTGCCCACGGCGAGCATTGGAACGCTCAAAAAGATTCCTCCAATTCCCCCAACTTCACCTCCCGCGAAGAGGATCAGGAGCGGATGGAGTTGGACACTACGCTTCATCAGATAAGGCGACAGCAAATAATCCTGTACCATCCGATAGGCAATCAGGAAACAGATAATCCAACTGAGATGCCGGGTGCCCCACATCTCGACTCTGAGATGTGGGTTCCACCACCTCTTCCCGTTCTTCTGTTGCTCATACTGAAATACCTCTTCCAACCTCGCCCCAAACACACATTCGTAATCCTGAACGCCGGCTCCAGCGACGGCGAGTACTTATCGCCCTCAATCGCTATTACCGTCTGCCGCCGTCAGCTCGATCCTGTCCTTCCCTCCCCTAAAAGACACCCGCATCCATTACGAGGCACCTACCAGACGAAGAAACTTGACCAGTGCCCTAATTTAACGTGATGCGTTTTGAATCGGAGCAAGAAGGCCCAGCCGGAACCGCGGAGAGAGTGGGAATAATATCCCTAAACAAACCACTGAGACACGAGAGTGTTCAAGACTAAAGGAGATCAGCAATTTAGGGACAAACATACTTAAGACAACTTGGGCCTTCAGGTCATGTTCGTTTGTTGCTCAATGTCCCACAGCCTTCCACAGGTGCAGACACATGGAGGTGAGGTCAGCCGACCTTGCGAGCCACAAACTCCGCGATCTCCCCCGTCACGTACCCCGGAAGCTTCATCTGAAATCTCGGCACTCCTTCGATCAGCTTCAGCGAGACCCCACTCCACTCCGGCCTTCCTATCTCAAGCTCCGGGAGCAGCACCGCGTCCGCCCGATCCAGATACCGCAGCGCCGACTCCTTAAAGTCCTTGGTTGCCGGGTCGAGCACCGTCAGAAAAACATCCGGTTTCAGAAACCGGAGGATGCTGTTCGATTCAACGATCACGTTGCTGCCGTCCGCCTGCGCTTGCTCGAATTCCTTGCGCAGCCGCGGCATTGCCTCCGCAAGCTGACCCTGCCGCGTTCTCACCCAGAACGACCGCACCGCCCCCGCGTCCAGGTATCGCGCCGAGTCCGTCCCGGTTGCCCCGTCGCGCTCCTCGCTGACCGCAATCGTATGCTCCGCCGTCTCGCACTCACAAGGCTCCCCGTTCGCCGAACACACACCATGTCCGAATTGCGTGATCTTGAACGCCGTCCATCGCATCTCCGGCAGCGCCCGGACGAGACCGGCCACGACGCTTGTCTTCCCGATGTTTCGCGTATGGCCGCCCACCACAACAATTGCCATTTGCCGACCTCGTAATCCTTCAGCCTCGATCCTGCAGGCAAGATAGCGGCACCTTCTTCTCCGACCAGACTTCCGCTGTCCTGTTTCCCGTCGTCCTCCGCCAGGAATCTGCTCCAGCCGCTTCCCTCATCGCTTCCTCAAGCGTGCCAGATCCTTGAGATACTCCTTCAACGGTCGCGCCGGTCTTCCCCAGAACACCTCGCCCGCTCCTTGCATCTTCTTCCCGCTCAGGACCCCGGCACCGCCGCCCAGGATAACTCCTCGACCAACCAGCGCATGTTCTCCAATCCCGACTTGCCCGCCAAGGACCGCCCCGTCTTCAATCACGCTCGAACCTGAGATTCCCGTCTGCGCGGCAATAATCACGTCTCTTCCAATTACACAGTTGTGCCCGATGTGGACGAGGTTGTCGAGCTTCGATCCGCGCCCAATCCGCGTCTCCCCTAAGGCGCCGCGGTCGATCGTCGTATTCGCTCCGATCTCAACATCGTCTTCGATCACCAGTATTCCCTGCTGCGGAAACAACAGGTACTCGCCAGTCTCTGCATTGCGGACATATCCGAATCCTGTTGAACCCAGCACCGCGCCAGCCTGCACGATTACCCGATGACCCAGAACGGTCTTTGGATACACCACAACCTTCGCCCCGATGTCGCAGTTGTCGCCCAGGGTTGCTTCCTCGCCGATGACGCTGCCGGCTCCGATTCTTGTGCCCTTGCCAATCTGCGCGCTGCCCGCGATGACTGCCGTGGCATGGATGCCGGCCGTCTCGCCTCGTGCCTGGAGGCGGCAAGCAACCTCCGCAAAGGCGTAGCGTGCATCTGGAACGACGATCACCCTTCTATCCTGGATCTCCGCAGCATCCAGGAGACTTGCGTTGACCAGAATCAGGGCCGCCGCGGAGCCCAGGGCCAGCCCCAACGTCCTGGCATCTGTGGCAAATACGACGCTTGCAGGCGTGGCCGCTTCGATGCTCGAGACGCCAACCACTTCGGCGGAATCGCTCTCACGGAACGATCCCTTGACCCACTCTGATACCTGCTTTGCGGTCGCCAACTTAGTAGATCCCCTCCTCGCCCGGTGGGCGAGTCTTCCACCGCCGGTGCATCCAAAGCCACTGGTCGGGGTACTGGCGTACATAGGATTCGATGATCGTAGTGAACTTGGCCGTGTTCGCGGTCGCGTCGTGCTCCGCATCTCCCGTGTCAATCAGACCCACTCGTGGTCCAAAGCGCAGAACGTATCTCTGCTCATCTTCCTCCCACAGCAGAAAGCCTGGAACTACAGCTGCGCCGGTGCGCAAGGCTACTCGCGCCATGCCAGAAGCCGTACAAGCCAGCTTCCCGAAGAACGGCACAAAGACACCCTGAGGCGGGGTCATGTTTGTGTCCATCAGAATCCCGACCGTCTCCCCGGCGTGCATCGCGGCGATTAACCCCCGCGCAAAGTCGTCTTTGTGGATCACGCGGTTGCCGTGCAGACATCGGATGCGGTTCACGAACCCGTCAACAAGGGGATTGTCGAGCCGGCGGATCACCAGGCCCATCGGATAGCCCATCAATGAGTGAAAGAAGCTTGAAAGCTCCCATGCGCCAAGATGCCCCGTCAACACCAGGACTCCGCGGCCCTCAGCTCGCGCCGCACGGTAATGCTCCAGCCCTTCGTATCGGATAAAAGCGCTTGCCTGCTCTACGGTGTACGCGGACATCTTGCAAAACTCCGCTAGAAGATGCCCCAGGTGACGGTATACGCCTCGGAGCGTCTCCAGCCGTTCGCTCTCATGCTTCTCTGGAAAGGTCATCCGAAGGTTGCGCAGCCCCGTGTCACGCAGACGCCGGAGCAGATGAAACGCAAGGAAGCCAATGTTTGCCCCTAGCTTTCTGGCGATCTGCCTGGGCAGCAGGCTTATAGTCCGTACGATGACAAGGACAAAGAGGAACTCGCAGAACTCACGTATCTTGACTCCCGCCTTGCCTCTGCCTGGATTACGAGACTCACTCAAGTATCCAGTTTACGGCACCGCAAACAACAAATCGGGGCAGCCGCTGGCTGCCCCGATCGAAGTATCGTATTGCGTAGTCCGAGTGAGAGGTTACTGGTTGGCGCGAGCGACGACGAAGTACTTGGCTACAGTCCGCACAAAGGGCTTAGCCGAGGGCGGTACAACCTTGTCGCCCTTCAATACCGTTTCGAACGGGATGTCCGCGCCGTAGAAGGTTCGCGTATCGTCGGAGTTCTGCGACAACACGGTTCCGTCCAGGTCAATACCGGCAAACAAACCCTTGCTGCGCGAATAGGTGAGGAACTCGGCATTCAGCTTCCAGTCAGTACCGGCCTGAGCGTTGCGGCCAACCGGACCTGCTGCTGCCGCGGCGTCTCCACCAATCTTGAACTTCGACTTGAGCATGTCCTGAAGACCGTTCTGGTTCATAGCAACCAGCACCAGGTCAGTCGATTGACCGCCAATCTGGAAGCCGAAGCTGCCACCCGCCAACTGAACGAATACAGGAGCGCTCCAGCCGTTCGGTGTGCGGCACGTTGCTACGCCCTGGCCGTACTGAGCACCGACGACGAACGCGCCCTTCTTGAACGACGGGATCACAACCACGCAGGATGCTCCCGACAGAATGCTCTGCGGGATGCCCTTGTCCGGGGTCGACATGACCTCGTTGATCACGTCCCGTGCGCTGTTCAACCGCTCATCCAGCTTTGCTTTGTCCGAATCTCCAAATGCCGACATCGAACAGACTGTCAACGCCAACCCACCCACAACTGCTGCAAAACGCTTCATTATTCGTACCTTTCTTTCGGCTAACCCTCAGGGAAGGGCGCCCAAACATAATCCTCACTTGATCAGACGGGAAGAAGGGACCGTAAGTTGTATTTGGATGGAGATGATGAGTTCTGGCAACGAGTGAACTCAGACAAAAAATGGGGGCTACGGAACTCGCCTGGGTTCGCACCCCGGATCCTTCCGTAACCCCACTCTCCCAAGTCTGTGTAGCTGAACCGACTATGCGCTTCGACCCAAATCGGGACAAGGGTACAGAGGTCTGTAGACCTTCGTTACAGGGCACCGTTATCAAACAGTAAACGGCGTTGCAGGTTGGAGAAGCGTTTCTCGTCAGGGCTGGAGCGAGCCATTCGGATGCGGGCTGGACACATCTCCCTTTCCATTCAGCGCATACATCGTCAACTCAATCCGATTCCCTACCCCAGCCTTGCGCATGATCCGTCCCAGGTGCGCTTTCACCGTCACAGGACCGATACCCAGGCTCTCGCCGATCTCGCGGTTGCACTGTCCGCCTACGAGGAAGCGCAGCACTTCGGCTTCACGAGGAGTGAAGCTGACGCTGTTGCTTCTCTGGTGCTTTGCCTGCACCTCAGCGCGGAATGACGGGGCGTTTGAACTCTGCACCAGCCGCGAGAGCACCTGACGAGGCGCCCAGATTGACCCGCCGCGCACCCACTGCAGGGCAGCGGCGAACTCTTCCGGTCGTGCAGAGGGCCTGAGAAAGCCCTTGGCCCCGGCGAGAATCAGACCCTGGATGTACAGGCTGTCCACGTCCGGGTCGTGTTCCCCGTATTCCGCGCCGATCACAATGAGCCGGATGGAAGGACATTTGTGTCGGAACCGCTCTAGAATTTTCCGCAGCGATCCCGCTGCCCTGAACGATCCGGAGTCGATAAGAATGACCTCAGGGTCCTTCAGGGTAAGAGCTTCTGCTAAGGGAAGGGCGATGATATCGACCCCGCACGGATCGCCGAAGAGGCCTTGAAAGCCGGCGACCCAAAGACTGTTAGTTGCGATGAGCCTGACGGGCGCACGCAACTTCTGCCTGTTTGTATCCATTTCTCCACGACCTTTGCTCTGTGTAGTGAGGCGGAAGATTGAATTGTTTGTGACTGGCCTATTTTACAACTTCGGTAATACGATTCCGGTCTGGTTTTGGTACTTGCCTTTCCGGTCCGCATAGCTCACTTCGCACGTCTCGTCGGACTGGAAAAACAGTATCTGACACAATCCTTCGTTTGCATAGACCTTTGCAGGCAGGGGAGTCGTGTTGGATATCTCGAGCGTCACGAAGCCTTCCCACTCTGGCTCAAATGGCGTTACGTTCACAATGATTCCGCAACGCGCGTAAGTCGATTTGCCAACGCAGATGGTCAGGACGTCGCGCGGAATCTTGAAGTACTCAATTGACCGGGCAAGTGCAAACGAATTCGGTGGAACAATCACGCTCGCTGACTGGACGGTAACAAAGGAGCGCTCGTCAAAAGCTTTTGGATCGATGATCGCGCTATTCACATTGGTGAAGATCTTGAACTCGTCCGAGACGCGAAGATCATAGCCGTACGAAGACAGGCCGTACGAGATGACGCCTTCACGCACCTGCTTCTCGCTGAACGGAGCGATCATGTTGTGGTTCAGCGCCTGCTCACGGATCCAACGGTCGCTCTTAATTGCCATGGTGAGGTGGATGTCCTTCCTGACTTTGCAGCTGCGGCAGCGCGTCGTTACAGTCGTAGAGAGAGGCGGTCACCTCGGAACATCGTAGAGGTTACCTGGGAATCCCTGCGCACACGAAATACATTTGCCGGAAGTCGTTATTTTACGGCACGGTTATGGCATTGACAATCGCACCTGCGGTTCCTAACATCGGTACTGTCGAAGACGGCGGACCTCGCGCGGCGCAATCGGAAAGGCCATCTCCTAGTGATCAAGCAAGACCTTATTCAACGGGTTGTTGAGCGTACCGGGCTGCCGCGCACCAAGGCTGAATCTGCCGTGGACGCCATCTTTGAAAGCATGAAGCAGACCCTTGTCACCGGCGAGAGGATCGAATTGCGCGGCTTCGGTGTTTTCACGGTCAAGCCCCGGAAGACCGGAATCGGGCGCAATCCCCGCACCGGCGCTGAGGTGAGCATCGCTCCGGGCAAAGCGGTGCGCTTCAAGCCCGGAAAAGAACTTCACCTGCTGGACTGACATCGCATGGGGCGGCTAGCGCCCTCGTATCCTTCAGTCGAGATGAACGATACCCCTCTGCAGCGCAATGCGCGCCGCCTGGGTCCGATCGGTCGCCCCCAGCTTGCTTAACAGGTTGTTGATGTGCGTCTTTACGGTCGCCTCGGAGATGAATAAGGCGGACGCGATCTCCTTGTTGCTCTTTCCCGCGACAATGGTTCTGAGCACGTCCGTCTCCCGCTCAGTCAGCGCGTTGCCCGAAAGTCGCTCCGCCAGCCGCTCTGCAACAGCGGCGGGGATCTTCGATTTGCCCCGATGCACAGTCTGGATCGCGTCGATCAGTTCGTCGATGTTCATCCCTTTCAGCAGGTATCCGCGCGCTCCTGCCTGAATGGCGCGAAAGATGTCCTCGTCTCCGTCGAATGTGGTCAGCACGATCACGCGGGCCTCAGGAAACTCCTTGCGAATATTGATGATTGTCTCTACTCCGCCCATCTCCGGCATACGCAGGTCCATCAGCGTCACGTCCGGCCGATGTTCGCGAAACAAGGCAATCGCCTGCACACCGTTCGAAGCCTCCGCGACGACCGAGAAGCCTTCCACCATCCCCAGCAGAGCGGTAAAGCCTTGCCGCACCACCTGGTGGTCTTCCGCGATCAGGATCCGTATTACGTCGCTGTTCTCTGCTGCCTTTTCCGTCATTCGCGTGCCTTGCCCTTCCTGCCGATGTCGACCTTCAGTTCAACCGTCGCACCTTTGCCGTGTTCACTGGTCACGGACAAGCTCGCCCCAATGCTCCTGGCCCGCTCTTCCATGCCCCGCAACCCGAAGTGTCCTGCGGCCACGTATCCTTCGGGCGGCTGTTCGAATCCGTTGCCGTCATCGGTCACAGTCAGTTTCAACCAGCTTGTATCGTAGCTTAGCGCGACCTTGATCGCCTTCGCAGAGGCGTGACGCACAGCGTTGGCGATGGCCTCCTGCCCAACACGAAGCACCTCGTCCTCAACCCTCCTCTCGATCGGGCGAAAGGTCCCTTGCACTTCGAAACTGATTCTGGTGCCGCCGCTTCCCTCGCGAAGGCGGGTCTGTACAGCGGCTGAGAGGCGAGCGGGCAGCGTCTCAGAGTCACTTCCCGGCGACCGGAGGTTCCAGATCGAACTCCTCGCTTCGGCAAGACTTCTTCGTACGAGTTCCTTGGTGTTTTCAAGCTGGATTGCGGCCTTGCTTGCCCCATCCGATGCCGTACTCCCCAGCAGCCGCGACGCGACTTCAAGCTGTACTGAGACTCCGACATAGCCTTGTGCGAGTGTGTCGTGTATCTCCCGGGCTATCCGGCTGCGCTCGGCCATTACGGCTTGATACTGCGACTCGACCGAACGAACTCGCAGACGGTAGATCAGATAAACCGCAGCCATCAGCGTCAGACCGGCCAGAAGCGAGAACCAAATGGTCTGGTAGAAGCGCGGTTGCACGAGGAGGTCGGCTTCACCCGGAGACGCGCTCCACACCCCATCGTCGTTCGACGCATACACGAGAAAGCGATAGCTCCCGTGGGGGATATTCGTGTAGTACGCGGTACGGCGCGCACCAGCCTCTACCCAGTCCTTGTCAAAGCCTTCGAGCTTGTACCGGAAGCGTACCTTTTGCGGCGCGGCAAAGCTGAGGCCCGCGAAGTGGATCGTGACCCGTTCGCGCCCCGGGGGAACGATCACTGCGTCGACTGCCGCGCTTGCGGCCGTATCGTCGATCAACACGTCTTCGATCGCCGCCAGAGGAGCAACTGCATTCTCGCGAACTTCGGCGGGCTGCACGAAGGCCGCCCCCTTGAGCGTCGCGAACCACAGACTGCCGTCCTTCATACGCCACGCCGCAGGGTGACCTCCGCTGCTGCACTCGCTGATCTTCATTCCATCCGCAACACCGTAGCTCTTTACCCGCGGCGTTTGGAGCCGGCCATCCGCAAACTCGTTCAAGTCATGCTTGGAGACCTGAAACACCCCTCTGGCACCGCCAAGCCAAAGGCTTCCCTCAGGCCCTCTTCCACCAGCAGGGTCTGCGGGCATAAGGCTGTAGATCTCGGTTGGCAGCCCTGCCTTGGACGAGTCAAGTGCCGCAAACATTCCGTTCCGGACACGCGTCAAGCCAGCGCCGTGTGCCGCGATCCATAAAGTTCCTTCCTGGTCTTCTGTAATGGCGGTGACGGCGTCGCCGCCGAGGCCGTCCTTGTGGGTGAAGTTCTTGAACTCCTTCCCATCGAAACGGCTCAGGCCGTTCAGCGTGCCAACCCATAATGCGCCATCATGCGTCCGCAGGATGCTTCCAATCAGATCGCTGCCAAGCCCATCGATTGCCGAGTAGGTTGTGAAGGCTCCGCGCATATAGTGCGACAGACCATTCCGCGTTCCAATCCACAGCGATCCATCGGTATCGGTATAGAGCGACCGGACAAAGTCGTCCGGCAGTCCGTCCGCGGTGGTGAACAGCTGCAATTGCCCGTTGTGGAGGCGGCTCAATCCATCCGGCGTACCTATCCAGAGATCGCCGCCCGCCTCGGCGAGCGCGAGCACCACGTTGCTCGAAAGGCCCGGGCTGCCGTTCAGCTTTCCGGCCTGAATGGCCGAGATCCTGCCCTGATCGATCCGGTTGAGGCCGCCGCGATTGGTGCCGAGCCACACCGTTCCAGCGTGGTCCTGAAAGACGGCACGGACGAAGTCGTCCGACAGCCCCTCCTGCGTCGTAATCGTCGAGAATGCCTGCTCGCGCAACACGGTCACGCCGCCCACGTCGGTGCCGAACCACATATTGCCTTCACGGTCTTCGGAGATCGCGAGCACGCCCGCAAGGTCGAGCGGGGCCTGCGGTGGAGCGGGCTCGCGTGCGGAGACGCGAATGACTCCAAGATCGAGCGCGGCCCATACGCTGCCTTCACGGTCGGCATACAGCTTGTTGACACGGCCAGTTGGCGCAGAGGCCTGCCGAAGAAGGCCATGCGAGTACACCAGTAAAGCGGTTTCGGTGCCGATCCACATATCGCCGTCCATCGACGCCTGCATTGCGATGACGCTGCTCTTAGCCAGCCCCGTAGGGCCAAGTGACACCCTTTTGCCTTCCCGGAACAAGGCAAGGCCGTTCTTACCGCCGATCCAGATCTCGCCTGGATTCTTCCCTGGAGGAGATGCGGCAATGGCCTGCAGGCTGCCAACGTCCGGCTCGATGAACGCCGCCGAAACCTTTGTCGAGTCCGGGCCGAGCCGGAACACCTGCTGTCCCGAGGCGATCCAGACAACGCCGTCAGCATCTTGGGCAATGCGCTCCGCGCCCACATCTCCTGATAGGCCCGTAAGTGCATGAAATCCAGTCGTGTCGCCAGTGGCCAATCCTGCAGTCGTCGCAACCAGCAGCTGACCACTTTGCCGCACCTTCACAAACCGGACGATATCGGAAGGCAGTCCCTCGGCCGTCGTGAACAGGGTGAACTTGCCGCGGTCGAGCCTCGCGAGTCCTTCCGCTGTGCTGATCCAGAGCGCGCCAGCCTTGTCCTCAACAAGATCGTTGATGGAATCGCTCTTGATCTCCGGCGTATTTGCCGTGGTGTAGGTGCGAAACTCCTGCCCATCGAACCGCACGAGTCCGCCGTCCGTCGCAAGCCAGAGAAATCCGTCCCGCGCCTGCATCACCGAATGCACGGTGTTCTGCGGCAGCCCCGTATCGCTCTGCCAGCTTTGCCGGCCATATTGCTTCAACGGCTTAGCGGTGTCGAGAGCTCGTGCGCTCGGACATCCAAAGCACAAGCCTCCGATCAGCGCGAGAGCAGCGCTGAGTATACGACGCGCAACGAAACGCATGACCCACTCTAACTCTGCGCTTGGACTTTGTGCCTGCTTCTGATCCCGGCAGTAGATCGGTTCGGAAGAGAAGAAGCAGATCCGCTCCGGGAATGACAAAGCGAAACGGGTAAACGGATGACCCTGCATTCTGCCCTGCCCTGCTCCCTGCTTCCAATTCCCTACATCGTCCCCTGCTAGACTGGGCTTTGCGATGCCTTCCAAAGAAAAGTTCTACATTACCACCCCGATTTACTACGTGAACGCGCGTCCGCACATCGGGCACGCTTATTCGACGATCGTCGCGGATGTGATCGCCCGCCGTCACCGCCTGCTCGGTGAAGATGTCTTCTTCCTTACCGGCACGGATGAACACGGCCAGAAGATTGAGCGGAGCGCCGCCGCCGCGGGCATACCGCCGCAGCAGTTTGCCGACCAGGTCTCAGATACATTTCGCTCCCTTTGGAAGCGCATGGGCATCACCAACGACGACTTCATCCGCACCACGGAACCCCGGCACAAGCAAGGCGTTCAGAAGCTCTTCCAGACCCTGAAAGACAACGACGCGATCTACCTGGACACCTACACCGGCCAGTATTGCGTCTCCGACGAGGCCTACGTTGAAGTGGGACCCGGTGAACCGTGTCCCGACTGCGGTCGCATCACCGAGACCATCAGCGAGTCCAACTACTACTTTAAGCTGTCGGAGTATCAGGAAAAGCTCATCGACCTGATTGAATCGAGCGAACTCCTTATCCAGCCCGAGAGCCGTCGCAACGAAGTCCTGAGTTTCATCCGCGGAGGTCTAAAAGACCTGAGCATTTCGCGCACGAGCTTCAAGTGGGGCATCCCTGTGCCAGGCGACGAAGCCCACGTCATCTACGTCTGGCTCGACGCGCTTGCCAACTACATGACCGCGGTCGGCTACGGTTCGGACGATTCCGCCGAACAGTCGAAATTTGCCCGCTATTGGCCCGCCGATCTCCACCTTGTCGGCAAGGAGATCATCCGCTTCCACTGCGTCTACTGGCCTGCATTCCTGATGGCCGCGAACCTGCCGCTGCCGAAGTCAATCGTAGCCAACGGCTGGCTCCTCTTCGAAGAGTCGAAGATGTCGAAGTCGCGCGGCAACGTAGTCCGGACTGAGACGATCCTGGATGCGTTCGGCTCGTTGTGTCCACCGACAGCAACTATCGCTCCAACTTTGTCATCCTCGAAGTCTGAAACTTTGTCATCCTCGACCGAAGGTCGGGGATCTGCTGTTTCGCTCGAACCGCCGCAAACCTCTTCAGAGTCCGTCTCGCTCAGGGACACGGCTTCATCCGTGCCGCCATCACCCAGCACAAGCGCAGCTTCAGCCGCCGAGTTGCCCTCCCTGGTTAACGCGCCACAACCTCCAAGCAAAGCCCAGCGAGACCTATTCGCCACGGACGTCCTCCGCTACTTCCTGCTCCGCGAAATCCCTTTTGGTCAGGACGGCAGCTTTAGCTTCGACGCGCTCGTCACTCGCTACAACGCAGATTTGGCAAACGGTTACGGCAATTTGGTTAGCCGAACGCTTGCGATGATAGTGCAGTATTTCAACGGCGTAGTATCGCCTGAGCTGAATTCTACTTGGCACAAGGAGCATACCGCCGACGAGAACGCAGCGTTGCTCGGCTTGCTCGGGTTCAAGCCTGAGCGCTTGAGACTTATTCAGCGTTTGCTTGATGAGCAATCGACTAGCTCTGAAGTGTCCACAGCTTTTTCGACGGCGCTCGCTGATATCCAAAACCTGATCAAGTGGACCGACGACATTCTGTCAGAGGCGAAACCTTGGAAGGAGAGAGAAACTCGAGAGACTACAAGGTTTCTCCGCACTCAGATACTCTACCAAGCCGCCGAGTCCATCCGCATCATCACCGCCCTCCTCTACCCCATCCTCCCCTACGCCACAGCCTCCGTGTGGGCCCAACTAGGCCTGGGCGACATCGAAGCAGCCGCGCGTAACGGTGAACTCAAGAACCTGCAATGGGGAGGCCTGAAGCCCGGCACAAAGCTCGGCCCGCTTGCCCCCATCTTCCCCCGAGCACCCAAGGAGCTCATCCAGACCATGATCGACACCGAAGAACAGAACGCCGCAGCCAGCACGCCGCCAGTCTCCACGCTGATCGACGAAGCCCCACCCACGGCCAGCGAACAGCATGCGCCTACCGACCCGGCCGCCGGGCCGCGCACCGCATCGCTGTCAGCAGATAACCCGGGAGCGCAAGTCGCCGCCAGTGCCGCCATCACCACCGAGCGTCAGGGCACACCCTCGCACAGCGAGTCACCCGCCTCTGCTCCCTTCGCGGCTGCGGCAGCGGCATCGAGCATCCCGGATACACCGCAGATCGCGATCGATGATTTCGTGAAGATCGATCTCCGCGTCGCCGAGATCGTTGTCGCCGAGCGCATCCCAAAGGCCGACAAACTCCTCCGCCTCGAAGTCGACCTCGGCTACGAGAAGCGCCAGATCCTGTCCGGTATCGCCGAGTGGTACACGCCGGAAGAGTTGATCGGCCGGCGCATCGTCGTCATCGCCAACCTTGCACCGCGGAAGATGCGCGGTCTGGAGTCACATGGCATGCTACTGGCCGCCAGCCATGGCGAACATGGAAAGCCAATTCTCGCGACGTTTGGGGAAGAGATCACTCTCGGCTCGCGGCTGCGCTGACGCCACAACCCGCGGAAGAGCGAGCGACCAGGGACGAACCAGGAACAAGTCTAGCTCCGCGATGAAAACTTCCGTTCCGATACCATTCCGCCACGAATGACCGTCTTTCAGCTCGAAGCTTAAGAGTAAGAACGGGTCACTCACGCCGCGCTAGCCTTTCTTTAAACGCTTTAGAACCTGCGACAGCGTGGTCTCATTCATCGCTTTCACTGCCTCGTTGCGAGCGCGGCCCATCAGCGATGCAAGCGACCTGTCCGCAATCGCAAACCAGTCTCCCGCAGTTGCTGCGAACACGTCGCCCAAGCCGATTGCCTTAGGGGAGAGCTTCAGTCGTGCGCCGCCGTTCGGGCCTTTCCGCTGCACGATGAAGCCGCCCTTGTGCAACTGGAGGAAGGCACGCCGCACCATCACGGCGCTCGCGCCCAGCTTCTCCGCGATCGCGGCCGACGTATGCATTGCGTCAGGTTCTGCTGCCAGCACTGCCAACACCCGCAAACTCAGATCGAATCGACCGTTTTTTGCCATGCAGAGCAAGCTATCACACGCTCTGCTAGCATCACCCAGTGAATATCCTCTTCGTCGGCGATGTCTTTGGCTCCGCCGGCCGCCATATCGTCCGTGAACATCTTCCCCACGTCCTCGAAACTAACGCCGTCGACCTTTTGGTAATTAACGGAGAGAATGCCGCGGGCGGCTTCGGTATAACGCCGTCGCTTGCAGAGGAGCTCTTTGACCTGGGTGCCCATGTCATCACCACCGGCAATCACATCTGGGACAAGAAGGAGATCTTCGAGTACATGGCCGTTCCCGCTGACTCGCACGTCCGCGGACGCCGGGTGCTGCGCCCGGCCAACTACGCCGTGGGCACGCCCGGGTTCGGCATGTACCAAGGCGCGCTGCCCACCGGCCAGGAGTACGCCGTCCTGAACCTGCAGGGGCGAGTCTTTATGTCGTCCTGCGACGACCCGTTCCGCAAAGCGGACGAGCTGCTCTCGAAGATCACCGCAAAGGTCGTCCTGCTGGACATTCACGCGGAGGCGTCATCGGAGAAAGCAGCCATAGGCTGGTATCTGGATGGTCGCGTGACCGCCGTGCTGGGCACCCACACCCATGTTCCGACCGCTGACAATCGCATCCTCCATGCCGGCACTGCATTCCAGACTGATGTGGGCATGTCTGGACCATACGATTCGGTGATTGGGGTCGAGAAAGAGCTCGTGCTCCACAAGTTCCTGACCGGGATGCCCGGCAAGTTCGAGGCGGCCAAGGGCGATGCAAAGATGTGCGCCGCGCTGATTGAGTGCAATGGCGCGACTGGGCGGGCGAGCCGGATCGAGCGGATCATGCTGGGCGAATAGACTTGGCCTGACGCGGCCAGCCAACGCAGAAGAGGCAGCCCCTCGGGG
>CAZZYQ010000001.1:0-147153 GCA_964658395.1 uncultured Granulicella sp. | reverse complement strand
GCCTCTTCTGCTCGGACGCTTCCTTGACGTTACTTGGTCGGCTTGCGGCGGACGGGCGCTTTCTTCACCGGTGCCTTGGCTGCCTTTGGAGGAACGATCTCGCCATCGCTCATGATGATCATGATCGGGCTTGGAGTGTAGGAGTCGTAGGTGCCGGTGATCTTGATCTTGTCTCCGACAGCCGGGGGCGTCTTTAGAGGCTCCTTGAGGTTGAAGGTGAAGTCTGCGGTCTTGGACTGCACCGCATCCTCGGAGACCGAGGCGGTAATTGCAGTGTCTGAGACCGTTACGACGGTGGCCTCGGGCACCTCTACGGTCTTGCCTTTGATCAGGTCCCACACTTTAGCTGCATCCTCGGGCTTGCCGTTGGCGAGGATGAACTCCTTGTCGCCAATCGCCAGGGTCGCAAGGTCGGGTGTCGACGCAATCACCTGAGCGACAATGTCGGCGGGCGAGGGCGCCGGCTTGATTGTGAAGGTCGAGGGCGGGTCGAGGTTGGTCTGCACGGCTGCAGTCACCGCGTCATAGCCATCCGAGCCGCCGTGGTACTTCTTGTAGCAATAGTTGGCGACCTTCAGGAACTCGGTCTTATACGGGTCCGGCGCAAAGGCCGCAGCGCGGGAGGTGTACCACGTGCAATTAACAAAGTCGGGCGGCGTCGACTGGTAGTAAGCGATGCCGAGTTGATATGTGTCCTGTAGCAACGGTCCAGGCTTCGTGGTCTGGTCTACAGGAACGGACGAAAGCTCAGACTTGTAGTTCGTGATCGCCGTGGCCGTGTCCTTCTTGGCCAGCGCGGCAGTAGCGATGGCGCTGTAGAAGGTTGGCGTAACCCCCTTCTTGAGGGTGTCGAAGTCAGCATCGCTCATGCCCGTTGGTTTGGTGGCGGCAAGGCCCTTGGTCGCATACGATGCCGAAGCATCGAGCGCGGCCTGCTTGGCTGCCGGATCGGTCAGCGCGTCGGCCGCCTGCTTGCGCAGATAAACCTCGAAGGTAAGCCCGCGCAGGTTGTTCGGGTCGACCTGCAGCAGCCGGTCGGCCGCGTCGATTGCCTTCGCCGGATTAGGAATCTGGCTGTAGGCGATCATCAACTGCTGCAGCACGTCTGCCTTCACGGCCGACTGCGGGTAGGCCGTGAGATACGCCTCCAGGGCTGGTGCCTTCGCCGCAGGGGTCGTCTGACCAATGGCGCTGTTGTACGCGGCATACTCCGCCGCCGACATTTGAACACCAGAGTCACTGGCAGCAGGAGCCTGGCCAAGAGCACGTTGAGTGGCATGTGGCGCAAAGCTTGCGGCCATCAGGAGAGACGCAACAACTACCTTCTTCATTCAGAACTCCTAAAGTATGTTCAATTGATCGGTTACCACGCTGCTTTGTGTGCTGGTGTTCGGAATGCCTGAGGCGCTCCCGCAAGCCCCAATGTCTCCACTGGCTGTGAAGCGGATTATAGAAACGACGTTGCTCTCATGCAAGTTTCCTGTTTTTGCGGGTATAGCAGTGGTCTTGAGATTGGATGGCTAAGCGTCTCAGTCAGGCAGACTGCCGAGCTTCATGGCGGGGAGAGCGATGCAGCGAGATTGCGGCTCCCCGACCATACCCGACGCCACTTCAGAACGCGGCGGGCGAGTTGGCTTCTCTGCCTTTTCTGCCGCCGGAGCCAGCTGAGCGTGTACGCGTAATCAGGCGCTTTCGAAGCCCTACCCACTCTTCAGGCCCATTTGTGGGGTTGTGAGCGGCTTATCCACAACAGGCAGGGTTTCTGATGTTGATGCTTGCCTCAGACCCTTCTAGATTAACCATAACGGTGTACCGCCGACGGGACGCGGTTCCGGCGATCGTTATGAGGTGTAATGCTCAAGCTTAAGAAGATCCAAATCCTCGGCTTCAAATCCTTCTGCGACCGCACCGAGGTGCAGCTTTCCGGTGAAGGGATCGCCGCGATTGTTGGTCCAAACGGGTGCGGCAAGTCGAACATCTCCGACGCCATTACCTGGGTGCTCGGCGAACAATCGGCCAAGAGCCTGCGCGGCATCAAGATGGAGGACGTCATCTTTGCCGGCACGCGCGAGCGCAAGCCTACCGGGATGGCGGAAGTATCGCTGACTCTGGTCGACCCCGAGGTGTATGACGGCGCCGGAATGCCTGACGAAAGCGATGTGGTCGCGATCGACTCGGCCAGTCTTTCCGACTGGGATGAGTCCTCGCTTCGGCTACAGCGTGCGGTTGAGACAGAGGAAGCGGTGAGGGAGGCACAGCCCGGCACAGCCGTCGACGGCGGCCAGGCTGCTGCCGCAGACGAAGAGCCGGAAGCCGAAGGCAGCGGAGATGCGAATAACGTCGTCCTGAAGATCCGGCGGCGGAAGTTCGGGCGCACCCCCGTTCGAGCGGGTGAACTGACCATTACCCGCCGCCTCTTCCGCACCGGCGACTCCGAATATCTGCTGAACGGCAAGATCTGCCGCCTCCGCGACATCCAGGACATTTTTATGGGGACTGGGCTCGGCGGCGAGTCCTACGCCATTATCGGGCAGGAGCGCATTGGGCAGCTGCTTAGCTCGAAGCCACTCGACCGGCGCGGCATCATCGAAGAGGCCGCAGGCATCACCCGCTTCAAGACCAAGAAGCGGCTCGCGGAGTTGCGGCTCGAATCTGCAAGACAGAACCTTGCCCGGGTCAACGACATCTTCGACGAAGTGACCAAGCAGATGGGAACGTTGAAGCGTCAGGCCGCCAAGGCCGAGCGCTACGGCGGTCTCCGCGACGAGCTGCGCACGAAGTTGCGCGTGGTGCTTGCGAGCCGGATGGCGCTGCTGGACAGCCAGGCATCTGCGGCAGCCGCAGAGATCACCCGTCTTGGCAGGATTATTGACGATCAGGCGGCACAGGTCGAAGCCATGGACGGCGAGCATACCGAAGGCATACGGCAGGGCTATACGCTGGACGCGGCGATTCGCGAGGCAGGTTCGGTTGCCAATCAGTCTTCAGTGGAGCTCGAACGCATTACCACCCGAAGTGCCGCAAACGCGGATCGCATCGCAGAATTGGCGGCTCGGCTCGGCACCGGCGGCGAAGACCTCCAAGCGGTGCGGCTTCAGCTTGCCCAGCTGGCGGGGGAGCAGGAGCAGCACCGCAGTTTTCTGGACACCGCGACAGCAGACTCAACCGGCGCGAGCGAGGCCGCACAGGCGCGGCAACAGGAAGCCCAGCATGCGAGTCGCGCGCTTGCGGAGGCGGAACAGCAAGTGGAAGCGAATCGCCGCAGCGGCATGCTGTTGATGCAACGCGCGGGTCAGACCCGCACCGAAGAGGCTCAGGCAGCAGCTGCGCTGGCGGGGTTGGAGCGTGAGGCCGAACGGCTGCTCTCTGAATCCGAAACTGCAAAGCAGGAGCTGACGCAGCTTGGCCTGGAGCGTGGCCAGGTGAAGCTGTCCTTTGAGTCGGTCACTGAGCGCCTGACGCGGCTTGAGGCGGAGATTGCAGCACTGCGGCTGGAAATCGAGGGCAGCCGCAATGCGGAGGCGCAATCGAAGAAGCGCGGAGACCAGCTCCGCGGCGAGCAGGCCGCGCTCATGGGCCGGCGCAACTCGCTAGAAGCTTTGATCCGCGAACACAGCTACTCCACGGACACGGTCAAGAACCTCTTTCGCTCTAAGCCGGCGCATGGCGACGAGAGGCTGGCGCCAATCGGGACGCTTGCTGACTTCCTTGAAGTCGACGGCAAACACGAGAACATCGTCGACGAATATCTTAGGGACGAGCTCAACTTTGTGGTTGTAAAAAGCTGGGAAGCAGCCGGCGAAGGCCTTCGTCTTCTTCAGAAAGAGGTCGCTGGTCGCGCAACCTTCCTGGTCCACGAACACGAGAGTGCGGGTGCCCCCAAACCAGATTCCGAGGAAGGGGCCTTGCCCCCTCAGGTTCCTGTCTCCGAAGGCGTTATTGCTTTGAAGGACTGCATTAAGGTGCGAAATGGCTTTGGCCGGTCGCTCGAAACGATCTTGCCGCGCTTGCGCGACGGATACATCACCCCGAACTCGGAGACGGCGCGCACGCTTGCGCTCGCACATCCACACGCGTTCTTCCTCGCACCGACAGGAGAGACGTTTCACAACGTGACTGTAACCGGCGGACGGACCCGTGCACAGGGACCGCTGGCGTTGAAGCGCGAGTTGAATGAGGTCCAGCAGAAGGTCGACGCAGCCGCGGCCGAACTCGCCGCGACCGACATCCGCACCGCCGAACTGCAGCACACCATCGCGGATTTGAACCGTTCTCTCGAAGGCAAGTCGCACGAGCGCCGCGAGGCTGAGCGGGAAGCAGCGAACTCCGGCGCTGCATTGCGGCAAATGGACTCCGAGGCACAGCGGATCGAGCGTCGTCTCCAGGATTGGCAGCTCACCAGCGAGCGCAATCGCGACGCCCGTACCCAGAAGTCCGACCTGATCGCGCGGCTGCAGCAGACGGCAGAGTCGCTTGATGCCGAGCGTGCAACGCTCGATGCGGGCCTCGCTGCACTGCAACAGCAGCTCGGCAGCCTGCGGGAGCAGCGCGAGCGCCTTCAGCAAGCCGCCGCAGAGGCCTCTGCCGCCCTGGCCGGCCTTGAGGAGCGGCGGCGTAACGCCGCCGCCAACCTCGAGCAGACAACCCGGCTGTTTCATACCCAGAACCAGCGTCTGCAGCAACTCGAGCAGCAACTCGCCGCGGCTGCCGCCGAAAAGCTGCGCCGCGAAGAGGAAAACGCTCAGCTGGCTATGCAGCACGAGGTCCTGACTGAAGCCCGCGCTACGGCGGTTGCAGATGGTGCCCGCCTGAGCGCCGAAGCGACCGAGCTCCGCGGCCGCATGACTGAGCTCGACCAGAAGCTGCGAACGCTGCGGCACGACACCGAAGAGCTTCGCGAAGAGCGCTCAGGCCTTGTCGCCCGGGCCGCCAAACTTGCTTCCGACATCGAGCACATCGACGCAACCTGCTTGAGTGATCTTGGGGTCGTCGCTGCAGTCCTTCGCGACGACTCAGGTGTTGCACGCATCGAAGGCGAGGCGCTGATCGCAGCAGAAGAAGAAGCGCGCTCGTTGAAGCAGCGGCTCGAAGCCATGGGACCAGTGAACATGATGGCGCTCGAAGAGTACACGGAGACCGCTGAACGCCATGCCTTCATGGAGGGCCAGCGCAAGGACCTGCTCGAATCGATCGAGAACACCCAGGCCTCTATCAAAGAGATCGACGACGTTTCGCGCGTCAAGTTCGACGACGCGTTCAAGATTATCAACGACAACTTCTCGGTCACGTTCACGAAGCTCTTCGGCGGAGGCCAGGCTTTTATGAAGCTTACTGACCAAGAGAACACGGCCGAGTCCGGCATCGACATCGTGGCCTCGCCGCCGGGCAAGAAGCTGCAGAACATCCTCCTGCTCTCAGGTGGGGAGAAGGCGCTCACAGCGCTTTCGCTCCTGGTCGGTATCTTCCAGTTTCAGCCAGCGCCCTTCTGCGTGCTGGATGAAGTGGACGCGCCACTCGACGAAACCAACGTAGGACGATTTGCGAAACTCATCTCTGATATGTCCGCTACGACGCAGTTCGTCGTCATCACCCACTCCAAGCGCACGATGAGCCAGGCTGACGTGATCTACGGCGTGACCATGCAGGAGCCGGGCGTGTCGAAGATTGTCTCGGTTGCGCTGGGGAAAGGTAATCGCAACGAGCAGGATCGCAGGGCGGTGGCCTAGCCTCAATCAGGCTGCTTCAGTATCGCAGCCGCAGCCTGCTCCAGTGTCATCTCTGCTGGCTGCGGCTGGAAGCGGGTCCGCCGGTCGTCCTGCTGCAGCGACACGCTCTTAAACAGCAAGGCGTTTCCTTCCAGATCGACGTGCAGCGCAGTCAGCTGCCAAAGCGAAGGCCCAACCTGCGACTGCTCCAGAGCGAACCTGCTGCCCTCTTTCAGCTTTCCGAGCAGCCCGCCGCCGAAGGTCACCTCGTGGGTCAGTCTGCCACTCATGCTGCGGATTCTATTCTGCTGATTGTCGACCACTACCTCACCGACCATGTTGCTGAACACACGCGCCTCGCGGGTCGGTGGATGGAAGTTCGGGTCCGGTTCGAAGTGCAGTGTCGTGTTGGTCGCATCAGCATTCATCTGCGTCCAAAGAAAGGCGACCGGCAGCAGCTTCAGCAGATCGTCCACTTGCTGCGCGTCGTGCTGGTCTTCGGACAGCGCCTTCTTCTGGGCGTGCATGTCCTCAAGAAAGCTCTGCACCTCTTCCCGCTGCTTTGCGTCAGGGATCCTCTGGTCGTTCTTTCTCAAGGTGCGCCGGACCGCGCCATGCTGCGTCGCGATGACAATCTGAACTGTATGTTCCTTTGGCTTCGTCAGCTCGTCGAGGTACATCCAGTTGGAGCGGTCGCTTAGATTTGCGGCTCGCTCCGAGGCCACCACGCGCTGAATAACCGCCTGCGCGCTCTCCGCGTGCGCGACGCTCAGCGGAACACACAGGCACACCATCCCGACGAGTGGCTTGAACATAGACCGCGTCACCGAGTTCAAGATGCTCACCGCTCCAGCCGCGAAGCAATAATTTCTGATCAGAGCTTTGGGGAAAAGTCGGTAAGCTCCATAAACGTCGAATCGACCTTCTCAACGATGGGCCCAGCGGCTTCGCTCTCCGACTTCACTTTCACCCAGTCTCCATCCTCCTGAAACGCCTTCCAATTCTTCGTCGCCGCATCGCGGCTTGGGTGCTTGAGAATGTAGATCAGCGTCTTACCCTTGACTGGATCGTCGGTTGGCGTCCAGTACGCCACGCTTGTCATGCCATGCTTTGCGAACAGGCCGACCGTGTGGTCGCGAAAGCGCGCGAGCAGAGCAGGAAGCCGTCCTTCGACCGTGTGGTACACGCGAAGTTCAAAGATTCCGCTGCTGTCCTGGGCACCTGCTTCGAAGCTACCCGCGGCAAATACCATCGCTCCAACGCCCATTGCCTGCAATACTGTACGCCGCTGCCTATCCATGTTGCGAATTGTAGTTCGCCCCCATCGATATTCAGAATGCAGAATCATGTGCTCTTCGTCAACGTAGGTGTTCCCGTACTTAAGCGCTCTCGGTTCGATTCCATACCCCACAAAGCCCAGCGCATGGTAAAGAGCCTGTGCCGAACGGTTGCTGACGCCAACGCTGAGCAGTAGCTGCTCCATTCCGGGTTCCGCTCTCACTGCGGAGATCAGCGCGGCGAGCATCTCTCGTGCAGCGCCGCCTCCGCGGTGCGAGACGGCAAAGTAGACGCCGTAGACATGGCCCTTGTGGCTCTCCTTGGCTCCGCGCTCCCGCTCGAACCGAGCCATGCCCGCCAGCATTTCGCCATCGAACGCGCCGAGAATGAACCCGCGATCGTTCGATATGAGAGCGGCCGCGTCTTCCACGGTCGTAAGCCTGTGCTCCTCCGGCGACATGCCGAAGGCCAAAGGCTCTTGTTCGAGCGCGAGCAGCCTCAGGTTCCAGTACAGTCGCGCGTCGGATGCAGTCAGTTTGCGGTTCGTCATGGCCGTATCTGGAGAGGACGAGGGCGGCCGCCGATCGCGGGCCGCCTGCTCATTCACATGGTTCCCATGGAACAGTATGCACTGTAAAAGACCTTCCGGGTTCAGGCGTTTTCGGCTCGCTTCCGCCGATTGGACGAGGTGCGGCAGGGCTCAAAGCAGGTAGAATCCTTGGCGGAGGAACACGAATGAAGATCAGTACCTTAGTCTGGACCGCAGTCTTATCGGTAGGGATCATGCCGAGTCAACTTGCGATTTCACAGGAGAAAGCACCCGCAGAGACGCAGCCGGCAAAGCCGGTTGGTGTCCTGACGAGAGCGGAGCTTCAGAAGCTCATACCGCCCTCCGTCTACTTTCAGGGTCAGTCGGCGACCGTGCAGGTCCGCAACTCGGGCGGCGTTCGTTTCGGCCCCGATGCCTTAATGTTTGCCGTCAAGGTGGACACCGGCGGCTACTCGTCAAGCATCCAGGAGCGCTATCAGGATTACCTGGTGACCGAGACGTCCCTGCAGGTTGGCGAGGTCGGCGCTGCGAAGACGCTGCCACCAGGTGCTTACGGAATCGGTTTTCTCGCTTCCGGGTTGCTCGTGATGGACATTGGCGGCCACACGCTGTTTACCGTGCCAACTCAGTCCGACGCTTCGCTGCATCGTCCCAGCCCATTGCAGGTGGTTGCGCAAGGAGCAGGCTTTCGCCTCTACAGCGGCCGTACCTACATCACCTTCACCGCCGCTCCTTAGCGTTGCGGGCCTGCGAGAAAGCGCCTGACCCGCGCGGCAACTGCAGCACCATCGCAGTCCATAATCAGGTGGGCGCACGATCCCGGCGACAGATAAACCTCCGCGTTGATGGCGCGCGCCCACTCCAAGGCGGGCTGCGGGGTTACCATGCGATCTTCGGCTGCAACGATTACGAGAAACTCCGCAGCCGAGGACGCTTTTGCCACGTCCGCCAACGGCTTTCCATGCAACACATCGTGAAGCATGATCGCCTTCGCCTGCCAGACGCGATCGTTGGCGTCCTGACGCTGTGGCGCTTCTATCGTCTTTATTACCTCGGCGAACTCCTCGCGCGGCCATTGTGCGTTGCGGAACTGCGGCGCGGAGACCATCTGCACGCCGATTGCATTTGCCAGCCTGAGTGGTGGCTCAGTGGTGTAAGTCCCGCCCTTGTACTCCGGGTCCGACTCGATGGCATCGATCACGATCTGCTTCGATAACAGATCGAAGCTCGTCGCCTGCGGCGTGCCGACGATCGGGATGGCTTTATAGAGAAACCTGGGATAGAGCGCGGCCCATGCAAACACCTGGTGGCCGCCCATGGAGAGCCCGACCGCGGCGCGGATGTGGTGGATGTTCAGCACCTCGGTTAGAACGCGATATTGCGCCCGCACCATGTCCTCTATTGTGAAGACCGGGAACGTCGGTCCGTTCTGGATACGGCTGTTCGAAGGCGAAGAGGACACGCCGTCCCCGAATGCATCGAACGCGATGCCAAAAAAAGTGCCTGTGTCCACCAGGTAGTCTCTGGGAGCTGTGTCCTGGCCTGCTGAGTTCAAGAAGAGGCGGACGAGGTCGTCGCTGCGGCCGTTCAGCCAGGTCGGCATAATAACGACGTTCGATTTGTCCGCATTGAGCCTGCCAAACGTACGGTAGCCTATCGAACAATCGTGGATGACCTGACCTGAAGACAGCGGGCAATCGCTTAACGCGGCGTAGAGCTGCTTGCCCTCCTGCGCTCTCAGGGAATGTGCGAGGCAGATGCTTGCCACCATGAAGAGGAGTGGTGAGAGCCGACCAGTCATGCGGCGAGGATACATGACGGCGTGTCATCCAATCCCGGTCGCGACTCGCACAGCCATGACACTTCAACAGTCTGCTGGCACTTCCAGCCGTGCGCCCCTCAGCTCAGACATTACGGAATTGTAATCCTGTGTTGATGCGTTGTTCACAACTGCACCCCTAGACTCGAACCATTACATAGCAGATTTGTCGTTTTCCTGGAGCTAAGCAGCGGCTCCGCGCACGTTCTCCCCGGCCCAATCTGGGCCAGCGACAACACCTGCCGAGTTCACCCATTTCTCAACTACTCACGAGGCCGACCAATGATTCGCACAAAGAACATCAGGGCCACTTCTTCGCCCCTGTTTAGGCTTTTTTCTGCTTTGAGCACCGCCATCGCTATGTTTAGTACAGGCATCCCCGCCCCGGCGCAGTCTACCTTTGCTACCATCCAGGGCACCGTCACGGACACTTCCGGCGCCGCTGTCCCGGGGGCCGCGGTCGTGATCACCAACGAAGACACCGGCTCCAAAGAGAGCATTACCTCGGGTGCCAGCGGCGAATATCGCGCGTTCGACCTGAACGCCGGCACCTACACAATCTCGTTCTCTCGCGATGGCTTCGGTGCCCAGACTGTTCCTCACCAGGTCATCCTGGCGCGTCAGGTGATCAAACTGGACGCGCACCTGAATACAGGGACGGTAAACACCCAGGTGGATGTGACCGCCGCGGCGTTGACCAGCGATGTTGCAACCATCTCCTACTCCCGCTCCAGCGACGAGATCAACACGCTGGCCCTCAACTTCCGCGCTACCGACGCGACCTCTCCACTCTACGTCGCGACGCTTTCGCCGGGTGTCCAGACCGATCCCAGCGGAAATATCTCCGTCGCGGGAGGATTTTCGTACACGACGTCCTACTCTATCGACGGCATCAGCACTGTCAACGTCCGGTCCAATGGCCCTAGCGCGAACCTGTTCCCCTCCGTCGAGGCGATCAGCGAGTTCAAGGTGAACTCCGCGAACAATGACGCCGAGTTTGGCCAGCCCTCTGACATCACGGTCACGACCAAGGGTGGAAGCGAGAAGTTTCATGGCGGCGTGTACGAGTTCCTCCAGAACAGCTACTTCAACGCGAGCAATCCACTCACGCGCTCTACGCCGCGTGTGATTGCGAATGACTTTGGTGGCTACATCGGAGGTCCACTCTTCGTTCCCGGCCACCGCGTGAAGGGAAAGACGTTCTTTTTCGGTGATTACGAAGGCACACGACGCCCGGAGTCCGGCTCCATCTCCATTGCAGTTCCCTCTCCAGCCTTCCGGGCCGGCGACCTGTCCTCGATCTGCTCGGCTGGATTCACGCCGGCGGGCATCTGCTCCAACCCCGCGCAGCAGCTCTACCAACCCTTCAGCGCGACGCCATACCTGAACAACCAGGTCCCGGTGAACGCGTCCTCGCTTTCGCTTGTCAACGCGCTGTACCCGGCGCAGAATGTTCCTGGCGCAACAGCGAACTACCAGGCCAACTTTCCCGGCAACTACACCCTGAACAATGGTGATGCTCGAATTGACGAGAACTTCACCAACAAGCACCACCTTTGGGTGCGCTTCGGTGCAAAGAATGTCTCGAAGACGGGCACCGACGGCACCACCACCTATGACCCGCTGAACGGGCTTTACAGCAACACGAACCGCCTGCGCAACTTTGTTGCAGACTATAGCTGGACCATCACTCCCAGCATCCTTAACGAACTGCGCGGCGGAGAATCCATCTCCGACCTGCGCTCCGGCTATCCGCTGGCAGCCCAGGGAGCTGCGATCTACACCGCGGCCGGAATCACCGGGCTGCCCACGCCACCCGCCAGCGGCGGCGTTCCCGCCCTGAACTTTACCGACGGCAGCTTCCCGACGAACAATCAGAATGGCCGTCCGGAGGTTACCAAGAACCTCACCTACAACATCAGTGACGCCGTCACCATCGCCCACGGTCGCCACGCGATCAAGGCGGGCTACGACTACCAGCACTATCACTTTCGGGACATTCTCGACTTCACCGCAGGCGACCAGTTCGGCGACTACTACTTCTCGGGCCAGGTCAGTTCCGGCGCCTTCGCCGGAGTCGGCGGCGCGAACTCCTCCTTTGCTGACTTCATCACCGGCTTCCCTATCGCCACCGACTACTCGGTCGACGGGCCCGACGTTCTTCCGTTTTCGCACTCGCACGGCATCTACGCGCAGGACAGCTGGAAGATCCTGCCCAATCTTACGATCGACTACGGTCTGCGCTACGAGATTCATGCACCCTTCGACGACGCTACCCACCAGCTCGCCAACTTCGACCCGAACTTCCCCGGCGGCCGTGTCGTCGTCCAGGGGCAAACCGGCCTGAACCTGGTCATCCCCGTCTTCGCACAATCAATCGGAACCACGCCCATCGTCACCAACGAGCAGGCGGGGCTACCCAGTGTCCTGCGTAAGACGTATTACGGCGATATCGATCCCCGCTTCGGATTCACCTTTCAGCCCTACAAAGACGGCAAGACCGTGGTCCACGCCGGCGTGGGTGCCTACACCGTTCCTGTGCTTGGGTCGATCCTTTATTCGCTCGCCGGAGTCGCGACGTCGAACTACCTGATCTTCCAGGACTCCGCGACGAACATTTTGCAGTTCCCTAACGTCTTCCCATCAGGAGCGGGTGCAGGCGCAGCCGGTAAACCCGACTTCCGCCGGGCGAACCAGATCGACCTGAAGGATCCTCGCCAGGTGCAGTGGAACGGTTCCATCGAGCAGCAGATCGGCTTTGCTTCTGTCTTCCGTCTCAGCTATACCGGGTCGCACACTACGCAGCTCATCCAGAGCCCGGATCTAAACCAGGTTCCGGCCAACACCCTGGGCTATGACGCCTACGTCGCGGCCAACGGTCTGAAGTACCCCAACTTCAACGCCGTACTGACTCGCTCGAATGGCCCCAGCGCCAAGTACGAGGCGCTCACCGCGGAGGTAGAGCGCCGCTACGCCAAAGGCCTGACCATGGACCTGAACTACACCTGGGCCAAGGACACCTCGAACGCCCTCGGTGCCGTCCCTTCCACCCTTACTGCAGAGAATGGCGCAACCATCCTGAACGCCTACGACCTGCACGCCGACTATGGTCCGGTCATCTACGTCGCCCGAAACCGCTTCGTTGGCACCTTCCAGTACGAGCTTCCGTATGGCCGCGGCCAGCACTTCGGCGGAGACATCAACCGTCTTGCAAATCTCGCGGTAGGCGGTTGGAGCGTTGCCGGGATCTTCGTTGACCACTCCGGCCACTTCCTTACGCCCAGCTTCTCCGGCACTGATCCTTCAGGCACCGGAGTCCTCACCCGCGGCGTGACAACGGCACAGCGTCCGGATTGCACCGGCACCTCCGGCAACCTCTCCAATCACAATCGCAACGGCTGGTTCAACCCCGCGGCGTTTACGGTACCTCGCAACAATATCGGCCGCTTCGGCAACTGCCCGGTAGGCATCCTCACTGGCCCTGGAACGGTGACCTTTGCGGGTACGGCAGGCAAGAACTTCGCCCTTACCGAACGCTTTAATCTTCGCTACGAAGCGCAGGTCGCAAACCTGTTCAACCACACCAACCTCGCAGACCCTGCGACGAACATCAGCTCACCAGCCACTTTCGGCAAGATTACGAACGTCCAGGATGCGAACACCAGCTACGGTCCATCGGCCGGGCCCCGCAACATCCAGATGTCCCTTCGCCTCACCTTCTAACTGTCTTCCAAGCCGCTGCGGAGGGGGCGATGCACCCCCTCCGCAGTTCTCAATTGCATCATTCGCCGCGCCTTCATCCTCAATGAGCCGTCGTCCTGAGCCAAAGGCGACGGATTTTGACAACAACCATTCCATCGCGCTCGAACCGCTCCAGCCTTCCTTCGATCGGAATGCACTCGAGATCGGCGATACTTCGCGCCACCGCTGTCACACCCGGAACCAGCCGCGGCATGCACCGCTACCCACCCCACCGACCGGAGATGCGCTCTTCCTTCTTCTTGATTGGACCGGGCGTGGCGCACGGCGAGTCTTTTAGACAGCATCGCTCCCACCTTGCCGCCGTCTTGGGTGCCAAGCTGCCGGCAGCCAAATCATCCGCTAGCTATGAGGTAGGAATAGATATTTTTGGGACCGCACGCGAGTCTTACCGGCTGATCTCAAGCAACTGCTCTGCGTGTTTTAGACTCGTCGCCGTCAGCTTCTCTCCACTCAGCATCCGAGCGATCTCCTCCACGCGTCCTTCATCTTCCATCAGCCGGACTTCAGTCTGGGTGCGTCCTGCCTTCACCGTCTTCTCAATCACAAAGTGCTGGTCGCCAAAAGCAGCAATCTGCGGCAGGTGGGTGATGCACAGCACCTGCTGCCCCTTCGAGAGCGTCTTCAGCTTCCGGCCGACCGCCTCCGCTGCCCGGCCACCAATGCCAATATCGATCTCATCGAAGACCAAGGTGCGCGGCAACACTGCTCTCTTCCCACGCGCCTGCGAGCCCGCCTCTTCAACCGTGACCTTCAGCGCCAGCATCACGCGAGACATCTCCCCTCCGGAGGCGATCTCATCCAGGGGCTTCATCGGCTCACCCGCGTTGGTTGCAATCAGGCAATCGATCGTGTCCCAGCCATGCGCCGACCACTCCCCTTCGGTCTTGATCTCGATGTGAAATCGGGCGCTCATGGCCAAATCGTTGATCTGCCCTACGGCAGCCTTTTCCAGCCGCTTCGCCGCCTCCGCCCTTGCCAGACTCAGAGCCTTCGCCGCGTCGCGATAAGAGGCAGCCTCAGCTGCCTGTTTTGCAGTCAACTCTGCCAGCAGCGCATCCCGGTTCTCTACTTCTGCCAGCTTTGCCGACGCCTCTGCGCCAAATGCGATCACCTCGCCCAGAGTCGCTCCATATTTGCGCTTGAGCCTGTCGAGAGAAGCAAGCCGGTCCTCAATCTCTTCAAGCCGCTCCGGGGTCGCATTGATCTTTTCCGCGAAGCCTCTGACCTCTGCGCTCACATCCTCTACCGTCGCCTTGGCCGCCGCCAGTTGCTGTGCTGGCTCGACAAAGCTGGCGTCGTACCGGGCAAGCTCCTCAAGATGCTTCAGCGCCGCTCCCAGGGTGGACTCCGCCGCTCCTTCTGACTCGTAGAGCAGATCATAAGCACTCATGGCTGCAGTGTGAAGCTTCTCCGCGTTCGCGAGCACGCGCTTTTCCGCTTCAAGCTGCGTGTCCTCATCGTCTGCGGCCAGGTTCGCGGCCGCGATCTCACCGCTCTGGAAGCGCCAGAGATCAGCCATACGAAGGCGGTCCTGCTCGGCGGATTGAAGCTGGGTCAGCTTCTCTGTCGTCGTTCGCCAGGCCCGGTACCTTTCGCTCACTGCCTCGGCGTGGGCTGAGATCGCCGCGCCCGCGAACCGGTCCAGCAACAGCCGCCGCTGCTCCGCGTCGAACGATCCCAGCGTCTCTCCCTGGGAGTGAATCAAGGCAAGCTCCGCAGCCAACTGCCGCAGCACCCCAACTGTCGCCGCCTGGTTGTTCACAAACACTCGTCCCTTACCATTTGCGGCGATCTCCCGGCGCAGCAGGACATCCTCCGTCTCCGCTTCGATCCCGTTGGTCTCAAGGATCTGCATCGCTCCCGGCGTCATCTCGAAGACACACCCAACGACCGCCTTCTCCGCACCGTGCCGGACCACATCGCTCGAAGCTTTTCCTCCCAGCAGCAGCGCCAGCGCGTCGATCAGGATCGACTTACCCGCCCCAGTCTCGCCTGTGAGCAGATTCAGCCCCGGTCCGAACGCAGCAATTGCGCGGTCGATCACGGCATAGTTTTCCACCCGCAACTCCAGCAGCATCGCACCCTCTTCACCACTCTACCGCGAAGCCGGGGGCGACTTTGTGCAGAGCCCGCGGGCCTTCCCTCCGCGACAGCTTCTTCGTGTGCCTTCAATAAGGCTCAAAGCGGACAGGATGGACTTTCCAGATGCTCCTAACACAAACGTAACCCCTGGCCTCGCTCTAAACCGCAGAATCGACGCATGGACAAGCCTTCCTCTCCGATAAAGATCGCATAGGCAGAGCCGTGCCTAGGAAGGAGCAAGCGAAATGGTCTCAAAGAAGATTCTTCTCGTCGACGACGATCCTGAGATGCGCCTTGCCTTGGGAGTCCGCCTGAAGCACCACCAGTTCGAGGTCTTCTCCGCCGGCGACGGAGTGGCCGCCATCTCCGAGGCGCGCAAGCACATGCCCGATCTGATCCTTCTTGATCTCGGTCTACCCGCCGGTGATGGCTTTACTGTCATCGAGCGCCTCAAGCAGAACGAACTGCTCTCGCATATCCCGATCATTGTTATCTCCGGGCGCGACCGTCTCGCCAGCCGCGACCGCTCACTCGCCGCCGGCGCAAGACTATTCCTGCAGAAACCGGTTTCGAACGTTGAGCTTCTTACCGCCATTCAGCAGACGCTCGGACTTCCGGGCGCACCCCGGCCCGCCGCCGCCATCGTGTACGAGCTCGCGGAAAGCGCACCCTTGACCGCCTTGTAATTGGCTGCTCCCGACTCACATGAACGCCAGACTGGTCGCAACGCTCGCTTTCTTCAGTCCGATATCAATCGCCGTGCTGCTGCAGTCCCGCGCCCTCCAACCGGTGCTGACGGCGGAGTACTCGCCGCGCCGGGCGCTCTATTTTGCACACCCCTGGCTGCTTTGGACGAATGTCATCTCGGATGTACTGATCTCTCTCTCGTACGTCCTCTTCTTCTTCGGCATACGGTGGCTGGTCAAGAAGCTGAGACACATTCCCGACATCCAGAGCTATCTATGGGTGTTCGCGGCGTTTCGCGTCTTTATTCTCGCCAGCGGTGCCACCTGCATCATCCGCATCGTGAACGTGTGGTGGCCGCTCTACCAGTTTTCCGTTGCTCTCAAAGTCATATGCGCGGCCGCATCGGTTCCGACGGCTGTCCTGTTCGCCTGGGAAGCACCTGCCATGGCCGCGAGCGTACGCCGTTTCTTCAATCTGCTGCGGGCGGAGCAAAGGCAGAGTGATGCACTGCGCAAGAGCGAGGACTTCCTGGACCGCACGAACCGGATCGCCGGCATTGGGGGCTTTGAAATTGACCTTGAAACCTCGAAGGTGACCTGGACCGCAGAGCTCTATCGCATTCACGGCACGCCCAGCGACTTTCAGCCAACTATAGAAGACGGCCTCGCCTTCTACACTCCTGAGTCCAGGCCAATCATCGCGGAAGCTGTAGAACGGGCGTTCACCAAGGGAGATGGGTGGGACCTGGAGCTATCAATCGTTCGGGCGGACGGACAGATGGTCGGGATACGGACCGTGGGCGAGGTGGACTTTCGCGACGGCAAGCCGTTCCGGCTCAGCGGAACTTTTCAGGACATTACTGCGCGGGTCGCAGACCGCGAAGCCATGCGCCTGGCCAATGAACGCATCCAGATCGCCACTGACAGCGGCGGAATCGGCATCTGGGACTGGGACCTCGTAACCGGCGAACTTTATTGCGACGACTGGATGCATCGCCTGCACGGCAAAGATCCCGCAGACCGCGATGCCAATGGCCTTTGGCGCGACCATCTGCACCCAGACGACAAGGCCCGGGTGGTTCAAGCGCTGGAGGACGCGGTAGCCGGCATTGCACCCTACGACACGGAGTTCCGTATCGTGTGGCCTGACGGAAGCATCCATCATCTTCGCGGCTCTGCCCGGGTGACGCGCGACGCCGATGGAAGACCGCTTCGCATGGCCGGGGCAAACTGGGACGTAAGCGCACGTGTTGAAGCTGAAAACGCTCTTCGTACCGCCAGTGAACGCGCCACGCTCGCTACGGAGAGCGGTGGGATCGGCATCTTTGAGTGGGACCTTACAACCGACGCCTGCACCTGCGATAGTTGGATGTACCGCCTTCATGATCTCCAGAAGACCAGCGAGACAACTTCGCTGGAGTTCTGGACGCAGCACATGCACCCCGACGACAAGCAGCCGGTGATCGAAGCGCTGAATGATGCCATCGCAGGCCCTGACCCTTACAACACCGAGTACCGGGTGGTGTGGAACAATGGCACCGTCCACCACCTCCGCGCCACAGGCCTGGTGCGTCGCGACAAGCGGGGCCGCGCGGTGTCCATGGTCGGCGCCAACTGGGACGTGACCGAGTCGCGGCGCCTGACCGAGGAACTCGCCCAGCAGCACGAACTGCTTCGCGTGACGCTCGATTCCATTTGCGATGGCGTCATCACCGTCGACCTTAATCATAAGGTGACATGGCTGAATCCCGCAGCCGAACGCTTGACGGGTTGGACCAATGGGAGCGGGTGCGGGCAACCGCTTCCTCTGGTCTTCAAGACCCTGAATGAGGAGACCCGCGATCCACTTGAGAACCCGCTAGCCAGCCGGACGGCCCATACGAAAGCAGCGGGCCTCCCGCGACGTACGCTTCTTGTCTCCCGCAGCGGAGCTGAGTTCGCGGTCGAGAACGCCGTCGCTCCCATCCGGAACAACTTCGGTGAACTCCTCGGGTATGTCCTCGTCTTCCGCGACGTTACCGAACAACGTCGACTCGCAGCTGAGACCGAGCACAATGCCAAGCTCCGCCTGGAATTGAAGTTGAAGGATGACTTTCTCTCCCATGTCTCTCATGAACTTCGCTCGCCGCTTACCTCCATCTACTCCTTCACTTCGATCGTTGCCGACGATCTCGCCGGCGACACGACTCCGGAGCAGAAGCAGTATCTGCAGATCGTTCTTAAGAACGTAGTCCAGCTTCAAGCCATGATTGAAGACCTTCTTACGGTCACGCAGAGCCGCGAAGGAAAGCTCGGCATCGATTTGCAGCGGGTCGTTCTCTCCGACGCCATCACCGACGCACTCAATACTGTTCGCAGCGCCGCCTCTACAAAATCCATCGCGCTCTCCGCAGATGATGTGTCCGGGCTTCCTCCTGCGTGCTGGGATCCCACCCGCCTCCGCCAGGTCCTCATCATTCTGCTGGACAATGCCATCAAGTTCACGCCCTCGGGCGGAAGCGTGACCGTGTCCGCATCGCAGAAGGAGATCGGCTTTCTGCAGATCCAGGTGGCTGATACCGGCTGTGGCATTCCCGAAGACAAACGCCTGCTCGTCTTTGAGAATCTCTATCAGGTCACCGGCCCTGCTCCGGCCGACACCAGCCACCTAGGACGAGTCGGACTCGGACTCGGACTTCACATCGCGCGCAATCTCGTACAGCGGCAGGGCGGAAACATCTGGGTCACCGAAGCTCCATCAGGGGGCAGCATCTTCAACTTCACCCTTCCCATCTTTGCTGGAGAGTGCGCCGTGTCGCCTGCCTCTGCCAACGCTCCGCGCCGTCGCAAGACCGACCGCCACCCGGAGCCGGTCTCGCCCGCCGCCGGCACTCACCCGGCCGAACTTGTTTCAAGCGCCGTCCACGAACCCGCCACCGCCGCCTGACGGAAGAAAGAGATGATCTGGAGCTAGCCAGCCCTAGAAGCTTCCCCTCTACCGAAGCCATGCACCGGCTCGCGCAGTCATTGGGGCACTCGAATTTCTTCCTGTGCATTTCATCTTCGCCGAATAACCCGAAGCCGGACCGAGTACCCGAACCCGACCGAATAATCCGGGGCTGCGGCAGACAGGCCCAAGCCGCCATGCAGATCAATCTGTTGATGCGGCGTAAGCTTGTAGGCCGTCCCAAAATCGACCAGGTGCTGCGGCCCGCCGCGCTGCACAAACACGCCGGAGTATTCGACATAGGCGTCCCATGGAGCAGTAAGCTGGCGGTCGAAGTAGAGGCTCGTCTGGCCCGTCGCGTTGTGTCGCCCGGACTGTGTCGGCCACGTCACGCCAAACTGGCCGGCAACCGTCCAATTCTTGATAAGAGAACGCGACCAGGGCAATTGCACCGCCGGGTCGTATCCGTGGCTCGATATTGCGTTCGCTCCCGTGGGTAGACTGAGTGACGGTATGACCGAAACATCGAACCCGGCCACCGGCCCAAGCTGCTGTTTCAACCCCACGCCCAGATCGCCGATCCCGTTCGTCCCGGCGGTTCCCCCGGCGTTTTGAAAGTAGTTGGGGAGAGCAACTCGAAGCTCCGTTCTCCGCGCGATCCCAAACCGAGCCGAGGTCTCAGGAAAATCGGGACTCCGCTCGCCTCCGCTACCCGTTACCTGAAAACCATTCTCAAGCTGGAGACTGCCGCAAGGCACGACCACGCTGGAGTTGGTGACCTGCGGTCGGTCCGTCGAAATGGGGGCAGAGGCATTGGCGCAGGAGCTCTGCGCCGTCGCCTGTACCGGAGACATCCCGGTTACGGAAAAAACGCAACTTGACCGCGACCAGCGCCTGCACTTTGAACATCGTAGAAGCAAACCACCGCCTCATTAACCTCGCTCTCCTTCGCGGAAGCCGGGCTGCTTCTTGTCCCGATGCATTTGCAGCTACAGATACCACGGAATGTTGATCACCATGATGCGCTGATTGCCGCGGACAAGAAGAAGAAGCTTGAGCATCTGCGCACGCTGATTATGGAGGGGTGCCTGCCACCAATGCCTGACCACCAGCTCCGGAACGAGCACAGCGATCTGCCGGTCGGGGTGGTCATGCTCTACCTGAAGGATGTGCTCGACCAAAGGCATCAACACGAAACGGTAGGGCGACGGTACGACAATCAACTCCGGAACCTGTCGCCCCATCTCGGTGATTGGACCAACGACGTTGCGCTGCCACATCGTCTTGACCTCATCGCAGCACTCCTCGGCGTCGACATGGACAGCTTCGACATGGTCGCTCAGCTTCATGGCAAAACGAAGCCCCTTCTCCGTGATGCGCGACCAGCGATCGAGCGGAACAATCACCAGCGGCTCCTTCAAATTGTCGACGCGGATCGCGCAATCGGTAGCAATCGCTTGATCGACGCTGGTGTAGTGGCGCTTCACCGCGAGCATAAGGAAGATCAACGCAGGAATGAGGAGTGCCACGATCCACGCACCCGCGGTGAACTTGGCTACCAGCACGACGACCAGGGTGACTCCGGTCGCGACTGCACCCACTCCGTTGATGACCATGCGATGAAGAGCACCCGTGCCGCCCTGCCTCTTCCAATGCACCACCATTCCGGCCTGCGAGAGCGTAAACGCCAGAAAGGCCCCAATTGCAAACAGGGGAATGAGCCGGTCAGTTATCCCACCGAATGCGATAAGGAGGACCGCGGTAAACCCGACCAGGGCCACGATGCCATGTGAGTACAACAGCCGTCTGCCACGGATCTTGAAGACGTGCGGAAGGTAGTCGTGCAGGGCGATCGCGCGTGTAAGGCGCGGGAAGTCAGCATAGGACGTGTTCGCCGAAAGCGCGAGCACCAGCAGGATCGACGCACTTCCCACGTAGTAGAACCAGCCGCGGCCCACGACCGCCGAAATGAGCTGAGAAAGTACGCTCTGATATCCCGCGCTGGTGGGGTCGGTAGCGCCAATATCGTAGGCGCGGCAGAGCAGCGCAATGCCGCCGAGAAAGGCCATCAAAAGCACGATAATGATGGTCAACGTACGCTTCGCGTTCTTCCGAGTGGGTTCGCGAAAGGCCGCTACGCCATTCGATACGGCCTCTACCCCAGTCATCGCCGCGCAACCGCTGGAGAAGACTTTTGCGAGCACCCACAGCGTCATCATCGAAGTGGCCGCGGGAAGATGCGGCGGTGAGATGACCGGGACAGGATGTCCGTGGGCTGCCATCGCGCGGAAGGCTCCCAGTCCGATCACGAAGATCAACGTGGCGATAAACATGTACGTCGGCACCAGGAAGGCAACCCCCGTGTCCTTGGTCCCGCGCATGTTGATCAGCGTGAGTACAGCAAGGATAAGAAGGCAGAACGCAAGCGTGTGCGGCAGCAGCGACGGGAAGGCCGAGACCAGCGCTTCGACACCAGCCGAGATTCCGACGGCCGCATTGAGAATGTAGTCGATCATCAGCGCGGCGGCAGCCAGCAGGCCCGGGATTTCCCCCAGGTTCTCGCTCGCCACGGTATAGCTCCCGCCACCACTTGGGTATGCATCGATCGTCTGGCAGTAGGAAAAGTACACAATTGCGAGCAGCCCTACAATCGCAAAGCTGATAGGGACGATGTACGCCACTCCGGCTGCACCGAGCGGGATCAAGAGTGTCAGCGCCGCTTCGGGGCCGTATGCTGCAGAGCTTAGCGCGTCCAGGCCGAAGACGGGAATACCGGATACTGGGCCAATGTGTTCGCCGCGCTCTTCTGAAGTCGCGAGTGGTTTGCCAGCAACGAGACTGAAGAGAGACATGGGCGCTCCGGCAGCTTTGCTGAACTGCTGCACCTCCAGAATGCTAGGGAAGCGCGCGTAAAGAAGCTGTAAACCCGGAGGACCGCCCGAACAGACGCCGGTTTCTCAGCCGATCGAGGCGTTCTTAGTTCTTAGAAGCGTTCTTCCTTCATGCCTTCAGCCGCGGGACTTGCACCACGCCCGCTATCCCGCAAAACAAACCGCACCGGCTAAACTGGGCACATGGCCTTTGCCCTGACGCTTGCGCTCGTTCTTTTCCAGCCCGACGCTCCACCAGACGCGCCCGCCGCAGCTGGCAGCTCAGCGCTGCTCGAAATGGTCCACAACAGCGGTCCGGTCGCGTTCGCGGTCCTCGTGGTTCTGCTTGCGGCAAGCATCTTCTCCTGGACCATCATGTTCATGAAGTGGTCCAGCTTTCGCCGCGCGCAGGCCCAGAGTCAACGGTTTCTCCGCGCCTTCCGCAAGTCCGGCCGCCTCTCCGAGATCGCTGCCGTCTCTGACCAGTTCAAGCCCAGTCCGCTGGTTGCGGTCTTCAACGAGATCAATGACGAGTACCATCGCCAGTCTGGCGGCCGCGGCATGCCGCGCTCCTCCATCGCCCTCGAACGCGCCGCGCAGATCGCATCGAGCGAGGCGCTCACGAGTATGGAGCAGCGCATGACTTGGCTCGCCACTATCGCCGCGGTTGCCCCGTTCATCGGCCTGCTCGGAACCGTGATGGGCATTATCGATGCCTTTCACGGGCTCGGTACTGCTGGAGCAGCCACCCTTCGCGCCGTCGCACCGGGCATCTCCGAGGCCCTCATCACTACCGCTGCCGGCCTCGTGGTTGCCATTCCCGCCGTCGTTGGCTACAACCAGCTCACCGCCCGCATCCGCGACTTCGGTGCCCGCATGGACGACTTTGGCCGCGAGTTCCTGAACCTGATCGAGAATGCGGCCACGATCTCCTCGGGCTCATCAGGCCAGCACTCTGCCGCAGCCGGCCCGGACGATCCACGCCGGAGAAACTTCTAATCCTGGTTGTAAGCCGAGAACGACGTGCTTCTCGCAGCAGCAGCCTAACGCATCGGAGACGGAATCATATGGCCTTCACCGCCCGCAGCAACGGAAATGCCCGTACTCAGACGGCTCTGGCCGAGATCAACATCACGCCGCTCGTCGATGTCGTTCTCGTCCTGCTGCTCATCTTCATGCTCACTGCGCCGGTACTCCAGTCGGGCGTGGAAGTCGCCATCCCGAAGACCCGCTCCGTCAACCAACTCACCGAGGAGCGCCAGGTCATTACCATCGACAAGGAGCAGAATGTCTTCCTCCAGTCCGGCGGAGCAGACAAGCCTGTCAACGTCAACGATCTCGCCTCCCGTCTGAAAACGGGCAAGAACAAGATCGTCTACGTCCGCGCTGATGAGCGAGTTCCTTTCGGCGCGTTTGCCTCGGTGATGGACGCGGTAAAGCAAGCCGGAGTCACAAACATCAGCATTGTCACGCAGCCCGTTCAGCAGAGATAGCTGCCAACGAAAATTTCCTTTGGCTCTTACGCACACCGGAGTTCCCTTTGCCCCTCACTCCCTTCCACATCGCTTTCCCGGTCGACGATCTGGACGCCGCCCGCCGCTTTTACGGCTCGATTCTTGGCTGTCGCGAAGGCCGCAGCTCCGATCAGTGGATTGACTTCGACCTCTTCGGCCATCAGATCGTGGCCCATCTGCGGCCCCGTGCCTCGGTTTCGCCGATCCACCACAATCCCGTGGACGGCCACGACGTGCCGATTCCGCACTTCGGCGTGGTGCTTTCCATCGAGGCATGGCAGAACCTGGCCGACCGCCTGAAGACTGCAAACGTCGCGTTCGTAATCGAGCCGCACGTCCGCTTCAAAGGCGAGGCGGGCGAACAGGCGACGATGTTCTTTCTCGATCCAGCGGGCAACGCCCTTGAGTTCAAGGCGTTTGCCGACCTGGGCATGCTCTTCGCGAAGTAGACCGCGTCGGGCCGCAGAGGTTCACGTCGTGTCAGCCAAGGGCCGATAACTCCGCTGTAGCCAGAGATGCGCCAGATGAGTGACCCTCACGATCGCACAGGCGCAGGGAGATGCTCCACGGTGACGCGGTCGCGAATGACAATCGGACAGAAACTCTTCGTGAGCTTCGCCGTGATGGTGCTTATCACGCTGCTGATCTCCCTTGTGGCCCTGGTCAACATCTCCACGCTCTCTGCCACTCTCGAGAAGGTCATTTATTCAACGGCTGTGAAACAGAACCTCGCCGGCAACATGGATACTGCCGTGACCGAGCTAATCTCGATCGAGCGCGGGATGGGCCTGAAAGCGGTGCTGCGAGACCGCGCAGCAGTCGACGAGTACAACCGGAACTATCTTGCCAGCACCGATGAATTTGTACAGATCACCCAGAGGATCGCGCCTTTGCTCGTCTCCGTTGAAGACAAGCAGCTCTGCGCGCAAATCTCCGCGCTCATCCCGCAACTGAAACGTGTTCATGATCAGTCTTATCTTGAGATCACACGCGACTCCACAGGCGCTGCAAACGCACTTTACGCGGACAGGTTTCTTCCTCTTGCGGGCGAGGCCAAGTCGCAGGCAAACCGCCTGCTTCAGATCCAGGCGAGCCTCATGGAACAAGACTCCTTGAATGCGCGGACCGCCAGCGCCCGGGCCAGACTGCTTACCTACCTGATGCTGTTTCTGTTCTGCTGTGTGTGCGCGGCCCTTTCCTATCTTGTGCTCGGGATCAATCGCGATCTGCGCCAGGTCGCCGCAGACCTGGGCAAGGGTGCCAGTCAGATCGCCTCGGCGGCAACGCAGGTCTCATCGTCAAGCCAGTCGCTGGCCCAGGGCGCATCGGAGCAGGCTGCTTCCATTGAGGAGACATCCGCCTCGGCGGAGGAGATCAACTCGATGGCACGGCGCAACACCGACAATGCGCAGGCGACCGCCGGAATGGTCGCCGAGTCACAGCGCCACATCGACGAGGGCAATCGCTCGCTCGACGAGATGGTGGATGCCATGGACGGCATCGCGGCCTCCAGCATGCAGATCTCCAAGATCATCAAGGTGATCGACCAGATCGCCTTCCAGACCAACATTCTGGCGCTCAACGCGGCGGTCGAGGCCGCGCGGGCCGGAGAGGCGGGCATGGGCTTTGCCGTCGTCGCCGACGAGGTCCGTAATCTCGCCCAGCGGAGCGCCCAGGCGGCGAAAGATACAGCAGCGCTCATTGAAGATTCCATCGCCAAGTCGCAGGGCGGCAAGATCAAGGTGGATGAGGTTGCGGAGGCGATCCGTTCGATTACCGCTGAGTCGTCGAAGGTTAAGCTTCTCGTGGACGAGATCCATCTCGGTAGCCGCGAACAGTCGCGCGGCATTGACCAGGTCAGCAAATCTGTCCTCCAGATGGAGCGCGTCACGCAAAGCACGGCTTCGAGCGCCGAGCAATCCGCCGCGGCCGCCGAAGAACTGAACGCGCAGTCTCAGAATCTGAAGGAGATTGCCAATGATCTTGCCCACATGGTCGGCAGCGCGGACCACTCGACCAGGCCAGCGAAGGCGAGCTTGTTCGGTCGGATCGAACTGGACCAGACGCTTCGCTCACAACGCAACACACTCAGAGGGGCCAAGCGCTCTCCTACCTCAATCAGCTACGGAATACATTCAAACCGCGCGAGCAAGAGCCGGCCTGACTCCATCGACAAGAGCAGCTTCCCCCTGGATGCGAGCGACGCGGAAGAAGAGTTTCAGGCGTTTTGATTGGGCCGGAACAGTGTAGAGCTAGGACCACTCCAGGTAGATTCCGAAGACGCACACCGACCAATGTAGTCGGTATTTACGCGCGCTTTCATATGCTGTACCTTGAGGTTCAAGCAACCGCAGACATCACTGCGGAGTCATAGGTAGTGAGCAGAAAAGCAGTATGGAGGTGCATGATGCAGGCAATTCACGACGGGCAGTGCGGTGTATGTGGTCACTTCGGCGAGCATCACAAAACGGATGTTCTCGTAACCATCCTTTCGAGCAAGAAGGCCGATGAATCGTTCCTCGATGAGTGCGGTCATCCCAAGCATGCTTCTCTCCACCTGAAGGTGACACCGATCAGCGGATGCGATGGTTTCGTGCCTGCCGCCTCGGCTTAGACATCCCTGTTACTTCTATCCGCAAAAGCGAAGCCTGAGGGCTTCGCTTTTCATTTGCACAACGACTTTCCTGACGATAACTGTTTCATTAGAACGAGAACCTTAGAAATCCATCTAAGATAGCCAGAGCACTTGAAACTCAGGATTCATGCCTTGCCCACTGAACTAACAAATATCGCAATCGCCATCATGGCGGCCGGAAAGGGCACACGCCTGAAGAGCAAGCGCCCCAAGGTCCTCCATGAGGTTGGTGGCAATGCTCTGCTGTTCCATGTGATCACCGCAGCGGAGACGCTCGTCCCGGTCAGCAAGATCTATTGCATCATCGGGCACGAGTCCGAGAGGGTCCGCGAAGCTGTTGCCTCAACCGGCGTCCAGTTCGTCCTGCAAGCGGAGCAGCGCGGCACCGGGCATGCTTTGCAGATGGTGAAAGCGTACTTTGCTTCGGCAGACGGGGCTGTTCCGCAGAACCTCCTGGTTCTTTCGGGCGACGTTCCGTTGATCCGTCCGGAGACCCTACAGAAGCTGGTACGCTTTCACGCGGCAGAACAGGCGGCGATGACTATCCTTACCGCCGTTCCTCCAGATCCTGCGGGCTATGGGCGGGTAATCCGCAGGTCAGCCGATACGCCTGAAGTGATGGCGATCGTCGAACAAAAATCTCTTTCCCTGGATCAACTCGAAGCGCGCGAAATCAACTCGGGGATTTACTGCTTCAACACCGCCGCCCTATTCGCCAAACTCGATCTGCTCTCCAACAGGAACGTTCATGGCGAGTTCTACCTAACTGATATGGCAGCGTTACTCGTCGCCGACAACCAGAGAGTGGTTGCTGTCCAGGCAGGCAACGTCGACGAAGTTCTCGGCGCGAATACCATCGCCGAGATGATGCATCTTGACGCTGCCATGCGGCTTGCCACCGCACACCGCCTGATGTCTGAAGGGGTCACGATCTTCCGTCCGGAGACCTGCGTAATTGATGCTCAGGTGCAGATCGGTCCGGATACTATCGTCGAGCCGTATGTCCAGATACTTGGCCCCTCACGCATTGGTTCCGATTGCCGCATCCGCTCCTACTCTGTTATTCAAGCATCGACGCTAGGCAACAGCGTTACCGTGCGGAACGGCTGCATCCTCGACCAGGCTGCAGCCGGAGACGGTGCGGTCCTCGGCCCTTATGCACACCTGCGGCCTGAGAGCAACATCGGACAATCGGCCCACGTTGGTAATTTCTGCGAGACCAAGAAGATTACCCTGGGCGCGGGATCAAAGGCGAACCACCTTACCTACCTCGGCGATGCGGTGATCGGCGCAGGCGTAAACATCGGCGCCGGCGTAATCACCTGCAACTACGACGGCGTACACAAGAACATCACCGAAATACGCGATCACAGCTTTATCGGATCAGACTCGACGCTGGTCGCACCCGTCACCGTCGGCGAGGGCGCCTACGTTGCGGCGGGAAGTTGTATCACCGACGATGTTCCGAGCGACGCTCTCGCCTTCGGCCGCGCCCGCCAGGTGACCAAATCCGGATGGGCCGCGGCACGCCGGGAGGCTGAGCGCGACACCAAGAGCGGTCAGTAAGACCACTCCGGTGCGATCATGCTCAAAGCTTGTATCCTTCTCCAGGGACGAACATAGCTCACGCTTCCCCGAGGTATGACTTATGGCGAAACTTACAGCCGCCGAGCTTGAGATTGCCCACCGCGATCTGCCGAAGTGGCATCTCGAAGATGGCAAACTCATCCGCGAGTACACCTTTCCAGATTTCGCCGGAGCCATGGCCTTCGTCAACGGGGTCGCCGATATTGCCGAATCCGCAAACCACCACCCGGACATCGAGATCCGGTACAACCAGGTTCGACTCGCACTTGTCTCCCACGACGCTGGCGGTCTTACCAGACGAGACATAAAATTGGCCAGTCGGATTGATGCGTACCCGAGTTGACGCAGTGCACAACACCAAGGCCGTGCCGCCGTGACCCCTCTAACCGGTAAACCTCTTCTCAAACGCCCACAGTCCCAGGCCGGGATTCGAGACAAAGAAGACTTCCTCGCCATCCACATCGTTCCAACCATCACGCAAGGCTGCCGGAGCGTACTTCGCTGTCATCTGCTCCAAGTCTCCATATTGGTAGCCGACGCCCTCAACCTCTTCACGAGTCAACCCGCCGGAGCAGTAGCGAACGGTGAACCGTCCTTCGCTCGAGCCGTGGATGAGGTGCGCCGCCGCACTCAGGTTTTCCGAAAGCTTGGGGTCGTTCTTGACCAACTCCAGCGCCTTGGGCGTTCCGCAGTACCCGTACTTCCTGATCAGCAGGTCGATCGCCGCATCCTCGCCGAATTCCGCGACCCCAGGCGCAAGGACGATCAACTCCGCTCCATCCGCAAGCGCCATGCGCGTCCGGTAGATCGACTTGTTTCCCAGCCATGTGCTTTGGAACTCGTGCGGATCAAGATAGACCACAGCTTTCTTGATCTCCCGGTCGAGCATCAGGAAGTTCACCTGCAGGCTGAGTTCCGCGGCGCGCTCAAAGCATTCGGCATCGTCGCCGACATAGATGCCGCGCAGCACCAGTTCGCCGGCCGGGTTCTTACCAACGACCGTCAAGACGTAAACCACCGGCATGTTCGACGCGAAATGCTCGCTCGCATAGTTCAGCACCCGGCGCACCGGGGTGTCAGCACGCCCCATCATCCGCTCCATGCCGTACACGGCTCCAAGGAAGTGCGAACGGTGTATCCCGGTCGCACCGCCCGTGCCGATGAAAAGATTCTTGTTTCCGTTCGCCATCCCGACCACTTCGTGCGGAACCACTTGCCCGATCGACAGAACAAGATCATGTCCACCGTCGCGAACCAGCTTATTCACCTGCGCCGGCCAGGTATAGTCGAGCTTTCCTTCGCTGACCTCCAGCATGAACTCGCTTGAAACTTCGCCCAGGGTCACGATATCGTTGCGCCAGTCATGCACCCGAAAGAGACCGTGGGGGACTCTGCCAAACATCTTCGAGATCTGCTCGTCGGCCATTGCTTTGTGGGTACCCAACGCAGGCAGCACGTCGGTGAGCGCATCGCCGAAGAACTCCCAGGCATATTGCGTGAACTCACCAGCCATGGAATGGAAGCGGGTAAAATCCGGGGGTACCGCCAGCACCTTCCGGCGCGGCCCAAGCTTTGCCAACGCTTCGAACAGATACGCCTTCGCCTCAGTCGGCGCTATCTCCATCTCCTTGGAACCGACAGCCAGCAACAAGCTCATCCTGAAATCCTACTCCCGGCTGTCTTCGCTATACCCTGTCCTTGTGCGCTTCGATATCTTGACGATCTTCCCTGGCTTCTTTGTCTCTCCGCTTGCGCATGGCGTGCTCAAGCGCGCCCTGGCCAACAAGCTTGTAGAAGTTCACACCCACGATCTGCGTGAATTCACGCAGGACCGTCACCGGACGGTTGACGACCGTCCATTTGGCGGCGGCGAAGGCATGGTGCTCAAGCCGGAACCTATCTACGCGTGCTTTCAAGGCCTGGGCATCGCAGCCAAACCCGAACGCAATCCCGCAAAGGAAACAGTCGTGCTGCTGTCCGCGCAGGGCCGGCCATTTACCCAGACCGCAGCTCACGAGCTTGCCGCACTCGGTCGCATCGTCCTGCTCTGCGGCCGCTATGAAGGCATCGATGAGCGCATCAATACGCTACTTTGCGACCGCGAGCTTTCAATCGGCGACTATGTGCTCTCCGGCGGAGAGCTTGCTGCTGCGGTCGTCCTCGACTCCGTCGTGCGCCTCGTGCCTGGCGTTCTGGGCAACCCTGACTCCTCGCGTAACGAGAGCTTCAGTCCTGAGTCGGGAGTCATCGACAGCGGCTCGACTGCGGAAGGTGTCCCGGACTGCACCCACCTCTCCGGGGGCCTTCTTGACTACCCGCACTTTACCCGTCCGGCCGACTTTATGGGCCTGAAAGTGCCCGAAGTTCTGCAGAACGGCGACCACGTTGCGATACGCACGTGGCGACGGCAGCAGGCGCTCGCGAAGACGTTCCGCAACCGCCCCGATCTCCTTGCTGAGGCCAGTCTCACCCCTGCGGACCGCAAGTTTCTACACTCGTTGGAAAGGTCCCCTTCTTGACCGAACAAACCTTCCGTATAGAAAGCGCGAGCTATGACGCCACCGAGAACATAGACTTGAGTTCCCGGCTTCGATCCCTCGAAGAACAGCTGCTTGATCCTGCGATACGGAGAAGCCCGGCTGCTCTTGCCGTCTATCTTGATGACGATTTTCAGGAGTTTGGAAGTTCCGGCCGCATCTTCTCCAAGGCGTCCATAATCTCGGAGCTGACTCAGGAGTCCTCCGCGCGACTGACTCTCACCGACTTTCGGGTCTTCCCGCTGTCTGCTGAGATCGTTCTCGTCACCTACATCTCCGCGCGGATGACTGACGCTGAAGAGCCGCACTTCCTTCGAAGTTCAATCTGGGTCAAGAAAGGAGGCTTCTGGAAGATTCGCTTCCATCAGGGCACACGCCGTACCGGCGGCGGGGGACATGGTGAAATAGAGACATCATGATCGCTGAAATCATCGCTGTCGGCTCCGAGATGCTCACGCCCTTCCGGCAGGACACGAACTCGCTTTATCTCACCGCGGAACTCAACGCCGTCGGTGTTCCGGTCGCGTTCAAGACTATCGTCGGCGACAATCTCCAACACCTTACGCAGGCCGCGAGCATAGCGCTTTCGCGCGCAGATATCGTGATCTTCTCCGGCGGTCTCGGCCCCACAGAGGATGACCTCACCCGGGAGGCCATCGCTGCGCTGGGTTTTACGCTTACCCGGTCGAGCAGTATCCTGGCGGACCTACAGGCGCGGTTTGCCAAGCGCGGCATCGCAATGACCGCGAACAACTCCAAGCAGGCCGATATCCTTGAGGGAGCGGAGCTGCTGCCCAATGCCAACGGCAGCGCCCCCGGCCAGTTTCTGCTCACGACGTCCAGAAACAACGACGGGCTCTCCGAGCCAAGGATCGTGATCCTTCTTCCGGGGCCTCCGCGCGAACTCAAGCCCCTCTTTGAACAGCAGTGTCGCGATCGATTGAAGGCCGTTGTGCCTCCGAGCTTCATGGCCACCCGCTTTCTCCGCATGGCACTGCTGCCGGAGTCGCAGGTAGACGCGCGCACTGCACCGATCTACCAGCTCTACACCGACGTTGCAACCACCATCCTTGCTCACTCCGGTGAGATCCAGCTTCATTTTTCCTGTAGCAAACCTACCCTCGCAGAGGCCCAGTCCAGGGTGGACGAAGTGGCTGGAAGGATCGAAGTGGAGATGGGCGACGCCGTCTTCTCAGCCAACGGCGAATCGCTGGAAGAGGTCGTCCTGCTGATGCTGGGGCTCAATCACCTGACGCTCGCTACTGCCGAAAGCTGCACGGGCGGGCTGATCGCACAGCGGCTCACTGCCATTCCGGGAAGCTCCCGCTACTTCCTCGGCGGTGCGGTCGTCTACTCGGACGCTTTGAAGAGTGCCTTCGCAGATGTTCCCGCCGACCTGATCGCCGCAGCCGGGCCGGTCAGCGAACCGGTCGCGCGGGCGCTGGCGGAAGGCATCCGCACCAGAACTCAAGCGTCGGTTGGCATCTCGGTCACCGGTATTGCGGGTCCCACGCCCGGCACTGGCGCAGACCAGAACAAGCCGATCGGATTGGTGTACATCGGCCTGGCGTCAGAGGCGGGCACGGAGGTCAAGGAGATAAGAATCCAGGGGGACCGCGAGCGCGTCCGCTTCTGGGCCAGCCAGCACGCCCTGGAACTGCTCCGGCAATCCCTGTTGAAGTAGCAGATCCACAAACGTATGCCGAACGCAATCGCCGCAGAACACCCTGTTATGGTTTACATCGGAAAGAAGATCATTCAGGGGACGCCTCGTGCTCATCGGTCGCATAGTCCTAGGGCTGCTGTTCCTACTCGCAGGCTCGCTGCACTTCATCATGCCGGAATTTTACGCCCGGATCGTCCCCTCTTACCTGCCTGCACGCCTTGAACTCGTCTACATCAGCGGATTCTTCGAAGTGCTGGGAGGCATCAGTCTTCTGCTGCCGCAAGAGGTGCTGGGCTTCCCCGCCCGGAGGGTAGCCGCATGGGGTCTTGTGGCGCTGTTGGTGGCGGTGATGCCGGCGAACATCTACATGGTCACAGACCACCAGAAGTTCGCCCCGATACCACTCTGGGCACTCTGGCTGCGCCTGCCGCTGCAGCTGCCGCTGATGTGGTGGGCATGGCTTTATACGCGCTAGTAGCCCAGCGTATGCAGGTAGAACACAAATCCTGCGGCGACCAGGCAGTAAATCCCGAACAAGTACCAGCGGCCCGACTCCAACCAGCTGCTGAGCCATTTCAGCGCTACAAGGCCGGCAACAAACGCGAAGACCGCTCCAAGCAGGCTGCTCATCACTGTGCCGTGTAGATCGATGGGCATGCCGTTTGCCGCGGCCTCATGGCTTGCCTTCAGCAGCCGCAAGGCCTCGCGGAGAACCACGGGCGGAGTTAGAACGACCGCCAGTGCAAAGCTGAACCGCTCCGCGCGCTGCTTGGTCGCGCCCGCCAGCATTCCTGTGGAGATGGTGGCACCCGAGCGGGAAAATCCACGGAACGGAAGACACAACCCCTGCACTGCCCCGATCTGGGCTGCCTGCCTCATCGTTACGCTTACACTGTCGCCTGACCTCAGCACCGAAGAGCGTTCGGAAGCTGCCGCTGTGTCTCGCCGCCTCTCCAGCAGGCCCGCCCACAGAATAAGCACGCCTGCTACCGCAAGAGCAGGTGCAATCAGGTCGAGTCGACCGAACAGCAGCTCGATCTCGGCCTTCGGAGCGCCCTTGAACATTGTCTTCTCGATGATCTTGATGGCTGCTTCACCGATGATCCCCGTCAGCAACGTTGCCCACAGGACCCGGATGGCGGCCCGCTTAAACGCGTCGGAGCTTGAGAAGTATGTCTTCTTCCACTGGTTCCAGAAGTAGACGATCACGGCAAACATGGTGCCGGTATGAAGCATAACCAGCACCAGCGTCATCTGCGGCGAGGAAGGATCGAGGTGCAGCAGCTTCTCCGCTACGACTACGTGAGCGGAACTCGAAACCGGCAGAAGCTCGGCGAGGCCCTGCACAATTGCGAGGATAATGACCTGGAAGATTGGCATCTTTTTATTTTATGATGCGCGCGTGTCACTTTGTTGAACGGTCTCGAAGCCGTCAATCGCGGTCGTTCCCATAGATTGAGATCCCCTGCTGGACGCGGAAGGCGATACTAGCGGCACGGGCGCTGAAGTCGGATTTCGGGTAGCTCGCCTGAAGTTCTGTCGCGAGCGATCTGGTTCGTTCCACCGCGGCGTCCGCGCGCTTCTTGTTTTCGTCTACGGTATACATCGAGACCAGAACGCCCTGACGGTAGGTCGCGTCGTACAGTGCCTCTGCCGACTTCGGCCCGTCGGGATACTGCTTCGCGTACTTTTCATAGAGACCGGACTCCATCTCGGGACACTTTGGAAGTCCCTGCCAGTCTCCGCAAAGCTTGTTGTCGATCAGGTCGAATGCTGCAAGCGCAGCATACTTGCTTCCGGGGTACTGCTTGATCAGCTTCTTCATCTCGCCTTCGTAAATCTGCGGACGAAGGTACGCTTCCTGCTCCTTGGCGGAAGGCAACGAGGTAACGTCCCGCTTCTCCACCTGCCAGCGGATGTCCGCAGAGCGCCATGCGGCTTCCTGGGCCAAGGGCGATGAGGGATAGTACTCGGCCACCCGGCGATACAGCAGGTGGGCCTGGTTGGCAGCGCCCTTAGGAGCGTGCGGCTCAGACGCCTCTTCCTCAAGATTTGCAGCCGCCCCAAACAGAATCGAATCGCCGTTTGGAGTGCCGGGCGACACTACCCCCTTGTCGCGAATCCAGCCGGACGCGGGAACGACGTTGTCCTCATCGCTGAACTCAGGTTGGTCGCGCTCATCGGTCTGGTCCTGCTTGTCGATATTTGCGAAGACTCGCACCCAAGGACCGTTGCGGTCGATTACGGCAACCTCGTGGCCTGGCGTGACCAGCGAGATACGCTGTGCTTCAGCGTCCGCACTCACATAAACGACTGCCTGGTGCAGCACCGTCGCCCGAGCAGAACGGTCGTAACCGGAGAGGTTGTCTTTTTTTTGTGCGGCCAACATCAGCGGAAGGAACAGGAATGCAACCGACCTCATGAACTTCATAAGCAGCATTAAAGCAGAATCGCCAAGGCAGTCGTGAAGGTCGAAACCGGGAGAGACAAAGACGGCTGCAACTTACCCGCGCTCTTTGAACGGCGCGAGACCTGCCGGACCGAAGAACCACAGGCATCGTCCTGCTACGGTGAACGGTCATGCTTTGGCGGCCCGAATTGCTTTGGTCAATGCAGGGACAATCTCGAAGAGGTCTCCCACCACCCCATAGTCCGCAACTTCGAAGATCGGCGCGTTCTCATCTTTGTTGATCGCGATGACGGCCTTAGAACCTTTCATCCCGACCAGGTGCTGGATCGCCCCGGAGATGCCCACTGCAAGGTACAGCTTTGGAGAGACGGTCTGCCCCGAGCTGCCGACCTGGCGCTCCATGGGCAGCCAGCCGTTATCGCAGATTGGCCGCGACGCCGCCATCTCGGCTCCCAATGCGCTTGCAAGCTCTTCGACCATTCCAATGTTGTCCTGCTCCCCGATGCCCCGTCCTACGGATACGATGACCGGTGCCACGGTAAGATCAACCGTCTGCGCGGACTCGCGAAACGGCTCGCCCGGTTTGCTGCGTATCTGCGACGCCTCGAGAGCGGGTGCGAAGGCCTCCACTAAGGCCGCACCGGATGCAACAGCGTCAGCACGAAACGTCCCTGCCTGGATAGAAACGAAGCATGGCCCGGGTGCGGCTTGACGATAATCAGCGTTCAGCTTGCCCTGCAGCAGTTGCCGGACAAAGACTGGTTGGCCGCCGCCTTCAGCATGGATAGCGACGACGTCCGAGACCAGCCCTTGGCGGAATCTAGTTGCCAGCGATGGCGCGAAGTCGCGCACCTGGTAGGTGTGCGGCAGAAGCACGTAGTCGGGAACAGACCGCTGAATAAGTTGCTCAAGCGCAGTTACATATCCGTCGGAGGTGTAAGCGCTCAGAAGCGGGTGCTGGACGGCATACACATTTTCAAGCTTTTTGGCGGCCAATGCTTCGGCCTCCGCCGCAACTTCCTCTCCGAGGACAGCTGCAGAACAAGGAACGTCCAGCGTCGCAGCGAGCTGTTGACCCGCTGCCAGGGCTTCAAAACTGATGCGGTTCCAGATGCCGCCGCGCTGTTCGAGTACGACAAGAACTCCGCTCATATCACCCTCACTTCAAACTTGAGCTTCTCGACCAACTGGGCCGCAATCTGGTCTGGAGTGCCGGTCAGCATGGTTGTCTTCTTCTGCTTCTCTGGCATGTAGACCCGGTCAAGCGCAAGCGCCGGGAGGGTGCGGCCGTGGTCCGCGCTAACGGTTCTGGTCTGCTTTGTCTTCGCTTTCTTGATGCCCATCAGCGTCGCATACCGCAGCTTGTTGCCGCCGGACTGGATCGTCAGCAGCGCCGGGAGCGGCATCTCCAGGTACTGAAACCAGCCGTCTTCGAGTTCGCGCTTCACGCGAAGGCGGCCGCCTGTGACCTCGACCTGCATGATAATCGTGGCGTGCGGGATACCCAATAGCTCCGCCAGCACGACGCCTGTCTGGCCGAGGCCTAGGTCGTCAGACTGAAGTCCTGTCAGGATGAGGTCCGGCGACTCCGCCTTCACGGCATCGGCAAGAAGCCCCGCAATGCCCAGCGTGTCGCGTTCGGCAAGGTCGTCTGCCTCAATGTGGATCGCTCGATCCGCACCCTTGGCCAGCGCCTCGCGCAGCGTGCTGGTTACCCGCTCTGGACCGGCACAAAGCACGACCACTTCCCCGCCGTTCTTCTCCTTGAGTTGAAGCGCCTCTTCTAGCGCATATGCGTCGGGTTCATTGATAGTGTAGGCGAGATCGTCCTCGTCAATCCACTTTCCGCCAGCCGCGATACGAATTTGCGCGTCGCGTTCCGGTACCTGCTTAATGGCTACGATGATCTTCATGCTGCGGTTGGCTCCTGAGAACGGCATGAACGAGTAATGAATACTCATTCAGTCCGAAAGTCTAGCGCATCGAGAGGCAAACTGGCGACCAGCGGCATTGCCATACGTCCCGCAGGTTGCTGGCTGCTGATACGGCCGCCTGATATTAGTACCGATCCCGATTCCCTTCGCAGTTATTCGCCGTCGAACTATCGCGGTGCCGTTCGTGGCGAGATACCATCTCTACCAGATGCCGCTGCCGCAAGGTGACATCGAGGATATCGTGATGAAGACTCTTCTGACGCTGGCCACCACTGCCCTCGCTCTTGCCTCTGCATCAGCGCTTGCACAGAACGAAGCAACCGGCGTTTCGACGCCGCCGCCCGCCGTGATTACGGCCAGCCCGGATGAAGCACCGGCACCGGCTGCGGCATACAAGCCCAAGCCTTCCGCGGCCGTCGGGTATGCGTCACCTTCCGCGACACAGTCGAACAGCTTCGGACCTTACGTGCCCTATGCTCCCGCCGGTCAGGCGATGCCGCTTACCCAACGCGATCCCGACGCGAACATCGTTACGTCTGTTCCAGGTGACCGTGGGGAGGACAACGGGAGTGGTCAGGACGCAGAAGGTCAGGACGCAGGAATCGTCACCTCCCTTCCTTCGAACCCAAATGAAGTTCCCGCCGGAACCCTGCTTCATGCTCGTATCCGCGAGACGCTTTCCACCGTCTCTACTGAAGTAGGTACTCCATTCACCGCCGAGGTGACTGAGCCGATGGAGCAGGACGGCCGCGTTGTCATCCCCGTTGGATCGGTCATTCATGGCCGCGTCACCATTGTTCGTGGCGGTAAGCGAATCTCGGGAGCGGCGGCACTGCACCTGCTGACCGAGAACGTCACTTTGCCCGACGGCACTAACTACATCGTCCATGCCCAGGTGATCGACACCACGCAGCACGATGTAACCCGAGTCGATGACGAGGGCACGATCTACCGCCGGGATCATATAAAAGGAACGCTTGCGGCCATGTCGCTGACCACCGGCGGAGCGGCGGCGGCGGGTGCAGTCATCGGCGGTGTTCCCGGAGCATTGATCGGCGGCGGTATTGGCGCAGGCGTGAGTACTGTCTGGTGGCTGAAGCAGGACCGCCAGGAGGTGATTCCGCAAAACACCGGGATTGTCTTCAGCTTGAGCATTCCCATGTCGGTTACGCCTATCACGCTGGGCACTCGGTAGCCAAGACTCGAACGCTCGCCTCCGAGATAGTGCGTTCCTCTTGCTTACGAGAGCAATCGAAGACTGCTAAGCTCGCACCTGAGCCAGCAGCCGCTTCCAGTTTTTCTTGTTGCGGGTGTAGCTCTTCTTCAGGTCTTCAAGGATGCGCTCGAAGTCTGTATGTCCCTGCAGTTTTTTCCATGCCGGATTGATGGAGAACCAGGGATAGTTCTCGTTACCCAGGTAGATCGCGCGGCGCAGCCAGTGCAGCGCTTCCGACTCGTCTCCCTCCAGAGCAAAGTATGTGGCAAGTCGATACGCCATTTCGCTGTCCGCTTCGGCGGCCGAGAGCGTCTCTTCGAGGATGAACGACGCGGCCTTCTTTCTGTCGCCCAACTGCACATAACAGAGGGCGATCGTAGGGAAGACGATGCGCAGAGACGCCTCGTCGCTGATCACCTTTTCCAGTATTTCAATGGCCTGGTTGAGGTTGCCGAGCCGCATCTGCTGGTATCCGAGCGAGATCCGGAGGAGGGGCTGCTTGGGCTCGAGGGTCAGTCCTTTTTCGATCTCGTCCCCCGCCAACTCAAGTTGGTTCTGGTACTGATACACGCGGGCGCGATGGTTATAAATCATGGCCGCGTTCGAAGGATTCATCCGCAGCGAGATGTTGAACTGTTCGAGCGCTTCGTCGTACATCCCGTCGATGCGTAGCGTGAGGCCGGCAACAAGATGGACGTTCCAGTCGTTGCCAGCGGTCTGCAGAAGGTTCTCAATGCCGTGTCGCGCCGACTCCTTCTCGCCCCGCGAGAGCAGCATGTAGACGCGGTACAGATTGGCCTCAACTGAACTGGGATCAAGCTGAAGCGCTTTATCAAAGGCGCGGCGCGCTTCGAGCACATGCATCTGCCCGCCTAGCCCGTGCCGCGCATATTGCAGATGCGTGATGCCGAGACCGGACCACCCCGGCGCGTACTCAGGGTCCTGTTTCACCACGGACTCGAACAGGGTACGTGCGCGGTCAAGATCGTCACGGCTTCCTGTGCGTGAGACGAACGAAGACAGAACGGCGCGCGCTTGGAGGTAGTCTTCTGACAAGACCTGGGTCAAGGAAACATGACGCGCGCTCTCCACGTTGCTCTTCAGATCGCCGAATCCCTGCAAGGTGCTGAAGACCTCATTGCAGATCTCCGTCTGCACCGAGATGAGGTCAAACGATTCAACGTTAATCGAACCTCCTGCGCGAACGCTCTGACCGGGAACATCGAGCAACTGCCAATTGAGATCGAAGCCGCTCTCCGACCGAATGAAGTTGCCGGCCAGGACGTACTCAACCAGCAGCTTCTTGCCAATACTGAGCGGATCAAGCTGCTGGGTTGAGACAGTCATCAGAGTGCTCGAAGGGCGCACCACAAGGGAGGGCATGCGGGCCAATCGAGCTCCAATCGCATCCGCCAGAGCATAGCCGTACAGAGGTGCGGTATCGGCAGAGGTACCATCGCGGCCGAGATTGACGAACGGCAGAACCACGATGCTGTTCTGTTTGGCGGCTGTGGTGGCCCCAGGCTCGCGGAAGCGCTCGGCAAGCATCGACAGGATACCGGTCGTGCGCTTCTCTTCTTCCGGTGTCTGCAGGGCGAGCCGGCTTTGCGATGGCAGGAGCGCCAGCGCGTCACCCGGCATGCCGATCGAATCGAGCTGCATCATGTTCATGATCGTCTTCAACGACTCGCGTACCTCAGCCGCGGAGCCGAACCGTGCCGAGGGCTGCTTCTCCAGGCAGCGCAGGATCACCGACTCCAGCTCCACCGGCAGACTGGGGACAATTACCCGCAAGGGCGGCGGATCGGCGTACTGGATTGCGCGGATGCTTTGGAACTCCTGCGCGTCGGGGCGATGGAAGGGGTGGCGACCGCTGGCAAGCTCGAAGAGGATCAAACCCAGCGCAAAGATATCGGACTGCACGCTCGACTGCCCTGTGACGAACTGCTCCGGCGCCATGTATGCGATCGTGCCGCCGCGCGCCGTGTAGGTCCCCCCTTGAGCGGCCGTGCGCTTATTACTGGGCCGTGCCGGGTCGAACTCCGCCTCGTCTGGCTTCAATCGCCGGGCAAGGCCGAAGTCAAGTATCTTGATCAGGCCGCCTTCGGTAAGCATTACGTTCGCAGGCTTCAGGTCGCGATGGAAGATGCCAAGATTATGCGCCGCAGAGAGCCCGTCGGCGATCTGAATTCCGCCAGAGAGAACCAGCTGCAGGCTTGACGGCCCGGCGGCGATGATCTTGTCGAGGCTCTTGCCCGGGATGTACTGCATCACGATGTATGCTTCTTCGAGTGTGCCCGATTCGTCCGGTGTTTCGCCTACATCGTAGATGGCGCAGACGTTAGGATGGTCGATGGCCGAAGCAAGCCGCGCTTCACGCAGCTGCGTCGTACGCATCTGCTCGAGCGTAAGTCCACCGCGCTTGAGCAGCTTCAAGACGACGGGACGCTGCAAAAGGGTGTCCGTAGCCAGGTAGACCACGCCGCTGCCGCCCGCACCAATCTTGCGCAGCAGCTCATAGTGCTCGATTATCCGACGGGCCATTGCTCTATTATCGCAAGGCGAGGGTGCGAAAACATTAATGTACAGGGCTTGCTGAGGCGGCTGGGTCGATGATGGGAATTATCAGGCGCGATCGTGGCGTACGCCTCCCCCCCGAGAGACATCGGAGGGAGATGCTCGACAGCTAGTGCTTTGGCCCTTCCCGTTCCCAAGGCCGCGGCGTCACGGGGTCGTCCTGCCACTTCTGGCGCCGGCCGAAGAAGAACATAAGCGCTCCAAAGACCAGCATCACTCCTCCCCAGCCAAGATTGAGATTTACGCCCATCGATTTCTGGTAGATCGAGCTGTTCCGTGTGAAGAACCCAAAAACAGACATGATTCCGCCAGTGATCAGGAAGATCAAGCCGAGCGGAACGCGGATATCAAGCCCCATACTCCCCCATTTACGCGAACACCAGATTCAACACGACCAGCAGTACGATTACTGCCAAACCCAGCGTAGAAGGCTTCTGCCACCATTGCAGGTGCGTCTCAACCGGCTTCGGTGTGAGCGAATAGACGAGACCTACCAGCTCTGATTCGCGGCGCGGCTTTGTTACCAGACTTACCGACGCGGTCACGATGAGGTTTACCGAGAAAGCGAAGATGGCCGTCCAGAAGTTTTGTGCCATCTCGCTCGGATAATGGTGCAGCACTTTGATCCAGCCGCCATGAAGACCGGTTCCTGCACTGTCTGGCAGCGTCAGTCCGTGGTGCGCAAGTGCTGCCAAAGTTCCCGCGATCAATCCGGTAAATGCCGCGTGCCCAGTCGTTCGCTTCCAGAACATGCCCAGCAGAAACGTGGCGAACAATGGAGCGTTGACCAGGGAAAAGATCAACTGCAAGGCGTCCATGATGTTATTGAAACTTGTCACTGCATAGGCCGCGGCAATCGAGAGACCGATCCCTCCGATGGTTGCCATCCGGCCCATCCAGAGATAGTGCGCGTCAGTGCCCCGCTTGTTGATGTATGCCTGATAGATGTCGTACGTCCAGACCGTGTTGAAGGCGGTCACATTCCCGGCCATGCCCGACATAAAGCTTGCCAGCAGCGCCGTAAGTCCCAAACCGAGGATACCGGTTGGGAAGTAACGCAGGAGCATGACCGGAATGGCGAGATCATAGTTGTAGACAGGATTCCCATTGCTATCTACGACCGGCCTTCCACTCAAGGCATCGGTCTTCACGGGAATTAACCCGTGGGGCCGCCCTGGCCCTTCTGGAAGCGCCTGTTGGGCGGCCGTTGCATGTTGCACAGCCGACGCCGGAGGCTGTGCGATCTGCGAAGTGACTGTTACCGCGATCAGGCCGGGCAAGATCACGAGGAATGGAAAGAACATCTTGGGAATGGCGGCGATAAGGGGAACGCGTCGCGCGGACTCCTCCGAATCTGCTGCCATCGCCCGCTGGACAACGAGGAAGTCGGTGCACCAGTAGCCGAAACTAAGCACGAATCCCAGACCCATCGTCAGTCCGACCCACTCGACGCCAAGAGAGTTCGTTGAGGCGTGGGCCATGCCACGCCACGAGTGCGTCATCGTAGCCGGCAGTGTCTTCCTGATCCCCTGCCATCCTCCCGCGTTCTTCAGCCCGATCCAGACCAGCGGGCTGAATCCCGCAACGATCAAAAAGAACTGCAACACCTCGTTGTAGATCGCGCTCGAAAGACCACCCAGGAAGATATATGCGAATACGATCGCCGCGGAGAGAAGAATAGAGATGTGGAAGATATACGCATCTGGAACGATGCCGTGAAGCAGCCCCAGCGTCTGGATCAGCAGCGCCATCGCATACATTGAGATCCCGGAACTGAATACCGTCATCACTGCGAACGAGAATGCATTCAGCGCCCGCGTCTTCTCGTCAAATCGCATCCGCAGGTACTCGGGTACGGACCGCGCTTTGGAGCCGTAATAAAACGGCATCATGAAGATGCCAACGAAGACCATTGCCGGCACTGCGCCGATCCAGTAGAAATGGCTGGTGACGATGCCGTACTTGGCGCCGGAAGCGCCCATGCCGATCACCTCTTGCGCGCCAAGGTTGGCTGAAATGAACGCCAGCCCGCAGACCCACGCCGGGATTGAGCGCCCGGCCAGGAAGAAATCGTTGCTGGTCCGCATATAACGCTTCAGCGCTACGCCTACGCCGAGCACGAAGCTGAAGTAGACCAGCATGATCAGCCAGTCGATATACGAGAGGTTCATTTTTCCTTAGAGGGCCAGAGTTGGATCTGCGCAAGCTCCATCATAAGCTGACAGCGTCAATGTACGGTTGGCAGACGCGCGGCCGGTGCTGTGAGTTGCAGCCAGTGCGGCGTAGATGCGCGAAAAAGGTGGAACAGAAGCTACTCCCCGCTTGCCTGCAGCATCACATGCGTAACAAGAGAACGATGGGAAACTTGCGCGCTCCTTCCGATCCTGCTTCATCCCAGATAGCCGCCGTACCGGCGCAAGGCAAAGCTTCATTGGCATCCCCTACCATCCTCCTGATCGACGACAATGCAGTGCAGGCTGCAACTCGAAAAGAGATCCTGAAGCGGTCCGATTACTTCGTTATCGCTGTGCTGAGCCCCCAACGCGCGCTCGAGCAGTTCCGCAACCAGGAGTATGCCGAAGACATCCGGCTGGTAATTACCGACCATGTGATGCCGGGAATGACCGGTGCGGCATTTGTGCGCGCTCTCCGCGAGATCCATCCGTCCATGCCTGTGATGGTGATCAGCGGGCTTGAAGAGGCTGAGGAGGAATACGCCGGCCTTAATGTGCTGTTCCGCCTGAAACCGCTGATGCCGGATGCGTTGCTCGAAAACGTTCGTTCACTGCTTCATAAAGAGGCGGATGCTCCTTCATCCGCGCATACAGCAGACCCTATTCGCATTGCCGATTGACGCTCCAGTTGAGAGAATGACACTGGGGTAACAATGCAAGCGCATCCAATGCCGGAGTTCGGCAGCTTCTCCCTCCTTCTGGCACTCGTGCTCAGCGTGTACACGCTTGTAGCCGGCGCATTCGCCCTTTGGCGTTCCTCGCCTTCCGAGCGTATCGACCGCGCAAGCCGTCTGGGCGAAACTGCGCGCCGCGCCGGCATCGGCACCTTTGTAGCCATGTCGTGCGCTGCGTTCGCTCTGGTGTGGGCTTCTTTCACCCACGACTACTCCGTTTCGTACATCCTTCACCACACCAACCGCGCCCTTCCCACGGCATACAAGTTCTCCGCGCTGTGGTCCGGACAAGAAGGCTCGCTCGTACTCTGGGCCTGGCTGCTGGCTACGTATGGTTTCGTGCTGCGCGTCCGGCACCGCGTCGACGTTCGCCTCTCCGCGTTCGCTTCGACGATCCTGGCAGGCGTTCAGGTGTTCTTTCTGCTGTTGCTCAACTTTGCCGCACCGCCCTTCGCGATTGAGCCGGGTCCAAAGCCCACCGACGGCTTCGGCCTCAATCCTCTCCTGCAGTATCCCGAGATGGTCATCCATCCGCCGATGCTTTATCTGGGCTACGTCGGGTTCGCTGTTCCTTTTGCTTTTGCGCTGGGTGCGCTGATGATGCGCTACCCCGGAGAAAAGTGGATCCACATCACTCGCCGGTGGACCATGGTCACCTGGCTGTTTCTCACCTGCGGCATCTTCCTCGGCGCACACTGGGCCTACTCTGTACTGGGCTGGGGCGGCTACTGGGGCTGGGACCCGGTCGAAAATGCCTCGCTGATGCCCTGGCTCACCGGTACTGCCTTCCTTCACTCCGTCATGATGCAGGAGAAGCGCGGCATGATGAAGTCGTGGAACGTCTGGCTCATCTTCTCGACGTTCCTGCTCACGATCCTGGGAACGCTGCTCACTCGGTCCGGCCTCGTCAGCTCCGTCCACGCCTTCGCGCAGTCCTCAATCGGAAGCTGGTTCTACGGCTTCATCGTGATCGTCTTCGCCGTCTGCCTCTTCACCTTCTTCAAACAGCGCGACCATCTGAAGTCTGAGAATAAGCTCGAGTCCATCGTCTCGCGCGAATCGAGCTTCCTCTTCAACAACCTGATCCTCCTCGTCGCCTGCTTCACAGTCCTCTGGGGGACGCTCTTCCCTGTCCTCTCCGAGTACGTCACCGGCACTAAGGCGACGGTCAACGCGCCGTACTACAACCGCGTCAACGTTCCCATCGGCCTGTTTTTACTTTTCCTCACCGGAGTCGGTCCGCTCCTCGCCTGGCGCTCCACATCGATCCGATCAATACGGCGCAACTTCATCCTGCCCGGCATCGCCTTCGCAGTCACAGCCGTTGTCCTGATGATTGCCGGCGTCCGGCCGTGGAACGATGGTGACGACATGCACGCCACCATCTTTTCGCTGATGGCGCTTTCACTCTCGGCCGGAGTCATCACAGCCATCGCGAGCGAGTTCCTGCGCGGCGCGAACGTCGTTCGCACCCAGACCGGCAAGAATCTTCTCTCGGCCACGCTCACGCTCGTTCAACGCAATACCCGCCGCTACGGCGGGTACATCGTCCACTTCGGCATCGTCGTTATGTTCATCGGGATCGCCGGCGGCGCGTTCAACCAGAATCATGAGCAGGAGATGGGCTTCGGCGACTCGATGACCATCGGCGGATATAAGCTCGTTTGCCAGAGCTTCTCGCAGGACTCAAACCCGAACTACGACACCGAGTTCGCGCTCCTTGATGTTTACAAGAACGGCCACAAGGTGACACAGCTCGCGCCTGAACACCGCTTCTACATCGCCAGTCAGCAGCCCTCGACGATCGTCGCCAACCGGTCTACGCTACAAAGCGATCTCTACGTCATCTACGAGGGCAAGAACCCCGATACGGAAAAGCCGATTATCAAGGTCTTTCTCAATCCCTTAATTGCCTGGATCTGGATCGGCGTTCTTATCGTCGTCTTCGGCACGCTGCTCGGGCTTGCACCCAATCTCGCGCGCATGGCGTTCAAGCCGGTTCAAGTTACAGAGCCTCCGCTGATGGAAGCCGAGGTCCACCATGTCTAACAATCTGCCTCCGACACCCGCGACAGAAGCGTCATCTCGGCCGAAGTCTCGTAGAGAAACTTACACCATCGAACCGTCATCTCGACCGAAGTCCCTTGGAGAAAAATCCACCACAGAAGCGTCATCTCGACCGAAGCCGCGCGGCTTCTTCGCTCGGCGTAGTGGAGAGACCCCCGCTTTTCGCTTTTACTCACTCTTCCAAAGCCGTATGCTTCAAGCCGCCCTGGTCGCCTGCCTCGCCATCGTAATGGTTGGCGCCGATAACCCCGATAAGCGCTACGAACGCATTGGCCATAACATGATGTGCGCCTGCGGCTGCGGTCAGATCCTGCTGGAGTGTAACCACGTCAGTTGCCCCAGTTCCGGCCCGATGACAGCCGAACTTCGTACGCTGGTCAACGGAGGCACCATCGGCGATGGCCCGGGCATCAGCAAGACAGGGCTCGACGCAGGCGGCGGCTCCGACCGAGCCATCCTCGACTGGTTCGTAGAAAAATACGGCGCAACGGTGCTCGCGTCGCCCATCCGCGGCGGCTTCGACAACGTCGCCTGGATCACGCCCATCAGCGTCTTCCTGCTCGCCATTCTTGGCGCGGCACTCATCATCCGAGTCTGGAAGGCCCGTACCGCACAGCGCGCTCCGCTCAGGATCAAAGGCATGTCTGCCTCAAGCACGGACGAGCTGCGCGAACGCATTCGGCGGGAGACGGAATACTGATGATGTCCCTTCTCCCCGGCATCGTCCTCGCACTTGGCCTTTTCGCCTTCATCTTCTGGCCGGACAAGAACCCCTTTGTTCAACGCGATAAAACCCGCGCCGATTACCTGCGCGAGCGCAAAGAAGTTATCTACGACAACCTTCGTGACCTGAACTTCGAGTACCTCGCTGGGAAGCACCCCGAACCCGACTACGCCGAGCAGCGCGCCGGACTTGAGGACGAAGCGGCCCAGGTGATAGCCGAGCTTGAAGGCCTCACCTCTGCGTCTTCGAAACTCCGCATGAAACCATAGCCATCCCTGTCATGCTAGGCGCAGCGAAGGACCAGAAGCCGCCCATCCCACTCATACCGCCCGGATCTTTCAACCACAAATTCGGTTAAGCCCCATGTTGGCGACTGCCTCATGGTCGCAAATCTTGGCACCGGGCGAAGCCCGACGCCTTCTTCAACCCACAAAGATTGACCGTCTCCTACACACGAACGACAATCGAAGAAACATTGAGCGTGACTGAAAGCATGAATCTTCTGAACCAGACAGTACTTCGCGGCGCCGCCTTCTGCCTGCTCATGACAGCTCCGCTCGCCCTCGCCCAGACCACCATCAAGGGCACCGTACTCAACAAGACTACGGGCAAGCCCGCTGCGGGCGACGATGTAGTTCTGATCCGTCTCGCGCAGGGCATGCAGGAGAGTACGCGTTCCAAGAGCGACAGCAAGGGACGCTTCTCGCTCGATGTTCCCGATCCGGGAGGCGTTCACCTGGTTCGTGTAACCCATGACAAGGCAAACTACTTTCAGCCCGTTCAACCCGGCACGGACACAATCGATGTCGACGTCTACACCGCTGCCCCCAAAGTGGAAGGCATCACAGGTGAGGCTGACGTGATGCGCATCCAGACTGACGCTGGCGGCTCCTCGCTTTCCATCGTGGAAAACTTTTTCGTCAAGAATGACTCCGCACCGCCAAAGACCCAGTTCAGCGACCGCCCGTTCGAGTTCTACCTTCCGGAAGGAGCCATCGTCGAAGGTTCGGCGGCGCTCGGTCCGGGCGGCATGCCGGTCCGTTCTGCCCCTGTACCGCTCGGAGAGCCGAACCACTACGCCTTCATCTTTCCGATCCGTCCGGGCGAAACCCGGTTCCAGGTCTCCTACCGCGTCCCGTACAAAGGCAGTCTGGCCTTCACCCCGAAGCCCGTGATGACGACCGACACAATCGCGATCATGATGCCGAAAAGCATGACCTTCAAGGCCAACCAGTCGGCCGAATATTCGCCTGTGACCGAAGAGACGAGTGCCCAGACCTATGTTGCGCGGAACGTTGCGCCCTCCCAGCCCGTCGGCTTCACTGTATCCGGAACCGGCCAACTTCCGCGCGAGACCGAAGCCGCGCCCAACGGCCAACCGGGTGCGCAATCTGGCTCAGAGGCTGCCGCCAGCGGCGGCGGTCCTGTCACCTCGGCGAATGACACTCGCCCCGGCATTGGCCTCAACAATCCGATCGATCCAAACGGTACAAACGATCCCTGGGCCAAGTACAAGTGGTGGATCATTGGCGGCCTCGGCCTGGTCCTCGCAGCGGGCGCCGGCTTCATGCTGAAAGCACCGGCCTCCGGCGGTCGTGATGCAGCCGCTCCAGGGAACACAATTGAACCGTCCTTCCCTGTCACTGCCAGCGCGGAACAGGCGGTCTCTGCTGGGTCCGCAACCAACGTCTTGGCGGCTCTGAAGGAGGAGATCTTCGCTCTCGAGACCGATCGGCTTCAAGGAAGCGTCACCGAGACTGAGTATGCAGAGCAAAGGGCAGCGCTCGAGGTCCTTCTGCGCCGTGTTCTGAACCGTGCCTGACGCCGCGCGGCTTAGCCGTCATGGGCCCGGGATGCCCCCGAATGCCAGCAGTGCGTAAAGCCACCCCCTGAGGCCTCCAACAGTAAGCTTGCGAACAGAACGGTGTAGACATATGTTCACGCTTCTTCGCTTCCTTCGCCTTCTTACGGTAGTGATCTGGGTGGGCGGGCTGATCTTCTTCGCATTTGTTCTGGCGCCTGTTGCGTTCCACCTTCTTCCCTCAACCCATGCGGCGGGCATCGTGGTAGGCGGAAGCCTGCGCGTCTTGCACGTCGCAGGTTTGCTGTGTGGCGTCCTCTTCGGCGTATCGACAGCGACGCTGCTTCCACGGTCAAACCGGCCGGCAAGAGCCGTGTTTTCCATCGAGCTTCTGCTTGTTTTCCTTATGCTGGTTGCTACGATCTATCTGCAAGCGATTGTTCTTCCTGCTATGGAACGCGATCGTGTTGCTGCAGGTGGTGACATCGAGACTTCGGGTGCAGCAAATCCGGCAAGGATCCACTTCAATCGCCTGCACGACTGGTCAGAGCGCATCGAGGGTGCCGTCCTCTTTGCTGGGCTGGGCATTGTGGCGCTGATGTCGCGCGAGCCGGTTCCATTGAAGCAGTAAACTGATCCTGTATGACTGACCTCTCGAAAACCGGCGAGTTGCTGCGCTGCGGCGGCGAGTAGAGCGTGTCCACCTTCTGGCTCAGCCTTCTGCTCGGCCTTGGTGCCGGTCTCGCAGACTACCTCGGCGGCTTTCTGCTGGTCCGCCGGTCCCCTTCGGCAAGAGCGCTCCGATACTTCGTCGCACTCGGCTCCGGCTTTATGTTGGGCGCGGTGCTGCTCGAGATGCTGCCCGAAGGCATGAAGGTGAACGAGCGATGGGCGCCGCTGCTGATCCTCCTAGGGTACTGCGGAGTTCACTTCCTCGAGCACACTCTGGTCCCCCACTTCCACTTTGGGGAAGAGACCCACCACCATGAGTTCCTTTCGCCGAAGACAAGCTACTCCGTGCTGCTTGGCCTGGCTACCCACACCTTCTTCGATGGCATCGCAATTGGCTCGGGCTTTGCGCTCTCGCACTGGTTGGGCTGGGTGCTCTTCTTCGCCGTCTTTCTGCACAAGATTCCGGAGGGTTTTACCGTTGCCAGCGTGATGATGGCGGGCGGTCGTGGCAAGAGCGCAGCTCTCAATTCAGCCCTCTTTCTCGGCGCAACTACGGTGGCCGGGGTGCTGGTCATCAGCCTCGAACCTTCGTTGGTGAGGGCGGGGCTCCCTCTGTCAGCAGGCGTGACTCTCTATGTGGCAGCGACCGACCTTGTGCCTGAAGTCAACCGCGAACCCGGCATCCGCATGGCGCTTGTCTTCTTTGTGGGAGTGGTGGTCTTCTTCCTGTTGCGGCTGCTGGCGCCGGCGTAGCGAACGCTGCGCAAAAACATGCGGCAAGCACATCTCAAACGCAGCGAAGTTGCGAGACCTGCACTTGTGTCAGAAGTGGTACGCCGCGCCAAGGCTGACGATATAAGGCGAAAGCCCGTGCGGCAGAAAGCTGCCATCACCCAGCCACTCCTGATATTCGAAGTCGCCGCGAACATTCAAGAAGCGCTTTGCATGGTAGTCAACGCCGCCACCAAAGCCCACCAGGTTGTACGCCAGGTTCGCCCGTGACTCTCCGCCCGGGAAATACGGCGGGAAGTTGAAGACACCCCTGCCGTACATACCCTTCGCATAAAGGTCGAACCTGCTGTGCCGCCGGACGTAACGGCCGCCCACCTCATAGGTCCGCTCATAGATCTTGTCCGTCGCGTTGGCTTGGTGGAAGTCAAGCATCAGGCCGAAGTGCGGCTTGAAGTCGATGGTGCCATAGCCGCCATAACCCTTCATGGTGCGGCCATAGTCCGATTCCCCGTAGACGAAGCTGCCGCCTGCCTGAATGTCGAACGTCCGCGACGCGGTGGGAAGTTTCTGCGCCTGCAGGGCGGTGGCAGCGCCGAGCACGAGCGAAAGAAACCAGAGCTTACTCTTCAACATCTTGAACTCTCCTCAAAATGCGCCCGTAATCGGTTCACAACGTTTCCGAAAGAGAACCTTGCGGCCCAGTCATCGTTTTGCTGCTTCACCTTTGAGGAGGGTTCGAGACGGCAGCAGCCCCCGTGTTTTGAGCAGCGGGTTGCGCCGCATCAACTGGGGCGGCAGCGTCGGGAGCAGCATCGGCTGCTGGAGCTCCCGGCGCGGCAGCGGCAGCTGCGGCGGGTGCCGGAGCCGCGGCCGGCGGCTTGTAGTAGCTCAGCTTCAGGTAGACCGGCTCAACCTCGAACGGCATCTTGTCTGCCGCGCTGAGGATGGGCTCGAACGCTGCTCGCATCGGGATCAGCTTGTCCGTCCATGGATCGTACCGAAGAAAGCTCGAAAGCGGCACGGCTGCCTGCTGTTTCAGGTTGTTCATGTCCAGCTTTTCCGCTTTCGGCAGCAGCGCCTCCATCCAGAACGAGCTATCCGTGTCGCTCTTAACCAGGCCATCGCCCATCATCGGCTCGTTCAAGGCGTGAAGCGCCTTGGCGCGGGTGCGAAGCTGGGCAAGGTACAGACCGAAGTACTTCTGACCATCAACAAGCTCCTTCGCGTTCAACAGCTCGATTGCCTTCTTCGCTGCGGCGGTATTGTCTTCCGCCGTATGGTGCATCGGGATCCGTTTGAACGCAGATGTGTCCGGGAAGAGCAGCCGGTCGTTGAACGCGTACTTTGTGTCGAGCCTATGGCCAAGGATGATGTGCGCGACCTGAAATGCGAGGATCGCGTTCAGATTGCCCGCCTGTTGCGCGCCGTCCGCTGTAATTACGCCTGTAGTATCCACCAAGCTCTTTGAAACGATGATCGTGTTGCCGACCGCGAGCGACTCCAGCGGCTCAGTCATCAGTGTTCGTACGCGGATAGGCCGCGACACGGTGATGTTGTTGTAAGCAAGAATATTGTTGGCGATGGCCTCGAGCGTCTTGTCGAATTCGCTCCCAGGGGCGTCGAGAAGGCCAGCCTGGAAGAGGCGCTCGAGTACGTTGTCCTCCGCCTGCTGTACCCAAGCGCGCTGCGCGCCAAGCGGACTGACATCCTGAGCATCGTTGCTCACGTCCGTGGCGCCTTCCACTTCCAGGGATGTGTTCGCCGCTTCGGTTGTGGGCACCTTGAGCACGTACCCCCAAACATGATTGATCGCCTTGAACTGGAGCGTCTTGGTCGGGCTCTTCGGGTCAGTCTCTTCAACGTAAAACGAGTTGGGCAGCCAAAGGTCTTCCTGCACGTTCGTACGCCAGCTGTCGAAGTGGTAGTACTCGCTGTAGCCCTTCTCCGTTCCAGCTACGTCGCCATCAAAACGGACGACGTTACCGTTGCGCGTCTCCACCCAGATGCGCCCTAGGAAGTGTCCCTTTGCCTTGTCGCTGCCCGGCAAAAGGCCTTTGCCGCCAATCGGCTTCACGTCGAAAACAGCCGTAGGTACATTTCCTAGAAACTCGTTGCGCACATAGCCAAAGACGTACGTTTGCCGGTTGAAGTCCTTGTCGTCCATCAGGATCATGCGGACAAAGCCATCTTGGTGAAACTGAAGGTGCAGGCTGTCTCCCAAACCGGAGATGAAGCCGAGCGAGTGCTTGAAGATGCTGCCCTTGCCTTCCTTCGACTTGATGTCGGTCCGGCCATAAGCCTCGTCGCCGATCACTTTGCCGAAGTCCACGCGGCCAAGGAAGTGCTGGTCAGACTCCGGGACCTGAACGAGGCCGGGCTCGGGCCGCATATTTTGGATGTAAGTCTCAACCAGCGGCACTCGCTCCTTGATGACCTTGATCGTCTCCGCCTCACGCAGGATGGCTTTATCAATGAGTGCATTCTGCGCCGGGGTCAGCTTGCGTGCCGGAGCATCATCCTTCTTCTTCTTGCCTCCGACTCCAAGAATGCTGACGGCATAGGCCGAACCTGAAGTGGATACGAGAACACCGGCCAACGCGCCGGCCACGAGGTATTTCCTGAAGATCATAGTTTGCCCTGCTCCTGTTTCTTTGCGAACATTCCAACACGAGGCCGATTTGGTCCTTCGCCTATGGCGCACGACCCGCTTCTACTTTTTCAGCTCGCAAGCTGGAAGTTGACCCGGACAACACCTTCCCAGTCTACTGGCCGGCCGCTTGCATCGACGGCCGGTGCGAAGCGCGTTCCCTGAATGGCACGCTCGGCAGATTGATCCAGCCCGTGGCCGAGCGGGCTGGTGATTGCAAGCACAGTCACGCTCCCCGTTGCGGACACGCGGATCTTGATCGCGACCGCCCCACTTACATGCAGCGCCGCAGCTTCAGGCGTATACGCGGGAGTCGGCTTGAACAGCACCTTGGGAGCACTCTCTTTCACTGCGACGACGGCAGCCGGCGTCTTCACTGCAGGCTGCTGATACTGGCCGAGGTTTACCTGTCCGGCGACTCGACCGGTCGCGTTCATCGGCCCGGTCGCACCGCTGACACCAAGCTTCACACCCTGTACCGGACGCGCGCCGTTGGCCGCCATGACCTGGCTGTCCGGGCTTCCAGATCCCAGGCTCACCTTCGTCGATGCCGGACCGCTGCCATTATTCGCCGCAGGCATACCGGCTGCGCCGCGTTGACCCAAGTTGATTGGCGTGGTCGCTGGACGGTTCGATGGAGCGATCGGATTGTTTGCGCTGCCCAGTGCGATAGGCGCCGGATGCGGCAGGTTGTTCGGCACGGACGCCGCAAGCTGCTCCAGATGAACGGCCTGAGGTGCGGGCGGTGCCGTAATCTTCTTTGGAGCGGCGGGCGCGATTACCGGCGCAGGCTGGGTCATCTTCACTTCCGCAGGCTTGGGTACATCGGGCAACTTCACGTCTGGGAGCTTGATCTTTGGCGGCTCCGCCTTCACCACCACTGGAGTTGGAGGTAAAGGCCGAGGGATGATCTTCGGCGGAGGGGGCGGTTCAGCCGGCTTGATCATTACCGGTGTGACCAATACCGCGACCCTGCGGTTCTCTTCCAGCGTCCTCTTCGCCACGGTTCCTGCGAGGACCGCAAAGGCCAGGAGCATGAGGTTCAGAATGACAGCGGTTACCGTAGAAGTCCGGCTCTGACGCCCGGTGTCCAGGACTCCGAAGTCCTTGAACTCGAAGCTCTTCACCGTCGGTGAAGGAGCGTGTGGCTCGGGCGCTGACGGCTCTTCACTTGGTGCAGTGCGCTCATCAAACTGAGTTAGCATGGCCATAGTTTCGGTGGACCCTTTTTGCGCCTCTCGGTCTGGGCGACCAAGAAGGTTGGTTTGAGATGAGCTGTCCGTCAGGAAGCTGCCAATGCAGCGTTAGACTTCTGGCTCGTCCTTTCGGTCATCTGTCTGGCATCGTCCGCGAGAGCTGCCTCTGTTCCTGTTATCGGTTTCGGCTGACGGATCATCATCGCGGTGCATCCCTCTGCTTCTCTCGCTCGGAGGCTTCGGCCTGCACAGCGTCAGCTTCAATCTACTTCACTACTTCAAGCCTACACTTAGGTAACTGTTTGAAGATAGGTTGCGCTATCCCGTTCTGAAAGGCACTTGCACTTTTGTTGCAGCAAGCAGACCGAAGGGCCAAGGAGCAGCTCTGAATCAATTCGTGTCCAGAACAAGTTCAGCGAAGCAGCCGGTATAGTAAAGTCGTGCGGCGCGCGCTCAAGATCCTGCTCTCCTGCTGTGTGCTGACGGCCTCATCGGTTGGGTTTGGGCAGACTGAAGCCGCTCCCGTCCCCGACATCCCGACGCTGATGCATCAAGTAGAGGCACATCAGCGGGCCGCGGAGGCGATCCAGAAGGACTACATCTACCATTCAGTCTCCACCAGCCAAGAGATCGACAAACACGGTGCCGTTAAGAAGACCGAGGTTCGTGAGTATGACATCTTCTGGATCAACGGGGTTGAAGTTCACAAGCTTCTCAAGAAGGACGGTCGCAACCTCTCTGCTGACGAGGCAAAAAGAGAGGCAGATCGCATCAGCAAGGAGTCTGCAAAGGTTCGGGAGAAGCGTGACAGGGAAGAAGCGAAAGGTAAGCCAACGGATGCAAGAGGCAACGACGAGATCACTGTGTCGCGCTTCCTCGAACTCGGAAGCTTCACCAATCCCCGGCGCATCCAGTTGGCGGGCCGGGACACCATAGTTGTCGACTATGCAGGCGATCCAACGGCTAAGACCAGAAACAGCTTCGAGAACGTTATTCGCGATATGGCCGGAACCCTTTGGGTAGATGAACAGGACCGTGTGATCGTCCAGCTCAAGGGTCATTTCGTTAACGCGTTCAAGATCGGCGGCGGGCTGATGGTCAATATAGAAAAGAACACCAACTTCGCCATGCAGCAGATTCGAGTCAACGACGAAGTTTGGTTACCTGCTCATATCGAGGGCCATGGGCAGGCCCGCGTGTTTCTCCTTCTCACATTCAACGGCAGCCTGGACATCGTGAACTCCGACTATCGTAAGTTCAAGACCGCATCCAGAATCCTGTCGGGTGCGGCGGAGGCGCCTTAGAGGCGGCCTCACACCGGTCAAATAGAGTTCCAGAAATGGCAAAAAGGGACAGCACATAGCCGTCCCTTTCGCAAACCTTAATAATCTACCTGCAGCCAAGACGTCAGCCCGAAGCGTGAACAGAAGTACTCGAGAGTGCTGCTATCCGCCGGAACTGCAATCACCAAATGTAGACAGGTCGAGAAGTATCCTCTGGATTAGAGAGGCTGTACGTCAGACGCCTGCCAGCCCTTGGGTCCCTTGACTACGTTGAACTGCACTGCCTGGCCTTCTTGAAGGCTTTTGAACCCGTTCGAATTGATCGCCGAGTAGTGTACGAACACATCCTCGCCGTTCTGACGGCTGATGAAGCCAAACCCCTTGGCATCGTTGAACCACTTAACTGTTCCCTGTTCCATGTTCGTTATTTCCTTATTACAATTGAATTTGCCGCAAGATCCAAATCGGGGTTCGTACATACAGCAGTTGCAGAAAACCAATCTGTTTCAAACGATGACTGAAGGTTAGCATGGTTGACAAGAAAAGTGTGGAAAATTTGCAAGATCTTTTTAGATGCATCAGTTTAGGTGCAGCGGCTCACCCTCTTTTGGAAGTTATCTTCTAGACTCCGCATCCGCTGCCAAGTGCGCACGGACGATCTCCTCAGATTGAGCGAGCACCTCCTGGAGCGTCAGGCTCGTTGAGTCGATGAAGATCGCGTCTTCTGCCGGCCTCAACGGCGACTCCGAACGGTGCCGGTCGCGATTGTCCCGGTCCCGCATCTCAGCCAGCAGCGCTTCCTCAGTGACCTTGGCATCTTCCTTCCCCGGTAGCTGTCGATAGCGCCGGTTGCCCCGCACCTCGGGTGCGGCATCAAGGAAGATCTTCACCTCAGCATCCGGAAATACCACTGTGCCAATGTCGCGCCCCTCCATGACCACACCGCCGGAGCGCCCCAGCTTGCGCTGCTCGGCCACCATCCACGCTCGTAGCTCCGCATGAACGGAGATCCGCGAGGCCCCGGATGTAACGTCTTTCTCGCGGATGCGCTGCGTCACGTTTGTGCCATCCAGCAGCACCCGGCTACCCTCGCTTTGCGGCTCGAGCGTGATCTTTGTTCTGGCCGCCAGCTGCAGCAGCGGAGCTTCCTCATCAAAAGCGAAGTCGTTCTCTATCGCCTTCAGCGCCAAGGCTCTGTACATCGCTCCAGTCTCAAGATTGAGGAAACCGAATCTGCGCGCCAGGTGCGCGGCCAACGTGCTCTTGCCTGCTCCCGCCGGCCCGTCGATCGCTATAATCGGACGCTCTCGCCTGCATGTCTCAGGCGTATTCGGTGTAAGCTCGGACATCGACTACTCCCCTGCCTTCGGCTTGCGTTCACGATAAGCAGGCTTACTGAAGCTGGTCGCCTTCCCTTTGAAGCTTCCGGCCTTGCCGCCCGGTTTGCCGGGCTTTCGGAAAGGGTTCTTGCCGTCTGCAAACTTGGCGAACGTTCCGGTTGGACGCCCGGTGCCGTTGGCCGGACGTTTGGCACCGAAGCCGGTTCCAGCAGCCTTGCTGTACGGCTTCCTGTCCCCACCCGGATCAGTATTGCTGAACGGGCGCGAAGGACGATCGGAACGGCCTTGGCTTCGCTCGGGCTTGTAGGGGCGGGCAGGACGATCGCCACGCGGCGCATCGAACTTCCGGTACACCGGACGGGACTGACCCGCTCCACCTGGAGTTTCGCGATCACGCGCGAAGCCCGGCTTGCCCCCAGATCCGTGCTGCGGCCGCGGGCTGAACGATCCAGGAGTACGCGGTGCAAACCCGCTGGAGGGCTTTTCTGAAGCACTTCGGTTTGGCCGTTCGGATGATCGAGCAGGCCGCCCTGAGCCCTCTCCAAAATCGCGCCGGTCAACTTCGTTTCGCGGTGCACGCGACCCCGCGGACCTGACGTACCCACTCGATGCTTCGCGTTTCCGAGTAAACGTACCAGGCTTGCTGAATGTCTTTCTTGGCGGACGAGTATCGGCGTCGCCGTCCCTTCTGGGTGCAACGTCCCGGGCTGAACGGAACGATGGCCGCTGGCCCGATTCCTCACGCGCTCCCGCCCGACCGCCGGAGCCGTTACGATCTTCCGGACCTGGTCTGCCCGCAGGCGCTGGCTTGCTCCCAAACGGTGGGCGTCGGCCAAATTCAGGCTTTCTTCCGAACCCGGGCTTACTGCCGAACGACGGCTTTCTTCCAGAGATCGAACGCGCTTCTCCGCCTTCGGCTCGAGCCTTACGCTCATAGCTGTTAGCGGCGCGTGGTTCCGGCCGCAGACCCCCGGTCTCCACGGGCACATTGCTGCGAGAAGGGGCAGCTTGCCGAGCCGCACGCTCTTCATCCCACGGCTTATTGAAGGCTTGCTTTACGAATGCCGGCCTACCCCGCCCCGGGTCGGCCCCTCGATCAGGCCTCGGGCCTTTGCCGAACGGCCGCCGCGTCCGCTCATCTAACGGCGCACCGCTAAACTTTCTTCCATAGTCGCTCGGAAATCCGGTTCCCAGCTTTCTAGGCTTTGTCACAAACTTCTTGATGCGTGGAGCATCGGTCTCCCGCAGCTCGCCAGCTGCTTCAACGGCAATCATCGGCACTGGCTTTGCGTGAACATCGGCGTCGGTCGGGTCCGGGGCGGCGAATGCAGGCAGCGATCCAGAAACATGCAGCAGCGTCCTGCCGTCGACCACCAGCGTCTCCAGCTCTCGCGCGCCTAGCAGTGCGTGAACGACGTCGCGAATACGGGACCGGGCGGCCAGCGGCGACAGAAACGTCTCAATCTCCTCCTCTGTCGCCAGCATCGCAGAGCCGAGATACAACGAGATCAGCGCGGACAACGCCGAAGGCTGACCTGCATTTGCCCCAGCCTTGATGTGCTTGGTGAACCGTGCACTGGTAAGCTCCCACAGCGTCGCGCCACCATCAGTCTGACCAACGGGAATGACCCGAAGATGCGCCCAAAGCTCATTGAGCGCCCGCAGGACTGCCGACTCCGTAACTTCCTTGCCCAGCTGCGTAGTAAGGTCGTACGCCGAGTGGGCTCCACTCTTCGCCAGCAGCTCATGTGTTGCTGCCGCTAAAGGAGATACCTTCAGCGCCCCGCTCGTCGCTGGAGGCTGCTTCCACGCTTTGTCGCCGCGCAGGGTGAAGATGTACGAGAACACTGGAGCGGTCGCAATGAAATCTGGAGTATCGCCCGGGGTACCCAGCAGGTTCAGCGGCACTGCGATGCCTTCCGCCACCAGACGCGCCAGCAGGCTCTTGGCCTGTTCCATTTCCGCCAGCCCCGGCTGGGGGTTGGCCAAGCCAAGCACGCCTTCCACCAAGGAGGGCGCAGGCGCAGGCAGCTGCCCAGGCCGCGGCGTAAACAGTACCAGCCCCGCCACGTTGATCCAGCTGCGAAGGTTTTCAAAGGTCAACAAAGCTTCGCCATTCTGGTGCCACTGCGAAGATCGAGCGGCGGCAAGCTGCTCAGCCGTAGGTACTGTCGGGGAACTCAAGGTGGTGCCTTCCTGCTGTGCGGCTCACATTGCGGCCACAGCACTCCGTCGTGCGTAACGAGCACGCTCAGGGAAATTCAGCTTGTGCGTGGATCTTCCAACGTAAAAAACTCAGGCAGAGCTCGGACGGGTCTTCCACACACGGCCAACGTCCTGATGCATACTGCAGGGATAAGGATATCGCATCCGGCAGCAGATGTTGCTTCAGTAAGCACCGGGCGGCGGCGGAGCGCCACCAACTCCCGGTGCAGACGGGTTCAAGCGCAAGCGCTGAGCGTCTTTCCGGTTGGCTTCTTCGGCCAGCTTCGCGGCTATCGCCAGCTCGCGAGTGGAATCCTCCTTCTTGCCAGTCCGAGCCAAGACCAGGCCGTAGAAGTAGTGACCGGGTTGATAGTTCGGGTCTACTTCAATCGCGTGCTTCAGTTGCGCTTCAGCCTCGGGGTACCGCTTCAGCCGGAACAAGGCGATCCCGATCGCAGTTACTGCGCCGGCATGCGCGGGATTACGCGCAACCACCTTGTTGTCTTCGCGGATTGCGGCCTCAAAGTCTCCCGCGTCCAGGTCCAGTTGACCAAGCTGGTAATACGACTCGGTCTGCAGCGGCTTGATGGCAATAGATCGTTCAAACTGCGCGCGAGCGGCCTGGCTTTGTTGCGCCTGTTGCAGAATTCGACCCAGACCGTAGATTGCCGATGCGTCGTCCGGATGGATCTTCAGGTATGCACGCATGTCGGTCTCCGCGTCGGCAAGCCGTCCCAGATCGAGTTCGACGTGCGAGGCGAGATAGAGCACCTTTTCGTCGTTCGGAGCGATCTTTCTTAGGTGGTCGACCACATCTGCTGCATCGTGGTAGAGGCCGATCTGCTCTTCGAGTACAGCCGTGTCGTATAGCAACCGGGCGTTCTCGGGCACGAGCTGCTGTGCTCGCAGCAGATCGCTCAGGGCGCCGTTCAGGTCCCCGGCAGCGCGGGCGCTTAACGCAAGCTGCTCTGAGACCCGCACCTCGCCTTCCTGCGCCGCCGTGTCCTTGGGGTTTGCAGCCAGTACAGATTCGAGGCGGTCGCGCTCCGCCTGCAGGCTGGTTGGGCCAGCCGCTTGAAGCAGAACCAAACTGAGGACAAACGGAAACATGGGCAAAAGCATACAGGACAGCCGAGGCTGTCCTGTATAAGCTGCTGCATCAGGTTAGAAGGAGATCCGGCCCGTTACTTGCAAGTTGCGGGGAGTGTTGAGCGTGCTGGTGGGAATGCCGAAGTTGCCGTCACCGGGGTTCACATCCGGCAATGCAAACTGATGGCGGTTGAAGGCGTTCAGGAATTCACCTTTCAGCGTGAAGGTGACACCCTCCTTTATCTGCACGTTCTTCAACAGACTGAAGTCCTCGTTGAAGTAGAGCTGCGTTCTCACCTCACCCGTGACACGAGGAATGTTGCCGAAGGAATACGGACCCGAGCCTCGAACCTGAGTGCTGTTGGGATCGATGAACGCACCCGCGTTGAAGTAGCTGGCTTCGGCGGGGTTGAAGGGGTTCAGCCTGCCTTCGCGGTAATTGGCACTCTTCAGCGACTGGATGCCATTGCGACTGTAATAGACTGCGTTTTCGAAGCCCGGAATCCCAGTAGCGCAGCAGAACGAGACTGGCTGACCGGACTGGTACCGCTGTACGGAACCAATCTCCCATCCTCCGATCAGTGCGGCCCCGATACCGTGATTCAAGAACGGCTTCCCCTTTCCAAATGGAAGCTGGTAGAGCGGCGCAAACACGAAGGTATGCGGAATGTCCTGCGCGCTGATTGCTTTTTCCTGGCGAAGGTCGTCAGGGTTTTGCACCTGCGAGACGCTGATGCCGTTATTGGGCAGAGCACTGTCCGCGTCGGTCAGGTTCTTCTGCCAGGTGTAGGAGACCTGCATCGTAAGGCCGTTGCGCAGGCGGCGGTTCAGCGAGATAAGAAGCGCATGATAGCTGGACATACCGACATTCTGCAGACAGCAGCCAGTATCGATGTAGTCGTACTGCGGGAAAGGACGCAGGGCGCGTTGGATAGGCGCTCCGGCTCCCCACAGGGTAGTGAACCCTGCAAACGGCACTCCAACACCAACCGTGTTCCCGACTACGGGGTTGTTGAGCTGGTTGCCAAGTGCAAAGGCGCTGATCGGAATGTTATTGATGTTTTGCACATTGGAACGCAGGTTCTGCGCCTTATTGCCGAGGTATCCGACCTGCAAGATCAGGTCCTGTACGATCTCGCGCTGCATCTGCAAGCTCCACTCATAGATTGCAGCTGGCTTGCCATACTGGGGCGCGATGTATGAACCGGTGACGGGCTGGCCATTGAAGATTCCAGGGTCGAGGTTCGGAGGCTGGCTGTACGCCGGAAATCCAGTGTCGAGCGGGAAGGCGGCTGAAAACCCGTCGCCCGGCTGGAAGCTCGGCTGGATCTTGTAGCCGGTGTCCATGCTTCCGCCAAAGTCGGAGAACTGAAGCGGGCCGTAGAAGATGGCTCCACCGCCGCGGAAGACGGTCCTTCCATCGCCAGCAGGAGTGAACGCAAAGCCGATACGAGGCGCGATGTCCTTATAGTAGGTGTCCGCCCAGCGCTTGTTTCCGCTGTATTGCGTGCCGAAGACCAGGGCGCCAGGGATACCGAACTCCGGATCCAGCGCGGTCGGGCTGAAGTTCGACGTGGCGTTGTGGGCCTCCGACCTCGGCACATCCACATCCCACCGGAGACCAAGATTCAGGGTCAGCCGGCTGTTCACCTTCAGGTCGTCCTGCGCGAACAGAGCGTAGTAGTAGGAGGTCCAGCGAGGCTTTTCGGAGTAAAGGCCGAGGGCAAAGTTCCCGCCGGAGGGAGCGCCAAGGAGGAGGCTGGCGAAGCTGTTTCCGTTGTATTCACCGTTGGCAGGGTCAGACGCAGTCTGCGTGCGCGCGTAGTTGGTTGCGGCGGTTGGATTGTTAATGGGCGAGTACTGCTGGAGCCGGTAGTCAAAACCTACCTTGAAGTTGTTCCGGCCCTTGGTCCAGCTCACGCTGTCGTTCACGCGCCAGCCATTGTCGATGTTGTCGTCGTTCTGGCCGGGATTGCCCAGGTTGCGATACTGGTCGCGGCCATCGAAGGTGAACTGCGGGAAGTTCTTCGACGTGGGAGAGTTGTTGATTCCGAGCTGCGTTGCGTAGTCGATGCCCTGCAGGATCGGAATGGCAAAGTTGGCGCTGTTTGTCCGATTGAAGCCGAAGTTCAGGTGGTTTAGGACCGTCGGCGTCACAAAGAAGTCCCAGCCGAAGCGTCCCAGGTGGGTCTCGAAGTCCTGCGACCACGTATTCGGGTCTTCAGGGTAAGGGAGCACGGGGTTGCCACCCGAGGTACGGTTGTTATCGCGGGTACTGTACGAGACGAAGAACTTGTTGCGCTGCGAGGGGTTGAGGTCGGCGCGCACGGTGTAAGTCGTGTTCTTCAACGGAATTGTGCTCTGAAAGAAGTAGTTGTTGAAGAGCCCGGTATTGGACGGCAGCGGAATGTAAGCCAGCGTGTTCTTCGCTACCGCGCTGAATCGTGTTGCAGGGATGACATTGCCCGGGAACGCAGTCCGGCAGATGGTGTTCCCGACCACCCGCTGAGTGGCAGGATCGAAGATCTCGCCAGGGTAGACCTCGGTGCCATCGCACGGGTTGATCACACCGGTGGGCGCGGGGGGAGCGGCAGGGTTGAAAAGCTCGGTAAAATCTCCCGTGCGCTCAAGCGCCGTAGGCACGGTGCTGGTCTGTGTTGCTCCGAGTTTTTGCTGAAACTGCTCCCAGGAGAAGAAGCCGAAGAACTTGTCCCGGGCGCTGAACAGGTGCGGAATGGAGAGCGGGCCGCCGATGCTGCCGCCGTAGTCGTTCTGCTTGTCGCTTGGCGTGCGGAAGGTGGCGCGGCAAGCCGGAGTGTCGTTCGCGCCGACGCAGGAGTTTGCCTCGTTGCCGCCGTTAAACCAGGTGTTCGCGTCCATCGCCTCGTTGCGGAAGATATCGAATGCGGTGCCGTGATACTGATTCGTGCCCGCTTTGGTGACAAAGTCTTCGATCCCTCCAGTCGTCCTGCCATATTCGGCCTGCGGAATGCCGGTCGTGATCTTAAACTCCTGGATGGCTTCAACCGATGGTGCTTCTTCGTCAAACGAGGACCCGTTTTCGCTGCGCGTCTGGCTTGCGCCGTCGATCAGCACCTCATTGCCGTACTCCTGGCCGCCTGAGATCTTCGAAAGAAAGATGCCGTTGTTGCTATTTGCCGTGCCGGGACCGGTGGTTCCGGGAAGGAGGAACTGGAACGCCTCCGGTGAGCGCAAGGCACCGACACCGCCAAGCGCGAGCGGCAGCTGGATGATCTGCCGGGTGTCAACCGTGCCGCCCTGGTCTGAGGTTTCCGTCTCGATGCTTGGAGCCGAGGCGTCGACCGTGACCGAGGTCGATTCGCCGCCCGTCTGCAACGTCACGTTCAGTGCGGCAACGCTGTTGATAGTCACCAGAACCCCACGCTGGACTGAAGTCGAGAATCCCGGCGCGGTGATGTTTACGTCATACCGCCCCAGCGGCAACTCGGGAAAGCGGAATGCGCCGTCTGAGCTGGAGACAGTCGTCTGGACCGCTCCCGTATCCACATTTGTGGCGGTAATCTTTGCCCCTGCCACCAGGGCACCGGTTGGATCGGTGATGCTTCCTCCCATCGCACCGCGCACCGACTGGGCGACAGCCAGGTTTGCGGAAAGGACGACAAGAGCAAGCAGGATCAGGCTCCACGTCGAGAGCTGATTGCGTTTCATAGCTGGACCTCCGAAGGTGGTGCATCGAGGCGCCGCCACTCTGCGATTTCTTAGGGGAGGGTGACTGGCGAGTTGGTGAACTTGGGTGGGGCGCGTTCTTGTACTCATGCAAACGTCCACGTTCCGGCAGAATCAGAAGACTCTTGCCGATGTACCTGAAGATACGAATGGACACTATTGATGGCATAGTAGCAACAAAGGTTGTCGATATGAATTGGTGCTTTCTTGCGGCGGCATGGATGGCCGCCGCAGGAGCGGGCCTGGCCCAGAAAGCCTCTAACACGGGCATAGACGCTGTTGTCGAGCAGGTGACGGCCATGGGCAGGTCCGGCCGCTGGAACGATGCGGATGGTTTACTTACTGGATACCTCCGGCAGCATTCGGCCTCCGCGAAGCTCCTCTACACGCTGGGATGGGTCGAGTTCGAGGAACACCAGCCCAAGCAGTCTCTGCTGACGTACACCGAGGCAGCAAAGCTGGGAACCCCGACATCGATTGACCTCTACTTCGTCGCCCTCGACTATGTGCTGCTGAAGGACTACGCCGACGCGGACAAATGGATGTCCCGTTCGGTTGAGATGGGCGCCTCGAACGGCGAAGCGTGGTACTCGCTGGGACGGATCAAGTACACCGAAAACCGATTTCAGGAGGCAGTGCAGGCCTTTCAGAAGGCGCTGGCGCTGATGCCCCACTCTGTCAAGACCATGAATAATCTAGGTCTCGCCTACGAAGGGCTGAACCAGCCTGACGAAGCAGTCGCGGCTTATCGGCAGGCACTGGCCTGGCAGCAAGGAAGCGCCAAGGAGAGCGAGCAGCCTTACTTGAATCTGGGCAAGCTGCTTACCGACAGAAACGAGTTAGCCGAAGCCGCTCTCCTGCTCGAAAAAGCTGAGAGCATCGCGCCCGCAGACAGTAAAATCCACGCCGCGCTCGGCAAGCTTTACGCCCGCCGCGACGAGCTTCCGCAAGCCGAAACGGAGTTCGAACGGGCACTGGAAGCGGAACCGGACAATGCCGCGCTCCACTTCCAGCTTGGCCAAGTCTTTCGCAAGCGGGGGATGCGGGAACAGGCAAGCAAGGAACTCGAGCGTGCGGCCAAACTGGCAAAGACCCATTCCGTGCAGCCGGATAATCTCGATTGACGAACCGATAGTCGCTATTCGTCGTTCCCACCGGCGGCCCACTCAACCCCCTTGCTAACGCGGCTGCGGATCACCCGGCTTCACCGGCACTGGCTCGTTCCCCGGGCCGCCTACCATCTGCAGCGCCGGAATCCGCATGCTCATCTCGGGCAGTGGAGGAAACGCCATGTGCGGCTCCGCCTGGTACCAGTACGCCACGGAATAGTAGTTGTCCGATCGCACGTTGGCGTGGCCATGCTCGATGCTTGCCTTGAAGCTCTTCCTGAACGGCATTGGCGAATCCAGATGAAAACGGTAGACGCTGGACTTCGATCCTGCCACCTCGTGACCCACTACGGGCGATCCATGCGTCTCGTACACCTGGCCCCCGCCAAAGCCCCAGGCACCCAGGAAGTAGTCCTCGGCCCCAGTGCCGACTTCCGCCGGAAGGTCGTCCACTTCGAACCGATCGTTGCCTTCGCCCCACCAGGCGTCCTGGTTCTGGAAGACGCTCATGGTAACCCCCATGAACTGGCCGTGGCCCTGTGCCTCCAACCAGACGTAGTTGTCTTTTCCGTCGAGATTGCGCCGGTAATTCACCTTCGGATCGCCATTCTCATACCAGTCGGAGGACCAGCCATGATTTGGCTGCGCCTGCCGGTACTGGGCGTGGAAGTATAAGGCCCCACTCGCCAGCGCCTTTTCGCTACGGTAGTCGATGTTCCAGTAGAGATGCCGCAGGTCCTGCTTGCCCTCGTTGGTCACAGTGATGCGGGCGTGCTTTGCATAGGGCATACGGAACCAGCAGTTCAGCGCCTTGTCTGACCCGGCAGACAGCACCGTGCTCTGCCACGTGTAGTATTCGCCGTTGCCCAGGCCGAAGAAGTCGCCGATGGGCGTCTCGACACTCGGCGTTGCCTCGCCGTCCCAGTACATGCGCAGCACGATGCGCTTCAGGGAAAAAGGCTCTCCATCATCCAGCGTGAACCAGATGTGCGAGACCTCACCGGGCCCATCCACATCGAGCACCGTCATCGTCTGGCCCGGAGTGACTGCGCGCGCATCCGCGTTTGCGCCCGTCACCTCCCGGCTGGAGGACCGATGGAGCACGTACGTCTGCTGTATTGTCGGGTCCGGCCACATCGTCTGCGACTGACCAGCGCAGACCCCTACGCTTGACATCGTTACTACCCACAACCACCGTAAAGCTATGCTCATGTACCTTTCCGCGCTCGTTGACGAGAATACCGCGAGGCACGCCGTGTGCAAAGCAACTCTGAGGGCTTTGCGCACGAAACTTCGCTGCAGGCAGCGGCGTCTGCTCTGCGAATTTGAAGTTACCGAGGTTTCTCTTCAAAAGAAAGCGACGCGGTGTACGATGATCCGCAAACGGGCGCAACCGAGAAACGGCACCGCATGCGGCTTCACTATGTGACCAGGAGGAACCACCTATGTTTCGATCCAAACTAGCTCGTCTTTTGCTCTTTCCGCTCGCGGGAGCCCTCAGCGTCCCGAGCCACGCGGCAACGTCGTTTTACTGCATCGCTTCGGCTGGCGGATTCGGCCATGGCGGCACAACCTACATCGGCACCGGATTTACCATCCCGGCGGCTGGCCTCTGTACACCCTGGTCCGGATTTACAAAGACCGCTTCCACCGTTCTGCTGATCACTACCGGCACGGGATGCGTCTCCTACGACGGCCAGGTGTTTTCTCTGAGCGTAATGAACACCGACCCGTCTTACCTCGGACCAGGAAACGTCCAGTCGGATTACATCCAGCTCACGCGCTCCGGGTCGAGCGGGGCCTTCACCAGCGGTACGGACACTGGCAACTTCGGCGGGAACGCGCTGCCGACCACCTGCACCAGTTCCCTGCTGCATCTTTCACACAACCACGACTAGGGATTTCGTTGAAGACGTGCTGGGTTCGCTGGCCTGTCTTCTCCGCGGCTGCGCTGTCACATTGGCAGGGGTATGCAGGCGTTATGGTGCGGTGCTTGCACCACAACGCCTGCAGTACAAAGCGGCAGGCAGACTCCTCCTCTGCTTTATAGCTTGGACACATCCATCTCATTGTCGTCCGAGATACGGTCGATGAGCTTGTTGTACGGATCGATGCCAGCGCGAGTCGGCAATTGGTCCACGATGACCTCAAAGGTCTGCTTCTCCTGCGATATCTTCTCGCGCTTCATGTAAAGCGGCTTCTCGTGGTCCTTCTTTCCACTGAAAACACCGATGTCGATGTAGTCATCCACGGGCATCGGCGTTTCAGCGCCGTTGCCGTCCGATCTAACTTTCCTCGCCTGCACCGTCAAAGTCACCTTGTATTTCTTGTCTGGCGTCTCAACATAGGTCGCCGTCAACGCCTTGTTGTCGTAGAGCACGATGCTCTCAAACGCGTCTGAGATGTAGTACTGAAGTTCGGGCGGAGTAGCGGCGCGAAGAGCGGCCACGAACTGACGCGTATCAGGGTAGGCGACGCTCTGGTTGTCCGTAGCATTGGCATAGCGGTATTGCATAAGGAAGCCCCGGAGCGCTGCGTTGAGTTTGTCCTCGCCGATGTAGTCGGAGAGCGCGTACAGGACGATCGCTCCTTTTTGGTACCAGACATACTGCTCGTTCTGTACGAGAACCAGCGGGTTCTCGTGACGGATCTCACCGGAGCGGCCCCGCAAATAGCCATCCAACTCATGGGAAAGGAACTTGCGCATGTTGTCTGTGCCGTACTTCTTTTCCATGACCCTGAGCGCGGAGTACTCGGCGAGTGACTCGGACATCATGTTCGAGCCTTCCGTCTGGCTGCCGATGAGTTGATGGCCCCACCACTGGTGGGCGAGTTCGTGGCAGGTAACGAAGTAGGCGAAGTCGATGTCCTCGGGCTTTTCGGTGCGGTCGATGAAGCCGATGGCCTCGGAAAACGGAACGGTGTTGGGAAAGGATTGGGCAAAGCTCCGATAGCGCGGAAATTCCAGAATCCGGTACTGCGTGAACTGGAAGGGGCTGTAGTTCTTCTCGTAGTAGTCGAAGCCCGACTTGGATGCCTCGATCATGTCATCCACATCGAAGGTGTGGGCGGGCACATGGTAGACCTCGATATTGATGGGACCAGCCGCGCCGGGATAAACCACGCGCTTGACGTCGTAGCGCGCGGAGACGAAGTTGAAGAAGTCGGCGGTCTTCACCTGACCCATATCGTAGGTGAAGTAGTGGCGCCCATCTTTGTGCCAGTCGGCCTGGAGATAGCCGGGGGCGACGGCGATCTGGGGCTTGCCTTCATTGTCCGAGTCTGAGGTGCTGACAGTGGTGCGGAAGGTGATCCAGTCTGCTTGTGGCGTGAACAGGTTCGTGACAGAACCGCGAGGATCGCCGCGGTGTGGCAGAACCTCAAGTTCACCAAGTTTCTCTTCGTGCCGACGGCGCGGGTCGTCTAATTCGATGCCACTGTCGTAACCCACGGTAGGGAAGTAACCGCTGTCGAAGAAGGTGCCGGAGTAGGCAAACTCGGCACGCTCGTGCCCATCCTTAAAGCCGCGGCTTATATGCGCAAGCGAAAAGGTCATGTCCAGCTTTTCACCCGGCGCAAGCGGAGTTGCAAACTCGTAAATGGTGTACTGCCCGCCGGGACTGGTCGAAACGACATGGAACGGGCGATCGAAGTGGACGTTTGAGACCGACGGCTGTAGATCGATGGTACCGAAGGCCGCCGCGTGAGCGTCTGAGATGTGGATCTGCGCGATCGGTGCGGAGGTCTTGTTCTGGAGCACGTAATGGCCGGTACCCGTGAAGGACCGGCGTTCGGGGAAGATGTCGATGTTGGCGTCAACAGCGATGATCTTAGGCATCGGCTGACGTTCGTATCGCTTGTAAGCGCGCTCGTAGTCCGCCTGAAGCGTCCGGCCTTGCTTCGCACTGATGAATTGGTTCAGGACGTGTGCGTTGTAGAAGAACCAGCCTCCGCTCCCCACCGTGACCAGCAGGAAAAAGATGCAGGCGGGTAAAAGACGCGGCGCGCGCTGACGAGCCAGTTGAAGGCGGGCCGCCCAGCCATCTTCGGAGCCGCGGCGGGCGAGCGCAATAGAGATTACCCCAAGGACTGACATGAAGCCGAGCCAGTACATGGTCGACCAGATGAGTGCCTGCACGAAGTGGCCGTAGCCATTCATGTCGGAGTAAGTGACGGACGTGGTGTTTCCGATGAGGTAGAGCGTATTTTCCCAGCCAAAGCTTTGCAGGATGGGTGTGATGACGAAGATCAGGATGACCAGGCCGTGGCCAATGAATTTGTTGGAGACAACGGTCTGGATAAAGAGTGCGAGCAGGACGAAGATCAAGACCTGGGGGAAGACGACCAGGTAAAGCTCCTTGGCATACTGCAGCAATTCGTAATGATAGTACCCTGCGATGGTTTGCATGATCACGCCGCAGAGTCCGGCAACCGTCAAGAGAACGAGTTCGACGAAGCAGAGCGCCGCGAGCTTCGACAACCAGTCGATCGTCTCCCTCATGGGCAGCGCGTCGTGGATGCCGGAGAAGCGGGTGTCCCGTTCACGCCAGATCAGCTCCGCGCCGTAGAGTGTAGCGACGATGTAGAAGAAGAGGCTTGCACCTCCTTCGACAGACTGGAGCATCAGGTAGGTAACTGGCCAGACGTTCTCACCGCCGCGACGACCTGCGAAGTGGCCGTTGTTCAGCGCAAGCGCCGCCATCAGAACCAGTATTCCCCAGAACGGGATCTCATGAACGATGTTCGAGATGCGCAGGCGCGTAAGCGAGAGGAACTGCGCGAGCGAAGTTCCCGAACCAAAGACCTGGGTGACGCGGGGTAGAGGAACCGCGACCAGCGAGCGGCGCGGTTTGACTGCCTCTTCCTGCTCCCGCTGGAGATTCGCGCGCCTGCCGCTGGCCTTGGCGGTGAGCGACTCCACCGACATGGGAAAGAGCTTCCAGACAGCGAGGAGGCTAAGCACGCCGATGGAGCTCCAGAGAAGACGGTTGTAGAGGAAAACGCCCGTCCAGGAGTAGAGCAGCGTGTTCTTTTCCACCACGGTCCAATACCGGGTAATTGCGTCGTTGTAGAGGAAACCTACGGGGTCGAGGATGGCCGACCAGAAGTGTTCGAGCGAGCGCGTCGCGGAGAACGCATTGACGCCAATCAGGTAGAGCATGAAGACGGCCGCGCCCTGCAGGTAGACGATGAAGATCCTTCGCGACAAAGCGGCGACCAGGAAAAAGAGTGATCCAAGGAAAAATATCTGGACCACCGCAACTGAGAAAAACGGCTGAACATACCAGAGCAGATGATTGGGCGCGATGCGCGTATGGTCCGCCCAGGGGGCAAAGGTGCCGAGCAGGCCGCCAAAGATCATCCCGGAGAATGCGAACACAGTAGCAACAAAGGAACCTGCCCAGCGGCCGCCAAGATACGCGAGCTTCGAGATGGGCTTCGTAAACAGAATCTGGATAGTGTCTCGTTGGAAGTCGCGCAGGATGGATGTGCCAAAAATTGCGGCGATGACAATGACCCCGAAGAAGCTTGCACCAATGTAGTTGTAGGTGTTTGCGTAGGGGCCATTGAGGAGCACCTTGCCATTCGCGTTGCCGATGGGACCAAAGCTCTCACTCGCCACGTTGAGGAACTCGAACACAAACCAGAGCAGAAAATAGACATAGGTGGAGACACTCTTCGCGCGAAACTTCAGCTCGAACGTGAAGAACTCCCAGAACTGGATCATGACGCTGCTTTCTCCGCTAAGAACGGTAGGATACGAGGTGCCTTGCCTTCTTCTCGGTGCTCAGGAACGGCTTGTACTGAAACAACCAAAAAGGCCCACTGAAGTGCAGATTCTGCGCCTCGCCAATCGATGACGAAGGAATACACGTTAGTTGGTGATGGGACTGGCGCGGTTCTGGCTGGCGAGATTCAGAAAGTAGACGTCTTCGAGGCCGGAGTCGACCGGGGTAAAGTCTTCGCCGGGACCCGAGTCCGCGTAGATGCGCACCTCGTGCAGACCGCCCACGAGGTGCGTCGAGATCACGTTGAGGCCTGCTTCAAGAGCATGGAGTTCATCGTCGGTCGAAACGACCTTGCTCCAGATCTTGCCCTTTAGTTCATGGAGCGCCGCGGCGGGCGAGCCTTCGAGCAGCAGCTCGCCGTTGGCGATGATTGCCATACGCGGACAGAGCTCGCGGACATCGTCAACGATATGGGTGGAGAGAATGACGGTAACATTTGAACCAATGGAGCTGAGGAGATTCAGGAAGCGGTTGCGCTCCGCTGGATCGAGACCGGCCGTCGGCTCGTCCACAATGATGAGCTTAGGGTTCGCGAGCAGCGCCTGCGCTATTCCGAAGCGCTGCTTCATACCGCCTGAGTAGGTGCTGAGGGCCTTTTTGCGCGCCGCCCACAGGTTGGTCTGGTTGAGCAGCGCCTCCACCATCTGGGTGCGCTCGGTCTTGTTGGTCACGCCCTTCATCACTGCCAGGTGTTGCAGCATTTCCAGGGCCGACATCTTCGGGTAAACTCCGAACTCCTGCGGCAGATAGCCCAGCACCTTGCGCACCGCATCTTTCTCTTTCAGAACGTCGAGATCATCAAGGAAGATCGTTCCAGTATCTGGATCCTGGAGAGTGGCGACGGTCCGCATCAGGCTGCTCTTGCCCGCGCCGTTCGGCCCGAGCAGTCCGAACATGTTATTGCCGATGGTAAGGGAAAGATTCTTGAGCGCCTTGACGCCGTTTGGATAGGTCTTCGAGAGACCACTTACAGTAAGTGCCAAAGCTATTCTCCCAGTATGTTTTGCGTGTAAGCGCAATCTACCATCACGCGTAACCTATGTAAAAGGACATTTACTTGACCGACATTCTCACGCTGCGCTTCGATCCGGCCGCCCAGGAATACTTCGAGGAGATGCGCCAACGCTATTTCCCCCCGGCCCTGAACCGCGTTCCCGCCCACCTGACACTGTTCCACTCTCTACCTGCGATCGAGGAGATCTCATCTACGCTGGACTCCGTCGCGGCAGCAACGACAGTCTTTCCCGTCGCAGTAAACGGGGTTCGATCGCTCGGGCGAGGGGTCGCGTTCACCCTAGCAGCACCAGGGCTCCTGTCCCTTCATGCGGTACTTTCGCGGTCCTTTGCAGAGCATCTTACGCCGCAGGACCGACAGAAGTTCCAGCCGCACGTCGTGATCCAGAATAAAAGTACGGGTGAGCAGGCGCGTCATCTCCTGGCTCTACTCCAGGCCAGCTTCCGCACCTTCGAAGTCAAGGCCGAGGGGCTGACACTCTGGCACTACAGAGACGGCCCGTGGGACTTGGCGCGGGAGTTCGAATTCGGTTGCCGGCTCTAGGCCGTCGGCCTCTCCGGTACTGGCTGCGATGCACAGAAATCGTCGAGGAATCTGCGGCCGTATTCTCCTAACAGCGCTTCGACTCGCTCCACCGATCCCGATCGCACAATCAGCCCCGCATGGTGATGCTTCTTGAGCCGCATGACGATCTCTCCGTCGGTGTAGCTGCTAAGGTCAGGCTCCGCCTGCTTCGCCAGGCAGATCACGCTGCCGGCAAACTCCTCCCGCAGCTTTGGGAGGCAATACTCCATACCAAGCAGCGTGGCCACTTCAACCCTCGCCCACTCCACCCAGGGGTTCAGTCCCTTTGAGAACTCCACCAGCTCTGCGATGTACGCTCCGCCCACTCGCGCTGCAGTTTCCAGAAAATAGAACCGCCCATCTTCAGCCGACTTGATGAACTCCGTATGCGTCACGCCAGAGACCATGCCGAGCGCCGTGATGACCTGCTCGTGTATGTTCCTCAGTCCAATCGCGTCGCTCGAATCAGGATGAAGCGATCTCGTCGTGAACACGCCGCCTTTATGCATCGTCTGCATGGGCGGATGGCCGTACTTGTGTGGCGCGCCAAATAACACTGCGCCATTCCAGGTGACTCCTTCTACGTGGTACACCTCGCCGGTCACAAAGCGCTCGAGAACGTAGTGCGATTGCAGATCGCCCAGCTGATCGAGCACTGGCCAAAGCTCGTCAGGATGATTGATCGGCTTGATCCCGATAGCAGAAGCGTTTGTGCGCGGCTTCAACAGCCATGGACCTGGTACTGTCGACAGGAACGTTCGTACCGCGTCGTAGTTGAAGACGCCAGTGAACTCCGGAACCGGGACGCCCTTCTGCTTCGCCCTCACCCGCATGGCAAGCTTGTCGCGGAAGAATCGGGTGGCCGACTCACCCATGCCTGGTAGCCGCATGTGTTCCCGCAGCAACGCCGCGGTCTCGAGGTCAAATTCGTCGAGGGCCACGATCCGGTCGAAACGCCGTGCGCGTGCAAGGTAGCACACCGTGTTCAGCACCTGCACCGGAGTCAATCCCTGCGGCATCGTCAGCAGCTCTGCGAGCGACTCGCGAGGCCAGTCTGCATGCGTCAGGGTGTCGACGGTAAGCAGGGTGACGGAGGCTCCCAGGCGCGCAGCTTCCCGAAGGAAGGCCTGTCCTTTTTCGTAGGTGCTGATGCAGAGAATGGATGGCTGCGGTTGCGCTTCGCTCATGGGCCTCGCTCAGTGAGGATTCAAGTACTTATACTGCAGGCTCTTCTTCAAAAGTCAGGCGGACACCCTCTTCAAGCGTTGTGAATGGAGCTAGATAACCCAGCTCGCGCAGGCCCCGCGTGTCCGCCTGGGTAAAGTGCTGATAGCGGTTCTTCAACTCGCCGGGAAGCGGTATGTACTCGATGGCTCCCGGCCCATGCACCTGCATCACCGCATCGGCTACGGCCCTGAAGGTGCGTGCCTCTCCCGTGCCCGCGTTCAGAACCGCCGTCACCGGCTGCTTTGGACTGTCTTCAAGCAGACCGCCGAAGAAGCGGTTCAATCGAGCTAGGTCCTGCACAAAGACGAAGTCTCTTCGCTGCTCGCCATCTGCATAGCCGCCGGAGCCTTGGAACATCCGGATCGTCCCGGTATCTTTCAGCTGCCTGGTGAAGTGATGGATTACGCTTGCCATGCGCCCCTTATGCTGCTCACGAGGGCCGTAGACGTTGAAATAGCGCAGACCGACCACCGTGCTCTTGAACGTCGAAGATAACCTCCGAACATAATTGTCGAAGACCAGCTTTGAATAGCCGTAGATGTTAAGTGGCCGCTCGTTCTTCGCCTCCGGTGCAAACTCCTTGCTGGCGCCGTACACGGCGGCCGTCGACGCGTAAACAAACGGGATCTTCCGGTCGGTTGCGAAATGCAGCAGCTGTTTTGAGCAGGTAAAGTTGTTGTCCATCATGTAGCGGCCGTCATCTTCCAGCGTGTTCGAACAAGCGCCTTGGTGCAGGATCGCTCTGATCGTTGTCTTCGCAAAGTCGCCAGCCACTAACGCCGCGCGAAACTCCCGCTTGTCCATGTAGTCGGTGTACTGTGCACCCTGCAGATTCAGGAATTTCGGCGCGCTCAGGTTGGCCCGCGGCGCAAAGTTGTCGACGAGCAGAATGTCTTGTTCGCCAGCGCGGTTCAGTTGATGAATCAGATTGCTGCCGATGAACCCCGCACCACCTGTCACGATGATCAAGGCTGCTGCCTCGCAAGCAGCTCCCTCTCCGGGCTCGGCTGCGTACCAGAGGAAAGCTTTTTTACCAGGTTCGTTGTCGAGAAACCCTCGACGATCGGCACGATCTCCACTCGACCGCCGGCTGCGAGGACGTCTTCATGCCCGACCACCGTCTCGACGACATAGTCGCCGCCCTTGACAAGCACATCGGGCGTCAGGCTGCGGATCAGTTCAAGAGGCGTCTCCTCATCGAAGAGCACGACGGCATCCACGGCGGCCAGCGCCGCCATCACTCGCGCACGCTCGCGCTCGCCTACGATCGGTCGCGCCGGACCTTTCAGCTGGGACACGGACGCGTCCGTGTTCAGTCCTAAGATCAGCTTCGATCCGAACCGGCGGCACTCTTCGAGGAGCGCAATGTGTCCGACATGGAGCAGATCAAAACAACCATTCGTGAACACGATCGTCTCACCCGCCGCGCGCCACTCCGCCACGCGCATCCGGGCGCGTTCAAGGTCGAGGATTTTATTGCCGGCCGTAACTGCTGAGCTCGGCGTGAGCGCCTGAATGAGTTCATGCTGCGCAATCGGCACTGTCCCTACCTTCGCGACAACGATGCCCGCGGCGAGGTTCGCCAGGTCAACCGCCGTTCTAACCCCGAGTCCACCTACAATGCTGGCTGCGAGCGTAGCAATGACCGTGTCGCCTGCGCCGGACACGTCGAAGACCTCGCGCGCTCTTGCCGGCGAGTGGTAACTGCCGTCCGGCTCGAGCACGGTAATCCCCTTCTCGCTCATCGTCACGGTCAGAAAGCTGAAGTCGTACTCGGCCATCAACTTCTTCGCCGAAGCCATCAGGTCATGGGTCTTGTGTGCGGGAACGCCCGCCGCCAGCGCCAGTTCACCCAGGTTGGGGCAGACCGTCGTGGCACCTCGATACTTGCTGAAGTCGGCGGTCTTTGGGTCCACAAAGACGGGGACGCCGGAAGCCTGCGCCGCCTGTATGACAGCGGCACACAGTCTCGGGGTCAACGCACCCTTGGCATAATCAGAGAGGATTACCGCACTCATCTTCGCGGTAAGCTGGATCGCGCGCTCCATCAGCCGCTCGTCTTCAACCTGCGGACGCTCGTCGCGGCTCTCTATGTCCAAGCGAAGCAGTTGCTGCACACGACCCACGATGCGTGTCTTCGAGATCGTCGGGAGCGTGCCACTCACAACGCCCAGCGTATCGACGTGCGCCTCGTCGAGGATCGCGGCCAGTTCTTTCTTCTCCGTATCGTCGCCCCAGAAGCCTGCGAGATAAGCCTGGCAGCCCAGTCCTGCGAGGTTCATCGCAACGTTGGCCGCACCACCCGCGCGCTCGTATCGGCGAGCATGGCGAAGTACAGGCACTGGAGCTTCCGGCGAGATGCGGTCGACCTCGCCGAAGATGTAGCGATCAAGCATCAGGTCGCCCACCACGAGCACCTTGAGCTGGCCGAACCCGCCTTCAAGTAGATTCAGGACTGCTGAGAGTTCGGGAAGCATGACGTGGTCGAGTCTAACATCGGGACGTCGCAGGCCACCTTTATGGACGCCGCTCAACCACGGATTGGATCGCCGCGAGCACCTCCTGCACAGTGATCGAGCGAATACACTTCTTCCGCTCGACGATGCAGGTCTCCAGATTGCATCCCCAGCAGTCAACCGGATGGTAGAGAACCCGATGTTGAGGCCCGTAGGGGAACCATACCCGCGGCTTGTTGCGCGCCGCGAAGATCGCCACACAGGGGGTCTGCACAGCAGCGGCGAGATGCATCGGGCCGCTATCGTGCCCGATGAAGATGCGCGCCTCGGCGAATACGGCTGCGCTCTCCCGGGGAGTTAGTCTGCCGCAAAGATTCAGGATGGGAGCATCTCCTTCGCCTCGCCAGCCCTCCCCCGCTGACTCGCTTGCTGCGGCCTCGTCTGCTGCGCCGCAGAGGACCAGCGCGTGGCCGGGGTACCGCCTTGCCATCTCGGCGAGCAGAGTTCGCCAGTTGTCCGCCCCCCAGTCTTTGGACTGCATCTTCGTTCCCAGGCTGACCGCGATGATCGGCATTCCGGCGCTCGCCTTGAGCTCCTCGCGGGCTCTGGCGGTCTCGTTGTGCGTCAGCTGCAGGTCCCAGGACCCTGGATCATCGAGTTCAGCTGTACCGAGTTCCGTGGCACTGCGCGCCAACCGCTCGGCCTCATACTCGAGGAGTTCCCCTTCAACACTCGACAAATGCCGTTGCAGCATCTCAGTTCGAGGGATCCCGATCTGTCTGCGAATACCGCATACCCTGAAGAAGCGTGAGTCGCGCAGCGCCGCCTTAGTTCCCCGAGGGGCGGCAAGGTACACCAGCACCTCCGGTCGCCATCGAACTATTTGCCACCAGAGCCGAGCGAGTTCGAGGAGGCGGCGCGTTCCGGCCGTGTACCTGAAATAGTCGTGCACCAGCCCTGATCCGCCAAGTATCGCCGCCGCCGCGGGAGCTTTCGCGTGGACGGGAAAGTTTGTCAGCATCCTGCGTTCTGCCTTGGGAAATGCACGCGCGACGAGATGCAGCACCGGCAGCGCAACCACTGTGTCGCCGAGACTGCCCAGCCGGTAGATCAACACCCGCCGAACAGTCCGGTCCTCCATCGCGTTTCCCGAAGCCGCCAAAGTGGAACTCCAGCCTTTCAGTCTGGTTGATTCAGCGCACTTGAGCAACTTTTAGCGCGGCCACTCTGCTGCTGATACAGTTTTCTAGTGCGGACGAAACGCCTTGTGGTCTATGGTTGATGCGCATCAGATAACCCGTATTCACGATCAAGCCACGCTCCTCTGGCACGACCAGGCTTCTCACTTCAGCAGCAACCCTAGTCTGCCCGACACTGCCGCCCTGCACCAGGCAACTTGCGACGCGTTGAAGATCCCGTTTGAAGGGATGATGTCGTTTGTCCTGGCGCAACATCGCGCCAACTTTGATCTTTGGCACCAAGAAGACCTTGCCCGGGATATGCATGCATCGGCGGAGAACATCGCGACGGTGAAGCATGCGATCGACCGGCTGAACCAGAGCCGCAACGATCTTGTCGAGAAGATAGATCAAACCCTTCTCTGCTCTCTGCCGCGCCAAGAATTGAGTGCGCCATTGAACTCAGAGCCGCCCGGCCTGATCATCGACCGGCTCTCCATTCTTTCGCTGAAGATCTACCACACGCGAGAAGAGGCAGAACGGGAGACTGCGACGGACGCCCATCGCAACCGCAACCGCAATCGGCTAGGCGTCCTCGAAGAGCAGCGAAACGACCTTGCCGATTGTCTCGACGCTCTCTGGAGACAGGTACTCGCGGGAGAACGCCGGTTCAAACTCTACCGCCAGATGAAGATGTACAACGATCCGCAGTTGAACCCAGTGCTTTATGGCCAGGACATGCCCCGCGAGGGGTGTTGACCTGGCGCTCGACTATGCGTATAAATCCGACACGGGCGCGTGTTTCATCTGGGCCGGCTGCCCGCAAAATCTCCCGCATAAATCCATGGAGAGCAGCGTATCGTCTCTTGTCATGTAAGGTGCTAAGGATCGAAGGATTGGAAGGCATGACTCAGGGAAAAGCGGCGCACCCTCCCGCGACGAAGCGCACCCCCCGCACTCTTGCCGGGACCGTACCACCTGCTGGCGACGAACCGCGCGTCCGGGCGCTTGCTCATTATGAAGCCGCGCTCCGACTCATGCAGTCCGGCAAATATGAGGCGGCACATGCCGCCTTCGATAAGCTGCTTGGGGAAGGCCCGCCCGAACTCGGCGACCGAATTCGAATGTACATCAACGCCTGCCTGCTGCAGGTTGCCAAGGGCAAGACGGAGTTCAAGAGCCACGAAGAACGCTACGACTACGCCATCTCGCTGTTGAACAAAGGCCTGTACCAAGATGCGCGGGACGAGTTCAAAGCAATCCTTGCCGCAGAGCAAAGCGCGGACTACGCGTTCTATGGACTGGCGCTCCTGTCGAGCATGACCGGCGACTCCCATAAATGCCTCGAACATCTGACTGAGGCCATACGGCTCAACGCGCGCAACCGCATCCAGGCGCGGTCGGACTCCGACTTCCAGGACATGGCCGACGACCCCCGCTTCACCGAACTGCTCTATCCGGAATCGTGAGCCACCTTCCTACCTCTCCCGGTCAGCCGGATGAGCAGAATTCTCCGTCGAGACCTGATCGTCTGAAGAAGACACCTGCAACTACCGGCACCCAGAGGGCGATACGCGTTGTAGCGATCGGGGGTGGCACTGGGTTGTCGACGCTGCTGCGCGGGCTAAAGCGGCATGTCGCGGCACCCGCGGGCTCTGGAGGCATGGAGCCCGGATGCGAGAACCGGCGGTGTCTTATCGGCGACCTGGCCGCAGTGGTTACCGTGACAGACGATGGAGGCTCCTCCGGCCGGCTGCGGGAAGACCTGAAGATGCTGCCTCCGGGCGACGTGCGCAACTGCATGGTTGCTCTCTCTGAGGATGAGCATCTGCTCTCCCGCCTGTTTCGGCACCGGTTTGACCAGGGTGACCTGCAGGGCCACAGCTTCGGCAACCTCTTCGTCGCCGCCCTCACCGAGATCACCGGGGACTTTGCGCTGGCGGTGCAGATGTCGTCCCAGATCCTGGCGACGCGCGGCCGCATCTATCCGGCGACCAACACCAACGTCACGCTGGCCGCCGAGATGGACGACGGCTCGCTGGTGCGGGGCGAGACCAACATTACCGCGAGCCAGCAGCGCATCGCGGAGTTGATGATCGAGCCGCCGACTGCTGAACCACTCCCGGAGACGCTTGAAGCCATCGCCAAGGCCGACCTGATTACGCTTGGGCCCGGCTCGCTCTATACCTCGCTGATTACCAACCTGCTGGTTCGGGGAATCCCGGAGGCGATGGCGACCTCGAAGGCGACGCGCGTCTATGTCTGCAACCTGATGACGCAGGCAAACGAGTCGCTGGGCCTGACCGCGTCGCAACACATCGAGAAGATCCTCGAACACGGAGGAGGCCGGCCGATCTTCGACTACGCCTTGATCAACACCGCGCCCATCTCGCCCAAACTGCTGGAAAAGTATGCGCGGGAAGGCCAGCGGCCGATCGAGCCGGACCTCGAAAGAATTCGTTCGCTCGGCGTAGAGCCGGTTATGGGCAACTTTGTTCACGAGGGCGATCTGCTGCGCCACGACCATGATCGGGTGACCGATTGCCTGCTTAGGCTTGGTTTGGAAGGGCTGGCTTGAGCGGCTTTTTCCTCTTGTCGCGCAAATCTTCAAAACAAGAACTGTGAAGATGGAGTTACGGGGCACGAACCTACCCGGAACGCTGCACCATGCGTGGTGCATCTACAGCAAACGGAGATCAGCATGGCACTCGCAACGCCGACTCTCGAAGGAAGCCACATCCGCCTCGAGCCGCTGTCGCTAACACATCTTCAAGCACTTGAGGATGTCGCGCTCGATCCGGCGGCGAATGGAGCGATCTGGCGCTATATGCTGGTGCAGCCGAGGACGCGCGAAGAGCTTCAGAGATGGGCTGAGGCCGCATTGACAGCGGCGGCGGGGGGCACCTCGATGGCGTGGGTGACAGTCTTGAAGGCTGGCGGGCCGGGCGGCTCGGACAAGGTGATCGGTAGCACCCGGTATCTTGACCTCGATCTGACGCACAAGACAGTAGAGGTGGGGCATACGTGGTTGCATCCGGCGTTCCATAAGACGGGCGCGAACGCCGAGGCCAAATTCCTACAGCTCAAATATGGGTTTGAACAACTTGGGCTGAACCGCGTCGCGCTGAAGACGCACCACGAGAACCTGCAATCGCAGGCGGCGATGCGGAAGCTTGGAGCACAGTACGAAGGGACGTTCCGCAACCACTACATCATGCCGGGTGGAAGTCTGCGGCACAGTGTGTGGTTTTCGATTACGAAAGAGGACTGGCCGGAGGTAAAGGCGGGGCTGGAGAGGCGGATTTTGCTTTTCGAGTGAACGTTGGGGAACAAACAAACAATGGCAAGTGCAGAAGCAGATCCTCCGCTTCGCGAAGGATAACAGAGAGTGGGTGATCGCAAGGATTACGGGTGCGAAGGCATACTCCCTGCGAAAGTTGATAAGACTAGTTTCGGCTTATCGTTCCGGCAAGCAGTTCGTCCCGAATCTCGAGGTCTTCGATTTGTTTCGTATCCGGCTTGTACGCGAAGACTACGGGATGACCTGTGAGATGGTGGCACAGCGAAAAGTGGTCCCGTCCCCACCAGAACGTATCTGAGAAGGTCACCCGGAGATCGTCTGCGGTCAGGGTGAGCAGTTGCGCTGTTGTCAGGTTCGCCCTGTTTCTTGTCGCAGGCCGAATCGTAATTCTAGTCTTCTCACTCTTTTGGCTCGAACAGACGACCTCCGCGAGCGTGCCGCGCTCCACCGTTGTGCCTTGTGGTACCTCGAGCGCCAATGCGGGGCCGTCCTCGCGCTTGGTTGCTGGCACGTCCTGCCACAGGTCGACAGCCTCGTTGTGGTCGCCACCCAGCCAGTGCTCCGCAACATATCGCGCATACGTCGCCGCTATCGCGGGCTGATTGCCTTCGAGCAGGATGCGGCCGGTCAACAGGCGATAGCCCGCGCGGTGCGGCTCCAGCAGCTCTGCCCGATGCGCATCTTTGTATGCTTGCTGCATGCTGTGCAGCCGCCACTCCACCAGTGCCAGCTCCGCGTAGGCCGGTGCGAATTTTGGACCGAGTTCCACGACGTGCTGGAGCCTTGCCTGCGTGGCGCGCAGTTGCTCGTCGCTCTGCTGACTCACAGGGATACCCGACATGGTCAAAGCAAACTGCGATCGCGGCAGTGATGGATCGAGCTCTACCGCCTTCGCCCATTCCTCCACTGCTGCCTGGTCCTTGCCGGCATCGAAGTCGAGATAACCGAGTTCCTCATGCGCTCCGGCAAGTTTAGGGTCAAGCGCAAGCGCCTTCTCGATCAGCGCCCGGCCTCCTTCCCGGTCGCCGGTGCCGATATGAAAACATCCCAGCTCATACGCCGTCTCCGCCGGATCCAGCTTCCGAGCCGGGAAGGTCTTCGGGTCGATGCCCTTACCCAACGGGACCACGCCCGCGACGAATGTGAAGCGGTGCACATATTCTGAAAGCGCGTTGTAGAAGGCCCGCTGATCGCCGAAGACCTCCGCAAACGCCTTCTGCTGCGGCGTGTCATGCTGAAGCAGCTTGATAAATCGTCCCAGCTTCTCTCCGTTTCCCATGCCGGGTCCAAAGGTCATGTAGTGGACCATGGCCCATGCCTGCGCGTAGAACTGCTGGGTCTTTATGGGGTCGTGATAATAGGGCGAGCGGCCATCCACATCGAGCATCGTCGCCACCGGTATAAGCGCCATGCCGGTGAGCGTCCGGCTGCGTAGCGATGGTGCCCCAACCATCCCACGGTCGTGCTGAAACTGTGTGTAAGCGTAGAACTCCGCGATCCCTTCATCCAGCCATGGGGGGAGCCAGTGGGCGTTCGCATGGAAGAAGCTGTGCGTGTATTCGTGATAGGCCACCACCTGGCCCTGGCCTACCCAGGAGTCCAGCCTGACGATTGCAAACTGCTTCTCCCAACCCTCTTCGAACTCACCCGCAATATTGTCCGCGCCCTTTGTTTTCGCGAGACCCGGCCGCAGTGCGCGAAACGTGCCTTCAGCCTGCGCCGCAACGATCGTAAGCGGCGGTCCGAACTGAACTTCTTCTTCGTTCCCGAAGCGCGCCACAAAAACGTGCCTCATCTGCTCGAACCCATTCGCCACGGCGCGTCCGTCGCCGGTCGACGCGTCCGTCAGCACACGGAAGTGCGGGCTACGAATCTCGATCCATGCCTGTTCCGCGAGAGCTGCCGGAGTTCGGGCAAGGAGTACCACGACCGCAAAGAAAACCGGTGCCGCCCGCATTCGAAGTCTTGTCATAGCTCCACATTCTGACATAGCAGGAATGTGTGCCAGTTTGATCGATGGCCGGAGACCGGCTGCACCTTGACTCGAGTGAGAGGAACCCGCAGCTGGCGCGCACATGGCTAACGGTTTGCGCGATCTGCCGCCACCGCACCCCAGATCATCGCGATCGGATGGAGTACCGCGAGAGCCCAGCCGAGCGTCACGATCCCCAGGACGATATACAACGCGAGCATGATCAACGCTCCCGGGACCGTGCTGTACAACATGCCAAACGGGCCAAGGAAGAAGGTCAAGACTAAGGACAACAGGATACTTTCGCGGTTTGCCAGTCGTTCTGAGATGCGAGCCGCGGTCGAATTGAGGCGTCGGGAAGTCGAACGAAAAGAAACGGTGTTCTCTGGGCGGTCGAGAACGAGCGGCAGCAAGTACAGAAGCAGATCCTCCGCTTTGCGGAGGATGACAAGGGTTGGGAGGTAGTGGTGCGGAGGGTGACAAGGCTTGGGGTGGCTAAGAGTGAAAGGGGTTGCCGGGTGGTTCGGAGGGTTACAACGGCTGGCTGGTGGCGAGGGGTGACAACCTTCCGAGCCAGAGGTCAGGCGGAGATCGTCACTAACTCCGGTGCGTCAACGGTGCGCTTCAACTGGCCGCAGGCGGCGTAGATGTCGCGGCCGCGCGGGCGGCGGATGTACGTGGGCATGCCGCCGCCGATGAGCATCTTCTGGAAGACGGCAACGTCTTCCGGCTTCGGCTGGGTATAGGGTATGCCAGGGCCGGGGTTCCAGACGATCAGGTTGACCTTCGACTTGATGCCGCGGAGCAGGGCGAGGACCTCGCGGGCGTGCACGGGCTGGTCGTTTACTCCGCCGAGCAGAACGTACTCGAAGGTGCAGTACTCGCGCTTGCCCATGGGAATGGTGGCGACGGCATCGAGCAGCGCGGCGATGTTCCACTTGCGCGTGATGGGCATGATCTCGGCGCGGACTTGATCGTTTGAGGCGTTCAGCGAGAGGGCGAGTTTCGGGCGAACAGGCTCCTGCGCGAAGCGGCGGATGGCAGGCTCGATGCCGCTGGTCGAGACGGTCATGCGCGACTCGGGCAGTCCCATCGCGCCCGAGAGCAGGCGGACGGAACCCATGAAGTTGTCGTAGTTGAGGAACGGCTCGCCCATGCCCATGAAGACGAGGTTGATGCGGTCTTGCCCGATGCGAACGCCCTGCCGCGAGACCACCGCCGCGACTTGCCCGGCGATCTCGCCCGCGGTAAGGTTGCGCTTGATGCCGAGTTTGGCGGTGAGGCAGAACTGGCAGTTGACGGCGCACCCCACCTGGCTGGAGATGCAGATCGTGGCCCGCCGATAGCCGTTCTTTTCGAGCATGCCGATATCCTGAAACCGCCTCCGCCTCGCAATCAGCGTGCCGTCATCCTGAGCGGCGTCTGGCGCAAACGCGCCAGACGCAGTCGAAGGACCCGCCACACCGTCCCGCGCCGCACGCCCGCTCGGAGCTTCCGCCCCCAAGATAGTCTGGCCTCCCACCTCAATCTCGTCCGCCTCACCCGCCTCTTCCTCCGCCGCTTCGCTGCCATCCCCGCGTTCGCCGCCGTCGCCTTCGGGCATCCAGACGGTCTCGACCGTCTCGCCATCGGCCATGCGCATCAGGTAGCGCTCGGTGCCGTCGATGGACTTCGCGGTCTGGACGATCTCGGGGCGGCCGACAGTATAGCCTTCGGCTTTGAGGCGCTCGCGGAGTTCGACAGGAAGTGTGGTGATCTCGTCGAGTGAATCGACCTGCTGTCGGTAGAGCGCATCGGAGAGCTGCTTGGCGCGATACGCGGGCTGTCCAACTGATCTGATTGTGGCCTGGAGATCTTCGAGCGACATGCCGAAGAGCGGCTTCGCGGATGTCGTCATAATCTCTGCCATCGTTCTAGTTTACGCGGGCCGCCAGGCTCCTGTGCTAAGCGCGAAGCTCCCGCCTTTATGAAAGAATGAAGGAGTCAAGGAGTCGCATGTCCGCAACCCTCACCCCGCCCGTCGTCGCCGCCTCCACCCCCCGCAACATCCGCCGGACTGTCCTCCCGAACGGCCTGCTCGTCCTCACCGAGAGCATCCCGCACGTCCGCAGCGTCTCCATGGGCGTCTGGGTGAACTCCGGCTCGCGCGACGAGACTGCGGCCCAGAACGGCATTTCGCACTTCGTCGAGCACATGGTGTTCAAAGGGACGACCTCGCGCTCCGCCTCGCAGATCGCCCGCGAAGTAGACACGATCGGCGGCAATCTCGACGCATTTACGGGCAAAGAGACGGTCGGATTCACCATCAAGGTTCTCGATGAAAATGTATCCCCCGCTTTAGATGTTCTCTCCGATCTTGTTCTCCACCCAACGTTTACGCCGGAAGACCTCGCACGTGAGCAGGGTGTGATTCTCGAAGAAATCAAGATGGACGAGGACAATCCCGACTACCTCGTCCACGAGATCTTTACCCAGAACTTCTGGAAGAATGATGCCCTGGGGCGGCCCATTCTGGGCACGGTGAAGACGGTTTCGAGCTTCGACCAGCAGACCGTCCTCGACTTTTACGCCAGCCGGTTTACGCCAAGCAACATGGTCTTCTCCGCCGCCGGCCATCTCGACCACGACAGCTTTGTAGACCAGGTACAGCAGCAGTTCGCCTCGCTCGCCGCGACGACAGACAACCCCTTTGCGCGGCGGGACGCTCCCCCGGCTACCCCGCACGTTACATTGAAGCGCAAGAAGTCGCTGGAGCAGGTGCAGTTCTGTCTCGGCGTTCCTGCACCTAAAGTGACGGATGAAGGCCGGTACAGTATTTATCTCTTGAACACAATGTTAGGCGGCGGAATGAGTTCACGGCTGTTTCAAACGATCCGTGAGGAACAGGGGCTGGCGTATTCGATTTATTCGGAGATGAACCCGTTTCGCGACACGGGATCGCTGTGTGTGTATGCGGGAACTTCCGTCGATAAGACAGAGAAGCTTCTACGGCTCACGCTGGACGAATTGCGTCGTCTCAAGGATGAGCAGGTCAGTGACGGCGAGTTGAAGCGGGCGAAGGACCAGTTGAAGAGCAATATTGTACTGGGGCTCGAGAGTTCGTCGAGCCGGATGGCGAACCTGGCGCGGCAACAAATGTACTTTGGGCGGTTTTTCGGTGTCGATGAGATCACCGAGGAGATCGAGGCGATCACCCCGGCCGATGTACAAGGCATTGCGCAGGCGCTGTTCCGGCCAGAGGTGCTGGCCTTAACGCTTTTGGGCAACTTGGGAGCAATGAGGGTGGAGCGCCTGCACCTGGCTTGCTGATTGTTGCGGCTGGTAAAGTACAGAAGCAGATTCCCTGCGGGAAGGACAAAACGTAAATCCACTCCGGGGAATGAACAATTAGAAACCCCAGGGCGAGGACGGGGAATGACAGCAAGGAAATTCTGAACGAGAAGGATTACGCACTATGCAGACCACTCCCGAGATGAAGACCAGTCTTGACGCAGTACAGCTGCTTGCCGAGGTGCGGGAGCGTCGCAGCGATGAGGGCTTCACGCTGATCGAGTTGCTGATTGTGATGTCCGTGATGCTCATCCTGATGACGCTCGGCATTCCGCAGCTTTTGAAGCTGCGCAAGCAGGCGGCGGAGACTTCGGCGGTAAACTCGATTCGGACGATCGAGCAGGCAGAGCTGCAGTACAACTCGGCCTACCCGGCGAACGGATTTGCATGCTCGCTCACGGCATTGGGCGGCGATCCCAAGTCCGGCGCACCGTCGGCACAGTCTGCGCAGCTGATTGAGAATGCGTTGGCGACCGGGCAGAAAGCCGGTTATACGTTCGCCTTGACCAACTGCAACAAGGTAACGGTGAACAACCAGGACATGTATACGTCGTTTGAGATTACAGCGGTGCCGCAGTCGGTTGGGAAATCGGGCGATCGCGGATTTTGCGGGGATGAGAACAACGTGATCCGGTTCGATCCGGCGGGCGGGACCAACTGCACTCAGCCCATTCAGTAACGCGCCTCGGCATCTTGTTCATGGCGACGATCGGCATCGGAGTTCCAAGTGGAACTCCGATGCTGTTTGCGCAGGATGCGGCGGCGGAAGCGATTGTTCGCAAGGTCGACGACCATTACAACCGGCTGAATTCGCTGCGAAGCGCGTATGTCGAGCACTACTCCGGCATGGGGATGGACCGGACGGAGAAGGGCGTTCTGTTGCTGAAGAAGCCGGGCCGGATGCGGTGGGACTACGCGGAGCCAACGGGAAAGGTTTTTATCCTGGATGGAAAGTTCGGCTGGTTTTATACGCCGGGCGATACGCAAGCGACACGGATCGCGGCGAAGAAGCTGGATGATCTGCGGTCGCCACTCCGTTTCTTGTTGGGCCACACCCAGTTGAAGAAGGAACTTGACGGCTTGAGTGTCTCGCAGGATGGCGAGGGTTTTCAAATTTCAGGCGTGCCGAAAGGTTTAGGGCAGAGGGTGAAGCGGCTTTCGCTTTCCATTGATGCAGGCGGTGCAATCCGCCGGATGCAGGTCGAAGAGGTTGACGGAAGCGTGACCGATTTTACGTTTTCGGAGATGAAGGAGAATGTTCCGGCGCAGGATTCGGAATTTACGTTCCGTGCGCCGGAGGGGGTGGCGGTGGTGGATGGGCTGCCGCCGATCTGACGCATTGTTCCGCAGCTTAAGGGCGACAGCAGGTCCTTCGCCTTCGGCGAAGGATGACAAGCAAAGCAATGCGGGGGTCTCTCAACTCCGCTCCGCCCCGGTCGAGATGACGAATTTCAGGCTGGGTCTCCATTACACCTTTTGGGCAAGCACAGGGTCCGGTCGAGATGACGACTCTGTGGCTGGGTCTCCATTACACCTTTTTGGGCAAGCACAGGGTCCGGTCGAGATGACTCTTTTTTGACTAGGCTACACGTAGACCTTGCCCGCTTCGCCTACATCGACCTTGCCGCCAGTCACCGCCGCAGCGAGGTACTTCGCACCGCGAATGAGGCGGCTCGAGGACGCTTCCCAGTACTCTGCCTCAGTGACATCGACGCGCAGGACGGAGATGTTTGGGTCATCTTCCCCTTCCGGGAACCAGGCTTTATACATCGCGTTCCAAAGCTCGTGGATCTTTGCTTTGTCCCTGTTTACGGTCGCGTGACCCTTGACGGTGACGAACTTCGAGTTAGCACCATCGGCGTAGATCAGCGAAACGTGGGAGTCGTTCCTGATCTCGGCAACCTTGCCCGATGCGCCCGGAGTGAGAAACCACACGGTGCCGTCGAACTCCTCCACCTGCTGGGTGGCCATGGGGCGGCTGTCGAAGGAGCCGTCGGGTGCGGCGGTGGTCAGCATGGCGATGCGAATGCCACGAATGAGGTCGCCGATCTTCTTCAGGCCCTCGGCACCGCTCAACTCTTTGAAGTCACTCATGATTTCCTCCTCATAGTGAGATGCATGCATTCTGGTAATCGCCGTGCGATAGAATCGCGGCAAGAAGAATGTCCGCAACAGCACAGATCCTTCTGTGCCGGGAAAGAAGAAAGCATTTTGAGCACCGCAATCGGCCCCTCCCTAAATGTACTTAGCACGGAAGAGTTTCATTCTGCTGTTCTGGCTCTAAACCCTTCGGTCGCGGTCTTCGATTGCGATGGGACGCTCTGGTCCGGCGATGCGGGGACCGGCTTCATGCAGTGGACCGTTGAAAGCGGACTGCTCTCCCGGGAGGCAGCCGACTGGCTGGACACCCGATATCGCGGGTACATGCGGGGCGAGGTCTCTGAGGCGGCAATCTGCGGCGAGATGGTGCAGGTCTACCAGGGTCTGCGCGAGAGCGAGGTGCGGCGAGCGGCTGCGGAGTTTTTCGCGGCCAAGATCGAGCGGAACATCTTTCCGGAGATGCGAAGGTTGATTGCAGACCTGCAGGAGAAGCGCACGGAGATTTGGGCGGTCAGTTCGACGAACAACTGGGTGATCGAAGAGGCTGTTCGCCGGTTCAACATCCCCGCGCACAGGGTATTGGCGGCGCGGGTTGGGGTTGTGGATGGTGTTGTGGGGGATCGAATCATCGATGTGCCGACCGATGAGGGCAAGGTAGCCGCTCTTCGAGCCGCGCACGTCTTGCAACCGGATGCTGTGTTCGGGAACTCGGTGCATGATGCGGCCATGCTGGCAATTGCGCGGAAGGCGTTCCCGGTGAACCCGACTGCGGCGCTGGAGGAGAGAAGTGCGGCGGAAGGGTGGGCGGTTTATTTTCCGGCCTCGGTACGGCGAGGGTAGCGCTGTGGCGTTGCAGGACCTTCCGTATTGTCCTACCCGATATGGATGATCTTTCATTGTGCAGACGGAAACGTATGCTTGTTTGTCCTTCCCGAAGGGAATCTGCTTTCATGCAACCACAGAAGCAGATTCCCTTCGGGAATGACAACTATAAGAACGAACGACATTCAACAGCTATGCCGACCTTCCAATCAGGCGGAGTTCCCGTCCGTCTCCAGTGCTACAAGCCTACGACGCCCGGTCCGTATCCTGCGCTGATCCTCTTCCACGGCGCAGGCGGCAATATGGACTATTGGCTCAAATACATCGCGCCGGCGGTTAATAGCGCCGGCATCGCCCTCTTCGCCGTGCATTACTTTGACCGGACCGGGACGGTTCGTGCCGATCCGGCGCAGATCCAGGACGGCGTCCACTTCCCTCTCTGGCTGGCGACAGCGAAGGATGGGCTCGCGCACGTCGCTGCCCTGCCCGACGTGGATGCTCGGCGCATCGGGCTGATCGGCATCTCACTAGGGGCTTTTCTTTCGCTTGCGCTCGCCACCGAAGCGAAGCCGGTTCGCGCCGTGATCGACATCGCCGGGGGACTGGCGGAGCCCTGGGCGAGCCGGGCTACGTCCGCGTTTCCGAACACATTGATCCTTCACGGAGAGGTCGATGGGACGGTGCCGGTTTCGTTCGCCCGCGATCTGGACGACCTCCTGACGCGTCTCGAGGTGCGGCACCAGACCCTGCTGCTGCCGAATGAGGGGCACTGGTTTTCTCCAGCGGCGCACATGAAGATCCTCGCGGCCGTCTCGACTTTCCTCAGAACTTATCTCTAACGGGTGTCCTGTCCAGCCCGATGCCTACTTTGGGCCACTCGCCCTTTCGCCGGGCACGGCACGTCCAATGTCGGGGGCATAACGTCTAAAGTATAGATAGACGGTGAAAGAGCCTATTCGCAGACTCGATCGCAAGGAAGACGCCTCCTCCAAGCCCGCGCGGCTTGTGGTGGCGGGCCTTATTCTGCGTCAGGCGGCTGAGTCGGATGCGACCGAGGTGCTGATCTGTCAGCGCAAGCCGGACCAGCCGATGAGCCTCAAGTGGGAGTTTCCCGGCGGGAAGATCGAGCCGGGTGAGACGCCCGAGGAAGCGCTCGCGCGCGAACTGGATGAGGAGCTTGGCATCTCGGCTACCATCGGGCGCCGCATCGCACAGATTCAGCACAAGTATCGCAACGGCGGGGCGATCGACCTGCAGTTCTTCGTCGTCGACCAGTTCGGCGGGTCCATTGAGAACCGCATCTTCAATGACATGCGCTGGTCGCCGCTTACGGCACTCACGGCGTACGACTTTCTGGCGGCGGACCTGGGGCTGATTCGCGACTTGTCTGAGGGGCGGCTGCTGTAGCTGCCGGGTTTATGTACGGTTCCGCGCGGGCGGCTATTAGAACGGAACGCGGGATTTTCTCCAATCTCCTTCGGCAAGCTCAGGGTTCGGTCGAGATGACGCTTCGTCGATGGTGTGAAGACCTTTGCGAAAGCAGGTTCCCTTCGGGAATGACACATGAGGGGCTAAAATCCTCTGAAGCATTGAGTGAGAGACATCTATGGCCACCGCCGTCCTGATACCGATCGCTGAATACCTGAACACGAGCTACCGGCCGGATCGCGAGTATCTGGACGGCGAAGTTGTGGAGCGCAAGATGGGAAAGTGGGAACATTCAAGAATCCAGGCTCTGCTGGCGATATGGTTTGGGCAGCACGAGCAACTTTGGAAGATCCAGACTGCGACGGAATGGCGCACGCGGGTTTCAGAGACACGCATCAGGATTCCTGACCTTGTTCTGGTTGGCACGGAAGAGCAACCGGATGTGCTGAACAAGGCGCCGCTGCTGGTGGTCGAGATACTGTCTCCGGACGACACCTACTCGGAGATTCAGGGCCGGGCGCAGGATTACCTGGCGATGGGCGTCAAGACGATATGGATCATCGACCCGCAGACCCGGACGGCCCGGGTGTGTTCGGGCGATTCGTGGACACAGGCCTCTCGGCTGGAGGTTGCCGGGACGCCGATCTATGCGGATGTGGAGGCGTTATTTGCGTCGCTCCGTCAGACCCAGATGTAGAAGGTTGCCTTGTCCGTTCCAAGGCGCAAAGAAGCAGATTCCCTTCGGGAACGACAAACAAAAGGCTGGTCGCGAGTCTTAGCCGCGGAGCTGGTTCCAGACCAGGACCAGCGACATGCCGATCACCAGGACTGCCGTACTCCAAGCGACCAGATTGAAGAGGCGCGAGTTCGTGTGCGCGCCCATCAGTTCGTGCTTGTTGATCAGCTTGAGCATGAAGATCAGGATCAGCGGCAGCAGCACCCCGTTCAGTACCTGCGAGAGCACGGCGACCTGGAACATGGGAAAGTCCGGGATCAGAACGACGGCCGCGCCGCCTGCGATCAGCAGCGTGTAGAACCAGTAGAAAAAAGGGGCTTCGCGGAAGGTCTTGTCCACGCCGCTCTCAAATCCCAGGCCCTCGCAGACGGTGTAGGCGGTCGAGAGCGGCAGGATAGACGCGGCGAAGAGAGACGCGTTGAATAAGCCCGCCGCAAAGAGGATAAAGGCATACTGGCCGGCGAGCGGCTTCATCGCTTCGGCCGCGACTGAGGCGTCCGTAAGGTTGCGAATGCCGTGGGTGTAGAGCGTGGCGGCGCAGGCGACCACGATGAACCAGGCGACGATATCGGTGAAGATCGAGCCGACGATGACGTCGAGCCGCGAGGCTTTGTACTGCTTGATGGTGATGTTCTTTTCGACGATGGAGGACTGCAGGTAGAACTGCATCCAAGGCGTGATGGTGGTGCCGATGACTCCGATCGTCATGTAGAGGTACGACTTGTCGCGCCAGGTGCTGAGCGGCGGCATCTTGATGGTCTCGGTCAGGGCGAGGTGCCAGTTCGGACCGCTGAGCACCCCGGCGACGATGTAGGCGATGTAGAAGACGCTCGCGACCAGGAAGACCTTTTCGACGCTCTTGTAGTCGCCTTTTACGACCAGCGCCCAGACAATCAGAGCGCAGATAGGGACGCTCGCGTACTTGCTGATGTGAAACAACTGCATCGCTCCGGCGATGCCGATGAACTCCGCGATGACATTGCCAAAGTTGACGACGACGAGCAGGAGCATCATCAAGAAAGTGATACGGAGACCGAACTCTTCGCGGATGAGATCGCTTAGACCTTTGCCCGTAACTGCGCCCATGCGCGCGCACATCTCCTGCACGACGATCAGCGCGAGAGTGATCGGGATCATCGTCCACAGCAGGGTGTAGCCGTACTGCGCGCCGGCCTGGGAGTAGGTGAGGATGCCGCCAGAGTCGTTGTCGACGTTGGCGGTGATAAAGCCGGGGCCTAATACGGCGAGAAACAGGAAGATGCGGTTGCGCCATTGGCGCCAGAACATCATCCGCGCAGCTCCGGGGTTGATTGCCGGAAGGTGAGGACTTGTTTGAACGCGATTTGGGCCATCTCTGCCTCCTGACGACCGTCCCGGGCCGGACTTTCAGGGTAGCAGCTAGAGGCGGGCGGAGGTCCCTACCCGCGCAGAATCGATGCGAGGCGTTCGAAGATCAGCTCCATCTGGGCGTCGTTGTGGTAGCCGCTGCTTTCGGCTCGGGCGCGACCGGCCGCGGCGATCCGCCGGCGGGCCGCCTCGTCGGGCAGATAGCGACGAATCTTCGCAACGAGTTCCTCATAGCCGGAGAAGAAGACCGCCTCCTCGCCTTCGACAAACCGCAGCATGTGGCCAGCAGAGCGCTCGGCCAGTAGAAAGCCTCCACAGCCGGCAATCTCGAAGCTCTTATGAGCGAACTCGTCGTGATTCGAGTGGGTAAGGAAACTCAGGTTGATCTTCGATCGCCAGATGGCTTCGCGGTAGTCGTCGCGGTAGAGTTCGCCGCGCTTGAAGAGCTGCTGATAGGCATCTGCATCGAGGGCTCTGCCCCACTGCTTAGGATTGCCAGAGATTGTGACCGGGAGGCCCGCGTCGCGTGAGAGGCGCGTCAGTAGCTCGGCACGGTTGTCGTAGGGTGTGCCGATGAACGAGACATCGCGGTCGCAGTCGGCGTCGCTCCAGCCGGCGGGCGGCGGAAAGTTCAGGGTCGGTTCATATGCGGTCTGAATCTTGATGACGTCGCGCGCACCGTGCTGCTTGTAGTCGGCTATGTTCCTGTCGCGCTGGACGACGTGCAGATCGTAGAACGGTATGTCTTTGCGGTACAGTCTCCAACCGGGATCGCGGCGGGTGCCGAAGGGATTGTCGATCATGTAGCTGACGGTGACGATGCCCATCGTACGCAGCTTCTTGAGCGTTGCGGGTCTGATCCAGAGCATCTTGTCGCCCCAGAAGACGTCCGGCTTTTCGGCTGCGGCGATGCGAAGAACGTCCGCGTTGAGGCGATCGACACCGGAGCCCGCCGTTAGGCGAAACAGAACCTTTCTTAGCAGCGCGTTGCTTGACTCGTACCCCGTAGTCGGCAACGGAATAACCTTCGCGCCAAGCCTCTCCAATGCCCACAGCCGGTACAGCGCCGTATCGTTCGGCGTGAGGGTACCTGCGTAGAGGATTTTCAGGGGCATCACCAGCCATTCTATTGACCCGCCAATCGGGTTACGTGCCGCATTCCTCGCAACTTCCTCAGGGCGCGTGGGCTCGCAAAACAATCGTTTACTTCGCCCGCAGTTGTGCGATCACCTGCTCGGCCAGAATCACGCCCACGATCTTCTTTCCGTCATCGACAACAGGCAGCGAGCGCAGGTTGTACTTGTCGAACAACTCGGCCACCTTCTTTGCCCGCTCATCGATGCCGCAGGTGACAAGGTGTCCTGTCAGCAGCGTAGACAGCGGAGTCTCCGCTGCCGCCATCAGCAGTTTTACAATGGGAACCAACCCGTGCAGACGACCGGCGGCATCGAGTGAGTAAATCTCGGTAACCGCCTCAACGTCTCCTTCAAACTCGTTCAGCGCAGCGATGGCATCTGCCACCGACGCCTCTGGCCCGAGCGCGATAAAGCTTGTCGTCATCTGGCCGGCGGCGGAGTCGGCAGAGAACTCGAGCAGCTCTTCGACCTCGTGCCGCTCCTCGGGGTCCATCTCCTCGAGAATGGCGTCCGAGCGTTCGTCGGTCAGTTCAGAGAGCAGGTCGGCGGCGGCACCCGGGTCCATCTCTTCGACGATTCCGGCGACGCTCTCGGAGTCGAGATCGGCGATCAGGAGCCGCTGCAGCTTGGGCTCGACCTCCTCCAGCGCCTCGGCGGCAACCTCCTCGTCAAGGCTGTTGAACAGCGCCTGGCGCTCGGCCGGGGCAAGCTCTTCGAGGATGTCGGCGATGTCCGACGGGTGCATGCGCGACAGCCGCTCCTGCTCGATCTTCAACTTGACGCGCCGCGACGGATCGCGGTCTATCAGGTCGACGAACTCCCAGGGAATGACGCTGGATTTGATGCGGCAGGCGAGACGATCGACCGTGTGCGCCGGAAGGCCCTTCAGCAGGCGGCGCAATGCGCCGCGTATGCCCACTTCGACCTCCGCGATGCGGAGCGAAAGGCCCGGCAGCCCTTCACGATCCATCTCCCAAACCAGGTCGACATCGTTGACCCGGACGACTTTGTGCCCGTGCACGTCGATGATCTGCTGGTCAAGCAGGTCGCGTTCCAGCAGAAGGAAGTCGTCGTCCCGGGCAATCTCCAGCGGCCGATGATCCTCGAGCAACTGCAAAGCGCCCTCCGCAGAGATCTTCATCCAGGAGGTTGGCACCAGCAAGGGCGGGTCACCGCGCGGGGCGTTTCGCCGCTTCACGATAAGGCCGCGCACGTGGGCAGAGTCCTCTGCAGGAGTGACGGCGAACTCCTTGATATGCCCGATGGTGCGGCCCTGAGGATCAGTAACCGGCGCGCCCATCAGAGCGGAGACGCTGGTGCGTATGTTCGTATTCCATGCCATGACCAAGCACCTGACGCTCACTCTCATTCTCCACCAGGCGGAGAACTGCTCTTGATACTAACGTTCCGAGCAGAAGAGGAAGGAGCAGGCCAGTGCCCCCAGCAATCGCGGCGCATGGAGCTACGGGCGGCGAAGGTTTGCGCTTGGCGGATGATGGCTCGAGCGCTGCAGGCAAGACTCGCGAAGGAGTGTTCCCGAAGGGCGGGGTTTCTCTTGTTCCTTTCTTGACTTTCGTGGCTCCCACAAGCAAACTGCCATCAACGGCCGATTCGCGGGTAAGCCGCTGCGAAGTGCGTATAAGCGTCTGCTTCCGAAGGTTTGGCAAGGAAAACTTTGGCCGACTCAACTACAAGCCGTGTCAGCTACACTCTCGATTCGACGATCGAGAGCGTAAACAAGATCGAGCAGACGGCCGAGCTTTTCGCAGCGCGGGCGGGCTTCGATGAGGACGCGGTATCGAACATCTCGATGGCAATCCGGGAGGCGGCGGTCAACGCGGTCCTGCACGGCAATGCGTATGATGTGAACAAAAGCGTGAAGGCAGAGTTCGACACGACGGCGGAGGCCCTGACGATCAAGATCTCCGACCAGGGCGCGGGACTCGATCCGGACACGATACCCGATCCGCTCGCCCCGGAGAACATCCTTCGCGGCTCAGGCCGCGGAATCTTCCTTATCCGCGCTTTCATGGATGAGGTACACTTTCGCCAGTTACATCCCGGTACCGAACTCACCCTAGTCAAGCACCGTCCCCCGACGCAGTCGGGTACTTAAGGAGAAAACAACATTATGAGTATGAAGGTCAGCACCCGCCAGGTAGATGGGATAACAATTATGGATATGAGCGGGCGCATCACGCTCGGCGAGGGAAGCGTAACCCTCCGCGATGCTGTCCGCGACGTTCTGGCTAAGGGAACGAAGCGCATCCTACTGAACCTGGGAGACATCACGTACATCGACAGCTCCGGCATTGGCGAGCTGGTAAGCGCCTTCACCACCGTGAAGAACTCCGGCGGAGAGCTGAAGCTGTTGAACTTGACCAAGAAGGTGCACGACCTTCTGCAGATCACGAAGCTCTACACTGTATTCGATGTGAAGGATGATGAAGCGTCGGCCATCGCGTCGTTCACGAAATAAGAGCCCCGTTTCCAGCTGACAAGCGCCAGGTCAGTGCGGTAACGAAGGCAGAGCAGCTAAAAGCAGGGAGACCCTTCTGCTCTTAGCTGCTTTTTCTCTGGAATGGGGGGGCGGTCGATGTTCGGCTTAGCTGCCGAAATCAACTTTTGGCGCGGTCCCGTTTTCAGGGTTGCCCTTGTAGTATTCATCCCGGTAGTGAAAGCCGGCGATGCCGGCCCAGATGCTGTTGGGAAACTGCTGGACGTAGACGTTGTAGTCGCGCAGGGTGGTGTTATAGCGGGCGCGTTCGGTCGCGATGCGGTTCTCGGTCCCTGCAAGTTCGTCGCTGAGCCGGATGAACTGCTCACTGCTCTTCAGGTTCGGGTACTGCTCCTGAAGCCTGAAGAACGGTCCTAACGCCACGTCGAGCTTGGTGTTCGCCTGGATACTCGAGGCGCGGTCGGTTGCTCCAAGCACACCAGCCCGGGCGTTGGCGATATTGGTCAGGACGGTCGTCTCTTCCTTCGTGTAGCCCTTTACGGTTGCGACCAGGTTTGGGATGAGATCGAGCCGCCGCTGCTGCACGATGTTTACCTGCGAATACGCCCGGTCCACATCTTCATTCTTCTGTATCAGGGTGTTCTTCGCGCTGATGTAGCTACCGCCGGCGAACAGAAGCACGACTACAATCAGACCGACGATGCCGAGTGCTACCCACAAACCTTTCATTTGGATCTCCTTGTAACAGCTTAGAACCTAGTCTCTCCTGCCAACGATGCGAACCCTCCCGGGTTCCGCGTAGTACAACGGACGGCAAGCCGAAAAGCTTGATCTGTTCTCCGGTTACATGCCAGCCTCACCAGTCACCGCTTGCCCCTCCGCCGCCGGAACTGCCGCCGCCGAAGCCGCCAAAACCGCCGCCTCCGCCGCGATCGTCCCGACCGCGACCGCCTCCGCCACCACCCATGATGCTGCTAAGGAGAAAAAAGACCCAGCCAATGTTTCCGGTGCTGATCAAGAAGATCAGTATGAGCAGCAGGAGACCACCACCGATGATGAGCTGAAAGGGACTCACCTGGACGGGCGCATCTGCCTGTTGGCGGTGGTAGCGGTGCAGGGTCTGCGGCTGGTCAAGGGTGACTCCGGCGTCGGCGGCGATGACCTGTGCGATCTCGGAGACGCCGAGCGGGATGGCGGTGTTGTAGTCGTTCTGCCGGGCGGCTGGGGACATGGTGCGTCCAATGTCGCCTACCTTGGCGTCGTTGAGAATGCCCTCCAGCCCATATCCAACTTCTATCCGGCCCCCGCGCGGGTTCATAACGAAGAGCATCAGAAGGCCGCGATCTGTTCCCTTTGCCCCGACCTTCCATTTTTCTTCAAGGGCAACAGCAAACTCTTCGATGGAGGTATCGCCGCCGCCGTTCGCTTCGATCGTGTTTACGGTGACGACGGCAATCTGGGCGTGGGCCTTCTGGTTCACTTCCGTGCAGAGGGCCTCTACGCTCTGCCTGGTGCCGGGAGCAAGGACGCCGGCAAAATCGTTGACATAGCCGGAAGGTGCAGGAAGTGTAGCCACCTGCTCCGCGAATGCCGATGGGAGAGACGATACCAGAACAAAGCACAGCGCAAGTCTGACGATGCGGCTCATCTCTGCTCATTCTACGCGCCGCGTCGCGGAACCGTTTCGTAAGTGACTGCCGCGGCTGAGGACGCAAAAGGGGGTGCCATCACTGGCACCCCGGATAAGCCCTGCAAGTAGAACCATTCCATTACTTTGTTGCAGGGCTTGATGCCTCAGCGTGGTGCGATGCCGTAGAGACGCCCTTGTCTTTTGCTAGCTTATCGACCATAACCGTGTGCTCCTTAATAACACCCAGACCCTTGGTGACTGCATCTTTCAGGGCAGGATCGGAGGCGGTCGCCTCCTCCTTGCGAAACTCGTGCATATCTTTATGGTGGTCCTTTGACATATAAGCGAGGTACTCCTTGTCAAAGTCGTCTCCGGACAAGCCATTCAGCTTGTCGTACTCTGCCTGATCCTTCGGGCTCAGCTTGGTTGCGGGCGATACGCCCATCGACTCGGCGAATGGTTTGAGCTGGTCGTTGAGGGCGGTATGGTCGTCGACCATCTTCTGACCGAACTTCTTAACGTCGTCGCTGCTGCCCTTCTGGGCGGCCAACTGACCGAGCTGAACCTCGGCGTACCCGCCTTCCGAGGCCTTCCGGAGGAACCTCTTGTCTGGCGAGCCCTTCGCAGAGTGAGTCGTCGAGCCCGAATTGGTGCCGGACGCACTGCTATCTGGCGACGAAGGCTGCTGCGAAGATGCCGCCAGCGGCGCGGCGGCTACGGCGGCGCAAAGCGTGAACAGGCGTAAGCGGTTGGGAAACATGGGTAACTCCTCCTACAACGTACTTGCGGTGGTTGGACGTTCGTGACCGCTGCACACCCTGTTGGGTGACAGGCGCCCGGGACAGGTTGCCTTCTGTATTCTGATGGTTGGAGCATTCCGCATGTCTGTTGCTGCAACCCCGCCCGTCGCCCGCCGTCATCCCACGCAGACTGTCGTCAACGGAGCGGTCCTTACGGACGAATATGGATGGCTTCGGGAGAAGTCTTCGGAGGAGGTAATCAGCTACCTGGCAGCGGAGAACGCCTACACGAACGCGGTGATGGCGCCTACGGTCACGCTCCAGGAGCGACTGTACCGGGAGATGCTGTCGCACATCAAGGAGACGGACGAGTCAGTTCCGTACCGGATGAACGGCTGGTACTACTCCACCCGGACGGTGGAGGGGCTGCAGTATCCGATCCACTGCCGGCGTCGGGCAGCAGGGTCGAAGTCTCCAACCACTGAACCGGAAGAAGTGCTGCTGGACGTGAACAAACTTGCTGAAGGACAGGCGTTCATGGCGATCGGCACCATGGCGATCAGCCCTTCGGGCTTCCTGCTGGCTTATAGCACCGACAACACGGGATTCAGGCAGTACACCCTGCACGTTCGCGATCTGCGCACAGGGGAGGACCTCCCCGACACTGCAGAGCGGGTCGGATCAATGGTCTGGGCGGCGGACTCAGAGACGCTCTTCTACACGACGGAAGACGAGGTCACCAAACGGCACGACCACCTCTTCCGGCATCGGCTTGGATCAGCGGGCGAAGATGATGTGGTGGTCTTTAGGGAGCCGGACGAACGGTTCAACCTGGGTGTGGGAAGGACGCGGGACGGCAAGTACCTGATGATGGAGTCCGGCAGCCACACGACCAACGAGTGTCGCCTGCTCTCTTCGAGCGATTCGGAGGGCGAGTTCGAGTTGATCGCGCCGCGTCTGGAGGACCAGGAGTACTACCCGGAGCATCGCGACGGTCTGCTCTACATCCGCACGAACGATACCGGACGCAACTTCCGCCTGGTCACAGCCCCAGTGAGCTCCCCCGGGCGGGAGAACTGGCGCGAGGTGTTCGCGGTCGATGAAGATGCGCCGCTCGAAGACGTTGATGTGTTCCAGGAGTTCCTGGTAACCACGCGGCGGATGCTTGGACTTCCGGTAATGGAGATCTTCCGTTTCGCACGGGAACACAGTGGTCCTGCGACGAAGAGTGATACAGATGGAGTCTCGCTGCCCGGCGCTTTCTCGGGCTCTGCGAAGATTGCATTTCCTGAGCCCACCTACTCCGCGGGCCCGCATGTCAACCGCGAGTTCGACACGTCGACGTTCCGCTACAGCTATCAATCGCTGGTCTCACCGGCCTCAGTGTACGAGTACGATGTCGGCTCCGCGGCATCGACTTTGATCAAGATGCAGGAGGTGCCGGGCGACTTTGACTCTGCCCGCTACGCTTCGGAACGGGTATGGATCACGGCTGAGGACGGTGTCAAGGTGCCGATCTCACTGGTCTACCGCCGGGAGATGTTTCGCCGTGATGGAACGAACCCGCTCTACGTCTACGGATATGGGTCGTATGGCTATGCGCTGCCGGTGAGCTTCTCGTCCACACGGCTTTCCCTGCTGGACCGCGGGCTGGTGCTGGCCTACGCTCATATCCGCGGTGGCGGCGAGATGGGCGATCCCTGGCACGACGCGGGTAAGATGATGCACAAGAAGAACACCTTCAGCGACTTTACGGCGGCAGTATCGCAGCTCACCGGGCGGGGTTACGGCGATCCCGCCCGGGTCGCGATCGAGGGCGGAAGCGCCGGCGGTCTGCTGATGGGTGCAGTCGTCAACGATCGGCCTGAACTATTCCGGGTGGTGTTGTCGCATGTGCCGTTCGTGGACGTGATGAACACCATGCTCGACGCAACCCTGCCCCTGACCGTCGCCGAATACGAAGAGTGGGGCAATCCTAACCAGGCCGAGGCATTTGCCTACATGCTGTCGTACTCTCCGTACGACAACCTGAAAGCGGCAGACTACCCGGCGATGCTGGTGAAGACCAGCTTGAACGATTCGCAGGTAATGTATTGGGAGCCGGCGAAGTACGTAGCGAAACTTCGCACCCTGAAGCGGAACGACGCTCCTCTACTACTCCACACGAATATGGATGCCGGGCACGGCGGTGCTTCGGGCCGGTACGACTATCTAAAGGAGATTGCGTTCGACTTCGCGTTTCTGCTTTGGCAGCTTGGAGTTGAGACGCCAGAAGCGCAGTGAGTTCTATCGTGCATGTGCATGGACAGCGCGCGAGGGTGTAGGCGACCCGCGGCCATGCACAATCGACAAGCTACTGCGGGGTGGGCTTGCCTTCGATCTTGTCGCCAGTCTTTTCCAGGCCCTCACCGGTCTTGTGATACGCCTTCTTCGTGCCATTCGCGGTCTTGTGGTACACCTTCTTGGTGCCACTCTTGGTCTTGGAGTAGCCAGTCTTCGTGCCTTTCTTGATACCGCTACCAGTACTCTTGGCCGCCTTCTTCGTATCACTGCCTGCGTCCTTCATGTCCTGCCCGGCGGTCTGAAGGGCGCGAGCGGAGGAAGCGGTCAGGGTAAGGGTGAGAGCGAGCAGAAGGGCGGTCATACCAAGGTTCTTCATAGCATCTCCAGTTACGCCTTCCATTATGTATCATTCCCGGCTACTTTGGTTGCCGCACTGGCCTCTGTGGAGTTCAGGCAGGCTGCGAGAACTCTAGCCGGATACGCCTACGGCGAGGGTGTGAGGCGGTTCCTCGTTCTGCTCCTTCGCTTCTGTCGGAGTCTGGTGGCCTTTGGACGCGGCCGGCTGTTGCCTCATAAACGTGCCGGCGTCTTTTCCTGAGACCGCTTTCGAGATGTGGAACCCTTGAACTTCATCACAGCCTGCCTGGGCGAGGATCTCCATCTGCGCGTGGTTTTCAACGCCTTCGGCCACGACGGAGAGGTTGAGGTTGTGGGCCATCTCGATCATTCCTTCGACCAGCGCACGTGCTTCTTTCGACTCGGTGATGTCTTTGACGAAGGAGCGGTCGATCTTCAACCGGTGGATAGGCAGGTCGCGCAGGTAGCTGAGAGAGGAGTAGCCGGTCCCAAAGTCATCGATGGAGATGCTGACGCCGAAGCGGCGCAACAGTTCGAGGGTCTCGCGCGCGCGGCCATTGTCGTCGACGAGTACCGTCTCCGTGAGTTCGAGATCGAGCAGTTCGGCGGGAAGACCGGCCTCTTTGAGGGCGATCATGACTACCGTGGCGAAGTCCTTTTGCACCAGCTGAATAGACGAAACGTTGACGGAGACTTTGATGTGGCGGTTCTCCGGCGTGCACCATTTCGCCGCTTCCAGGCAAGCCTGTCTGAGTACCCATTTCCCAAGCGCAACGATGAGGCCAGTCTTTTCCGCGAGCGGGATGAAGACGTCGGGCGCCACCTTTCCGAGGACGGCATCGTGCCAGCGAAGGAGGGCTTCAAAGCCGAGCAGCCGGGACTGGGAATTGACGATGGGCTGATAGTTGATCTCAAACAGCTCTTCGTGGACGGCGGTCCGCAAGCGGTGCTCGAGAGTCATCTGCCGGAGGGTCTCCACACGCATGGCTTCATCGAAGACGAAGTAGCTGTTCCGGCCGTTGTTCTTGGCTTTGTAGAGCGCAAGGTCGGCATGATGAAAGAGTTCTTCCATTCCTTTTGCAGCCTCGGGAAAGAGGCAGATGCCCACGCTGGCACCGATGCGTGCAACGCTCTCTCCGGATTGGAAGGGCCGGTTGAGACTTTCAATGATCCGAACGGCGATACGTTCGGCGACGGCTACGTCTGCGCACTCGTTCAGAATAAGAGAAAACTCGTCACCGCCCATGCGGACGAGGGTGTCCTCCTTGCGAACGAGCGCCTTCAGCCGCTCGCTGACTTCGGCGAGGACCAGATCGCCGAATTGGTGTCCGAGCGTGTCGTTCACCTCTTTGAAACGATCAAGGTCGATGCAGATCAAGGCGAACCCCTGCTGCTTGTCCACGGGGCGATTCAGCATGGCGTTCAGGTTCTTCTGTACCAGCAAACGATTGCCGAGGCCGGTGAGAGCGTCGTGGTAGGCATGAAAGATGAGCAGGTCCTGATCGTTTTCGCGATGCGCTGCTGCCTTCAGGCCTTCCAGGCTTTGCACGCAGAAGATGATGAGAAAGCAGACGCAGAAGACGATCCAGAGCACATGCTCGGCCAGGCGCACAGTGCTGCCAGCAGAGGTACCGAAGAGGAGCGCGGGAGCGTAAAAGCCCAGTATGGCGTGGTAGGCCAGAGTAACGGCGGCCGCGGTCGCCAGTACCATCCAGTCCAGATAGAAGGCGAGAAAGGCGAGCGAGCCAAAGACGTGGAAGTGGGTCTCAGTGCGGCCCCCAGTAATGTGGATCAGCAGGGCTGACATGAGCATCTGGCAGGCCGCGATGAGGTGCCTTGTACTTTTCCTGCCCGGCCGCACGAAGGCAAGCACAACGGGCACAACAGTGATCAAGCCGCCCAGGCAGATCGCCGCGACAACGTGAGGATGAATGGTACCTGCGCTTCCGTTCCGGGCTTTGACACCAATGAACAGGGAGGCCACGATGGCACCGGGCCATTGCACACACATGACGAGGGCGATCAGCTTATCTGTACGGGCGCAGATGGTTGTATGCTCAGCCTGAACGCGGAGCTCAAGGTCTTGATCCGCCGCCGCGGGTTGGCACGTTTCGGTCATGCGATGCCTAGCTTCCCGGCAGCAGTGTTAGGCAAAGCGGCGAGCGAAGCGAACGCTGAGGTATTGAAGTTCCGGTCAAGCTCGCGGTTGGTTCCTCCGGGAAGGACGAGATCAAGTCTCGCGTGCGGACCACGGCAGAAGCAGGGCACAAGCGCGAGGGGCAAGAAGCTGAGCAGGCGCAACGTCCAATGACATCTCAAAAAAACTGCACGGGATGTAGCTGCCACTCGTTTCTCCTGATCCCGGTGCCTGACCTACCTGCAGTGCGGCAGAGCTGTGCGGCGGGGCGAGCGGGACTTCGCATTTATCTATTCCGCTTCATCTTTCTGTATCGGCTGGAAGCTGCGGCGCTTGACGAGCGGAACATCTGACCAGTGGTCCGGAAGGGCCATGCTGACGATCTTTTGGAGGTAGGCTGCGCAGGATTCAACCGCATATTCATCGGGTTGCTGTAGTCTTTTCGAACGCTATGACCACCGACTCGACCCTTTCCGAAGTGCCCGCCACGAAGAAGACTGCGACCCGACGTTCCTCAAGCAAGACTTCCCTTCCGCCAGTGCCAAAACTCGTTGAGACGCTGTTTTTCAGCCGCGATGAGTCGTGGCTGCACTTCAACGAGCGAGTCCTGGAAGAGGCACAGGACGCAACCAATCCGCTGCTGGAGCGGGTCAAGTTCTTAGCGATTACAGCCAGCAATCTGGATGAGTTCATCGAGATCAGGGTGGCTGGGATTCTTCAGCGGATCGAAGACGGCGAAAGCCAGCCACAGCCGGCGGACGAAGGCGGGCTTTCTCCACAGCAGCGGCTCGATCGGCTGTCGGTGCTGCTTACCAACTTCGTTGCCGCCCAGTACGGCTGCTGGAACGACCAGATACTTCCGGCGCTTGAAGCGGAAAAGATCCGTATTCTGAAGTTCGACCAGCTTGACCCGAAGATACGTGCGCATGCGCTGAAGTTTTACTCAGACGAGGTCGACCCGCTGTTGACTCCGGTGACGATCGACCCGTCGCACCCGTTTCCTCGCGTGCTGAACAAAGCACTGTGCGTTGCTCTGCTGCTTCGACACAAGCGCAAGGGGAATACACAGACGGTGCTGGGCGTGGTCACGGTTCCGCGTACTCTTCCGCGGCTGATCTGCCTTCCTTCGAAGGCTGATGCGCAGGACTTCATCCTGCTGCATGACCTGATCGAATCGCAGGTGGACCGCATGTATCCCGGCTATCAGGTGCTGTCGAAGTCGGCCTTTCGAGTGACGCGGAACAGCAACCTTTATATGCAAGAGGAAGAGTCGCGGTCGGTGCTGGAGAGCGTGCGGGCAGAGCTGCACAACCGTCGCAAGGGCGATGCAGTGCGGCTGGAGATCGAGAGCTCTGCTGCAGAGGAGATCATCGAGCGCCTCCGGGTAAACTTCGAGCTGGATCCGTGGCAGGTCTTCCGCACGAACGGTCCCGTGAATCTTTCGCGCATGATGAACCTGGCTTCTGAAGTGAAGCGGGCAGAGTTGAAGTACCCGGACTTCAAGGCCAGGCAGTACCACATCGATGCAAAGAGCACCGACCTCTTCGATCAGATACGCAAGGGCGACATCCTGCTTCATCATCCGTTCGAATCGTACGTGACCGTTGAGGAGTTCATCGAGGCGGGCGCTATCGACCCGGCGGTGATGTCGATGAAGCAGACGCTGTACCGGACAAGCAAGGACTCGTCCATCTTCAGAAACCTGACCGAGGCGGGACAGACGAAGGACGTGACGGTAGTGGTCGAGCTGATGGCCCGGTTTGACGAGGACTCGAACATACGCTGGGCGCGCGAACTGGAAGATGCCGGGGTTGGGGTGTACCACGGCATCTTCGGTCTGAAGACGCACTGCAAGCTGGCGCTGCTGGTGCGCCGCGATCCGGACGGCGTGGTACGGCGATACGCGCACCTCGGGACGGGGAACTACAACCCGGTGACGGCGCGTTTCTATACGGACATCAGCTTCTTTACCTGCCGCCCGGAGATAACGGCCGCGGTGCAATCGGTCTTCAATTATTTGACCGCGGACGCCGAGTCTGCCTCGTACAGCCCGCTGCTGGTCGCGCCACTGACGATGGCGAGTGGGCTGCTGAGTTTGATTGGTCGGGAAGCCGAGCATGCCAGAGCGGGCAAGCCCGCTGCGATCGTCGGCAAGATGAATGGCCTGCTCGAACGGGCGACTGTAGAGGCGCTGTATGCCGCGTCACAGGCAGGCGTGAAGATCGATCTGATCGTCCGGGGCATGTGCTCGCTGCGGCCCGGAGTGAGTGGACTGAGCGAGAACATTCGCGTCCGATCGGTGGTCGGCCGGTTTCTCGAGCACAGCCGAATCTTCAGCTTCGCAAATGGTGGCGAGCCGGAGGTGTTCTGCGGCAGCGCCGACTGGATGGCGCGCAACATCCATGAGCGCTGCGAGGTCATGTTTCCGGTTGCCGACCCTGTGCTGAGCCAGCGGCTGCGCAAGGAGATCCTGGGAGCCTATCTTGCTGACTCGCGGAAGGCACGCTTGCTGCAACCGGACGGCAAGTATGTACGCGCAGTGAAGAAGGACAAGGACTTCAGCTCGCAGGAGTACCTGATGCGGCTGGCGGAAGGAACGGCGGGGGAGAGCGGGTTTACGGCGCCAATTGAGGGAGTTTAGAGCGAACGGGTCTCCCTCCGCCTCTACAATCAGGAGACCATGACACGAACAGCTCTATCTTTCTGTGCACTTATCTGGCTGACTGCGTCTGTCCTCGAAGCCCAGCAGTACACCATAAGAAAGATCGTCTTCGAGGGTACGACACCGTATCCACAAGCTAGCCTCGAAGCAGCATCCGGCCTGAAACCGGGCGACACAATCAGCAAAACTGACCTCCAAGCCGCTTCGCAACGATTGATTGATACCGGCGCCTTCGATGATCTTCAGTCTACGCTGGACGGTCCGCTGAAGTCCGTGTCGGTGGTGTTCAAGATCAAGCCGGCCGATCCGTCGCACCTACTCACGGTTGGCTTCGTAAACTTTGTGTGGTATCGACACGAGGAGATCGCCGCTGAGGTTCAGAAGCGCGTGCCATTGTTCAACGGGACCGTACCCGAAGCTGGTAACTTGCAGGACGCAGTTTCGACCGCACTGCAGCAGATGCTCGCTGAGAAAGGCATTACAGGGAAGGTCGAAGAAGAGCCTGTCGCGCCTTCGTCCGGTCAGCCGCTGCGCCTTGCCGAGTACCGCGTGGTCTCTCCGAGTGTCCGGATCCACGCCGTTACTCTGAGCGGCGTGACGCCGCCGTTTGCAGCCGCAACGGACAAGACGATTGGCTCCCTCACTGGCAGCAGCTACGACGAAGGGCTTACTCGGCACAGTATCTCCAACCTGTTGTTGGCCGCGTACAAGGATGCCGGGTATCTGGCCAGTTCGCTCAGTTCCCTGTCTCGCACGATCGTACGTTCCACTCCTTCGCAAACGGAGGTTGATGTTGCGGCGACGGTCGATGCGGGAGAGGTGTATCGAGTTTCCGCCATCGATTGGGCCGGCTCTCAACTCATGAGCGCTGCAGAGTTTGCCGCTTCATCCAAGATCCACCCCGGAGATATCGCTTCGCAGAAAGCACTCGTCGAATCTCTGGCCCACCTGGAGGCGGCGTATCGCCGCAAGGGATATATGGATGTGGTCGTGACCGCCGAGCCGAAGCTTGATGCAGCGAAGCATCAGGCCGCATTTGCCGTGACAGCGATTCCGGGTTCCCAATACACCGTGCACACGGTATCGCCTGGAAGTCTGACTGAGGCACAGAAAAAGGACTTCGAGCGCGGCTGGAGGCTGCATCCCGGCGATCCCTACGATGAAACCTACGTTGCGTCGTTCCTCAAGAACAACACCGCTCTCATGAGCTTCAACGGCTACTCTGCGTCGTTCAAGACCGTCGCGGACACGGAGCATCACACGGTCGATCTGTTCCTGACCTTCAGCAAAACCGGCAGATAGACCGCAAGCCCGGTAGCAGAAGAAGACGGAAGCAGTTTGCGTGTGGGAATGACAACAAAGAGACTGTTCGACTTCTCTGAGTTCTAAGCCTGCTGCAAACGATGACCATTCAGAATGCTGCCCCTGAAGGTACCGTTTTCCTCGTAGACGTTGAAATTGGCGGAAAGGCCCGGCTGAACGCTCACACGATGTTCCATGCCAAGCATGCGGGCCGGATTGCGCGATGCGAGCCGCACTGCTTTTCCGAGCGAGCTGCCGGTGAATCGTTGCAGATTGGCAACCGCGCGGTCCATGGTGAGGACGCTTCCGGCCAGGGCACCTTCGGACAAGCACACCCCTTCTTTTACTTCGACGGAGAAGTCGCCGAGCTGGTACGTGCCATCGGGCATGCCGGTGGCAGACATGCCATCGGTCACGAGGATCGCCCGGTCCTCACCCTTCATCTTCAGCCAAAGCCGCACCATTGCGGGATGCACATGGATGCCGTCGCAGATCAACTCGGCGTAAAGGTCTCTCTCGTCGAGTACAACGCCGAGAATACCGGGCTCACGATGGTTCAGCGCGCGCATGGCATTGAAGGTGTGCGTGCCGCTGACTGCGCCTTTAGCGATGGCCGGAAGCGACTGGGCTTCGGTGGCATCGCTGTGGCCGAGGCTGATGCGGACACCTCGAGTTGCAGCGTGCTCAATCAACTCCAACGCTCCAGGCAGCTCCGGGGCGATGGTCATCAGGCGAATGTGCCCGCGCGCGGCCGTCTGCAGGCGGTCGAAGATCGCGATACTTGGTTCCAACAATGAAGCCGGCGGATGAACTCCGCGCTTCGCGTGGGAGACAAATGGGCCTTCGAGATGAATGCCGACCGGTGTGGCAGCGTCCGATGGCCGGCTGCGATCCTCGATCGCTCTGCCGAGCGTGTCAAGCGCCCGGAGCGTTGTGTCCATGGGGGCGGTCACTGTTGTCGCGAGGTAGTGTGCGACCCCTCGCGTGGCGAGGAACCGGCCAACGGCGTTGATCCCGGCGACGTCTGCGGCCATGAAGTCTTGAGCGACTGCACCATGCACGTGGACGTCGAAGAAGGATGGGGTCAGGACTTCGCGAGAAGAATTTGGCGGCCCCGATTTAATTGAGAGCACCGTGCCCTCTTCGATGCTGACGATGGGATAGTCGAGTTCGCCGCTCTCGGTAAGCAGGGTGCGTGCGTGAATTGAGGTGATCATTCGTTGTTTTCTGACGCGCGCTTCTATGAACGTTTATTCTATCGAGGATGATGGAATCGAATAGCCCTTACCCTTACGGCCACTGGATGCTTCGCGAGATCCACGAACAACCTGCGCGGCTTGCTGCCACGCTCGACCACTATGTCGCGGCGGAAAGCTTCCGCGAGGAGCAATGCGCCCCGGTTGTGGAGTGGTTGAGTACGGTGAAGGACAAGATCGTCATTGCGGCCAGCGGCTCGAGCAGGCACGCTGGACTGGCCGCCGAACTGATGATCGAAGACTTGAGCGGAATCGCCGTCGATGTCGAGTACGCGAGCGAGTATACGTACCGGTCGGAAAGGTCGCTGTCCGATGCATCGGTGATGGTGGTCTCACAATCTGGCGAGACGGCGGACACTTTGGCCGCCTTACGGAAGGCGGCGGCCGCAGGACACCGCACCCTCGCAATTACCAACGTGGAACACTCCACCATGGCGACGGAGGCGAGCGCCTCCTTTTCTACGCTCGCGGGCAGGGAGCGGGCCGTTCCAGCGACCAAGAGTTTCACAGGCCAGTTGTTTAATCTCCATCTGCTGTCGCTTCTTGCTGCTGTCGCGAAGGGCTGCATCGGTGCCCAAGAATTGAAGAGAAGTTTGTCTGAGGCGGCCACACTTCCGGAGCGGATTGAAGCGCAGCTCGGCGGCTGGGAGGACGCGATGAGGCGAGTAGCGGGCAGCTACCGCACCGCGCAGAGCTTTCTGTTCCTCGGTCGCGGCATTCACTATTCCATCGCGCGGGAAGGGGCCCTGAAGCTGAAGGAGTCTGCATATCTTCATGCCGAAGGCTATCCGAGTGGAGAGCTTAAGCATGGACCGAATGCGCTCGTCAGCGAAGGAACACCGCTAGTGATGATCGCTACCACCGACCATTCTGATCCAGCTTCGAGCCAGCGGTATGAAAAGGTGATGCAGCTGATGCGGGACATGCGCCAACAAGGTGCGGACATTCTCGCGCTCGCAAACACAGGCGACAGCGAAGCCGGCGGCCTGGCTGACCACACCGTCTTCGTGGATGAAGTGAGAGAGCCGTTGCTAGCCATCTCGGAGGTAGTGCCTTTGCAGTTGTTCTCTTACTTCATGGCGATCAACAACGGCATCGACGTTGACCATCCGCGTAATCTGACCAAAGCTGTGCTGGCGGAGTAGCTCAACCCGCATGGCTTTCTTCCTGGCGATCGATAACGGCGGCACCAAGACAGACTACGTGCTTGCGGATGAGACGCGCGAGCTTGCCCGGGTGCGCAGCGGAACCATCAAGCGAATGCGTACCGATGCGGCAACGGCGACCACCAACCTTGAAGGGGCGCTTCGAGAACTGACTGCGCGGACCGGGGTCTCTATGCAGTCCGTGCAACGCACGTGCGTTGGCACGGCCGGCGAAAGCGTCCCCCTGGTAACGGAGTGGCTACGCGAAGCAATCGGTACACGGGTATCGGGGGAGCTGGTCCTGGTCGGGGACGTGGAGATTGCGCTCGACGCTGCCTTCTTCGGTGGGCCGGGAATCCTGGTGCTTGCGGGTACGGGTTCGAATGTTGCCGGTCGCGGTCGCCGCGGCGAGATACTTCGTGCCGGCGGCTGGGGGCCGGCGCTTGCCGATCAAGGCTCGGGGCATCGCATTGGGTTGCAGGCCTTGCGCGCACTCTTCCTCGCGATAGATGAAGGTCGCGCAACGCAACTGCAAGACAAGGTGCCTGCTTTCTGGGGGCTTGGCGGCCTGGATGAGCTTATCGCCTTTGCGAACCAGGTTCCCGCTCCTGACTTCTCCCGGCTGACGGAGCTGGTACTGCAGTGCGCCAAGGAAGGGGACGCGGCCGCGGCACGCGTTTTGCAGCAGGAGGGCGAAGACCTTGGACACCTGGTCTGTGTGCTGCTCCGAAGATTGGGAATGCAAGAGACCGAAGGTACGGATCTCATGATGATTGCATTTGCCGGATCGATCATGGAGAAGGTCCTGCCCGTACGCGACGCTTTGATGGCCGCAGTGTGGAGGCAATTTCCGGGAGTGACTGCCCTGAGCGGCGTCGTCGATCCAATTGCAGGTGCCCTCTGGCGGGCGCGCACCTCCAGCTAGGGATCTCAAGGATGTGTGTCTAGCGCAGAAGGGCCGAGAGCAGCAGCGCGAACAAAAGACCGCTGACCGACAGGATCGTCTCCATGACTGACCAGGTGGCGAATGTCTCCTTGAGCGTCAATTTGAGGAAACCCTTCACCATCCAGAAGCCACCGTCGTTGACGTGCGAGAAGAAGAGGGAGCCGGAGCCGCTGGCGATCGCCAGGAGCTCCGGATGTGGGATCGCCGCCCCCAACGTGGCGGTGGCGACGATGGTGGCTGAGGTCGTCATGGCGATGGTCGCGGACCCGGTGGCCAAACGGACTCCGACTGCGATGAGCCAGGCGAGCAGAATCAGCGGAAGATGCTCGCGGGTCGCGGCGGCGACGATGGTCGCGGCGATGCCCGAGTCCTGCAGAATGCGGGTGTACCCTCCCGCGGCTGCGAGGATGAAGAGGAAACCTGCCATCGGGGGCAGGGACTGATTAGCGAACTCCTCCATCCGGTCCAGGCCGTATCCGCGGGTAACGTAAAGTGCGACCAGACTCCAGAGGACGGCGACGAGCAGCGCAACCGAGGGGATGCCCAGCGTGTGAAGTACGGTCCGAGCTACGCTGCCGGAAGCAGTAAAACGATCGGACAGGCTCCCGATCATGATAAGCAGTACGGGCAGAAGCGTGATGGAGCCGGACATGACGATGCCGGGACGCGGTCCAACCGCGGCTGGCTCTTCCCAGAACGGTTCCCTGCTGGCATTGCGGATGACGGAAGTGCGCGAGATGGTCCACAGGTAGACAGGACCGGCGAGGATGGCCGCCGGGAATCCGATCAGCACACCGAACAAGATGCCTTTGGCGACATCTGCGTGGTAGAGACTCATGGCGAGGAGAGCGGCGGGATGCGGTGGAATGAGCCCATGAACGACGGAGAGGCCGGCGAGCATGGGTAGAGCGACTGCGATGGGCGACTTCGAAGTGCGGTGCGCAACGCTTAGGGCGATGGGAATCAGCAGAACCAGACCCACTTCGAAGAAGACCGGCATGCCGACGACGAAGCCCAGAGCGAGCATGGCCCAGGGCAGCCTCTGTTCCCCAAAGGTAGAGAGCAGGAAGACGGCAATCGTCTCCGCCCCGCCGGATGCGGCGAGCATCTCGCCGAGGATTGCGCCGAGGCCAAGCACGATCGCGACGTGGGAAAGCGTGGCGCCAACGCCCTCGACGAACGAGGTTGCCGCATGATCCACGGGCATGTGGATCGCGAGCGCCAGAAAGACGGCTGCGCACAAGATCGAAAGGAAGGGATGCAGCTTAAGACGAACGATCAGGAACGTGAGCAGAAGTATAGAAAACAAACCGGCGAGCACGCGCCAGCTTTCAAGTGAGATCATCCCGTGGTCGCCTCGTCCTGCCGAATAGGATGATAGCGAAAAGGCCCGATCCTTGAGCGCTGTCCTTTGGGCACCTCTTGTTCCTCTAGCTAGCCGACAAGTTGTTGCGGATTGTTTTCCTGTGCAGAAACATTTGCTCTATTGATATTGGTGTGGAATGATGAGGTCGGCTTTTTCTCCGAGGGAACCAATGCCAGGCACAGCCTTACCCCTGACCTTTCTGGAAGACAAGTGGGACGAGAAGATTGCCGCAAGACTGGACGCGGTCGAGCTTCTGCGCTATCGCAGCAACCTGCTTGGCTCCGACCTGCGCATCACGAACTTCGGCGGCGGCAACACCAGCTCCAAGTTAGAGGAGGTCGACCCGGTGACCGGCGACCGGATCAGGGTGCTCTGGATCAAAGGCTCAGGCGGAGACCTGGGCAGCATCCGGCGGAGTGGTTTTGCGACGTTGTACCTCGATCGTCTGCTGGCGCTCGAGAAGCAGTACAAAGGGGTCGCCGAAGAGGACGCGATGGTGGCGCTGTATCCGCTGGTCACCTTTGGCAATAATCCCACCGCCGCCTCCATTGACACGCCGCTGCATGGGTTTCTTCCATTTGCGCACGTGGACCATCTGCATCCTGACTGGGGCATCGCGCTGGCGGCCTCCGCAAATGGCAAGCAGAAGATGGAGGAGTTCAATGCCGAGTTCGGACACAAACTGGCATGGCTGCCGTGGCAGCGGCCAGGCTTCGAGCTTGGAATGATGTTGAAGCGCATTGTGGCTGAGACTCCCGGCTGCGACGGCGTTGTGCTTGGGGGACACGGCCTGTTTACGTGGGGAGATACGCAGCGCGAAAGCTACATGAACACGATCACGATCATCGACCAGATCGGCCAGTTCATCGAGCGCCATGCGCTGAAGGCAGGCCACACGCACTTTGGAGGCGCGCTGGTTGAGTCTCACCCGAAACGAAGAAAGATCGCCGTTGACGTGATGCCCTATCTGCGCGGTGCGGTCTCGCGGAAGCAACGCTGGATTGGCAGCTTTACGGACGCGGAGAGCGTGCTCCAATTCGTCAATTCAAAGAGCGCGGAGAGGCTGGCTTATCTTGGCACGAGTTGCCCGGATCATTTCATCCGGACGAAGATCCGCCCGATGTTTCTGAGGTGGGACCCGTCGAGCGATCCCGCGGCGCTTCCCGCGCTGATCGAGCGTTCACTTGAGAGATATCGCGCGGAATACGCGGAGTATTACACGAAGCACGCAGTGCCGGACAGTCCAAGACAGCGCGACGCCAGCCCAACGGTGGTCCTCCTGCCCGGGGTGGGAATGTTTACCTTTGGCAAGAACAAGACCGAAGCCCGGTTGACCGGCGAGTTCTATGTCAACGCAATTGGTGTGATGCAGGGTGCGGGAGCGCTGGGTGCGGGCGTGAACTGCACCGACGTTCCACAGGCCGGTCCGGCCGCTTCGGCAGACCAGTTCACCGTGCAAGAGAACTACGTCGCTTTGCCGCCGAGCGAGGCGTTCCGTATTGAGTATTGGGCGCTTGAAGAGGCAAAGATACGTCGCCAGCCGCCGGAGAAACAGCTTAGCCGGCAGATTGCTTTGATCGTCGGCGGCAGCAGCGGGATTGGCGCGCAGGTCGCGCTGCTTGCGGCGGAGCGCGGCGCACACGTTATGATTGCGGACCGCGATGTTGCGGGGGCGCAGCGCGTTGCGGAGGAGTGTAAAGCGATCGCGGGCCAGGAGGTAATTGGGCATACATCGATTGACATTCGCCACCGTGTCGCGATCAAAGCTGCGATCGAAGATGTCGTCCGGCAGTTCGGCGGCCTCGACATTCTTGTGAACACGGCAGCGCTGTTTCCGTCTTCTGCGGACGGCGTCATCAGCGATGCACAGTGGGGATTGACGCTTGAGGTGAACGTTACGGCGAACTATGTTCTGGCCGATGAGGCGAAGAAGATCTTCGACGCCGAGGGTCTGGACGGAAGCATCGTGCTGACCAGTTCGGCCAATGCAGTGGTCGCGAAGCGGGGGTCGGAGGCGTATGACGTGTCTAAGGCGGCGTTGAGCCACCTGGTCCGCGAACTTGCGGTCAGCATGAGCCCCAAGGTCCGCGTAAACGGGATCAGTCCGGCGACTGTCGTGAAAGGTTCGACCATGTTTCCTCGCGACAGAGTGAAGGCGTCCTTGACCAAGTACAACATCCCCTTCGATGACTCGGCTACTGACGACGCTTTGCGGAACGCGCTCGCGCAGTTCTACGCGGAGCGGACGCTAACGCATACGCCGATTGATCCGAGGGACTGCGCAGAGGCCATCCTGTTCCTTGCCGGACCGCTGGCGAAGTGTACGACGGGGCACCTGATTCCGGTGGATGGCGGTCTCGTTGAGGCTTATCTGAGATGAGCATCGAGGCGGAGAGCGGAGCGCCGCACCGTCCCACCGAAATACAGAAGCAGGACCTTCGCTTCGCGAACGAGGACAACCGTGCACATGACACGCGCGCTCACATTGCCGTCGATCTTGGCGCAGAGAGCTGCCGCGTTAGCCTGCTTCGCTGGTTGGGCGGCGAGCCGCACATAGAGCTGGTCCATCGCTTCCTTAATGGGCCAGTGCAGCGGCAGACGGGCCTGTTCTGGCCGCTCGACGAGATCATCCTCGGCGTTGAGCATGGTCTCAGAAGGTGTGCCGAGATCGCGTCCGAGGGGATCCGGTCGATTGCGGTAGACGGTTGGGCGGTGGATTATGTGCGGCTCCGCGAAGATGGCTGTCATGTCGACGATCCGTTCTGCTATCGCGACGAGCGCAACCTGCGCGCGGAGAAGGAGCTGCATACCCGCGTGTCCCCGCGGCGCATGCGCGAGATAACCGGCGTACAGCAAGTGCCTCTGAATACCCTTTATCAACTCTATGCTGACCGCATGCACGGCTTTACGGAGTGCCGCTGGCTCAACCTGCCAGAATACCTGCTTGCACGGTGGGGAGCAGAGCCGGTGGCCGAGTACACGAACGCGACCCACACGCAGCTGGTCGATGCGTACTCGCAGAGCTGGAGCCGCGAGATCTTCCACGATGCTGGTCTGGAGATAGGCTTCGCGCCGCGGATTGTTCCGCCCGGAACCTTGCTTGGAAAGCTGCAGGGGCCCTTGCGGGAGCTTACTGCCTTCGCCGACACGGAGTTGATCGCACCGGCCTGCCACGACACCGCGTCCGCAATTGCCGGCATCCCGGCCACGGGGGAGGACTGGGCATACATCAGCTCTGGGACGTGGTCGCTTGTGGGCACGGTGACGGATCGGCCGATCGATGGGCCCAAGGTCCGCGAAGAGAACTTCAACAACCTTGGCGGCATCGGAGGCTCCAACTGCTTTCACAAAAATGTGAACGGCATGTGGCTCCTGAAGCAATGCCAGATCGCCTGGGCTCAGCGGGGATATTCGCCCACCATTACCGAACTGCTCAACGCCGCCTCGCTCGAGCCTGCTCCTGCGATGCTTCTGGATGTCGACGACCCGGAGCTGGTGCGAGTTGGCGAGATGCCGCAGCGCATCAATAGGCAGCTCGTCGCCCGGGGCGGCGTAGCGCTCGATGAAGTGCCGTCGAACGCGCCTGCCTTCGTCGCGCTCATTCTGCACAGTCTGGCTCAGCGTTATGCCGAGGTGCTGGCCCGCGTGCAGCACCATACAGGCAAGGAACTGCGCCGCATCTTCATCGTGGGTGGCGGCAGCCAGAACACGCTGCTGAACGGGCTTACGGAAGCGGCTACGGGATTGCAGGTCGTTCGCGGTTCTCCGGAAAGCTCAACAATCGGCAACTTTGCGGTGCAATTGGCAACTCTGGAAAGCTCAAGTCCCGCGTCTTCGAAAGAATATGCCGTCGCGGTGCGGGCGTGGAGCAGGCGACTGAGCGCTCCGTTCGGGCCATAATCTGTTTCACTGCGTCTCAGCTGGATCGATCGCGGCAGGGGGCACGTGATGAGATTCGACCGCAGCCCTGGTCCCTATCGCCGACCCCTTCTTTCTAGAGTCTTCCTGTGCTCGCGACGGCTGTTTGGGTCCCCAGCCTTGCCTTGAAGCTGTAGCTGCCAGCGGGAAGCTCAAACACGTCCTTCCCGGTGGACGTCAGCCTCTTACTTTCGGCCAGCGAAGTGCCCTCCAGGCTGAATGCAGAGGCGTTGGTGGCCGCGACTTGCAGGCGTCCGGAAGTGTTGGCCGGAATGGTCACAGACCAGACGACATCGTTGCCGGTAACCTTCCATGACGACCTTATCTGCCCGTTAAGGAGACTCATAGCTGAAGGTCGCCTGCCCGAGGCTCCTATCGAAGTTCGGGTGCAGCAGGATGGTGTGGAAGCCGGCGTCTGTGGGCACCGTGTCGACTCCCGCCGCATAGCGGTACATCCACTCCGCGACTGCGCCGTAAGCGTAATGGTTGTAGGAGTTCATGCTGGGGTCGTTGCGCATCATGTCGCCGTTCCAGCGCTCCCATGTCGTGGTTGCGCCGTGCTCGATCAGGTAGCCCCACGAAGGGTATTTGCGATTCAGCAGGAGGCGATAGGCAATGTCGCTGTGTCCGGTGTCCGAAAGCACTTCAAGCAGATACGGTGTGCCCAGAAAACCGGTACCGAGCAGCCAGCCGTTTTGCTCGATCTTCGCGACGAGCTTTTCTGCAGCCGCAGAGCGCAACTCATGGGGGACCAGGTCCATATGCAGAGCCAGCACATAGCCAGTCTGGGTTTCGATGACCTTGTTCTTGTCGTTTGTCTCGGTTGTTTCAGCCAGGGTGGGCGGCGGGATGCTCGGAAACGCATCGTTTGCGCCGACAAAGCCGTCGGAGCGAACGTAAGCCTTCTGGAATGCTGTCCGGATGCGGTCGAACAGAGCGGCGTATTTGTCGGCTTCGGCAGTCCGTCCAGTGGCAAGGGCCATGTCGCGCATCATGGACACGTCGTAGGCCCAGTAGGCGGTGGCGACAAGATCTTCCGGGGTGGTGACGGTCGGCGTCAGCCAATCGCCAAAGGCGGCACCGAAGCCATTGCGCCAAAGGAAGTCGGGATTGCCGGTGGCGATGGCATCAAGATAGCTCACCATGCCGCTCCAGTTTTCCTCGATGATCTTAGGGTTGCCGCTCTGAATCCAGCCGGTCCAGGGGACGATGACTCCGGCATCGCTCCACGCAGCGCCATACCCGGGATTGGGAGTGCTGGTCCCGGGCGCGAAGATGCCGTACATAGGTGTCGTGGCCTGGGTGCCGTGCAGGTCGGCGGCATACTTCTGGCTGAAGGTGATGAGGTCCATGTTGAAGGCGGCCGTGCGCCAGAAGACCTGCGCGTCGGCGCTCCAGCCAAGGCGTTCATCGCGCTGGGGGCAGTCGGTGGGGACACCCACGAAGTTGGACCGCTGACCCCACAGCACATTGCTCCATAGCTGATTGATCATCGTGTCCCCTGTAGCGAACTCGACGGTGAAGGGTGCATCCGTGTGGAGCACGACGGCCCTGACCGCGTCGAGAGCCGGCTTGGTTTCGAGGCCGGAGACTTCGAGGAAGCGAAAGCCGTGAAACGTGAACTGCGGCTGCCAGTGCTCCGGCTTGCCAGTGCCCGCAAGGATGAAGTGATCGGTGGCCTTGGCCGTGCGCAGGTTCTCCACGTACGTGGTTCCATCGTCGTTCAGGACCTCGGCAAAGCGGAGCTTGATGTCCTGTCCCTTTCTTCCCTGAACGACCAGGCGAGGGACTGCGCTCATGTTCTGGCCGAAGTCGTAGATGTAGATGCCCGGCGCTGGACTTGTGAGTCCCTTCGCGGTCATTACGCGTTCTTCGCGGATGGGCGGGAAGTACTGTGCGACGATCTCCGGCTGCTTTGCCGGGACCAGCGTTGCTGGCTTCCAGTTGCTGCCGGCAAATCCTGCCATGTCCCAACCGGCTTGCTCTGCACGCGCGTCGAAGGTCTCGCCGTCGTACAGTTCAGCGAATTTGGTTGCGGACTCTGCCGCCTTCCATGTGTCGTCGGTTGCAATCCACTCGACTGAGCCGTCTGTGTGCTCGATGCGCAGCTGAGCCTTAAGCGCGGGCTGGGTTGCTCCGTAGTTGTTGCCTTGGCGAAACCACATGAGCGGGGTGCTGTACCAGCCGGGGGCGAGATACGCGGCGATGGCGTTGCTGCCGTGCTTCACCTGTTTGGTGACGTCGTACACCTGGTAGGGAATGTGCTGGCGGAAGTCCATCCATCCGGGAGCCATGATCTGGTTGCCCACCGGTTCGCCGTTTAGATGGAACTTGTAGGCACCAAGCGCGGTTGCATACAAGCGCGCCGAGGCGACCGGCTTCGATTCGTCGAAGCTGCGCCGCAACCAAGCGACCGGCCCGGTAGGCCAGGGCAAGCCCTGGCTGTTCTGGCCAGAGCCGTCCGAGTTGTGCTTAAACGGTTCCGCCGCTGCCCATAAAGCTTCGTTGAAGTCCGGAGCATACCAGCTGCCGGAGACGTTGAGCGCGGCCTTCCATCCGGGACTCGCGGAGGATAGCAGTTCCGTACCGCCATCTTTGTAGACGATGTAGAGGCACATGCTCATCGGCGTCTGCGTGTCTGCCGGGCCAAGCGGACGCGAGGAGAGATTGAAGTGCGTGACCTCTACGGCGATGGTGTTCTTACCCTCGCGCAGATTGGCGGTCACGTCCTGCATCTCGTAGGTGCCCCACGGTGCTTGCTTCCACTTCGGCAGCGGATCTGCCACACGCACCTGTTTCCCGTCGACCCAGGCCGAGGTGGCATCCTGGCCTGTGGTGTACAAGTGAGCGCTCGCAACTGGTTTGGACAGCGAAAATGCGAAGCGAAATTCGTGGTGCGTGTCGCCGTTTGCGGCGTACGAGGCGACTTTCGCATTGGTGATCCAAAGTGCTCCGGAGTTGCGAATGCTGTGTAATTCGTCCGACTCATGGCCGATCCACTTTGCCAGCCAGTTGGCCTCGTCCATCAGGCCCGTCTCCCACCAGCTTGGGTCGCTGAGCGGGTACGGTTTTCCGTCCTTATCCCAAACCTGTACCCGCCAGAAGTAGCGATGATACGGCTTCAACGAAGGTCCGCCATAAGCGACACCGGCTGAGCGCGCGGAGGTAATGCGGCCTGAGTCCCAGATGTCGGGTCTTCCGCCTGCAGAGTTCGATACAGTGACTTCGTAGGCGCTCTGCCGGGCACCCGAACGGCTGTCAGCGAGCTTCCACGACAATACAGGCGCAGTGGTATCGATGCCGAGCGGCTCGACCAGAGAGTCCACGCGCAGAGCCGTCGGCTTGCCGACGGCGGAGAGGGCCGCGACGCAGCGGATTGAACCCAGGGAGGCTGCCAGACCAAGAACGATGCTGATACGACTTGCTCTCAAAATTGCCATCGTAGAACCTCTCAACCTTTTCGTTGTTGCGAGCCAGGAAGAAAGAAGACTTCTTCCATAAACGCGAGTGCTTCTCCCGGCTGCAGTGAGGGTACGGGCTCAAAGATCGGCGCCATCTTTGCTTGCCATTCGAGGTTGACCTCACTCTCACTGAGCTGCCGAAGGTAAGTGGCCAAGTCAGGCACCCGAAGGTACAGGAACAACTCCTGTCCACGTCGAAAGATCGAGTAGTCGGTCACGCCGAACGACTCAAGCTCCGCGAGCAGTTCCGGCCAGACCTGACGATGCGTCTCGTCGTACTCGGCTTCCTTGCCCGCTTTGATGCGCAACTGAAAAGCGATCCGCTGCATGTTGTCCCTTCGTGATCAGCGATACGTGAGTATGGCGACCTCAAACGGCTGCAACGTGAGGGTGCGGCCGCGAACTTTGCCGTTCGCCGGCGGCTTATCGCCTGTGGTGGTTGTGACCCGCGAAATCTCCGCTCCGTCCGCATCGCCGGGCAGCGTCAGCAACTGTTCGCGATTGCGCTTGTTCAAGATCAACACCTTTTTACCGTTCATCGTCGCAAACGCCTGGGCTGCAAGGTCAGGGCTGGAATTCCTTGTCTCTACCAGCTTGTCCCCTGGCCCGAAGTTGTCCTTCAGCAGCTTCAGGACCCAGTAACGAGGGTTGGGTGCTCCCGTTTCGTAGTTGACCATGCTGACGCTCGGGAACTGCGAACGATACCCCACCAGTTGCGACTCGCCGAGAACATCGATGTTCATCAACGCACATTGCATGTAAAGATACGCATACATTGACCCGGCAAGGTTCCAATAGCCTTCCGGTTCGGGCTTGGCAACGTATCCCGGATTGCGAATCTCTTTGTCATCTTCGGAAAGGATCACTCCAAGCTCGTTCAAGTCAGTCTTCATGGCTGGCTGGTAGCGCTTGCGCATCGCCTCCACGTAGCGCACTGTACCGAGGAAGCCTTCTGCCTGGTCCCAGAACGTGTACTGCCACTCGCCGATGCGCTGCTCCGGGGTCGGGTGCGCATAGAAGTGGTAGGTGATGAATTCCATCGGTGTCCCGGGCTTGTGGTGAGCGGGGTCGAGGAAATACTCGAACATCTTCGCGGAGTCGCCGACGCTGGGCTGCGCGAGTGCCAGAGCCATGAACTTTATCTGTGGATCCACGGCACGCATGGCGGCGGTCACCGAGTCATAGAATTTCGTGTACATCTCCGGTGACCAGTGATGCTCGAACTCTATTTCGTTCAAGACCTCCCAGTAGGCGATCTTGTAGTGATGTCCGGACTCATGCCGCTTGCCGAGTTCATCCGTAAAGCCGCCTTTGGTGTACCACGCAAGCAGGCGCGCAAAGTAGTCTGACGCCTCTTTCATGGTGGGATCGCGCAGTTCGGTGCCCTGCGTATAGTTCCAGAAGACCTGGTTCGGATCGTCCGGAAAGGTGACCGGCTTGTCCGTCTTCCACATCCACGCCGGAATGGTGCTGAAGTTGAGCACGACGGTGTGGCCTTCCGTCGCCTTCATGAAATCATCGAGCGTCGGATCGATGTGGGAGAAGTCCCAGGATGTCCGATCTCCCGTGGGTTCTTCCAGCTCTGCAACGGCTTGACGTGGATACGGAAGCCAAGGCACGTAGCGAACGTAGTCAGCCCCGAGCTCGTGCAGGGCCCGAAATGCGCCGTCATGCAGCTTTGCGCCGCGCAGCAGCATGGGATTTACCACGACCTGCAACGTTGGCGTGGAGTTCGAGATCGTGACCGTCTTTGCCCAATCGATCTTCAGTTCGTTCGGGGTGGAGGAGGGCGACTGCCCTGGTGAGGCAGAGCTCAACAGCAGCAGCATCGATCCAGCGAGAACAAGTGTTTTCAGCGCGATCTGTTTCATGTTTTGTTTCGTGTGACGTTGTGCCATCGATCTCTCCAGGGAACATTTCGAGCAGCCACCCTTCCTTTCTTTTCTTGCGATGGGTCAGGCAGCATCCCGCACCGGTCTGCGCCACTTGTTATGGATTGTCATGGATTGGCAGGGTTGATGGTCTCTCGCGTTACCAGCCTGTGCGAGACGTAATTGTACGGAGGTACGGTTTGTCCGCGAAGAAGAGAAAGACCGAGATGGATGAGCTGTTCGCCGTAGGAGTGTGCCTCGTGCGAGACGGAGCCTATGAGCGGCGAATTATTCTTGGAGATTTCTTGCATCGCCTCGTCAATGCAGTCCTGACCGACGATGACAACATGGCGATCGCGCTTCTGTTCCCGCACCGCATCCAGTGCGCCGAGCGCGCTGGTATCGGTTGCGGCTGCAATCAAGATGCGCTGTTCCTTGGTGTGCCGCTGGAGAAAGGCGGACACCAGTTTACGGCTGTGGTCGCGCATGCCGCGCCCGTCGAGTCGAACGAAGCATTCCTGCGGCACGTCCGGCATGAGCGAGCAGACTCCTTCGAAGGCACCGGTGATCCTGCTCTGCACAAGCTGACCCGCCTCGGGCAAGTCAAGGCCCAACACCCAGTCGACGCGGCCCCGCCACTTGCGGACCGCATGCGCCGCCAGAGCTTCTCCAGCTTCCACGCCGACGCGATAGTTGTCGACGCCAAAGTAGGTTGCGTGCGGATGGGGGATGTCGATGGCGATCAGCGGGATATTGGCGGCCGCTATCTTGTCGGCGATGATGGGCGCGACTTTCTGCTCAACCTGAAATTCGATGATCAGGTCGACGCGCTTCTCGACGAACTGCTCCGCATTGCGAATGGCGGTTGGGCCGTCATAGCCGTTGTCCAGAATGAGGAGGTCCACGCCGACTGATGCGGCGGCAAGTTTCAGGCTCGCCGTCACCTCGTTCGAGAATGGCATCTCCTCACTTTGGCCGGCGAAGCCGAACCGCATCTTTCGCGGGCGGGAGATGTGCCGGTAGAGTCCGTCCTGAGACTGCGACAGGTAGCCGCGATGCACAAAGGTCTTCAAGATGCGATAGACGGTGGTCTTGGAGATCTTGGTCTGCCGATGGATGGCCTCCAGCGTCATCTGCTGATTCTCCTGCTGCAGCAACTCCAGAATGTCCAGAGCTTTGGAGAGTACAGGGATGAGGTAGAGGCGCTTTGTTGTTCTTCGCACGACACGCTCCGCGGTTTGAAGCCATACATCAGCGTACACGGGAGTGCCCGCCGCCTTATGCGGAAGCTTTATGCGTACGTGCTGATGCTGGCGGAGTTTCGTGCGCTGCGCTCCCGCGTGATCTTGGCGACATACCCGGTATCGACCAGTGTCTGCAATGGTTCGAGCGGGAGACCGTGTGCCTGCCGCCATTGCCGCACGAGCGGCCGCACATCGTGCCAGAAGGCGCTGCGGAAGCATTCTTCGGCTTCAACCAGCCGGCACTCGCTTTGAAGCTCCCGGAGCCGGGCCTGATCGACCAGGGCTGCGCGGGCGTAGAGCTCCTGCGCGGTGCAGACGGTTTGCACCATGGCTTCCACCTTGCCCTTCAAGTTGTGGCTTTGATCGATCATGAACGCAACTTCTTTTGTGGCACCTGAGTCGTCGCTGAGGATCTCGTGAAAGATACGAAAGACCTGGTAGGGGTCAATGGAACCGATTGTCAGATCGTCGTCGGCATACTTGCGGTCGTTGAAGTGGAAGCCGCCGAGGGCCTTGACATGGAGCAGCCAGGCGACGATCTGTTCGATGTTGGTGCCCTGAAGATGATGGCCAGTGTCGACCAGCACCTTGGCCTGCGGACCCGCTCGTCGAGCGAGCTCCAGCGCCATGCCCCAGTCGGCGACATCCGTATGGTAGAAGGCCGGCTCGAAGGGCTTGTATTCAATCAGCATGCGCTGCTGTGGCCCTAACGCGGCATGGGCGGACGCGAGCACCTCTTCCATCCACTCGATGCGACGGCGGATGCTCTGTGTGCCCGGGTAGTTCGAGCCATCCGCGAGCCATAACGACACATCGCGAGTGTTCAACGCGCGGCCGATCTCTATCGAGTCCAGCAGGTGAGCCAGCGCTTTGCGGCGGACCTCCGCGCTCGGGTTGCAGACCGAACCGAATTTGTACTCCTGGTCCTGGAACAGGTTCGGATTGATCGATCCGGCACGGATTCCGGTCGTCTGCTCAAGCTGCTGGATCTTCGCGACGTCCGCCTTCCCGTTCGGCAAGTCCCAAAGCACATGCAGTGCCAGAGTCGGACTTACCCCGGTGAGCGCGTTGACCACGGCTGCGTCCGCGAACTTTTCTTCGATCGTGCTCGCCGCGGCGGGCTGCGCGAACTTACCAAAGCGGGTGCCCGTGTTTGCAAATCCCCACGATGGGATCTCGATGCGGAAGTGGTCGAGGGCCAACGAGACGCGCTGCAGATCATACTCGAGGCTGTTTTCGTTCGCTGCTGCCATTGGTCTCCACCTCGGTTTTTCCCAGCAGATTTCCGATCAAGAAGAACATCCCTATTGGAATATCACCTAGGGTCATCCGGAGGGCCGAGTTTGTCAAGCATGCCTGCCTGCGGTTCCGCGGAGTGGAGCGTGCTTCAGCTTGCGAGGATGAGGATAACTTCAAGGAAGCGCGGCCCATGAACACCTTTTATCCGCGTCATCTCGATGTCCGCAGTCGCGGACGGGCCAGAGATGAAGGTGGTAGGGAGTGTGGCTGTCGAGCGGAGCCGTGCGATGGCCTCGGGAACCGTGGCGACGATACAGGAAGCATCCACGAGGCACAGATGATAATCCGGCACCAGCGAAGCTGCGCGTCGGCCCTGCCCAGGAACATTCTGCAAGACGAGGGTGCCAGTCTCCGCAATAGCGAGGGTGCATTGGGTAAGCACCCCATCGACCCCATCCATGGAGATAGCGGACAGACCTGAATCGACGATGAACTCGAAGCCGCCGGGCTGCATGGTAGGAGGAAGACCCTTAGGAACGAGGACCCGCGAAGCGCCGCGCGTCCGCAGCTTCTGTGCGATCGACCCAGTAAGATCAGCGACTGTCGAGTTGGCTACGTGAGCATCGTAGTCTCGCAGCCGCTGGGTGAGCAGATCCTGCAGGCCTTGCGCGTCCAGGCCGGAAGATTGGCGATACGCACGCGGGATCAACTGCCACTCACGCTGAATATCGACCGGCGAAGCGGGTGTGCCGGTGCTCTTCCTAACTTGATCGAGAATCTGTGTTCGCGCGTCAGTCTGCATGGCCGCGCTCCTTCGTTGCACGATGTTCCCACCAGTCGCGGAACGTCTGCTTCGGCATGGCCTGGAGATCGCGCACCGCCGTCCAGCCCCCGAGCAGTCCGGGCAGCCAACCGATCCAGCCTTCGTCTTGTCCATCTTTGCGAACCAGGGGTGCCTCGGCCATGCGACCAAGACGCTGTGCGGCCCGGAACCGGCGCTCGCTGCGGAAGATTGCCGCCATGGCCTTCATGAGGATAGCTTCCGGATCGGTCCAGCTCTTTTTTTCGACGACTTGGTTGCGAAGATGGATAAGCACCTCCGGGATGTTGATCTTTACCGGGCAGACTTCGTAACAGGCGCCGCAGAGCGAGGAGGCATAGGGAAGACTCTGCGCGTGTTCCATCTGCATGAGTTGCGGAGTCAGGATGGCGCCAATCGGACCAGCGTAGACCGAACCATAGGCGTGTCCGCCGGTCTGGCGGTACACCGGGCAGGCATTCTGACAGGCGCCGCAGCGGATGCAGTGGAGCGTTTGGCGGCCTCCGGGATCAGCCAGGATGCTGCTGCGCTGGTTGTCCAGCAGAACGACGTGGAAGTTTTGCGGTCCATCGGGCGTATCGAGTCCGGGACTTGTGCCTGTCCAGACGGAGTTGTACGGGTTCATGCGTTCACCGGTGGCGGAACGCGGGAGCAGCTGCAACAAAACGGCGAGGTCTTCGTAACAGGGTATGACCTTGTCGATACCTGCAACCGTGATCAACGTATCGGGCAGGGTGAGGCACATGCGGCCATTGCCTTCGCTTTCAACAATGCAGACTCCACCAGTTTCGGCGATCAGGAAGTTTGCGCCGCTTACCCCGGTGCGAACGTGGAGAAACTTGTTGCGAAGAAAGAGCCGGGCGGCGTCCGCGAGATCCTGCGGCGACGTGCCGAGATCAGGCAGATTCATTTCGCGGCGAAATATTTCGCGGATCTGCTGCCGGTTCTTGTGCAGTGCGGGAACTACGATGTGCGAGGGCTGGTCCCGGCCGAGCTGGATGATGAGTTCGGCCAGGTCAGTTTCATACGGGTGAATGCCGGCCGCACCGAGTGCCGCGTTCAGCTGTATCTCCTCCGTGGTCATCGACTTGATTTTGATGACCTCCTTTGCTTCCGCAGCTTGTGCCAGTGCGACTACGATCGTGCGAGCTTCGGCGGCGTCGCGCGCCCAGTGCACCTTGCCGCCTGCGCGGGTGCAGTTCCTCTCGAACTGCTCAAGGTAGAAGCCGAGATGACGCATCGTATGTTCGCGAATCTGCTTACCAGACTCACGAAGCTGCTGCCAGTCCGGCATCTCGTCTACGACGATGCGGCGCTTGTTCTGAATGACCTCCGTGGCGTGGCGAACGTTTTTCCGCAGCTGGCTGTCGCCGAGCAGCTTGTTGGCTGCCAGTGGAAAGACTGAAGCGGTGCGTGGATCGAGCTGCGCGTGGCCGAGCGGAGCAGGCTCCGGAGGGTGCGGATCAAGCGTGTGCAGACTCATCGAACCTCTCGCATATGGGTCCGGTCCGCAGTCTCCTCGCTGGCGAGGATCTCCGCTATGTGAACGGTTCGTACCCCGGTGCGCTGCCGGTGGAGCGCCCCCTGGATGTGCATGAGGCAGCTGTTGTCACAAGCAGTGCAGGACTCTGCGGCGGTGTTGAGGACGGCAGTGGTCTTTTCGGCGAGCATGGCGCTCGAGACTTCTGCATTCTTCACTGCGAAGGTGCCGCCAAAGCCGCAGCACTGCTCAATGCCCTCAAGCTTCACCAGGTCAATGCCGCGTACGGCTTTGAGCAACGTCTCTGGGCCATCGCCCAGCATCAGGTTGCGCAGGCCGTGGCAGCTTGCATGGTAGGTAACGCGGTGGGGGTAGTACGCGCCTACATCCGTGAGTCCGAGCCGCCGGGTCAGGAACTCGGAAAATTCGAATATCTTTGGAAGCAGCGCGGCTACCTCACCGATCAGTCCCGGCTTGCCAGTCTCGGCCGCCATCTGCGGATAGTGGTCCTTCATCATGGCGACGCAGGAGGACGACGGTATAACTACAGCTTCGGAGTGGCGGAATTGCGCGACGAAGCGCTCCAGAAGCGGCATCGCTTCCCGCTGATATCCAGTGTTGAAGTGCATCTGGCCACAACAGGTCTGGCCTGCTGGAAAGTGGACGGTGTGACCAAGGCGTTCCAGCACACGAACGACTGCTTTTCCGGTCTCGGGAAAGAGCGTGTCGTTATAGCACGTAATGAACAGCGAAACCTGCAAAGTACCTCCGTTGCGTCTTTGGTACTGGCATGGCCGCGGGCCGCAATTCAATAGAGAGTATATTTCCCTTTCGCATTTCGGTTGCGGTAGGATGGTCACCGCTTCATATCGCCAACAACGCGAAGCGCCAGTACTTCCGACGGAGAGGGAGCAGATTGCATATGGGGGCGAATCCCTTCATCGGTGTTCTCTACCACTGGATTGGCGGCTTTGCGTCTGCCACCAACTTTATCCCTTTTCGCGGGATCAAGCGCTGGTCGTGGGAGGTCTACTGGCTTATACAGGGGGTAGCAGCATGGCTGATAGCGCCGATGGCGATCGCTTCCCTGCTCGTTCCCGATCTCTTTCTTGTCCTACGGCAGGCGTGGGCCACACACCCCGAGTCCCTGAAGTACGCCTTCGCCTTCGGTGCGCTTTGGGGCGTCGGCGGACTGACATTCGGGCTCGCGATCCGATACCTGGGCATCGCGTTGGGTTATGCCATCGCTCTGGGCCTTTGTACGGCGTTCGGAACGCTGGTGCCGCCGATCTTCCATGGGCAGTTCGTGACCATTCTGCACGAGCGCTCAGGCCAGGTCATTCTGGTGGGCGTCCTGGTCTGCGTTGTTGCGGTTGCGGTGAATGGGTCGGCCGGATTGTCGAAGGAGCGGGAGATTACGCCCCAGGGGGAGATTGAAGCGGGCGAACGAGACTTCTCCTTCGTGAAGGGGGTGCTGATCGCAATCGGAGCGGGGTTCATGAGCTCGTTCTTCGCCTTTGGTCTGGACGCTGGTGCACCGCTCGGTGCAATCGCAAAGGAGCATCTGCTGGCGAACAACCGGGTGGACCTTTGGCAGAACCTGCCCGTGCTGGTGGTTGTGCTTTGGGGCGGCTTTCTGACCAACTTCGTCTGGTCCATGGTCCTGATCTTCAGAAACGGTTCCGCGGGCCAGTTTGCGGGTGCACCTGGTTTGAACCCAATGCGCGCGACGCCATCGACAGGCGATACCCTGATGGACCTGGACCCAACTAAGTTGGGTCAACCCGATCGGCTCTCAACGTCGACCGTCGTGCGCAACTATCTGTTTGCGGCGATGGCAGGAGTGATCTGGTACTTCCAGTTCTTCTTCTACTCCATGGGCCAGACGAAGATGGGCAAGTACGATTTTTCAAGCTGGACCCTGCACATGGCCAGCATCATCCTCTTCGCGACGCTGTGGGGGATATTCCTGAAGGAGTGGAAGGGAACGAGCAGACGAACGCGGGCACTGGTTGCTTGCGGACTGGCACTGTTGATCTCTTCGACGCTGATTGTGGGTTACGGCAATTATTTGAAGGTTGCGGAGGTCCTCTCAGCGCAGCGATGAGCCGCTGCGAGCCGGTGAGCCTGTTTTCTTCGCACCCGGAACTATTCCTTAGGGACCTTCGTATGGTCTAAAGAATAGGTAAACACTGCTGGAGGAACTCCCCGTGGCGCAACGCAAGAAAAAGAACATCTGGCTGTGGGGTGGGATCACCCTGTTTGTCGGCCTCATCGCTCTGGGCATAACGGTGGCGGCACGCGGGAAGGGCACGTCATTCGAGCCGTCCCAACTGGCCAAAGCGGAGAACGGCGATATTGCCCGTTCGGTGGTCGCCACCGGCAAGGTGCAGCCGATTACCAAGGTCGAGGTGAAGTCGAAGGCGAGCGGCATCGTGACACGCCTCGATACCGATATCAACGCCGTCGTACGCAAGGGCCAAGTGCTTGCGCAACTGGACCAGCAGGAGGTTCTGGACCAAGTAGCGGCCCAGAAGGCCACCCTGGCCGCGGCCGAGTCGAACCTTCGCGCCGCCGCTGCGGCCATCGACTACGACAAGGTTAACGCGGAGGCGCCCGACCTGCCCATGTACCAGAACACGTACAAGCGGGCGCTTGAGATGTCGAAGGACGGGGTAGTCTCCAAGCAATCGCTCGATGATGCCGAGCAAAAGTATCTCGCCGCAGTGAACGTTCGCGACCGTGCGGTGTCGCAGATCCAGGTCGACACCAGCAAGATGCATCAGGCACAGGCGCAGGTCGCCCAGGCGCAGGCTTCGCTGAAGCAGTTGGAGGACCAGTTGAGCTACACCACGATCACGTCGCCGATGGACGGCGTAATCCTTTCGCGGGACGTTGAGGTCGGTGCGGCGGTCAGTTCCATCCTGGTGCTCGGGTCGACCGCCACACTGGTGATGACTGTGGGAGATACTCACCAGGTCTATGTTCAGGGCAAGGTAGACGAGGGAGGCATCGGGCATGTGTATCTCGGCCAGCCAGCCCGCATCAAGGTGGAGTCGTTCAAAGACAAGACGTTTCTTGGCAAGGTGACGCGCATCGCTCCGTTGGGGGTAGAGAAAGATAATGTCACAACGTTCGAGGTTCGCGTGTCCATTGACAATCCAGGCGGCGAGTTGAAGGCGAACATGACGGCGAATGCAGAGATCTTGCTGGACGAGCACAAGAATGTGCTGACCGTGCCTGAGCAGTCTGTCCTCTACGATAAAGACCGCAACGCGAGCGTCGAGGTACCGGACCCGAAGCAGAAGAACGGCCGCAGGAAGGTCCCGATACAAGCTGGCATCTCCAACGGCACCAAGACCGAAGTTCTGGCCGGCTTGAAGAGCGGCGATACTGTGATCCTGCAACAGTAACGAACCAAATGTTTGGAGGAAGACCTATGAAGATCCCTGCGTTTCGCAGCCTCGCTCTTGTCGCGTTCGCCACTGCCACGACCACGGCGTTTGCTGCATCTGCAACGTTCAGCAGGACGCTCAGCGTCTCCGGCTCTCCCACCATCAGCATCTCGACGGGCTCGGGCTACATTCGTGTGAATACGGGTTCGCAGAGCGAGGTGCGCATCAATGCCAAGGTGAGTACAGAGCATGGCTGGAGTTTCGGCGGTCATGGCTCGGACGCAGAGCGGGTTCAGCAAATCGCTGCCAATCCGCCGATTGTGCAGAACGGAAACGCCATCACGATCGGGCCGTCAGGCGGCGACTGGGAGCACTTTCGCAATATTCAGATCGACTACGACGTTATGCTCCCGGCAGCGACTACGTTGAAGGTGGGATCTGGTTCGGGCGACGTTGACGTTTCAAATGTAATCTCGCTCTTGTCCGCGCAGACCGGTTCGGGCGACATCCGCCTGAACAACATCGGCTCGGCTCCCCATGTCAGCACGGGATCGGGCACGATACGCGCCAATGGAGTGCATGGAGCAGCAAACCTGGAGACCGGATCGGGAGACATCGAGCTCCACCAGGAGACAGCCGGGGACGTAAAGGCAGAGACGGGTTCGGGCACCATACGCCTCCACGGGGTTAACGGCAGCGTGCGCGCCGGTACCGGTTCAGGCGATCTGGAGATCGACGGCAACCCTGCGTCGGAGTGGAAGATCAACACAGGTTCGGGTTCGGTCCGCCTGAGTCTGAACAACTCTGCGGCCTACACACTGAATGCGAGCACCAGTTCGGGGTCGATCAACGTGTCGGCACCCATCAACATGCAGGGCAGCCTGAACAAGCAGCACATCGCCGGAACGGTACGCGGCGGCGGCCCGAGTGTCCGCGTAAGTACCGGTTCGGGCGACATCACAGTGCAATAAGGAGTCGATTCGAAAAACAGAAGAGCCAGTCTTACAGGCTGGCGCCTCTGTTTTGCCCAACTGCTCTGTCTAGCGGACCATGGTTTCCGGCGGGACTTCCTCAGGCTCAAGGCTGTTGGTTCTCGAGAACAGACCCAGGAATGTCTTCAGCACCACGTAGAGGACCGGGATGAAGACCAGGTTGAGCACGGTCGAGAGAACCATGCCGCCGACGATGGCAGTGCCAACGGAGTGCCTTCCGTAGGCACCCGCGCCGGTAGCGAAGTAGAGCGGCAGAACGCCCAGGATGAACGCGATCGATGTCATCAGGATCGGTCGCAAGCGAAGCTCGGCCGCGACGATCGCCGCGTCGATGATGCTTTTGCCATGCTCCAACTGCTGCTCGGCAAACTCGACGATGAGGATCGAATTCTTTGCCGAAAGGCCGATCAGCATCACGAGTCCGATCTGCACGTAGACGTCGTCCACCAGACCGCGCGCTGCAACAAGGGACAGCGCGCCGAGGATGGCCATAGGCACAGCGAGCAGAATGATGAAGGGGAGCGCAAAGCTTTCGTATTGCGCGCTCAAAGCCAGGTAGACGACAAGCAGTCCCAGGCCAAAGATGATGATTGCCTTGCCGGCCGACTCCTGCTCTTCAAGCGCGATGCCGGTCCAGGAGTAGCTCATGCCTTGAATCTTGTTCTTGTTGAACAGGTTCACCATGTTCTCGAGGCCTTGACCAGAACTCAGCCCCTGGCCGGGTGAGCCGTCGATCTCGGCCGATCGGAAGAGGTTGTAGTGGTAGATCACCTGTGGTCCTGCAGTCTCATCGATCGCGACCAGGTTGTCGAGCGGAATCATCTGGCCAGCGTCGGAGCGCACGTAGTACTGCCTCAGATCTTGCGCGTTCCTGCGGAACTGAGTGTCTGCCTGCACATAGACGCGATAGGAGCGATTGTTGAAGTCGAAATCATTGACGTAGCTCGAGCCCATGAAGGTAGACATGGCCGCCGTCAACTGCGAGAGCGGCACACCGAGTGCCTTCGCTTTTTCGCGATCAATGGTTACCTGGAGCTGCGGATCGTTTGCGGTAAAGGTGGTGTTCAGAGCGGTCAGGCCTGATGCCGGGTCACGGGACTGCCCCACGATCATGTGCGCAATGCGGTCGATGTCGCCAAAGCTGTTACGGCCTGCGTCCTGCAACATGAACTGGAAGCCGCCTACGGTGCCGATGCCGGCGATTGCAGGAGGCTCTGCGGCGAACAAGACCCCGCCGGGAACGCCGAAGAGTTTTGGTCCGACGCGACCCACGATCTCGCGGGCGGAGTGGCCCGGGCCTTTTTTGGTGCGCTCGTCGATGGGCTTGAGGGGCGCGAAGATCAGGCCAGCGTTTGGCGAGCTGCCACCGGAGAGCGAGAAGCCCATAACGGAGAAGGTCCCGAACACATCATCCTCTTCCCGCACCAAAGCGGCGCCGCGATCGGCAAACTCCGCCGTGTATTCGAGCGAGGCTCCCGGGGGCGTCTGCACGATGATGAGGAAGTAGCTTTGGTCTTCGGAGGGCACAAAGGCCGTGGGTACATGGTTGTACATGAAGGCTGTAGCGCCCAGTGCGACGACAAAGAGGAGCAGGAACGCGTACCGGTAGCGCACGACCCAGGTGACCACCACGGCGTAGATGCTGATGGTCTTCTTAATTAACGCTTCGATGGGGTTGAGCAGCAGCCCCATCAGCCCGGTCTTGCGTTCCTCTGCGCGCAGCAGGATGGCGGCCAGCGCCGGTGAGAGGGTCAGAGCGTTGAACGCCGAGATCGCGATAGAAAATGCAATGGTAAGCGAGAACTGCTTGTACAGGATTCCCGTGGTGCCAGGAAAGAAGCTGACAGGAACGAACACAGAGATGAGCACCAGAGATGTGGCGATGACGGCGCTTGTCACCTCCGCCATGGCGACCGAGGTCGCTTCATGGGTGTCGGTCATGCCTTCGCTAAGGTGCCGCTGCACATTTTCGATCACAACGATGGCGTCATCGACGACCAGACCGGTGGCAAGAGTAATGCCGAAGAGCGTCAAGGAGTTGATCGAGAATCCGAACACCTTGATGAACGCAAACGTGCCGACGAGCGATACCGGGATCGTGACCGCGGGGATGATGGTGGCCCGCCAATCCTGCAGGAAGAGGAAGATGACCAGGATGACGATCACAATGGCTTCGCCGATGGTGGTCTCGACCTCGCGGATGGAGTCGCTGACGACGGTCGTCGTGTCGACGGCGACGATGTAGTCGAGCCCCGGCGGAAAGGACTTCTTCAGCTCAAGCAGCACGGCGCGGCATTGCTTATCGACTGCCAGTGCGTTCGCGTTGGAGAGCTGCTGAATGCCGACTCCGATCGCCTCGCCGCCTGAGAACTTGAGATCGGTGTTGTAGTTCTCCGCTCCGATCTCAGCGTGGCCCACATCTTTCAGCAGAACGAGGCCGTTCGCGCTGCTGCTGTTCTTGATAATGATGTTTTCGAACTGTTTTGGATCGGAGAGACGGCCGACGACGCGGACCGCCATCTGGAAGCTCTGAGTGGGGTCCGAGGGCGGCAGCCCAAGCTGCCCTGCTGCCACTTCAACGTTTTGCTCGGAGAGAGCGTTGGTGACGTCGAGCGCGGTGAGATTGCGAGCGGCAAGACGGGCGGGGTCAAGCCAGATCCGCATGGCGTACTTGCGCTCCCCGAAGATGACAACAGCGCCCACACCGGGAACGCGCTTCAGGGCATCGGAGACATAAACGTCGAGATAGTTGGAGATGAACTCTTGAGACAGACTCTTGTCTGGAGAGATGAAGCCGGCAGCGAGCACGAAGTTGCTGTTCGCTTTGGTGATGGTGATCCCGGTGTTGTTGACGACAGCGGGAAGGCGGCCCTGCGCGGAGGCGACGCGGTTCTGCACGTCGACCGCGGCGATGGAAAGATCGTACCCGGTCTGAAAGGTGACGGTGATGGCCGAAGTGCCGTCGTTGGAGCTGGTCGAGCTGATGTACCGCATGCCCTCGACGCCGTTGATGGACTGCTCGAGGATGGTGGTGACGGCCGACTCGACGTCTCGTGCGTTTGCACCAATGTAGTTGCAGGTGACGACTACCTGCGGCGGCGCAAGCTGCGGATAGAGCGAAATGGGCAGCGTCGGAATACAGACGGCGCCGGCAAGCACAATCAGCAGTGCGCAGACCGTAGCGAAGATGGGGCGGCGTATGAAAAAGTCGACCAATTGAGACCCCTTGACCCTTGGGAGAACGTGTGCGAAAGCGGAGAACGAAGACTATCCGAGCGGCTTTACCGGGGCGCCCTCTTGCAGAAACTGCAGGCCGGACAGGATGACCTTATCGCCGGGTTTCAAGCCCGCCAGTACCGCATAGGTGTTGCCGACCGTGTTGCCCAGCGTAACGGCGACCTGATGTGCGGCATAGCCCTCCCCTTTCGGGGACGGTGCCGCGACATAAACGAAGGGCTGCCCGCCTACGCGCACTACAGCGAGCACGGGAACGGTGGGCGCGGGCGCGGTGCTCCAGGTCACGCGCGCGTTCACGAGTTGGGAGTTGCGCAGCATCTGCTGCGATCGCGGGACCGGCGCCTTGGCCAGGATGCTTTGCAACCCGTTATCGACCTGGGGCGAAAGAAAATTGATCTGCGACTTCGCCAGCACTGTGCCATCGTTGCCCAGGATCTCGACGGGCAGGCCCATGCGGATCTGCGTGGCACGATCGGTGGGGAGGTAGATATAGGCCTCCAGATCGGCATTCTCGTCGACCGTAGTCAGCAGCGTTGTCGGGGAGACGTAATCGCCTACATGGACCGGAATGTCGCCGACGATTCCGTTATACGGTGCCCGGATCTGATAGTAGGCAAGCTGCTGCTTCTGGGTCGCGGTAAGCCCCACAGACGACTCATAGTCGGCCTTGGAGTTCTCAAATGCCTGCACGGCCTGATCGTAGGTCTGCTTGGAGGTAATGCCCGCCTCGAAGAGCTTTCTTTGCCGCTCGACCTCTGCCTGGTTGTACTGGTAGACCGCCTGCTTCTGCGCTTGCGTTCCCTGCTGACTCTGCAGAGTGGCGACCTGCTTGAGCGGATCGATCTGCATGAGTACCTGACCAGCTTTTACGATCTGGCCGGAGTGCACAAAGATGCGGGTAAGATTCCCATCTACCTGAGGCTGCATGGTCGAAGAGCGGCGGCTCTTGATGGTCGCGACATAGGTGTCAGAGTTTGGCACCGGCGAGAGTGCAATTGGCGAGACCTGTACCGGCATCGGCCCGGTCTGCGGGGGTGGAGGCGTGGGCTTCTTACAACCTGCCAAAGGCAGAACGAATAGTCCAACGCTGACGATGGCGATCTGAAGCGGGGCGCGAGACAACGGATTGGCCAGATACAAGTGTGGCTCCTTGCTTTAGCGTGTGTGCTCTAAGGCCTCAGCTACGGTGGCGATCACTGACGCCGCGTTTTCCGTTTACGAAGCGGTGCTGACATTCTAAGGCGTGCTGTTTAGATGACGATGCGGCGTGCAGGATGCGAAAAAGGAGAGCGCGAAAGCTCGCGCAACAAAGGCCGGGCCCGAACCTACTAGACCTCGCCCTCAGTAGCCCCGCTGAAAGCGAAGGGGTTGAAGTTCTCACTGCGGTCGAATGCATCTGCGTGCTCGGCGCGCTTCAGCCAGAAGATGACCGCATAGGTGACCGGGGTTGCGATCACCTCGTAGGCTACCTTCAAGAAGTAGGCCGTGTAGATGATCTTGAACAGCGTACCAAATTCCAGGCTCCCACCAAACGTGAGAGTTATGACCAGGATTGTATCTACGGCCTGGCCTACCACGGTCGAACCGATGGTCCGTGTCCACAGCTTCCGGCCGTTCGTGAGTAGTTTCAATCTGGCCATGGTGTAAGAGTTCGCAAATTCTCCGGCCCAGAACGCAGTGAGGCTGGCGGCGAGAATGCGCGGGATGATGCCGAAGACGGTCGCAAATGCCTGCTGGTTCTTCCAGCCCGGTGCCGCTGGAAGCGCAATGATGATCGCCCCGACCGCATAAAGCAGCGCGGTACCGAAGAAACCGAGCCATATGGCTCGACGGGAAGCGGCGAAACCGTACACCTCGGTGAAGACATCACCGAAGATGTAGGTGATGGGAAACAGGATGACCGCACCGGTGACGGCGAACGGCCCGATCATGCATACCTTCTGCGCGATCAGGTTCGATACGAGAAGGATGACAACAAAGGCGGTCGTAAGGGCATCAAGGTACTTGTAGCGGCGCAAAGGCGAACTCATTTGGGGTATGGGATCAACGATACTATGCGCGGTGGGCGGCCTCTCGCCGGAACCGGTCCGCATTTTGACACTGCCATGGATGGTTGGTAGCGTGAGACACGTCCCCGTCGTCTAGTTGGCCCAGGACACCGCCTTCTCAGGGCGACAACATGCGTTCGAATCGCATCGGGGACGCCACAACGTAGCTTGGGCAATCGCTTGGATCATAGAGTTTTCTGGTAATTCTCTTTCCACTCAGATCAGGTTAGTGCTCCAGTTCGCTAGGCTGAATGCAGCCGCTTCCCACTTCCGATAACCGCAGCAGAGACGAGCAACAGAAGCGATCCTGCGATGAAGGTTGCGGTCACGGAGAACCGGTCCAGAAAGAAGCCGCCAAGGGCGCCGCCCAACATGATGGACATCTGGATCGCGCCGACCATCAGTCCTCCACCGCTCTCGGGTTCGTCACGGACCCCTCTTGAGAGCCAGGTTGACCAGCAGACCGGAATGGCGGAGTTGATTGCTCCCCAGCAGAACATGGCCAGGGCCACAGACCAGAGAACGCGCTGCGCAAGGAGTATCCATAGCGTGACTCCAGCGAGAACGACCGGTAGCGCCCCGAGCATGAAGTAGAGGTGTCGCTGCGCAACCGCTGCCCCTGCGGATGTTCCTACGAAGCCGGCGACCCCGAGCGCGAGCAGAAGGAGAGACAGTTGTGTAAGGGTGACGTGGGTCCGGGTCTCTAAGAGCGGACGCATGTAGGTGAACGTCGCAAATGCTCCGGCAAACGTCAGCATGACTCCGGCCATGGCAGCTGCAACATGGCGTCTCCTGAGTAATCCAAGAAGCTTGGAGACCGGATTCGCAGCCAAAGGCGAGATGGCCGGCAAACTGAACCATTGCCACAACATCGCTAGCCCGCCAATGGGTACGAGCGCCCAGAACACACCGCGCCAGCCAATCACTCCGCCAGATAGCTTCCGATGGGCGGATCCCACAGCGCTCCAACTGCTGGCGAATGGAGTCGAGGTGCCGTTCGTCTGCTGTATCTCTGAAGTAAGAATGGTAGCGCCTTTCCTTATCGGCAATACTGTTCGTCCGTCACGTGTTCCATCCAGTCGACCATCTTGCCGTCCTTCCTCTCCTGAATGGCGATGTGGGTCATGGCCGTTGTCGGCGCCGCGCCGTGCCAGTGCTTCTCATTCGGTGGGAACCAGACGATGTCCCCGGGTCGAATCTCCTCGACAGGCCCGCCCTCGCGCTGCGCCCAGCCAGACCCGGCGGTGACGATAAGAGTCTGCCCCAACGGATGTGTGTGCCATGCCGTTCGCGCGCCCGGCTCGAACGTCACACTGGCTCCCGCTACCCGGGCGGGATCGGGCGCAGTGAAGAGAGGATCGATGCGGACGTTTCCCGTAAACCACTCCTGGGGACCTTTGCCGGAGTGCTGCGAACCACTTCTCTGGATTTCCATGTGCTTCTCCTTGTGGGTGTTCTTGTGCTGTGTTCTTGCTCGTCGGCTCTCTTGGGTGGAAAGGTGCGTCTGCCCCTTTTCCATGCTGTAATCCGGCTTCTTAAAACAAGTTCACTGCATTGCCAACGATGTCCTTGCGGTACGCCGGCTCCGCCTGTCTGTTCGCACCGATCTCCTCGAATCCAACGGGTTAGACTCCTCGCCATACCCCTCGACATTCAGGATGCGCTCTAAGCTCTGCGTGGTCTCCGCAGCGAATTGTTCCTTCTGTCGTTCTGTTGTTCCTGTTGTTCTGGCCAGAGTTTCACAATCACGTGCGGCATTCTGCCTTCGTCCGGCGCCATCTCGCGCTTACACCTAATCTGATTCAGGAGAAAGGAATTCGGAAGTATATGAAATCTCAATGCGCTTGTGAGTACACTTCACAAATGCTCCCCCGCGACCTACGCGCCCTTGCCACATTCCTTATCGTTGCGGAAGAACGCAGCTTCACCCATGCAGCCAGGCGGCAAAATGTCTCACCCTCCGCCGTCAGCCATGCGATGCGGGCTTTGGAAGAGGAGATCGGGGTTCGTCTGCTGGCGCGGACTACCCGGAGTATGGCATTGACCGATGCAGGGAGAACACCTCCTGGCACGACTCAAGCCTGCCTTTGCCGAAGTGGGCGACACGATCGGCGAGATCGTCGGGCGCAGTCGCCGAACAGCGGGGCGAGTGCGTCTGCTCCTCCCGCGTCTTGCGGTTTCTTCTGTGCTCGCGGCGGTTAGAAGTTCCACATTAGCTGCGGCGAGACAAAGTTCACGCTCTTGCCCGGCGGGCTCTCCTTCAGGAACGCCCCAGCAAAGAAGTGCTCGTACGTCAGCGCGCCGCTCAAGTGCCGGGTGAAGTTATAGTTAATCTCTTCCTGGATCTGCGACCCGAGGAATCGCGCATCCGATCCATTCGCCGGGTGCGTGAGGATACCAGCGATGTTATACGCTCCATCCTGCTTGGCCTGCCGCCAGAGAAACTCAACATTCGTGTTGCTGCTGGCCCTTGTCGATAGCTGCAGCTTTACCGTGGGACGGGTGATGACGAGATTGTACGGACCGAGCAGGATGGCCTCGTTCAGGTAATTGCCATTGGGAAACAATGGATTGAACGTGCCCAGCGTTCTGTCGTTCACATCATGGTCGCCGCTCAATACGCCTCCATCGATCTCCGGGTGCGGCGCGTACCGCGTCTGAACGAACGTGTAGCCCAGATGGTATCCAGTTCCCCAGGCTCGGATGTTTCCGCCTCCGAAGCGTCCCAGCTGACCGGTGTACTCAAAGTCATAGTCCCATGTGGGCGTATGCGACCAGATCCGCCCTCCCAGGGTCTCGCGCTGCTCGCGTCCCGTACCCTGCATGTACCGCGCCTGTTTGTGGTCGAAGCCCAGGTAGTAGAGATCGACATTGCCGTGCGGCAATCCGGCAAGCACATGGCTCAGGTTCAATCCCCAGAGTTCCTCTGCCGAGTTCGGCTGATTATCGAAGTACCCCGGATTCACCACGGTTGGCCGCAGCGCAATCGCCTCTGCTATCCAACCGTGATCGCGCAGTGTTACGCGTACTCCATCGAAGGGCTGTTCGACGTTCAGACCGGCGCCAATCGCGATCAGCCGCGTCGAACCCAGCGAGACCAGCTGTCGGCCCGCCCGCACCGTCAGCGTCGCACCTGCCGTCTTTACCGGCACAAGGTCAACGAAGCCCTGGTTGAAGTCCAGCGTGTCTTTATCGATGCCGGGTCGAGGTCCACCGTCCCGTCCGTTTACAACTCCGCTGTCCACTTGAACAAATAACCGGCAGCGCTCGCCAAGATGCAGGTCGGCGCTTGCCAGGTACCGCTGAAGGAAGTAGCCGTTGTCGACCGGTTGCGCACCAAACGCAGGATAATCCTGGTACTCCCCTCGTTCCCGCATCTGCGCGGTAAAGGAAAGGTAGTCACCTCCGGAACGGTCCAGAGGAAGGAAATGCAGTCTGTCCGTCCGGTCGTTGCGTGCCGCTGGATCGCGAAGGTAGGCCCAGTCAATGTCCCAGACCTGTGGTGTATACGCCGGCGACGGCGGACGCGGCCCCGCCAAGGCAGCCGTTTGGGCGGCCAAGCTCACTCCACCGATGGCTGCATACGTCATGCATGCAGCCAGCGCTGCACGAAACGAGGCAACAAGCCTGATCTGGCGACACACTGTTGACCGACTCCATTTACTGGTACCTGGGCACCCGAAACGTGAGCACTTGTACCTCAAGCAGGACAGGCAACCGCCGCACGAGCCGCAGCTACCTGCCCTCGCTGTCTAAGCGTTGAGCTTGGAGATGATCTCGTCGCCCATGATCTTCTGCGCTTTCAGTCCTTCAGGGCTGCCAAAGTCGTTCTGCAACTCGGTCACCATCTGGTTGACTACAGTGACCACCGCCCCAAGATCGCGGAGCCGGTCAAACGTCGTCTGGTCTCCTAAGGCGGACATCGTTCCACACGCATCCGCCACTACCTGCACCGTGTACCCGAGCCGGACTGCGTCCCGGGCCGCCCAGAACAGGCAGATGTCGGTCGTTAGACCTGCGAGGATCAGGTTTTTTCTACCTGTGGCCTTGACCGCGCTGGTAAGCTCCGGCTGATCGAAACAGCTCAAGATGCCTCCTCGTTTGAATCGCGATGCGAAAGCCTCGGGCGCGACCTCCTGAATCTCGGCGATCGTGGGTCCGACGTACTCTTCCATCGTGGTTGTAAGAAAGATCGGCATGGAAAACTCGCGTGCGACCTTCGCGAGAACACGGCAGCTCGCAACGACTGTCTGCCTGGGCAGGCTCTTCACCCAGTCGATCGTGGTGGTCTGATGGTCGACAAGCAACAGGACGCTGTCTGTGGTCTGGAAACGCGGGGTGATCTGGTTCGAGGACATGGTGTTCTCCGGTGATGAAGGATGGATTGAATACATTTAGATTTCTAAACGTTTTTACCTGTTGCCCGAATATCTGTCAACGTAGCTCCTTCTTGGTGCAATCGGGGCTGGGTATATCCGCCGCCGACGTCCCGTTTGACCACACCGTATGTGCATGCTCTAATTGCGGCTTTGAAGGCGCACAGCAGTTTCGTCGTCGCTCTCCGGTCGCAAACCGCGCGGTCGTTTGCGCTTGTTGTTCTTACGTCCTGTGTTTGTTCATCACCAACTTATCGTTCGTTGATAAATTCCGCATCTTCAAGGAGTCGTTCCTTATGCAGGTTGTAGGCCTCTTATCCTTAGTGCTGCAGCAGCCGGACGTCGTGTACAACCCGCAGGCAGCAGGCCCGGATGGACGTATCTACCTTTGGATTGCGATCGCTGTAGCTCTGATCGCACTTTTGCTGGCCTTCATCCTTGCCCGCGCCGTAATCGCCTCCGACTCCGGCACACCCGAAATGCAGCTCATCTCCAACGCCATTCGCGAGGGCGCGGAGGCCTTCCTGAAGCGGCAGTACCAGACCATCGGCCTCATCGCGCTGGTCCTCGCCGTGATTGTCTTCGTCGGGTACCACCTTTCGCCCCGCACCGCTCCGTTCGCCGCCAAGACCGTCGTCAGCTTCCTGGTTGGAGCCATCTGCTCCGGTCTGGCCGGCTTCACAGGCATGTATTGCTCCATTCGCGCCAACATTCGCGCCGCGTCAGCCGCCCGTACCAGCCTTGACCGCGCCCTGAAACTTGCTCTGCGTGGCGGTGCGGTGACCGGCCTTGTTGTGGTGGCCCTGTCGCTGCTCGGCGTCTCGGCGTTGTTCCTGATCTTCGGCGGCCTTGAGCAGCCTCAGGCGGTTCCTTTCCAACTCGTCGGCTTTGGCTTCGGCGCCTCTCTCGTAGCCCTCTTCGCGCAGCTTGGCGGCGGCATCTACACCAAGGCCGCAGACGTCGGCGCGGACCTTGTCGGCAAGGTCGAGGCCGGAATTCCCGAAGACGACCCGCGCAACCCCGCCGTGATCGCAGATCTGGTTGGCGACAATGTCGGCGACTGCGCTGGCCGTGGCGCCGACATCTTCGAGTCGACCGCCGCCGAAAACGTCGGCGCGATGATTCTCGGTGCGGCGCTGTTTCCCGTCTTCGGCCTCAAGGGCATCCTCTTCCCGTTGATCGTTCTTGCCATTAACCTGATCGCCAGTATCGTGGGTGTTTTCGTCGTCAGCACCAACGAGACCGAAGATCCCATGGCCGCACTCAACCGCGGCTTCTACGTGACTTCTCTGCTCGCGCTGGCGGGGTTTGCCGCAGCGGTGTATCTGATGTTGAACGGGCCTGGCGTTCATCCTATCTGGCTGCTCGGCAGCGGCGTCGTCGGCCTGTTGACCGCCTTTCTTTTTGTGTGGATCACCGAGTACTACACCGAAGCCCGCTACCGCCCCGTGATGTCGATTGTGAAAGCCTCGCTCACCGGCCCGGCAACGAACATCATCAGCGGGCTCGCCGTTGGCATGGAGACGCCCGCAATCCCCGTTGTCGTCATCTCCGCCGCGCTGCTGCTCAGCTACTATTTCGGGGTGCAGGGGCTGGCGGATGTGACCACGGTCAGCAACTTCGCCAAAGGCATCTACGGCACCGCCATCGCTACCATGGGCATGTTGAGCTGCGCCGCCTACATTCTTGCGATGGACACCTTCGGTCCTATCACCGACAATGCGGGCGGCATCATCGAAATGTCGAACCAGCCCCACGAGGTACGTGAGCGCACCGACAAGCTTGACTCTGCGGGGAACACGACCAAGGCGCTCACCAAAGGGTACGCAATCGGCTCTGCCTCGCTCGCCGCATTTCTTCTCTTCTCCGCCTACCTTGAAGAGATCAAGACCCTTGTCGTCGAGAAGCTGCACGTCGCCGACGCCGCCGGCCTCGCTACCTCCATGCCGCCCGGCTGGAGCTTCAACAACATCAATCTCGCGCAGATCCCCGTCTTCGTCGGCGCCCTGCTCGGCGCGATGTTGACCTATCTGTTCAGCTCGCTGGCGATCAAGGCCGTTGGCCGCACCGCGCAGATGGTCGTCGAGGACGTGCGCAACCAGTTTCGCGAAAACCCCGGCATCATGGCCGGCACCTCCAAGCCGGACTACGCGCGCTGCGTCAATATCGTCACCTCAGCCGCGCTGAAGGAGATGGTCGTGCCTGGCCTGCTCGCCGTGGGACTGCCGGTCGCCGTTGGCTTCATCTTCAAGCACTTCAGCCAAAGCTACCAGGCCAACGCGTCTGTCGATTCAGTCGGCAGTGCGCTCGTTCCGATGATCGAAGGCCACGCCGTAAACCTCGCCGGAGCCGAAGCCGTGGCCGGCCTGCTGATGGTTGGCACGATAGCCGGTGTACTGCTCGCCATGCTGATGAACAATGGCGGCGGCGCCTGGGACAACGCCAAAAAGTTCATCGAGACGGGTCAGTACGGTGGCAAGAAGTCCGACGCCCACAAAGCCGCCGTTGTCGGTGACACCGTCGGCGACCCCTTCAAGGACACCGCCGGGCCAAGCCTCCACGTACTGATCAAACTGCTCGCGACCATCACCCTTGTGCTCGCGCCGCTGTTTGTCTAAGAAGCGCCTGGCCGGAGGCAGCCGCCCCGCATCTCGGTTAGGGATGTGGGGCTTCGACCTTCCTCGAGCTTTCTCCTGCCCAACGTTCAACTATGTCCAATCGCGTTCTTTCTAGGACAGACACCCGGCGAGCGATCACGCCTTGTTGAAATTCTCTGACGTTCACAGAAACTCTGTGCGTATTCGGCGCACTTTCCTGTAGGCTGCTTCCACGCCTAAGAACATGAGGGGATTAATCTATGCGGATCGCCAGCGTCTTTGGTTCACTCTTCACCCTTGCCCTCTTATCGAGTCCCGTCGGCGCTTTGGCACAGGAGGTCCTGCTTACCGATGACGCTGCCATCAACAGCGCTGCGACCTCTACAAACTACGGTGGAAGCACATCCATCACGGTCAACTCGACCAACTCGGTACTCCTGCAGTTTGACCTTGCCGACATCTTGCCGGCAGGCACGACCGCTAGCCAGGTCAGCAGGGCGCGATTGATTCTCTTTCCCGACAAGGTGAGCACAGCCGGAGACTTCGATGTCTATGGCGTCACCGGTGCATGGTCGGAGACCAGCGTGACGTACGCAACAAGACCGGCCGTCTCGTCCTCGGCGGGCGGAACAGGCACCGCCAAGCTGGGCTATCGTTCGACCTTTGTTGCCGTAACCGGCCTGGTGCAGGGTTGGATCTCAAGCCCAAGCAGCAACCACGGCTTCGAGATTAAAGCATCAGGCTCTACCAACTTCACCATCGACACGAAGGAGAACACGGCGACCAGCCGCCCTGCAGTGTTGCAGATTGACCTGATCGGACCTGCTGGCCCCACCGGCCCGGCGGGTCCCGCAGGTCCCAGGGGTGCAACCGGTGCGACTGGCCCGAGAGGTCCCGCCGGAACCGTGACCCTGCCCTACAGCGCAACTTACTCCCGCGAGGTCTATCCCGTCTTCTCCATCACGAACAGCGGCTCGGAAGGCGCAGCGTTGCAGGCGCAAGGCGGTCCAGCCCCAGCGCTGTCCGATGGCCTGGGAGGCGTAGGCGGCGAGGGGATGATCGCAGTAGGAGGCACGGGAACCGGAGACGGAGGAAGAGGCGGCTATGGCGTTGAAGCAGAGGGCGGCCAGAGTGACAACTCCGGTGAGACGACTGGCGGAGGCACGGGAATCTATGCCGCCGGAGGATCAACACAAAGCGCGGAGGGCGCGGGCGGGGACGGCGCCGATCTGCTCGCTGGCCTCGGAGGCTACGGCGTCTATGCCTACGGCGAGGTCAAGACCTACGGTGGCGGAGGAACTTCTGGCGGTGCCGGTTACTTCGATGGGAATGTGGAGGTAAGCGGCAATCTATCCAAGAGCGGCGGCTCCTTCAAGATCGACGACCCTGCCGATCCCGCAGACAGATACCTGTACCACTCCTTCGTAGAGTCACCGGACATGAAAAACGTCTACGACGGCGTCACCACGACCGATGCCAGCGGCATCGCCATCGTCACCCTGCCTGATTGGTTCGAAAAGCTGAACCGAGACTTTCGCTATCAGCTCACAACCATCGGCACCTTCGCTCAGGCCACAGTCGAGAACGAGGTCTCTTCCAATCGGTTCGTAATTCGCACCGATCGGGGCGGAGTAAAGGTCTCCTGGCAGGTCACTGGCATCCGTCAGGACGCGTGGGCCAATGCACATCGCATCCCGGTGGAAGTAGAAAAGACCAGCAAAGAAAAAGGTCACTACATCCACCCTGAACTCTTTGGTCACGCCGGGGAGCCAAGCACAGAGCAGGCCGCACATCCAAGGCCGTTGCGAAGAGAGCGTCCGCAGTGACCGTGCAGATCGATCGTGCATGGTGGGCGAGGCGGGGATCGAACCCACAACCGTCGGCTTAGAAGGCCGGTGCTCTATCCAATTGAGCTACTCGCCCGCGCGCTCTGAGGCTGCCTACGATTGTACCTGTATCCCGCACGTTGATACCGCAAAGCGAGGTCACGTCTGACGGATCGGTGCTAAGCTCTCACCGCCCCCAACGCTAATCCCCTCCCGGAGCGCCTTGGCAATCAACCACCTATGACGACCGCACTCGTCTTTAGTCCCGGCGGCAACTCTATGAAGCTTCACGCCTGCAGGCTCGGGCCATGCCTGTGGAAGAAGGCCTTCAGATCGCTCACGAGTGCGCCCGGGTCTTAGCCGGTTAATCCATCCGCGCCCTTTAGTTCAACCCGCACTTTTGAGTTCTGCCACAAAGGATCGGCATTTCTCGGTTTGCCCTTGTACGCTCAGTCCCTCAACCGTGCCAGTAGTTCCGCGATTGTTGCTCCGCTGACCGGATCGACCATCCCCGCCGCGATCTCCGCCAACGGCTCCAGCACGAATCGCCGCTCGCGCATCGCCGGATGCGGCAGCGTCAATGCTGGCGTCTCCATCGCCAGGTCGCCTAGAAGCAGCAGATCCAGATCGATGACCCTCGGCCCCTTCGGCACAGACGCCGACCGGTTCCGGCCCATCTCCCGCTCAATGCTTAACAGCCCCGCCAGAAGATCGAATGGCTCGAGCCTGGTCCGCAACAGCAACGCTCCATTTAGAAATCGCGGCTGATCCAGATACCCGACTGGTGCCGTATCGAAGAAGCTGGAAACCGCGATGACCTCTCCCACTGAACCGAGGCGTCTCACAGCCTCAAGCAGATTAGCGCTTCGATCTCCAGCAGCCGACCGGAGATTTGATCCCAGCGCAACCGCCGCAACACGTTCCGAGCTCAAGCGATTGCTGTCACAAGCGACTGCGAACCCGCGCCGTTTTCGTAAGCTGGTCTCGCGTAGCCGTAGGCCAACTCCCAGGCTGACCGGTCCTGCATCAGCTTTCGCACCAGCGCGGTATGCATGGCGTGTCCGGCCCGCTCCGCCACCACACGTCCCTGGATTCGTTTTCCGGCCAAAGCCAGGTCGCCGATCAGGTCCAGCACCTTGTGCCGCACAAACTCATCAACGAAGCGCAGCGGTCCATTCACAATACCCTTGCGTGTCAGAATGATCGCGCACGCCTCCGAAGCTCCTCGAATCAGCCCCATGTTCCGCAGCATCGGCTCATCTTCTTTCCAGCCGAAGGTTCGGGCCGGCGCGATCAGGTCGGCGTATACGCCGCTCTCAAGGTCTCCAGAGAACGTCCCAAACCCGATCGGATCAGGAAAGTCTATCCTGTAATCGATGCTGTAGCCGGTTCCAGGATAGACCCCGATGAATTTGCCGCCATCCTGCACCTCAACATCCTTCAGAATGCGAATGTACTCCCGCTTCCGCCGCTGCTGCTTCAAGCCCACGCGGCGAAACGCCTCCACATAGGGCAACGAACTCCCGTCGAGGATCGGCACTTCCAGATTGTCGATCTGCACGATCACGTTATCGACGCCGAACCCAATCAGCGCGGAAAGAAGATGCTCAGTCGTAGAGATCAGCACCGACTGGCGCATAAGACTGGTCGCGTAGCTTACCTTTGCGACGTTGCGTCCCGTCGCGGGTATCTCAAAGTTGTCCAGATCGCTCCGCCTGAAAACAATCCCCGAACCCGCAGGAGCCGGGATCAACTTCATGGCTACGGGAGCGCCGCTATGAAGCCCTATGCCCTCGAACTCGACTTCCGACCGGATTGTATGCTCAAAATGAGCTGAAATCGCCACGAACCAGACGTCCTTTACCAAACCTTAAAAGTCTAGCCCTGTTTCAGGAGTGGCGACTGTGTCTGAATAGACACAGGGTACTCGTCGTCAACTCTGCGGTATAGCATGGCTTCACCCATGCCGATCCCCGGTTTGCCTCGCATCCTCCAGCACGTCTCCAGCCAAGCCGACTGGCTTCAGGCCAGCCTGCACCGCCTTGTCGAGATCGAGTCGCCCAGCGACGATCCCGCAGCCGTCAACCGCGCTCACGACTTCGTCGCCGCGCTCGCAGCCGAAGCCGGTCTCGATGCCCTCAGGCACCACCACACTGGATTTGGCGATCTCTTGGAGCTGCACTCGGGCTGCTCCACTTCAAGCGCGAAGCCTTTGCTCCTGCTCGGTCACCTCGATACGGTTTGGCCCATGGGAACGCTCGCCCGCATGCCTTGGCGGCAGACCTCCGATCGTCTCTTCGGTCCCGGCGTGCTCGACATGAAGGCGGGTGTCGTCATGGCCCTCACCGGGCTGAAGTCTCTCCATGAGCTCAATTTTGCTCGTCCGGTCACCCTGCTGCTCAATAGCGACGAGGAGATCGGCAGCCCGATCTCCCGGCACTTAACTGAGCGTCTGGCGCGGGCGTCATCCGCCGTCTTCGTCCTTGAACCGGCGCAAGGCCTCGCCTACAAGACCGCCCGCAAAGGCGTGGGCCAGTACGAGCTGCACGTCACTGGCATCGCCGCACACAGTGGCGTGGACTTCGCGAGCGGCCGGTCCGCCATCCGCGAGATGGCGCGCCTCGTCGAGACCGTCTCCAACTTTACCGATCTCGATCGCGGCCGTACCGTAAACTGCGGCGTGATCCGCGGAGGCACGCGCTCCAACGTGGTGCCCGAGCATGCCTACGCCGAGTTCGACGTTCGCATCGCACAGGCTGAGGACGCTTCCCTCGTAGACACACTCTTTCGCAGCCTCAAAGTCACTGACCCGGCCTGCCGCCTCGACGTCACAGGAGGTATCAACCGGCCGCCCATGGAGCGCACACGCGGCACCATCGCCCTCTTCGAACAGGCCCGCAGCCTTGCCGCCGAACTCGGCATTGCGCTTGAGGAAGCCTCCACGGGCGGCGGCTCCGACGGCAACTTCACCTCCGCACTCGGCATTCCTACCCTCGACGGCATGGGCGCAGTCGGCGAGGGCGCGCACGCCGCTCACGAATGCGTTCAGATCGAGCACCTCGTCCCCCGCACGGCGCTTCTTGCCGCCATGATCGCAACCACATAGCGGGACGACGGGGCGCGCGTTCGCCTTCCGCTTGCATCCTCATCGCTGCAGCTCTTCCAGCATCCGGGTCAGGCGAGAAAGAGGCAATCCCACTACGTTGAAGTAGCATCCTTCGATCCGAGGGACAAACCGCGCAGCACGGCCCTGAATCGCATACGCTCCAGCCTTGCCCAGCGGCTCCCCCGTTGCAACGTAAGCCGCGATCTCCCGCTCCGAGAGCGCCCTCACGTCCACCGACGTGATCTCTGCCTCCACGTGAGCTCCTGCCGCTGTACGGAGCGCCACCCCGGTCATCACCTCGTGCCGCCTGCCGGAGAGCAGGCGCAGCATTCTCGCTGCATCGGCTTCGTCGACGGGCTTACCCAGAATCTGCCCCGCACATACTACCGTCGTGTCCGCGCCCAGAACGACTATCCGGCGACGGTCCGCATCCGCTCCGTGGCGCGCAAACACCGCAGCCGTCTTGTGCTCGGCCAGCCGTCTTACGTAAGCCAGCGGCTCTTCGCCCAGCTGCGGCGTCTCGTCGATCTCCGCCGTCTCCACCTCGAAGGTCAACCCAATCTGTTGCAGCAGATCGCGGCGGCGCGGCGACGCAGAAGCCAGGATCAGCATCAGCCAGCAGCGGCCTCAGCCGGCCCAAGCGTCTCAAGAGATATTGACGACCGCATCGTATGCACCTGTCCGGGTTCGAGCGTCACCGCATTCGGCCCGGCATTTCCGCACTCCACGCATAACATGCCCGGCCATGCATCCGCATCCATGTCCGCCAGCCCAGGGGTCAGTTCAGACCACGGGTTCCACACGACGGTCGTCGCCGAGTTCGTCTTCTTAACACTGATCTGTCGTTTCAGCACCGGATCGGCGATCACGCACTCGGCCTCGGTGTTGAAGTAGAGCCGGTCGGTCGTCCAGTGCAGCGTCAGCGGGTCTTCCGTCTGCACCTTCTCCGCCCCGTTGTCCCGCTTGTCGAAGTATGAGGTCTGTGCCAGGCCGGTCACCGAAGCCTCCCGCACATCGCCGACCGCGAAGTAGGTGTGTAGCGCCTCCTCAAACACCATTGGCTCCTCGGCCTCATTCGCAACCGACAACTGCAGGGTCAGCGTTCGCCCAATGGTCAACTGGTACGCCACGCGGAACTTGTCAAAGCCAAGCGCCCGCGTCGCCTCGTTCGGCGTCAGAGCCAGCGTCACGTGAACGTCCTCCCCCGTCAGAGCGGCAAACAGGAACTCCCATTCCGCCGCGCGTGCAAAGCCGTGCGCCGGTCCAGCCTTCCCGTCATGCCGATCGCCAAACCAGGGAAAGATCACCGGAACGCCTCCTCGGATTGCCTTGCCCTTCTTGTACGCTGTCTTTTCGCTCAGGAAGAGCACGGGCGCCTGGCCTGCCGGTTGCCACTCCGCCAGATGCGCACCTTGCAGATAAACCACCGCCCTGGCTGCCGGCGTCGTGATCACAACCCGCGCCAGGCCGTGGTACTCCTCAAAAGCGAGAACGCCCGGCAGCCCAAAGTTATCGTTCAGTGCGCTGATTTCCATGTCAGTCAGTTTAGCCGAGAGGGTAAGTCATACGCAGCAGGCATAGGGATCCTCACGAGATGGACGAGCCGTCCAGCTTTGCGACTTCCC